>CAVPCF010000119.1:0-37337 GCA_963702275.1 Candidatus Melainabacteria bacterium
CTAAGATGATCGGGTGCGCATCGCTCGAATAGCTCATCCGGACGGCGTGGCCTTCGTCTCCATCGACGGTGACGGGAGTGATCCCGAACGAACCTGTCCGCCGTGGAGATCGCGGGGAACATCCGTTCGGGCAGCCCCCGCTTACACCGGGCGCCGGTCGCGCCGTTGTCCGACGTTCGGCTGCTGGCGCCGATCCTGCCGTCCAAGGTGGTCTGTATCGGGCGGAACTACGCCGATCACGCCGCCGAGCTGGGCAACGAGGTGCCGGCCAACCCGATCATCTTCCTCAAGCCGTCCACGTCGGTCATCGGGCCGAACGCCGCCATCCGGTTGCCGGCCAGTTCGCAGCGGGTGGACTTCGAGGGTGAGCTGGCGCTGGTGATCGGGACTCCCTGCAAGGACGTGCCGGCCGAGCGGGCCAACAGCGTGCTGCTCGGGTACACCGTTGCCAACGACGTCACCGCCCGGGACCAGCAGCAGGCGGACGGGCAGTGGACGCGGGGCAAGGGCTACGACACGTTCTGCCCGCTGGGGCCGTGGATCGAGACCGCGATCGACCCGTCCGACGTTCGGCTGCGGACCGAGTTGGACGGGGAGGTCAAACAGGACTCCCGCAGTCCCTGCTGATCCACCCCATCGGCAAGCTGGTGGAGTGGATCACCGCTGTGATGACGCTGCTGCCCGGTGACGTCATCCTCACCGGCACCCCCGCCGGTGTCGGCCCGATGCGGGACGGGCAGACCGTTGCCGTGACGATCGACGGGATCGGCACGCTGGCCAATCCGGTCGTCAGTCGCTGACCGGGACCGGTGCGCGCCGGGCGAACCGGGGTGCACGTTCCGGGCGGATGCCCACACCGATGAGGTAGGACGGGATGCGGCGCAGCGCCGGTACGCGGCGCAGTGCCGTGACCAGTGCCGGCGGCATCGCAGGGCGTGCCGTTGAGGACCGGCTCGAACATCGCGCCGTGCAGCAGGCGTTGCACCCGTTGGACGACGACCGTCGGCAGCCAGCGGCGGCGCTGCACCTTCGCCAGGTCCGCCGTTGTCACCTTGCCCGCCAGCAGTGGTTGGGCCAGCAGGGTTGCCGTCGCCACCGCGTCCTGGACGGCCAGGTTGATGCCGACGCCGCCGGCCGGTGACATGGCGTGTGCCGCGTCGCCGATGCACAGCAGTCCGTTGGTGTACCAGTGGGGCAACCGGTTCAGGCGGACGTCGAGGTGCTTGACGTCGTCCATGCTCTCGATCTCGCCCACGCGGTCGGCCAGTGCCGGCAGCAGGTTCCCGATCCGGGTCCGGAAGGCCTCCAGTCCCTGGGCACGCAGTCGGGGTCGATGCCCTTCTTCGCGATGTACGCGATCTGGTAGTAGGTGGTCCGGTTGATGGTGATGCCGATGTCCTCGCCGTGCACCTGGACGGTCAGGCCGAGGCCGCTGTCGCCGTCGTGGCGCGGCAACCGGAACCACCACGTGTCGATCGGCACCGGGAACTCGTGCGGCCGCAGGCCGGCGGCCTTGCGGATGGTCGACCAGCGGCCGTCCGCCGCGACCGTGAGGTCCGCGCGCAGTTCGCCGGTTTCGCCGTCCGGGGTGCGGTAGCGGATGCCCACGACCCTGCCGTTCTCGGTGATCGTGTCCGTGGCTTCGGTGTTCATCAGCAGGTGGAACGTTGGCTCGGCCTTGCCGGCCTCGGCCAGCATGTCCAGCAGGTCCCACTGCGGCACCATCGCGACGTAGTTGTACCGCGTGTGCAGCTTGCTCAGGTCGGCGGCGACGAGCGGGCCGTCCGGCGTCGGGAACTCGACCTGCGACACCTTGCTGTAGGGCAACTGGTTGAAGCGGTCGGCGAGGCCGAGGTCGTCCAGCAGCTGCAGGGTCGTCGGATGCACGGTGTCGCCACGGAAGTCGCGCAGGAAGTCGCCGTGCTTCTCCAGCACTGTCACGTCGACGCCTGCCCTGGCCAGTAACAGGCCGAGCACCATGCCGGCCGGTCCGCCGCCGACGACTGCACAGGTGGTGCGTCGGTGGTCATCTCGTCGCTCCCTAATTCAACGTTGGTTGAATAACACGAGCATCCCGCTGGCGATCCGGTGTGTCAAGCCCAAGGCGGGCGGATACGCTGAACGGGTTATGAGTACGACTTCGCTGCCGCCCGGCGTCGACTCCGTTCGCGCCCGGTTCTCCCCGTCGCCCACCGGCATCCCGCACGTGGGCCTGATCCGGACCGCCCTGTTCAACTGGGCGTTCGCCCGGCACAACAAGGGCAAGCTCGTGTTCCGCATCGAGGACACGGACGCCTCGCGGGACTCCGAGGACAGCTACCTCGCGCTGCTGGACGCGCTGCGGTGGCTGGGCCTGGACTGGGACGAGGGCCCGGAGGTCGGCGGACCGTACGGCCCGTACCGGCAGAGCGAACGGTCCGACGTCTACGCCGACGTCGCCGCGCGGCTGCTCGCGGCCGGCGAGCTGTACGAGTCGTTCTCCACCAACGAGGAGGTCGACGCCCGGCACCGCGCCGCCGGCCGCGACCCGAAGCTCGGCTACGACAACCACGACCGCGACCTCACCGAACAGCAGCGCGCGGCGTTCCGCGCCGAGGGCCGCGGACCGACCCTGCGGCTGCGCATGCCCGGCGAGGACATCACGTTCACCGACCTGGTGCGCGGCGACATCACGTTCAAGGCGGGCAGCGTCCCGGACCCGGTCCTGGTGCGGGCCAACGGCGATCCGCTGTACACGCTCACCAACCCGGTGGACGACGCGCTGATGCGCGTCACCCACGTGCTGCGCGGCGAGGACCTGCTCCCGTCGACGCCCCGCCAGATCGCGCTGTACGCAGCGCTGCGGCGGATCGGCGTCACGGACTTCACGCCGTCGTTCGGGCACCTGCCGCTGGTGCGCGGCGAGGGCAACAAGAAACTGTCCAAGCGGGACCCCGAGTCCAATTTGTTCCTCTACCGGGAGCGTGGCTTCCTACCCGAGGGCCTGCTCAACTACCTCGCGCTGCTGGGCTGGTCCATCGCCGAGGACCGGGACGTGTTCAGCGTCGCGGAGATGGTCGACGCGTTCGACATCACCAAGGTCAACGCCAACATGGCGCGCTTCGACCTGAAGAAGGCAGTGGCCATCAACGCGGCGCACCTGCGTTCACTGCCCGTTGACGAGTTCGTAACGCGGGTCATCCCCTACCTGGTGCAGGCTGGTGTGTTGCCCGAGTCGCCTTCCGACACTGATATTCATGTTCTGTCCACGATGGCACCGCTGATCCAGCCACGGATCTCGCTCCTCTCCGAGGCCGCCGGCATGCTCGCATTCCTGTACACCGACGAGGATTCGTTCGCACCCGGAACCGGAATCAGCGGCCAAGACGCTCGGATCGGACGCCGTCCCGGTACTGGAGTCCGCCATCGCGGTGCTCGACGCGCTACCCGAATGGACGACGGCGGGAATCGAACAGGCACTGAAGGAATCCCTGGTCGACGGCCTGGGCCTCAAGCCACGCAAGGCGTTCGCACCCGTACGGGTCGCGGTGACCGGCCGAACGGTGGCACCGCCGCTGTACGAGTCGATGGAGGTACTCGGCCGTGACAGGACCCTGTCACGGTTGCGCCGCGCCCGCCGCGAAAAGGTTGTCTAGGGAATCGACTGGACCGAGCCAGCCTCACCAGATTTCACCGCGTTGGACGAATCGCAGCCAACTGACGCAAGGCTAGCCTCCTCCGGTGACGTCAGCCTCCGCCCGCTCGGTGCCCAGACCCGGTTCGCGGACATCGGAGGAGGTAGTCCCTTTCGGTGTCCGTGCGGTCTGTCTGGACGTGGACGACACCATGGTCGACCACAGCTCGTCCTCCCGATTCGCCCTGCGTCTGCTGCTAGGCCACGACAACCCGTGGCCACTGTGGCAACAGGTCACGGACGAGAACGTCGCCAGGGTCGTGGATGGCGAGGTCGACTCGGACACCATGCGGTGGCAGCGCACCAAGGAGTTCTTCGCCTACCTGGGTGAGTTCTTGACGACCAGGAGGCGCAGCGGCGCGAGGACATCAGGGTCCGGGCCATGCGCGGCAGGGTGGACACTGTTCGACGACGTGGTGCCGTGCCTGGAATGGCTCGACGCGGTAGGCGTGAAGATCGCCGTCGTCACCAACGCGTCCGGCCGCTACCAACGCACGAAACTGGCCAACCTGGGCGTGGCCGGCTTCATCTCCGAAGTAGTCATCGCAGGCGAACTAGGCGCAGCCAAACCCGATCCCGTGATTTTCCACACCGCCTGCGCCCGCCTGGGATTCCTACCCGCCCAGGTGGCGCACATAGGCGACCGCCTCGACCTGGACGCCATCGCCGCCAGAGACGCGGGCCTGGCAGGCGTCTGGCTCAACCGCAACGGCCCGGCGGACGGCACCCTCCCCGGCGGCGTCTCCATGATCACCGGCCTTGACCTACTGCCTGAGCTGCTGGTCTGCGACCTGGACCTGGTCCTGCACTGACCCGATTTCCATCAGGCGACCGCACTGGTCTACTATTCGCCATCGACAGGAGGACTACAGGCCAGGGGTAGGCCAACCACGGCCCCAAGATCCTGTTGGGGTATGGTGTAATTGGCAGCACGACTGATTCTGGTTCAGTTAGTCTAGGTTCGAGTCCTGGTACCCCAGCCAAGAACAACAGCATAAGCACTACATTAAGTTCCTGGCCCCGTCGTCTAGCGGCCTAGGACGCCGCCCTCTCAAGGCGGTAGCGCGGGTTCAAATCCCGTCGGGGCTACCACTACGCAGCGGCGAGCTGTGCTCGCGGAGAGCGCGAGCTGTTGCTGCTTCGTCATCTCTCTGGGGGCCAAGCCCCAGGCCCCCGGCCGGCGGGGCTTCGCCCCCCGGACCCCCCGAAGGCCGTGGCTTTGTGGGCGCGATTTGTGGTGCGAACGAGGCAAACACCCCAGGCCTTGGCCTGACCCTGAAGCCCGCCCCCAACAAGCCGCGAGTCGCCGGACGATGGCGACCAGACGCTTACCCTAGGCGCGTCCTGAACACCTCCGAGCGAGACGCGAGCCGCCGGACGAAGGTGACCAGAAGCCGAACTCAGGCACGCCCTGAACACCAGCCGAGCGAGACGTGACCCGCCGGACGAACGCGAGTAGGCGCTGGAGTCCCGCGCGCTCTGAACTCTGCTCGACAAGGCGTGAGCCGCCGGGCGAACGGGAGTGGGCACACGACCGGGGCGCCACGATGCCGGTGGGGACAGGCCACGGCTTCCGGCACTCCTGGCTTGTCCAGTCCTTCTGCCTCACCCTGATCCCCAGCTTCTTGCACGGTTGGTGGTGTCGGGTCAAGGGTGGCGCAGCCATCGCGAAGCGACGCGACGAAGGAGCGCCCTTGACGCGACACCACCAACCGTAGCCACACTGGGGGGATCGGGGCGATGCAGATCGCCCCGATCCAGGACCAGCCAAACAGCCCAGCAAAAGACCCGCGGCCTGCCACCAACGGGACAGAAACGCCAGCCGCACCAACGCGAGCGGCAGACGCAAAGTGGCAACGAAGCGGCGGACGCGGAGTGGCGGACGGGCAGCGACAGCAGCGGGAGTGACAGACGCGGAGTGGTGACGAAGCGGCGGAGCGGAGTGGCAGAACGGGAGCCGCGCGAGGAGCTACAGGCGGGACTGGAGAGCCTCGGCGGCCGCCAGTAGGTCAGCAGCCCAGCGAACCCCCGGCCGCCGCCCCATCCGATCCACCGGCCCAGAAACCGACACCGCAGCCACCACCTGACCGGACCCGTCCCGAACCGGAGCGGACACACTGGCCACGCCAGGTTCGCGCTCAGCAACGCTCTGAGCCCACCCCCGCCGCCGAACCTCCAACAGCGTGCGCTCGCCGAAAACGGCGTCGCTCAGGACGGCACGCTGGGTCGCCTGATCGGACCAGGCCGCCAGGACCTTGGCGCCGGAGCCGGCTGTCATGGGGAGGCGGCTGCCGACCGGAACAGTGTCGCGCAGGCCGCTCGGTGGCTCCGCGGCCAGGATGCAGACGCGCTGCATGCCGTCGCGCCGGTAGAGCTGCACGCTTTCGCCGGTGATGTCGCGCAGCCGCGGCAGTACCGCGCTGGCCGCGTCGAGCAGGGGATCTGTTGCGCCGCCTGCCAACTCGGCAAGGGCGGCGCCGGGGCGCCAGCGGCCGTCGGAGCCGCGCCGCAGCAGGCGGTGCACCTCCAGTCCGACAGCCAGTCGGTGTGCGGTCGCCCTGGGCAAACCCGTTCGGTTGCACAGTTCGGCGAGCCCGCACGGCTCCTTCGCGATTGCCTGCAACACGGCCACGGCCTTGTCCAGGACCCCGATCCCGCTATGCTGTCCCACGTATCGATACTAGCTTCCCGAGATCTGGGAAGTCCAGATGTCGAGATCGGGCCAAGGTCGTGATCTCGACCGGAAACCTCGTTGGGGTGAACTGATGGGCCACACGCTTGCCGAGAAGGTGTGGAACGAACACGTCGTACGGTCCGGCGGCACGGCCGAGCCGGACCTGCTCTACATCGACCTGCATCTCGTCCACGAAGTGACCAGCCCGCAGGCCTTCGACGGCCTCCGGCAGGCCGGCCGGCCGGTTCGCCGTCCCGACCTGACTGTGGCCACCGAGGACCACAACGTGCCGACCACGGGCATCGACCTGCCGATCGCCGATCCGGTGTCGCGCACACAGGTGGAAACGCTGCGGCGCAACTGTGCCGAGTTCGGCGTCCGGCTCTTTCCGATGGGCGACACCGAACAGGGCATCGTGCACGTCATCGGTCCACAGCTGGGACTCACACAACCCGGCATGACGATCGTGTGCGGCGACAGCCACACCTCGACGCACGGAGCGTTGGGGGCGATGGCCTTCGGCATCGGCACCAGCGAGGTCGAGCACGTGCTGGCCACGCAGACGCTGTCGCTGCGGCCGTTCAAGACCTTGGCGGTCAACGTGACCGGCAAGCTGCGGCCCGGTGTCACCGCGAAGGACATCATTCTGGCGCTGATCGCGAAAATTGGTACCGGCGGCGGCCAGGGTTATGTCATCGAGTACCGGGGCGACGCGATTCGAGCGCTGTCCATGGAAGCCCGGATGACGGTGTGCAACATGACGATCGAGGCGGGCGCGCGGGCCGGCATGATCGCGCCGGACGACGTCACCTTCGAATACCTGAAGGGCAGGCCGTACGCGCCGACCGGAACGGCCTGGGACGACGCCGTCGCCGCATGGCGGGACCTGCGCACCGACGACGACGCGCGGTTCGACCACGAGGTCGAACTCGACGCGGACAGCCTGACGCCGTTCGTCACCTGGGGCACCAATCCCGGGCAGGGCCTGCCGCTGTCGGCGACCGTGCCGGACCCGGAGCGGATCGCCAACGAGAACGACCGGGTCGCCGCCGAGAAGGCGCTGGCGTACATGGACCTGAAGCCCGGCGTGCCGCTGCGCGAGATCTCGGTGGACACGGTCTTCCTCGGCTCGTGTACCAACGGGCGGATCGAGGACCTGCGGGCCGCCGCCGACGTGTTGCGCGGCCACCACGTGGCCAACGGTGTGCGGATGCTGGTGGTGCCGGGATCCATGCGGGTCAAGGCGCAGGCCGAGACCGAGGGGCTGGACGCGGTGTTCACCGCCGCGGGCGCGGAATGGCGCTCCGCGGGCTGCTCCATGTGCCTTGGCATGAACCCTGACCAGCTCGCGCCCGGCGAGCGCAGCGCGTCCACGTCGAACCGCAACTTCGAGGGCCGCCAGGGCAAGGGCGGCCGCACCCACCTGGTGTCGCCGCTGGTCGCGGCGGCGACGGCGGTGCGCGGCACCCTCTCCTCGCCAGAAGACCTGCTGGACTGAGAGGACACTCGACCATGGAAGCCTTCACCACGCACACCGGCGTCGGGGTGCCGCTACGCAGGTCCAACGTGGACACCGACCAGATCATCCCGGCGGTCTACCTGAAGCGGGTCACCCGCACCGGTTTCGAGGACGGCCTGTTCGCGGCCTGGCGCGCTGACGAGCACTTCGTGCTGAACCAGGCCCCGTTCGCCGGCGGCAGCGTGCTGGTCGCCGGACCGGACTTCGGCACCGGATCGTCCCGCGAACACGCCGTCTGGGCGCTGATGGACTACGGGTTCCGGGTGGTGATCTCGGCCAGGTTCGGCGACATCTTCCGCGGCAACTCGGGCAAAGGCGGCCTCCTGGCGGCCCAGTGTGACCAGTCCGACATCGAGTTGCTGTGGAAGCTGCTGGAGAACGAGCCGGGCACCGAGGTGACAGTCGATCTCACCGACAAGACGGTACGTGCCAAGGACTTCGTCTGTCCCTTCTCGATCGACGATTACACGCGTTGGCGGCTCCTCGAAGGAGTGGACGACATCGGCCTGACCTTGCGAAACGCGGCGGACATCGATGCCTTCGAGGCGCGGCGACCGGTCTGGAAGCCGGCCGTACCACTCGCCACTACCGGGTGACGGGGCGGGATTCCATGCATGGCGCAGGGAATCCCGCACCGCCTTCGGCGGCCCGTTTGGTGCGGGCGAAACCGCCGGAATCGTCCCTCGGTGGAGGGGAATCTCCCCCCGACAACGAAAAATTGGGCGTGGCGCATGGCATTTGGCTTGCTATGGGCTTATCTTGGCGTGCAGTCGGCCCGAAGGGGGCCGTAGTTGTCAGTGTGGTCTCTGGAGGGACTAACAGTGAACAAGGCCCAGCTCATTGAGGCGCTTTCGGAACGCCTTGGCGACAGGAAGACCGCGTCCACCGCGGTTGACGGTCTCGTCGATGTGATCGTTCGTACCGTCAACGGCGGCGAGAAGGTCAACATCACCGGCTTCGGCGTGTTCGAGAAGCGCGCGCGGGCCGCCCGTACGGCGCGGAACCCACGCACCGGTGAAACGGTGAAGGTCAAGAAGACCAACGTGCCCGCGTTCCGCGCCGGCACGAACTTCAAGGAGGTCATCAGCGGGGCCAAGAAGCTTCCCCGCGTGACCGCCGCGAAGACCGCGGCGGCCAAGGCGGGCACCACGACCGCGACGCGCACGCGCGCGGCCGCGGCCACCACGGCCCGTCCGGCGGCCTCCCGCTCGACGGCCGCCAAGCCGGCCGCCACCAGGACGACCAGGGCCGCCGCGGCACCGAAGGCGACCACCGCCACGAAGGCGGCACCGAAGGCAGCGGCGCCCAAGGCCGCCGCCAAGAAGCCGGCAGCGGCACCGAAGAGGGCGACCACCGCGGCGAAGACCACCGCGGCGCCCAAGGCCACCACGGCCAAGGCTCCTGCAGCGAAGAAGACCACTCGCAAGAAGTAAGCGGTAAGCGAGTCGGTAGGTTAGAACGACAGCGGCCCGGTGCGACTCGCACCGGGCCGCAATCGTGTGTCCTCCCTTGTCAGGAGTAGTCGTGCGTATTGGATTCGCGGTGCCCGTCGCCGGGCCTTGGGCCACGGTGGAGAACCAGCTGCAGGTGGCCCGACTGGCCGAACAGCTGGGCTACCAGTCGCTGTGGACGTTGCAACGCATCCTGAATCCGGCCGATCCGAACGACACCGGCTACCGCAACGTGCCCGACCCGTTGCTCACCATGGCCTACCTGGCCGGGCACACCACCACCGTGCGGCTCGGGGTGGCCGTGCTGAACCTGCCGTTCGTCTCGCCTGCGCTGCTGGCCAAGCAGACCGCGACGTTGGACCGGATCTCGCACGGGCGCCTCGATCTGGGGCTGGGCCTTGGCTGGATGCCGGCCGAGTTCGCCGCGTCCGGTGTGTCGACAGCGCGCCGCGGTGCCAGGGCGCGGGAGTTCCTTGCCGTGCTCACCGAGTTGTGGACCGGACATGCCGGGCCGTTCGACGGGGAGTTCTATCAACTGCCAGAAGTGTTCATGACACCGACACCGGTGCAGCGCCCTCGGCCGCCGATCCTGTTGGGCGGCGCGAGCGAGGCCGCGTTGCGTCGTGCCGGCCGGCTCGCCGACGGCTGGGTCAGCGCCAGCGGCCACGCCCCGCACCTGCTGCGCCCGGCCATCGAGACGGTCCGGCGGGCGGCCGAGGACGCCGGCCGGGATCCCGACTCGCTCCGGTTCGTCTGCCGGGTCGCGTTGGGCGGCCCCGTACACGGGCCGGATTCGCCGCTGAGCGGTTCCTACCCGCGGATCCGACGTGGCACCGCCTGGCTGGCCGAGCAGGGTGTCACGGAGCTGTTCTACGACCCGAACTTCGACCCCACGATCACCGGCCCTGACGTGCCGCCGGACATCGCGCTGGCGGCGGTCACCGAGATGATGGCGGCACTCGCGCCGTCATGACGGCGTCGGCGGGGGCAGCGCGGTGGGAATGTAGTCGGCGGCGACCAGTTGGTGCGGCTTGGCCGGATGGAACGACAGCACCCAGACGCTGCCCTTCTTGCATGGCACGTTCCCCATGGCCAGCCCGGATCTCGCGGCAAGCATGCGGATCATGCCGGGAATCGCGCCGCCCTGGCCGCAGACCACCGGCACGCCGTGGCGGCGCGCGATGTCGTCCAGCCTGCGGATGGCCGCGACCGGGTCGTGCTCGAACGCCTCCTCGGTGAGCAGGGGCTCGACGACCACCGGCACACCGAGATCGCTTGCCAGGCCCGCCACCGTTTCCACGCAACGGACGCGGTCCGCCGCGTGCACCCGCGCGGGTGCGAACAGCGGCAGCAGCGCGCGCAGCGCGGCGGCCTGCACCCGGCCCGCCGGGCTGAGCGGCCGTTCCTCGTCGCGACCCTGCCACTCCGACTTGCGGCCCGCCTTGGCGTGGCGCACCAGCAGCACCGTCCGGGTGTTGGCCGGCAGCGCGGTGAACCGGTCGAGCACCTCCCGGTCGCCGGGGTAGGTAAGCAGTTCGGCCGCCCTGTCCGGCCGCAGCCAGCGCAGCTCGTCCACCTCGGCATTGGTCTGGAACGTCGCATCGTCGGCGCGACCGGAGAAGTAGGTGACCACCTTGCGGCCGGCGACCGGGTGGGTGACCTGGTAGGCGATCTCGCCCAACGGGCGGACCAGCACCGGCCGGAAGCCGGTCTCCTCCCAGGTTTCCCGCACCGCGCACGCGGCCGCAGTCTCGCCAGGCTCGCACTTACCCTTGGGTAGCGACCAGTCCGCCAGTTTCGGCCGGTGCACGACGGCGACCTCGACGGCTCGAGAATTCCCAGGAGTGTTACCGCGCCGCCACAACACTGTGCCGGACGCGCGCACCGCGACCGGTGCGGGCGCCTCGGTCAACGCGCTGTCACAGGGTCGGTCCGCTCATGCTGTGCTGTTCCTAGCTTGTCTGTGCGGTGTTGTTCCTTGCTGTTATTCCTTGCTCGCGTGCCGTTTCATCATCTCGACCTGGTGATCACGAACCCGGGAACCGTCCGCGGGCCACGGCTGCCACTGCCCGTCCGCGTGCAGCACCCAGCAGCGGGTCGCCGGATCCAGCGCGGAATCCAGGATCGACGCCACTTGCGCGGCCAGCTTAGGTTCCTTCACCCGGACCAGCACTTCGACGCGGCGATCGAGGTTGCGGTGCATCATGTCGGCGCTGCCCAGCCACAGCTCGCCGGACCCGACGAACTGGAACAGCCTGGAGTGTTCGAGGAACCGGCCCAGGATCGAGCGGACATGGATCCGTTCGGACAGCCCTGGCTGGCCGGGCCGCAGCGAACAGATACCGCGCACCACGATGTCCACCTCGACGCCGGACTGCGACGCCCGGTAGAGCGCGTCGATGACCTGCTCGTCGACCAGCGAGTTCACCTTGATGCGAATACCGGCCGGACGTCCCGCCGCGGCGTGCTCGATCTCGCGCTCGATCCGGTCCACGATGCCGCGGCGGACGCCCTGCGGTGCCACGAGCAGGTTGTTGTACCTGGTCTGTCGCGAGTAGCCGGTCAGCACGTTGAACAGGTCGGTCAGGTCGGCGCCGATCGTCGGCTCCGCGGTGAGCAGGCCGATGTCCTCGTACAGCCGCGCGGTCTTCGGGTTGTAGTTGCCGGTGCCGATGTGGCAGTAGCGCCGGATGGTGGAACCCTCCTGCCGCACCACCAGCGACACCTTGCAGTGCGTCTTCAACCCGATCAGGCCGTAGACCACGTGCACGCCTGCCTTCTCCAACGCCCTTGCCCACTTGATGTTCGCCTGCTCGTCGAACCGCGCCTTGATCTCCACCAGCGCGACGACCTGCTTGCCGGCCTCGGCCGCGGCGATCAGCGCGTCCACGATCGGCGAGTCGCCCGACGTGCGGTACAGGGTCTGCTTGATGGCCAGCACCAGTGGATCGGCCGCGGCCTGCTCGATGAAACGCTGCACGCTGGTGGAGAACGAGTCGTACGGGTGGTGCACCAGCACGTCGCCCTCGCGCAGCGTGGCGAACACGCTCTTGGGCGTCTCCCGCTCCGCGAACGCCGGGTGCGTCGCCGGCACGAACGGCGGGTCCTTCAGGTCCCTGCGGTCCACCGCGTAGAGCTGCCACAGGCACGACAGGTCCAGCGGGCCGCGCACCACCACCACGTCGGCGGAGTTCACCTCCATCTCGCGCAGCAGCAGCTCCTGCATGTCGTCGGTCATGTCCTCGCCGACTTCCAGCCGCACCGGCAGGCCGAAGCGGCGCTGCGCGAGCTCGCGTTCCAGCGCCTGCAACAGGTCCTCGTCCCGGTCCTCGTCGACCTCGAAGTCGGCGTTGCGGGTGACCCGGAAGACGTGCCATTCGGTGACGTCCATCCCGTCGAACAGCTCACCGAGGTGGTTGGCGATGAGTTCCTCCAACGGCAGGAACGTGGCCGTGGTCCCGGTGCGGTCGGCTTCGACGCGGATCAGCCGGGGCACGTTGTCCGGCACCTTCACCCTGGCGAAGTGGCGCGTGCCGTTGACCGGGTCGTACACGGTGACCGCGAGGTTCAGCGACAGCCCCGAGATGTAGGGGAACGGGTGCGACGGGTCGACCGCGAGCGGGGTGAGCACCGGGAACACCTGGTCGGAGAAGTAGTTGGACAGCCGCAGCCGGTCGCCGTCGGTCAGGTCCTCCCAGCTGACCAGTTCGATGCCGTGCGCGGCCAGTTCCGGCCGCAGGTGGTCCAGGAAGACGGTGGCGTGCTGCTGCACCAGTTCCTGGTTGCGCTTGGCGATGTAGGCCAGCTGTTCCCGCGGGGTCAGGCCGTCCGCGCTGCGCACCGACAGGCCCGTCTCGTCACGGCGTTTCAGCCCGGCGACCCGCACCATGTAGAACTCGTCCAGGTTGGACGCGAAGATGGCGAGGAACTTGGCCCGCTCCAGCAGCGGCTGGGAGGGGTCCTCGGCCAGCGCGAGCACCCGGGCGTTCCAGTCCAGCCAGGACAGCTCCCGGTTGAAGTAGCGGTCGTCCGGCAGGTCGGCGGGCAGCATCACCGCCTCGGTGGTGGCGGCGGGCGGGGCCACCGGCATGCCGCGCGGCTCCTCGACGGTCTCCGCCGGAGCCGGTGTCCTGGTGCGTCGTCCTCGGGTGCTCGCTGACTCGGTCACACCTGCATTGTCCCCGATCAGCCTGTGTTCACGACTGGGCCGTCTGGCCCCGCCGAGTGAAACACAAGATGATCAGTAGGTGGTCGGGACGCAGACCAGCGCCGCCGTGTGGCCGCCGAGGCCGAGCGCGCCCGCCACGGTGAGGTCGGCCGCGGTGTCCACGTCGCAGCGCAGCGTCGGCAGGTCGGCGCCGATCGTGACCGCGCCGGACGCGGCGTGCGCGGCCGCCGAGCCGACGCCGAAGCGCGGGTCGAGCGGACGGCCCGCCGCGGCCAGCAGCAACGTCGTGCCGGTGGCCTGCCGGTCCGGGCAGAACGCCCTGCGGCCGTCCGCTTCGGCCAGGGCCGTAGCCAGTTCCTCCGGGCGCAGGGCGGGCAGGTCGGACTGGAGCGCGCCCACCCTGGCCAGCGGGTCCGCGCCGAGCAGCAGGTCGGCGCCGTAGGCGAAGGCCGCGTTCAGGCCGAGGTCGGGCCGGTCCGGGGTGGTCGCGACGCCGTCGGCGGCCAGCACGCCGGCCACCGTCGGATCCGATGTGACGACCAGCACTCGACGCACGTTCGGCGTTGCCGACGCGGCAGCCGCGGTGTCCCGGACCAGGGCCAGCGCCAGCGCCTCGTGCGCGGCTCGGTCGCCGATCCCCTGGTCCGCGGCGCCGAGCAGCCGGGACTTGGCCAGCGCCAGCGCCTTGACCGTGATCACCAGGTCCACTCGTTCGGCCACGTCGCCAATACTGCCCGATGTCGCCACCCGCCCGCGTGGCGCGGGCTGGACCTGGACGGACCGGGCGGGAAGACTCACGGCACGATACGTGCTGGACAACGTAACGGAATACCTGGAAGGAGTGGTCGTGGCGCGGGAGAAGGGTGGCTTCTGGGTCTGGCTCGCGGCGGCGTTCTTCTACCCGCTGTGCCGGATCCTGGCGCGGCGGGAGAACCGGGGCACCGATCGGATCCCCCGGCACGGCGGCGCGATCCTGGTGCTCAACCACGTGTCCCACCTCGACCCGATGTACGACGCGGTGTTCGTGCACAAGCTGCGCCGGGTGCCGCGCTTCCTGGCCAAGGACTCGCTGTTCAAGCCGTTCCTGCTCAAACAGGTCCTCTACGGGTCCGGCCAGATCCCGGTCTTCCGCGGCTCGGCCGACGCCAAGGACAGCCTGCGCGCGGCCAACGAGGCGCTGGCCGACGGCAAGATGGTGCTGATCTACCCGGAGGGCACCATCAGCAAGGACCCGGACGGCTGGCCGATGTACGCCCGCACCGGCGTTGCCCGGCTCGCGCTGGACAACGACGTGCCGGTGATCCCGATCGGCCGGTGGGGAACCAGGGACATCCTGGACGGCTACCATCGGAAGTTCCGCCCGTTCCCACGGCACGACGTGGTCACCGTCGTCGGCGAGCCCGCCGACCTGTCCGCGTACCGGGGCAAGCCGGTCGGCCAGCGCGACATGCGCGAGGTCACCGACCTGCTGATGGGCGAGGTCACCGCGCTCGTGGCCCAGGTCCGCGGCGAGACCCCGCCGGCCAAGGCGTTCCGTCCGGCGCCGACGAAGCCCAAGCGCGCGGTGGAGAAGCAGTGAGCGCCCGGATCGCGGTGCTCGGCGCAGGCTCGTGGGGCACCACGTTCGCCAAGGTGCTCGCGGACGCCGGCGGCCAGGTGACGCTGTGGGCGCGGCGCCCCGAGGTCGCGGCGGCCATCAACGAACGGCGGGTCAACCCCGAGTACCTGCCCGACATCCGGCTGCCGGACAACCTGACCGCGACCGCGGATCCGGAACGGGCACTGGCCGGCGCCGAGGTCGTCGTGCTCGCCGGGCCCAGCCACACGCTGCGGGCCAACCTGACCGCGTGGCTGCCCATCCTGCCGGCGGGCGCGCCGCTGGTCAGCCTGGCCAAGGGCATCGAAGTGGGCTCAGGCAAGCGGATGAGCGAGGTCGTCGGCGAGGTGACCGGCATGCCGGTCGGGCGGATCGCCGTGGTGTCCGGGCCGAACCTGGCGCGGGAGGTCGCCCAGGAACAGCCGACGGCCACGGTCATCGCGTGCGTTGACCAGGATTGTGCCGTCGAGCTCCAGAAACTGAGCTTCAACCGGTACTTCCGGCCCTACACCAACCAGGATGTGATCGGCTGCGAGTTGGGCGGCGCGTGCAAGAACGTGATCGCGCTGGCCTGCGGCATGGCGACGGGCCTCGGCTACGGCAACAACACCACGGCGTCCCTGATCACCAGGGGCCTCGCCGAAACCGCCCGGCTGGGCGCCGCGCTGGGCGCCGACCCGCTGACGTTCGCCGGCCTCGCCGGGCTCGGTGACCTGGTCGCCACGTGCTCGTCGCCGTTGTCCCGCAACCGGACCTTCGGCGCCCGGCTCGGTGCCGGCGGCTCGGTGGCCGACGCGCTGGCGGCAGCGGCAGGCCAGGTCGCGGAGGGCGTGAAGTCGTGTTCGTCCATCCGGGACCTGGCGGCCAGGGCAGGCGTTGAGATGCCGATCACCGACGTGGTGCACCGCGTCTGCCACGACGGCGCCGACCCAAGCCGAATGGTCGGCGAACTGCTCGGCCGGGAGAAGAAAGCCGAGCGCGCGTGACCAGCCGATCCCACGCCGACCCGGATACAGCCGCCGCCGAGCCAGGGCAAAGCCGCATCGATACCAGCCCGCCGTTCAACAGAAGCGCAACGCGATGGCCGGCGACGAGAAAGCCGCGCGCTTCCACAGCCGCCCAATCGCTGCCAAGGGGTCGCACTCGGAACTCGCGGCCCCAGCTGCGAACCGGCCCTTTGACATGCCAGAATCGCTCTGGCCGACCTGGCAGCAGCCCCCACCACCAGCTCGCCAAACTGCCCCCACCACCCCAGACGCTGCCCCCACCACTCCCACTCCGGAGGCAGCCAACATTGCGGAGGCAGCCCCCACTCCGGAGGCAGCCAACATTGCGGAGGCAGCCCCCACTCCGGAGGCAGCCCCCACTCCGGAGGCAGCCCCCACCACTCCGCGGGGGGCGTCCCATTTCCAACGTACCGTTTGTCAAGCCCCAAAAGGGTGTTTTGCCGGAGGCCTGTGGACAACCGGTAAAGCTGTGGATGGGCAGTTTGACAAACCGCTGCCGGGTGCGCTGATGGGCACGGAGTGGGGCGACGGCACCCGCTGTGGCCGGGTCGGCCTGCCGGAACCGGTTGCCGGCCAACCGTTCCTGCCGCCGCCGGTGTTCGCGGGCCCGTTCCATCTCGGCGAGTCCGGTGACGTCTACGGCGCCTCGGACAATCCGACCTGGCGCACGCTCGAAGCCGCGATCGGCGAGCTGGACGGCGGCGACTGTGTGTTGTTCCCGTCCGGCATGGGCGCGATCGCCACCGTGCTGCGGACGTTGACCACGGTCGGGGACACGGTGGTCGTGCCGTCCGACGGCTACTACCTGACCAGGGAACTGTTGGACCATCGGGTGGTCCGGCAGGTGCCGACCGCGGGCGAGTGGGCCCGGGAGCTGTTCGACGGTGCCCGGCTGGTGTTGCTGGAATCCCCGTCGAATCCCGGCATGGACGTGTGCGACATCGCGGCGATCTCGGCGCTCGCACACGAGGCCGGCGCGCTGGTCGCGGTGGACAACTCGACGGCGACCCCGATCGGCCAGCGGCCGCTGGCGTTGGGTGCGGACCTGAGCGTGGCCAGCGACACCAAGGCACTGTCCGGGCACAGCGATGTCGTGCTGGGCCACGTGTCCTGCGCGGACCCCTCGATCGCCGACGCCCTGCGGACGGCCCGGCGGCACGCCGGCCTGGCCATCGGCCCGTTCGAGGCGTGGCTGGCACACCGCGGTCTCGGCACCCTCGACCTGCGCCTGTCCCGCCAGGCGGCCAACGCACAAGCCCTGGTCGCCGCACTGCGCGAGCATCCGGTGGTGCACGGCCTGCGGTGGCCCGGTGATCCGGCCGATCCGGCCTATCCGGTGGCCAGCCGGCAGATGCGCCGGTTCGGTGGGGTCTTCAGTTTCGTGCTGCCGTCCCAGCAAGCCGTCGAGGAGTTTCTGGCCGGTGCCCAACTGCTTGCGGCGGCGACCAGCTTCGGTGGCCTGCACAGCTCGGTGGACCGGCGGGCCAGGTGGGGCGATCCGGTGCCGCCCGGTTTCGTGCGGTTCTCCTGTGGCGTCGAGGACACGGTGGATCTGGTCGCCGACGTCATGGCGTCGCTCGATCGGGTCCAGTGACTGGGACGGTTTGACCGTCGGTCGGGTTGGTGGTTGGCTCACCGCCATGTTGTTGCGCGCCATGATCGACCGGCGGGGTCACATCGACCTCGGCCTGGTCGCCAGCGCGCTGTGTCCTTCCCGGTGATCGTGCCGCTCCCATTCGCGCGCTTTCCCACCGAAGGACTGTTCCGTGTTCGCCGTACCCGCCAACACCGTTGCCCTGTCCGCCGCTCCCGTTGCCGTGCACCCGGCACGCATCGCCGCGTCGGTCGCCCGTGACCGGCACCGCTGGGCCCACCTGCTGCGCTACGCCCCGACGGAGCGCTATTCCGCGCTGGTCGAGTCGACCGGCGAGGTCGAGGTCTGGCTGCTGTCCTGGCTTCCCGGCCAGCACACCGACCTGCACGACCACGCCGGGTCGGCAGGCGCGTTCACCGTGGTCTCCGGCGTCCTCACCGAACGAGTGATCCGCCGCCCCGACATTGAGACCGAACACCCGGTAATCGTCGGCCAGACCAGGGTTTTCGGGCCGAGCTACGTCCACCAGGTCCGCAACGCCGGCATCGACCCGGCCGTCAGCATCCACGTGTACCGCCCGGAACGAGCCGGCATGACCCCGTATCGCTTCGATCCGGCAACCGGCCTTTCCCCTGCGGAGTGACTCACGCCAGGCGGAAGTCGTCGGTTCGTCGGTCGATCCGGCGTAGTTGCTGGCGGCGGGCGCCGTTGTCGTGGTTCTGGTCGCGGTCGGCGAGGCGGGCCGCCACCGCTCGCTGGATCTCGACCGATTTCCGGTCGTCGTACTTGAATTTGGCTCTGACCTCGCGGATGTGCAGGACTATGCCTCGGATGCCGCTGAGCTGTCGGCCGTACGGTGGTTCGTCAACGCCGACCGGGGCGTGGTCGGCCGCCATGTCGTAGGCGGCCAGTTGCCGTCGTAGCAACTCCGCTTTGGCCGTCGGGTCGTCGATCAGGTCGACGGGGCCGGTCAACTGGACCGTGGCGTAGTACTCGGTGGGTACGCCGGTCGACGGGGGCTCGCCGGGATCGGCGCGCCACGTGCCGGGTACGTGCGCGTAGTCGTCGATGACCGTCAGCATCGCAACGCCCCGGTGTTCCAGGGCCGGCCAGACGGGGTTGGGGCGGGCCAGGTGCAGCAGGATTCTGTCGTTGCCGTCGAAGAAGAACGGTGTGGGGACGACGATCGGGCTGGCGTCGGCGTCGACCGCGATCAACTGGCCGAACTGGCGACCGTCGGCGAGCCAGTCGCGCCATTCGCGGTCCGTTGCCGCGTCCCACGGGTGGATCAGCATGGGCGGTTCGTGATATGCGGGGGGACATCGATGCCGGGTGGCAGGTCGTCCGCGGCGACGGGGGTGTCCCAGGTTCGGCGCAGCGGCAGGACGCCTGCCCAGCCGGTGTGCGCGGTGACGTCCTCCGGTTCGTCGACCGGCCCGCCCGCGCGGATCTTCACCGACGCCTCGGTCAGGTCGAGGGCCAGCACGGCCGTCGCGGCCAGTTCCTTGCGGTTCGGCGTGCGGGTGTGGTCCCAGGAACCGGGGGCCAGGTGTTCGGTCAGGACCCGCAGGGCGTGCAACTTCGCGTCGTCGTCGGTGATCGGGACGGCCTTGCCGTGCACGACGGCGCAGCGGTAGTTCACCGAGTGGTGGAACACCGACCTGGCGTACACGATGCCGTCCAGCAACGTGACGCACACGCACACGTCCGTACCGCTCGCGCCGGCTCGCAGGCTGGCGGCGCCGGTTGATCCGTGCAGGTACAGCGTGTCGCCGTCGCGGCCGTAGCCGGTGGGCAGCACGCGGGGCGTGCCGTCGACGGTCACCGCGAGGTGGCAGACCAGGCCGGCGTCCAGCACGTCGTCCAGGGCGGACCGGTCGGCGCGGGCGCGGTTCGCGGAACGTTGCGGTGTGCTGCGCCGGGTCGGCGACAGCGGCGGTCGTGTGATGGTCACCTTTCCAGCATGTTTGCGACGGTGGCATCCTGGAACAGCCACCAGCCACCGAATGTGAAAGGCCACTTTGATGGATCCCAGCTCCGGTGTGCTGCCCGCCGCACTGCCCATCGAGCTGCACCGCGACGTGGCCACCCCGCTCGCGGTGCAACTGGCCGACACGCTGCGCGCCGCGGCCGCGGCCGGGCACCTGCGCGGTGGCGACCGGCTGCCCTCCACCCGCGCGCTGGCCGGCCGGCTCGCGGTCAGCCGCACCGTGACCGCGGCCGCCTACGAGCAGTTGCACGCGGAAGGCTGGATCACCGGCCGGCACGGCTCCGGCACCTACGTGACCACGGCCCCGCCGGGTGCCAGGGCACCCGCGCCACGCCGCCGCGCCACGAAGGCGGCCGAACCCAATCGGATCGACCTGGTGCCCGGCGCGCCGTGGGTGGCCGGGCTGGACCGGGCCGCCTGGCGCCGCGCCTGGCGGGCCGCCGCGGACGCGCCCCCACTGCAACGGCCGCAGCGGGCCGGACTGGCCGAGTACCGGTCGGTCGTGGCAGAACACCTGCTGCGGCACCGCGGGCTGGTGCTCGGCGCCGGCCTTGGCGAACAGGACCTGTTGGCCACCACCGGCACCACGGCCGCGGTGGCCGAACTCGCCGTCGCCGTGCTGAAACCGGGTGACGTGGTGGCCGTCGAGGAGCCCGGCTACCAGCGGGCGGTGCAGACATTCCGGGCACACGGCGTGCGGGTGGTCCCGGCACTCGTCGATCCGGACGGCCTCGCCGTGGGCGCCGTGCCGGCGAAGGTGCGGGCGGTGTACTGCTCGCCGTCGCACCAGTACCCGCTGGGCGGGCGGATGGCGGCGGCGAACCGGGTCGCGCTGGTCGAGCGGGCCCGGGCCGAGGGCTGGCTGGTGATCGAGGACGACTACGACGGCGAACTGCGCTACGACGTGGCGCCGCTGCCGCTGCTGGTCGGCCTCGCCCCGGACGTCGTCGTCCACCTGGGCACCACGAGCAAGATCTTCACGTCCACCCTGGGCACCGGCTGGCTGGTGGCCCCGCCGGACGTGGTGTCGGCCGTGCTGAGCCTGCGCGAACGCACCGGCATCGGGCCATCCGCCGCGGGCCAACGCGTGTTGATCGAGCTGGCACGGCACGGCGATCTCGGGCGGCACCTGCGCCGGTTGCGCCGCGAACTGTCCGCCCGGCGGGAACTCGTCGTCGGCGCGCTGGACAGGGCCGGACTCGGGGTGCTCGGCGACGACGCGGGCGCGCACGTGGTGGTGCAGTTGCCGTCGGCGGCGGCAGAACGGCAGGTGGTCGATGCGGGCCGGGCCGCCGGGATCACGCTGGACGGCCTGGCCCGCCACCACGACCTGCGACCGACCTGGCACGGCATCGCGATCGGCTATACCGCCTGTTCGCGGCTTGAGTTGCAGTCCGTGCTGCCGGTGCTGGTCGGGCTGCTGGCCACCGCGATGACCACGGCGGCGCCGGCACCCAGGTCCGGGTAGGTAAGGTCAGTCGACATGACCGAGGGCAAACTTCGCGTGGCGGTGGTTTTCGGTGGTCGCAGCACCGAACATGCCATCTCCTGCATGTCCGCAGGAAGCGTGCTGTCCGAACTCGACCGGGACCGCTTCGAGGTGGTGCCGGTCGGGATCACCTCGGACGGTGCGTGGGTGCTCGGCTCGAACGAGCCGAGAGCGTTGGTGGCAGGCGAGTCGTCCACCGAACTCGCGGTGTCGTCGGAGCTGGTCGCGACGCCGCCGGACCGGGTCGGCGACGTGCTCGGCGGGATCGACGTCGTCTTTCCGGTGCTGCACGGCGCCTACGGTGAGGACGGCACCATCCAGGGACTGCTGGAACTGGCCGGCATTCCCTACGCGGGGGCCGGGGTGCTGGCCAGCGCCACGGCCATGGACAAGGAGTTCGGCAAGAAGCTGATGGCCGCGGAGGGACTGCCGATCGGGCCGTACGCGGTGCTGCGGCGCGGCGTCGACACGTTGGCCGACGCGGACCGGAAACGGTTGGGGCTGCCCGTTTTCGTGAAGCCCGCGCGTGCCGGTTCGTCCACCGGCATCACGAAGGTGGCCGACTGGGCCGAACTGGACGCGGCCATCGCGACCGCCCGTCGGATCGATCCGAAGGTGATCGTGGAGGCCGCGATCAACGGCCGCGAAATCGAGTGCGGGGTACTGGAATACCCGGACGGCCGGGTGGATTCCTCGCTGCCGGCCGAGATCCGCGTCGTGGCCGACGGCGTGGAATGGTACGACTTCGACGCCAAATATGTCGACGGCGCCTGCGAGTTCGACATTCCGGCGAAATTGCCGGACGCGGTGACCGCGCGGGTGCGGGCATTGGCGATTCGCGCGTTCAACGCGCTGGACTGCCAGGGACTTGCCAGGGTCGACTTCTTCGTCGGACCGGACGACACGGTGACCCTGAACGAGCTGAACACGATGCCCGGCTTCACCGCCACGTCGGTGTACCCCAAGATGTGGGCAGTGACCGGCGTCGACTATCCGACCCTGCTGACCACGTTGGTGGAAACGGCGATGGCCAGGGGCACGGGCCTGCGCTAGAACACCGGCACCGCGGGCATTGTGGCGCTGATCGCGGCGGACACGTCCTGGATCGGGCCCGTGTTGATGCCGCTCCGCGGCAACGTCAACGCGACAACGGCGGCACGGTCCACGGCGTACCACGTGGCCGCGCCGTTCCCGGTCACCTCGAACCACCGCACGCCGGACACGCCGAGCAGTTCCGATGTCGACGTCAGCTCCTGGGGCCGCTCGATCCCGCACCGCAGCACGACCGGACTGTCGCCGGCACCCCACACCGCGGCGGCCCGCGGCGCGGGCGCGGCGAGCGGCCTGCGGTGCAGTGGCGTGTTTCCGTTGGCCAGCGTGGCCGGCAGCGCCTTGGCCAGGGCGGCGCACCACGCGGAACCGGCCTGCGGCGCGGCGACCGGCACCAACGGCACTGGTCCGGTCGCTGCGGGTTTCGGTGGCGCGGCAGCGGGGGCAGCGCCGGTGCCCAGCACGATGCCGGCGATGCCGATCCCCAGGACCAGCACGCCGGCGAGGACCAGCGCGGCGATCAGCGGCGGGGAGAGGGTTTTGGTCTGCGGGACGGTCATCGGGTCAGGAGTGGTCGAGATGGACCACCGGGCAGGTCAACGTTCGGGTGATCCCGTCGACGTTCTGTACCTTGGCCACGACGAGTTGGCCGAGCTGGTCGACGTTTTCGGCTTCCGCGACGACAATCACGTCGTACGGACCGGTGACGTCCTCCGCCGTGGTGACCCCGGGGATGTCGGCGATCTCCGACGCGACCGCGGCTGCCTTGCCGACCTCTGTCTGGATGAGGATGTATGCGTGGACCACGGCGTGCCCCTTCGTGTCGACGGGTCAGGTCGGGGTAGGAACTCCAGTGGCGTGCCAGCCGGCACGCGAGGCCGCTAACGTACCCCAGATGGGGATCATTATGGGGTCCGACCATTCAGAGCAGGAGGCAATGGTGCACTCGGAGCCCCCTGAAGAGGTGGATACCGTCGCCGATGTGGGTGAGTTCGATCTCATTCACCGCGTGACCGATGGTCGGGCGCAACCCGCGACGACCTTGCTGGGGCCCGGCGACGACGCGGCCGTCGTGGCCGCGCCGGACGGTCGGGTCGTGGCCACCACCGACGTATTGGTGGAGGGCGTGCACTTCCGGTTGGACTGGTCCACACCGGAACAGGTCGGCCGCAAGGCGGTGGCGGTGAACCTGGCCGACATCGCCGCGATGGGCGCGGTTCCCACCGCGATCCTGGTCGGTTTCGGCTGCCCCGGTGACACGAGGGCGACCGTGGTGGAGGAGATGTCCACCGGCATCTGGGCCGAGGCGAACCGCGCCGGTGCCGGCGTCGTCGGCGGTGACATGGTGACCAGCGACATGCTGGTGGTGTCGATCACCGCGCTGGGCGACCTTGAAGGCCGCGAGCCAGTGACCCGCTCCGGTGCGCTGCCCGGCGACGTGGTCGCGGTGTGCGGCAGGCTGGGTTGGTCGGCGGCCGGATTAGCGGTGCTCGGCCGTGGTTTCCGGTCCCCGGTGAGTGTCGTCGGCGCGCACCGCGCCCCGGAACCGCCGTACGCGGCGGGCGCCCAGGCGGCCAGGGCCGGGGCGACCGCCATGCTCGACGTGTCCGACGGCCTGCTGGCCGACCTGGGCCACATCGCGGACCAGTCCAACGTGCACGTCGACGTGCGCACGGATCTGCTCGACGTGCCGCAGCGCCTTGTCGAGGTGGCATCGGCGCTGGGCGCGGACGCCCGGCACTGGGTGCTCACCGGCGGCGAGGACCACGCCCTAGCCGCGACGTTCAGCGAGCAGGCCGCCGTGCCGGAGGGCTGGACCACGATCGGCACGGTGTCCAGGGGCAACGGCGTCACTGTGGACGGCCGCGCCTATGAGCGCGAGGCGGGTTGGGAGCACTGGCGTGCGTTCTCCTGAACCGGTGTTCCGGCCGGTCGGCTACCACGATCCGGACGCGGCCAAGCTGATCGACGAGGTGCAGCAGGAGTACGTCGTCCGCTACGGCGGCCACGACGCAACCCGGATCGACGCGGCCGACTTCGCGCCGCCGCAGGGCCTGTTCGTGCTCGGCTACGCCGATTGCAGGGCCGTGGCGTGCGGCGGTTGGCGCGCCCACGACTCGACAGAGCCCCACTTCGCCGACGGCGACGCGGAAGCCAAGCGGATGTACGTGGTGCCAACACACCGCCGCCGCGGCATTGCCCGGCTGATGCTGGCCGAACTGGAACGCACCGCCCGCGTTGCCGGTCGCCGCCGGCTCGTCCTGGAAACCGGCACGGCACAACCAGAGGCGATCGCGCTGTACGAGTCCGCTGGCTACACGGAAATCCCCAAGTTCGGCATGTACCGGTGCCACGACGGCAGTCGCTGCTACGGCAAGCTGCTCTGATGGCGATCTACGCACTGGGCCAGCGGGAGCCGAAGATCCACGCCGACGCCTACGTCCACCCCGACGCGACCGTGATCGGCGACGTGCGGATCGGTGCGTCCGCGTCGGTCTGGCCACAAGCCGTGCTGCGCGGCGACTACGGCTACGTCGAGATCGGCGAGCGGACCAGCGTGCAGGACGGCACGGTGATCCACTGCACCGAGTTCGCGCCTGCGGTCATCGGCCATGACTGTGTGATCGGCCACAATGTGCACATCGAGGGCGCCACCATCGGCGACCACTGCCTGATCGCGTCCGGTTCGGTCGTGCTCAACGGCGCGGTGGTAGAACGTGGCGCGATTCTCGGTGCCGGTGGCGTGATCTCGTTCAACGGCCACCTCCCGGCGCGGCGGATGGCACTGGGCGTGCCGGCCAGGATTCGCGAGGGCTACGAGGTGCCGGAGGGCGCGTGGCAGGGGATCGTCGACAAGTACGTCGAGAACATCGCGGTCTACCGGACCGAACTGCGCCGCCTGGACTGAGTGACTGTGACATTGGTCGCGGCCGCCGTTACGCACCGGCTTCACCTCCGCTCCGCTCCGGCGAAGCCAGTGCGGCGGCCACTCCGGCGCTCCGACTAAAGTGACCGCCCATGGCCGGACGTCCGCTGAATGAGACCGTGGAAGCAGGCTGGGCGCAGGCCCTGGCCCCGGTGGCCGACCGGATCACCGCGATGGGTGAGTTCCTGCGCGCCGAGGTGGCCGCGGGCCGACGCTACCTGCCGGCCGGGGAGAACGTGCTGCGCGCGTTCGGCCAGCCGTTCCACCAGGTTCGGGTGCTGATCGTCGGCCAGGACCCGTATCCGACCCCCGGCCACCCGGTCGGCCTGAGCTTCTCGGTGGCCCCGGACGTGCGCCCGCTGCCGCCGAGCCTGGTCAACATCTTCCGGGAGTACGGCGACGATCTCGGCTTCCCACCGCCGTCCAACGGCGACCTGTCCCCCTGGGCCGAGCGCGGCGTGCTGCTGCTCAACAGGGCGCTGACCGTAGCGCCCGGCCGGCCCAACTCGCACCAGGGCAAGGGCTGGGAAGAAGTGACCGAGCAGGCGATCGTAGCGCTGGCCGCCCGCGGCGAGCCGATGGTCGCGATCCTGTGGGGCCGCAACGCCCGCAACCTGCGACCGCTGCTGGGCGCCGTGCCGTGCATCGAGTCGGCCCACCCCAGCCCGATGTCGGCGGCAGGCGGCTTCTTCGGCTCCCGTCCGTTCAGCCGCACCAACGACCTACTCACCAAGCAGGGCGCAGAGCCCATCGACTGGAAGCTCCCATAACGACCGCGGCTGCCTCGAACATCGCTGACAGCCTCCCCAACACCGCAGGCAGAACCCCGAACACCGCGGACAGACTTCAACACAACAGTGGACAGCCCCGCCCCAAAGAGACAGTCCCCCGCCCAACCCTGGGGGCTACGGCCCTTTTCCAACCTATGCCTGTCAAGCCCTGAATGGGGGGTTCGCCGGCAATCTGTGGATGGCTGCCAAGTTGTGCACAGATGCGACGAGTGGCCTTGACAACCACGGACAGTCCTTCGAGAGCCACTACGAGCGCATAACAGCCACTACGTGACAAACGGCCCGGACGGTCACGTCCGGGCCGTTGCAGCAAAGTATCTCAGCCGCGCGTGACCTTGCCGGCCTTCAAGCAGGAGGTGCACACGTTCATGCGCTTGCGCTGCGAGATGCCGATCTTCGCGCGCACGGTCTGGATGTTCGGGTTCCACCGGCGGTGGGTGCGCCG
This sequence comes from Candidatus Melainabacteria bacterium, assembly GCA_963702275.1. Taxonomy (GTDB): domain Bacteria; phylum Actinomycetota; class Actinomycetes; order Mycobacteriales; family Pseudonocardiaceae; genus DATEPR01. The sequence continues at coordinate 26,375 of CAVPCF010000119.1, forward strand.
GTGCGAGTGCGAGACCGACATGCCGAAGCCGGGCCCCTTGCCACAGACGTCGCAAACGGCAGCCACGTCAGACACTCCTTAAAGTCGTTGCCTGGATGTGCGCCCGAAGCGGGCCATCCGAACACAAAACGAACCCGGTCGAGCCGGGCGACCCAACCAGAGTAACGCGTCGCGGGCAGAGCCACCAAACCGCCCCCGGATACGCTCGGTGCACTCAGGAGGCTGACGAGGAGGGATCGCCAGGTGTCGCACCAGTTGGATGCCGCCGCGGTGCGTCGGTGGGCCGCCGCCTGCGTGCAGACCCTGGACGAGCACCGCGAGGCGATCGACCGGATCAACGTGTTCCCGGTGGCCGACCGGGACACCGGCACGAACCTGCTGGGCACCATGCGGACCGCCCAGGACGCGGCGGCCCGCGCGCTCACCGAGCGTGCCGACGAGTCACGGTCCGATCTCGAGGTCGTCTGGTCGGCGCTGGCCAGCGGCGCGCTGGCCGGCGCGCGCGGCAACTCCGGCGTGCTCCTCTCCCAGGTGCTGCGCGGCCTCGCCGAGGTGCTCGGACCCCGCCCCTACCAGGCGCGGGCCGCGCTGGCCAGGGCCGACGAACTGGCCGCGCGGGCGGTCAGCGACCCGGCGCCCGGCACCATGCTGACCGTGCTGCACGCCGCCGCCGAAGCCGCCGCCAACACCGCGACCGACGATCTGGCCACGGTGATCACGGCCGCCGCCGAAGCCGCCACGACGGCGCTCGCGGGCACCTCCAAACAACTGGACGTCCTGGCCAAGGCCGGTGTCGTGGACGCGGGCGGGCAGGGCCTGGTGCTGGTCCTGGACGAACTGGCCGCCGAGGTCACCGGCCGCGAACGGCCGTCCGCGCCGATCCAGACCGCGCGTGCGCTCCGGGACGCCGACTCGCTGCGCACCGCGCGCGAGGCTGGCTCGACCGAATACGGCTACGAGGTGATGTACTCCCTGGCCGCGGTGCCGGAACGGGCCGTCGACGAACTGCGCGGCACGCTGCGCGGGCTGGGCGACTGCGTGTCCGTGGTCGGCGACGGCGGTGGCCAGTGGGCGGTGCACGTGCACTGCAACGACATCGGCGCGGCCATCGAGGCCGGCATCGAGGCGGGCAAGCCGCGGCGGATCGCGGTGGTCCGGTTCGACGACCAGGTCGCCGCCGCGTCGTCCCGGTTCGCGGTCGAACGCGCGGTTGTGGTGCTGGCCAGGGGTTCTGGCATCGCCGAGGTGTTCCGCAACGAGGGCGCGACCGTGCTGCAACTGGCCGACCACGAGATACCGGCCGCGTCCGACGTGGTCGCGGTGCTGGCCGGCACGCAGGCATCGCACGTGACGGTGCTGCCCAACTCCGACGAACTCGGCGAGGTGCTGGCCGCCGCGGTGACCGAGGTCGTGCTGGCCGGCCAGGACGTGCTGGTCGTGCCGACGCTGTCGCCCGTGCAGGGCCTCGCGGCGCTGGCCGTGCACGACCCGGCCCGCAGGCCCGGCGACGACGTGGTGGCCATGGCCGAGGCCGCGGCCGCGACCCGCCGGGGTGAGCTGACCGTGGCGCAGGAGCAGGGCATCACCTGGGTCGGCGTCTGCCAGCCGGGCGACGTGCTCGGCCTGCTGGACGGTGAGATCGTGCTGATCGAGCCGGGCCCGGCGACCGGGCCACTCGTCATCGGCGCGGCAAGACACCTGCTGGACCGGATGCTGGCCGGCGGCGGCGAACTGGTCACCGCGCTGCCGGGCGCGGCCGCGCCGGAAAGCCTGGTCGACGACCTGGCCGAGTACGTCCGCGCCGAACACCGCGAGGTCGAGCTGAGCGGCTACCCGGGCGGTCAGGCCGAGGCGATCCTGCTGCTGGGCGTGGAATGACAGGGCCGATTGGTATTTTCGGCCCCAGCAGCTAGCCCGCTGAACGGAGGACTGTGGCCGTACTAGAGGATTCGCTGGACGGGGCGTTGGGCCGCAAGACGGCCGACGCCCTGGCCAAGGCCCTGGACCTGCACACCGTGGGCGACCTGCTGCGCCACTATCCGCGCCGCTACGCCGAACGCGGCGAGCTGACCGACGTGGCCGGCCTGGAACTCGGCGAGCACGCCACCGTGCTGGCCCAGGTGGAGCGGGCCAGCAAGCGCACCATGCGCAACCGGCGCGGCACCATCCTCGAGGTGCGGATCACCGACGGCCACCGCCCGCTGACGTGCACGTTCTTCAACCAGGCGTGGCGGGAACGCGAGCTGCTACCCGGTAAGCGCGGCCTGTTCGCCGGCAAGGTCAACGCCTTCCGTGGCAACCTGCAACTGCTGAACCCGGAATACCAACTGCTGGACGAGGATGCCGACGAGTCCACAGTGGAGGATTTCGCGAACGCGCTGATCCCGGTGTATCCGGCCGCGTCGGGCCTGCCCACCTGGTCGATCCGCCGCTGCGTGCTCCAGGTGCTTGACGTCTGGGACGGTACGGAGGACCCGCTCCCGGAGTCGCTGCGGCGGGAACGCAAGCTGGCCGGTCTCGAGGATTCGTTGCGGCGCATCCACAAACCGGCCGACCTCGGCGACATCGCACGGGCGCAGCACCGGTTGAAGTGGGACGAGGCGCTGGCCGTGCAACTGGTGCTGGCACAACGCAGGCAGTCCGCAGGCCACCGTCCCGCGCCGGCCTGCCCGCCGATCCACGGCGGCCTGCTGGACCTGTTCGACGCCAAGCTGCCGTTCACGCTGACCCGCGGCCAGGAGGAGGTCGGCGCCGCGATCACCGCGGACCTGTCCGGTGTGCACCCGATGAACCGCCTGCTCCAGGGCGAGGTCGGCTCCGGCAAGACGCTGGTGGCGCTGCGCGCGATGCTCCAGGTCGTGGATGCCGGCCGGCAGGCGGCAATGCTGGCGCCGACCGAAGTGCTGGCCGCGCAGCACGCCCGCTCGCTGGCCGAACTGCTGGGCGACCTGGCCATGGCGGGCGAACTGGGCGCCGCGGACAACGCCACCCGGATCACGCTGCTCACCGGCTCGCTGAACACCGCGCAGCGGCGGCAGGCCATGCTGGACACGGTCAGCGGCGCGGCCGGCATCGTGGTCGGCACGCACGCCCTGATCCAGGACAAGGTGTCCTTCGCGGACCTGGGTTTCGCGGTGGTCGACGAGCAGCACCGCTTCGGCGTCGAGCAGCGCGACGCGCTGCGCACCAGGGCCGGCACGGACACCAGCCCGCACGTGCTCGTCATGACGGCGACGCCGATCCCACGCACGGTCGCGATGACCGTCTACGGCGACCTGGAGACGTCCTCGCTGCGCGAACTGCCGGCAGGCCGCTCGCCGATCACCACGTCCGTGGTGCCGGTGGCGGAGAAGCCAGGCTGGCTGGACCGGGCATGGCAGCGGATCATCGAGGAGGTCCGCGCGGGCCACCAGGCGTACGTCGTGTGCCCCCGGATCGGCGAGGCGGCCGCGGCAGGTGAGGACGTCGACGGGCCGCCACCGTCCGATTCGGACACCGACCGGAGGGCGCCGTTGGCGGTGCTGGACGTGGCACCGAAACTGGCCGAGGGCGCGCTGCACGGGCTGCGGGTGGCCATCCTGCACGGCCGCCTGCCCGCCGACGAGAAGGACACCGTGATGCGGGCCTTCGCGGCGGGCGAGGTGGACGTGCTGGTCGCGACCACGGTCGTCGAGGTGGGCGTGAACGTGCCGAACGCCACCGTGATGGCGATCATGGACGCGGACCGTTTCGGCGTCAGCCAGCTGCACCAGCTGCGCGGCCGGGTCGGCCGGGGCACCGCGCCCGGCCTGTGCCTGCTGGTCACCGAGGTCCCGGACGGCACCGGCAGCCGGGAGCGCCTGGACGCCGTGGCGAACACGCTGGACGGCTTCGAACTGGCCCAGCTCGACCTGGAGATGCGCCGCGAGGGCGACATCCTGGGCGCGGCCCAGTCCGGCCGCAGCTCCGCTGCGGATGCTGTCGCTGCTGCGCGACGTCGAGGTGATCGAGCAGGCCAGAACGGTCGCCCGCGAACTTGTCGACGCCGACCCGACCCTGACCAGCCACCCCGGCCTGGCCGGCATGGTGTCCGAACTGGTCGACGAGCAGGGCGCGGAGTACCTGGAGAAGTCGTAGCACCGCGATTACCGACGGTCGGCCGTTGACGGGCACGACACCGCTGGGGAAGCTGGCGGGAAAGTACGGGTGAAGACGAGGTTAATGGTCCGCCGGAAGGGCTCTGACGAGCTCGAATAGTTACCGGCACGGCTTAGCATTCGTTCGCCCCAGACCGAACACCTCGATCCTGGTCGAGCCGCCTGCCGCAAGGGAGCAATCGCGGTGCCCGAGGCCCCGACGCCGGATGACGGCGTGCCCCGTTGGCGTCCGAGCCGACGGCAGGTGCTGGTCACCCTCGTGGCGCTGGTGGCCGTGGGCGCGGTGCTGATCGTGGTGTGGCCAGGCGGGACCACACAGCGGACGGCGGCGACGCCGAACACCATCACGGTCTCCCGCAGCAACTGCGGCCAGGGCTGGACCCGGCCGGCCGGCGGCGCCCAGACACTCGTGCTGACCAACGCGGACTCGAACAACGCCGAGGCCGACGTGGTCGAGGTCGGCGGCCCGAACGACGGCAAGGTGTACGGCGAGGTCGACGGGCTCGGCGCCAACACCAGCCAGCCGGTCCAGGTCACGCTTGGTCCCGGCACGTACGCGATCCGTTGCCTGATCGAGGACACCGACCCGGTGATGGGCCCCGCGGTGCGGATCGGCGGCCACGCCACGGCCAACGCGGCCGCCGTGCCGGTCAGCAACTCCGACCTGCTCGGCCCGCTCAAGACCTACCAGGCCTACCTGGCCACCGGCGTCGCCGACCTGGTCACGAAGACCGATGCGCTGGACACCGCCGTCAAGGCGGGCGATCTGGCCACGGCCAGAACCGACTGGCTGCCAGCGCACCTGACCTACGAGACCCTTGGCGCCGCCTACAGCGCGTTCGGCGACTTCGACGGCCAGATCAACGGCACCACCGCGGGCCTACCCGGCGGGGTCGCCGATCCCGGCTTCACCGGCTTCCACCGCGTTGAGTACGGCCTGTGGCACGGGGAGAGCGCGGCGTCGCTGGCCACGGTCACCGACCAGCTCGACGGTTTCGTGCACGGCCTGCGGGCCGCACTGCCCAAGATCGAACCGCAGACGGTGGACCTCGGCCTGCGGGCGCACGAGATCATGGAGAACACCCTCCAGTTCGAACTGACCGGCCGGACCGACGAGGGCAGCGGCACCAGCCTGGCCACCGCGGACGCGAACCTGGCGGGTGACCGCGAGGTGCTCGCAGTGCTCCGCCCGCTGCTGGCCACCAGGTACCCGCAACTATCCGATGTGGACACCTGGGCCCAGCGCTTCCAGGCACTCGTCGAGGCGCAGCGCACGCCGGCCGGCACGTGGACCCCGGTGAGCCAACTCACCAAGGCCACCCGCGAGCGCCTCGACGGCACGCTGAGCCAGCTCGTGGAGCTGCTCGCCCCGGTCGCCGCCATCGCGGAACCACGGCGGGTGTCATGAGCAGGGGCATCGGTCGGCGGTCGTTCCTCACCGGAGCGCTGCTCGGCGCGGCGACGGCGGCCGCCATCCCGGCCGACGCGGCGCAGCCCGACCTGACCGACGGCCGCGCGCCCGCCGTGCCGTTCCACGGCGTGAACCAGGCCGGCATCGTCAGTCCGCTCGCCCGGCAGTCGGCGTTCCTGTCGTTCGACGTGATCGCCGCGAACCGGACCGAGCTGACCGACCTGCTGCGGACCCTGACCGACCGGGTCCGCTTCCTGACCGGCGGCGGCCAACCCGCGCCGGTCGGCATCACCGGGCCGCCGTCGGATTCCGGCGTGCTCGGCGCGGCCGTGCCGGCGGACGGGCTGATGGTCACCACCGGCGTCGGCGCGTCGCTGTTCGACGACCGCTACGGCCTCGCCGACCGGAAGCCGGCCCGGCTGACCGCGATGCGGATGTTCCCCAACGACGATCTCGACCCGGCATGGTGCCACGGCGACCTGCTGCTCCAGGTGGCCGCGCCGAACAACGACACCGTGCTGCACGCCGTCCGCGACCTCACCCGGCACACCAGGGGCGCGATGCAGGTGCGCTGGCGGCTGGACGGCTTCACCAGCCCACCCCGCCCGTCCGGCACCCCGCGCAACCTGATGGGCTTCAAGGACGGCACGGCCAACCCGTCCACCGGCGACGCGACGCTGATGAACAGCCTGATCTGGGCCGGCAACGGCAACGGCGAGCCTGCCTGGACCGCGGGCGGCAGCTACCAGGTCGTCCGGCTGATCCGGATGCTGGTGGAGTTCTGGGACCGGGTGTCGGTCTCGGAACAGGAGAACATGTTCGGCAGGCGCCGCGACTCCGGCGCGCCGCTGGACGGCGATCACGAGTTCGACCCGCCGAACTACCCGAAGGACCCGATCGGCACCGCGATCCCGCTGACCGCGCACATGCGGCTGGCCAACCCGAGAACCCAGAAAACCGACGACAACCGCATCCTGCGCCACGGCTACAACTACGACCTCGGCATGGACGCCAACGGAAACCTCAACCAGGGACTGATCTTCAGCTGTTTCCAGCAGGACATCCAACGCCAGTTCGAGGCGATCCAGACCAGGCTCATCGGCGAGCCCCTCGTCGACTACATCTCGCCGTTCGGTGGCGGTTACTTCTTCGCCCTGCCCGGCGTGCACGACTCGTCCGACCACTTCGGACGGTCGATGCTGGGCTGAACCACGGCCCGTGACAACCAAACCCGGCAATCCCGAACAGAACGAAGTTCCGCACCGAGGAGGACAAGTGTCGTATGAGTCAACGAGTCCACGGCGACCAAGTTGGTCCCGTGGCGCGGTGACGGCAGTGTCGGCCGCCGCAGTCGTGGGCTTGACGCTGGCCGGTTGTGCGGCCGCGAACCAGTCCACGGCCACGTTAACCGCGGCCCACTGGGGCGTCGGCCGGACCGCCACCCCCATCAAGCACCTGGTCGTGCTGTTCGACGAGAACATCTCGTTCGACCACTACTTCGGCACCTACCCGAAGGCGACCAACACCGATGGCACCAAGTTCACCGCGGCCAAGCACACCCCGGCGGTCAACGGCCTGACCCCGGCGCTGCTCAACAACAACCCCAACCTCTTCAACCCGCAGCGGCTGGCGTCCACCCAGCCGCTGACCTGCGACCAGAACCACGGCTACAGCGCGGAGCAGAAAGCCGTCAACGGCGGCGCGATGAACGCGTTCGTGCAGAACACCGAGACGTCCAAGTGCACCGGCCAGCCCATCCTGTTCGGCCAGCCCGGCCTGGTGATGGACTACTACGACGGCAACACCGTCACCGGCCTGTGGAACTACGCCCAGAACTTCGCGATGAGCGACAACTCGTTCGGCACCCAGTTCGGGCCATCCACGCCCGGCGCGCTGAACCTGATCTCCGGCTCGACCAACGACGCCATCGCGGTCAGCCCGTCGACCGGCCAGCAGGTCAACGACCCGTCCGTGGTCGGCTCGCCCAACGCGCAGGGCGTCGGCTCCGTGTTCGGCGACCCGGACCCGGCGTTCGACAACTGCTCGGGCAACAGCCACACCAGCACCAACAACCTGGCCGCGCTCCAGGGCCGCAACGTCGGTGACCTGCTCAACTCCAAGAGCATCACGTGGGGCTGGTTCCAGGGCGGCTTCAAGCCGACCAGCACCAACGCCGCGGGCTTCGCGGTCTGCGGCGCGTCGCACACCAACGTCGGCGGCTTCGCAGTGCCCGACTACAGCCCGCACCACAACCCGTTCAGCTACTACCAGTCGACCGCGAACCCGAAGCACCTGCCGCCCAGTTCGCCGTCGATGATCGGCAAGACCGACCAGGCCAACCACAACTACGACCTGACCGACTTCACCACCGCCCTGAAGTCGGACAACCTGCCGGCAGTCAGCTTCCTGAAGGCCTCGGAATTCCAGGACGGGCACGCCGGCTACTCCGACCCGCTGGACGAGCAGACGTTCCTGGCCACCGAGATCAACGCGATCCAGAAGTCCCCTGACTGGCGCAGCACCGCGATCGTCGTCGCCTACGACGACTCGGACGGCTGGTACGACCACGTCAACTCGGTGATCGTCAACGGTTCGCAGGACACCGCGAAGGACTCCCCGATCTGCACCGGCGTACCCATCGCGCTGACCGGCGGCTCGGACCGCTGTGGCTACGGCCCGCGCCTGCCGCTGCTGGTCATCTCGCCGTTCAGCAAGGAGAACTACGTCGACCACACCCGGACCGACCAGTCGTCGGTAGCCAAGTTCATCGAGGACAACTGGGGCCTCGGCCGCCTCGGCAACGGTTCGTTCGACAAGTTGGCCGGCACGTTGACCAACATGTTGAACTTCCACCAGTTCCCGGACACCCGGCCGGTGATCCTGGACCCGAAGACGGGTGCGGTGGTCAGCAAGCACTGGTGACCTGTTGGGTCCGTTGAGCTACGTCGGCGGCATGCAGCCGCAGATGGTGTCTTCAGTGGGCTGATCTCTTGTCTCTTGGTCAGCCGGGCGCCCCCTTCTTCCTGGGGCGCCCGGCCGACTTCGGGTGGTCGGCAAGCACTGATGACCCATTGAGTCGGCCGGGTGGGCCTGTTCTTGGGAGCCTTGTCACTCCACCGGGTTACCTGGCGGGCGGGTGAGGTCGGGTTGTGCTCCGCTGTCCGGTATGCGGAAGCTCATCGTGCTCGGGGTCCTGGTCACGGCGGTGTTCGGTCTCGCGCCGGTGGCGTCGGCCGCGCCGTCGGTCCCGACCTGCCTGATCTCCAACGGCGGCAGCCACGGCCACTTCACCAAGGCGCTGCTCTGCGTCGAGTTGGTGAACCTGGTCTCGGGCCGTGCCGGCTCGGGCAGCTACGCCGTCTCCGGTGACGACACGCCGCACTGGCTGACCGAAACGGTCGAGTACCGGGCATTCGGCCACGCGTGGGTGCCACTGGCCACCGCCACCACGCACGGCACCGGCACACTGCGCGCCACCACCCGGATGGTGCGCGTGTCGACTCCCGGCGCCCTGCGCGCCTGCACCCGCGTCGGCACAGACGCCAGCAGGATCGCCGTTCGCGAACTGTGTTCAACCCCGACTTGAGCAGTCCTTCGCACACAGCTTGAAGCCGAGCGCACGGTCCAACGCAGCGGTATGATCCACTGACACCACAAGAAACGGCACCGCACCCACCTCGAACTCCCCGCGTGATGATCATCCGATCAGGTGACATTCCCCGAATCCGGGATCAAATCACCCGGTCTCGTTCGTTAGCGAAACAGCAAAACAGCCCCCCGCTCGCGACAGAGGCCCCACCGCGCAGCCAGCGAGGGTTGCGGCGCGGAGGCAGCGAGGGTTGCGGCGCGGAGCGTTGCGGCAATCAGCGCGGAAGGGGTTGCGGCAATCAGCCAATCAGCCGCCCGGCCCCTTGCTCGGCGGTGCCTGGCGTGGCCGGCGAGAATCCCGGTCCCGATCCGGCCGGTCGGCGTCCGGCCCTGGTCCAGACTGCTCGGCGGTGCCTGGCGTACCGGCGAGAACCCCCCGGTCCCGACCCGGCCGGTCGGCGTCCGGCCCTGGTCCAGACTCGTGACCAAGGTGTCGACGAGCGGCAGGGCGGCGTAGCGGCTCGCGTGCGCCACGATCATTGGCCTCGGCAGTCGAGCGGCGGGTCACGGGAGCTGAAATGATGTCCATCACCTGGGCCGATGCTCCCGGTCGCCGGGACGGGCGCGGTAGCGTGCCCATGCCGAACGACGGACGGGAGCCGGGATGTTTCGCAAGGTGCTGGTCGCGAACCGTGGTGAGATCGCGATTCGGGCGTTCCGGGCGGCGTACGAGCTCGGGGCCGGCACCGTGGCCGTGTTCCCGCACGAGGACCGCAACTCGACCCACCGGCTGAAGGCCGACGAGGCCTACGAGATCGGCGAACCGGGCCACCCGGTTCGCGCCTACCTGTCGGTCGAGGAGATCATCCGCGCGGCGCGCAAGGCGGGCGCCGACGCCATCTACCCCGGTTACGGCTTCCTGTCGGAGAACCCGGAACTGGCCGCCGCCTGCCGGGACGCCGGCATCACGTTCGTCGGGCCGACCGTCGAGGTGCTGGAACTGACCGGCAACAAGGCCCGCGCGGTCGCGGCGGCACGGGCCGCCGGCCTGCCGGTGCTGAACTCGTCCGCGCCCTCCGACGACGTGCCGACCATTCTCGACGCGGCGGGCGAGATCGGGTTTCCGCTGTTCGTAAAGGCCGTGGCCGGCGGCGGCGGCCGTGGCATGCGGCGGGTCATGGAGCCGTCGGCACTGCGCGAGTCGCTGGAAGCCGCGATGCGCGAGGCCGAGTCCGCGTTCGGTGACGCCACCGTGTTCCTTGAGCAGGCCGTCATCGAGCCGCGGCACATCGAGGTGCAGGTGCTCGCCGACGGCGCCGGCAACGTCGTGCACCTGTACGAGCGGGACTGTTCGGTGCAGCGGCGGCACCAGAAGGTCATCGAGATCGCGCCCGCCCCCAACCTCGATCCCGAACTGCGGCAACGGATCTGCGCCGACGCGGTGACGTTCGCCCGGCAGATCGGCTACGTCAACGCCGGCACGGTCGAGTTCACTATAATAGGCACTTGCTTTAGAAGTTACACAATGATAGGTATTAATGCTAATGTAACAAGTGTGGTTAGGCTTGTACACTTGCCAACTGCGCCAAAATACCACAGTGCTCAGAATAAATTCTGAACACGCCTAACACCATATATATGCCTAAGGCACACCCGTCGGTCGCTTCCGCGCCGCGGTATTACAACTAGTTGTAATAGGGGCTCACCCAGGAATAGGGGTTCGCTCCGGGAATAGGGGTTCGCTCCCACGCTACAGCCGAAAGCCCTGTATTCGCAAGCCCTATATTAGCAATACGTACTCGAACCAAGCAAAAATTACATAACATAA
>CAVPCF010000120.1:0-9387 GCA_963702275.1 Candidatus Melainabacteria bacterium
TCCTAGGCCGCTAGACGACGGGGCCAGGAACTTTCAATGTAGTGCTTATGCTGTTGTTCTTGGCTGGGGTACCAGGACTCGAACCTAGACTAACTGAACCAGAATCAATGGATGCTGCCAATTACACCATACCCCAACAGGATCTTCGGGCCGTGGTTGACCTACCCCTGACCTGTAGTCCTCCTGTTGATGGCGAATGGTAGACCAGTGCGGTCGCCTGATGGAAATCGGGTCAGTGGGGTACCAGGTCCAGGTCGCAGACCAGCAGCTCAGGCAGTAGGTCAAGGCCGGTGATCATGGAGACGCCGCCGGGGAGGGTGCCGTCCACCGGGCCGGTGCGGTTGAGCCAGACGCCGGCCAGGCCCGCGTCTCTGGCGGCGATGGCGTCCAGGTCGAGGCGGTCACCTACGTGCGCGACCTCGGCGGGTGGGAATCCCAGGCGGGCGCAGGCGGTGTGGAAAATCACGGGGTCGGGTTTGGCTGCACCGAGTTCGCCTGCGATGACTACTTCGTCAAATGAATCCGGCCAGGCCCAGGTCGGCCAGTTTCGTGCGCTGATAGCAGCCGGACGCATTGGTGACCACCGCGATGCGCACGCCTACCGCGTTGAGCCATTCCAGGCACGGCACCACATCGTCGTACAACGCCCACCCTGCCTGCATGGCGCGGACCCTGATGTCCTCGCGCCGCTGCGCCTCGCCGTCCGTGAGGGGCTCGCCGAGGTAGCTGAAGAAGTCCTTGGTGCGCTGCCAGCGCATGGTGTCCGAGTTGACCACACCATCAACCACCCTGGCGACGTGGTGGTCGGCTAACTTGTTGCCAGAGCGGCCACAGGTTGTCGTGTCCTATCAACAAACGCCAGCGCGGCGCGTGCGGCTGCGCTGTGGTCGACCAGGGTGTCGTCGACGTCCAGACAGACCGCCCGGACACCGCTGCCGGACGCGTTGCCCGTGTCCGTGAGCCTTGGTGGGGGCACGGGGTGCGCGGCGGCGTGAAGTCACCCGGGGTCAGGCTATGCCCGAAGTCATCTTGGCTTCGATCTGTCCAACGCGGTGAAATTTTCGCTGGTTCCCACCTGTGGGTCTAACATCTTAGACGCGGCGTGCGTTGCGCTTTCTGTTCATCGTGCGGTCGCGGCCCAGCAGCTCCATCGACTTGTACAGTGGGGGCGACACCGTCCGACCGGCTACCGCTAGCCGAACCGGGGGCGAACGCCCTGCGCGGCTTGAGACCCAGGCCGTCGACCAGTGCCTCCTTCAGCGCGTCTCTCGAGTGCCGACGACTGTCCACTCGGGCAGCGCGTCCAGCGCGGCGATGGCCGTCGTCGAGGACCGGGATTCTGGCGTCGGGGCCGAGCGTTTTGGCCACGGACTCCGCTTCCGGGTGCGACGATTCGTCCTCGGTGAACAGGAACGCGAGCATTCCGACTGCCTCGGACAGCACCGTGATGCGCTTGGCTGCACCATGGGGCGCGATCGCGGTCAAACACACGCGTGGCTGCTGGGGGATGGCTGTTCGGGCAGCAGACCGGCCTTGGCGAGATACGGCGTGACGCGCGTGACGAACTCCGCCACCGGCAGTGCGCGCAGGTGCGCCGCGTTGATCGCTTCCGCCTTCTTCACGTCGAAACGGGCCATGTTGGGGTTGACCCTGGTGACGTCGAACGCCTCGACCATCTCGGTGAGGCTGAACACGTCGCGGTCCTCCGCGATCGACCAGCCCAGCAGCGCAAGGTAGTTGAGCAGTCCCTCCGGCAGGAAGCCGCGGTCCCGGTACAGGAACAGGTTGGTCTCGGGATCCCGCTTGGACAGTTTCCGGTTGCCTTCGCCGCTCACCAGAGGCAGGTGACCGAACGCGGGCGTGAAGTCGGTGATCCCGATCCGCCGCAGCGCCGCGTAGAGCGCTATCTGGCGCGGAGTCGAGGGCAGGAGGTCCTCGGCGCGCAGCACGTGAGTGATGCGCATGAGCGCGTCGTCCACCGGGTTGGTGAGGGTGTAGAGCGGATCTCCGTTGGCCCTGACCAGGACCGGGTCGGGCACGTGCCGGCCCGGAACGTGATCTCGCCGCGCACCAGGTCGGTGAACGTGATGTCCTCGTCCGGCATCCGCAGCCGCAGCACGGGTTCCCGGCCCTGCGCCCGGTACCCCGCGCGCTGCTGTTCGGTCAGGTCGCGGTCGGCGTTGTCGTAGCCCAGTTTCGGGTCGCGGCCCGCGGCGCGGTGTCGCGCCTCGACCTCGTCGTTGGTGGTGTAGGACTCGTAGAGTTCGCCTGCCGCGAACAGCTTGTGCGCCACGTCGGTGTGGATGGCGCGGCGCTCGCTCTGCCGGTACGACCGTACGGGCCGCCGACCTCGACGCCCTCGTCCCAGTCCAGCCCCAGCCAGCGCAGCGCGTCCAGCAGGGCCTGGTAGCTCTCTTCGGAGTCCCGTGCCGCGTCGGTGTCCTCGATGCGGAAGACGAACTTGCCCCGGTTGTGCCGGGCGAAAGCCCAGTTGAACAGGGCGGTCCGCATGATGCCGACGTGCGGGATGCCGGTGGGCGACGGGGAGAACCGGGCCCGGACGGGAACTGCGCTGCGCTCATCCATAACCCGTTCAGCGTTCGGCTGACACGCGAGTTTCGCTGGACCACCCTGGGTGATATTCAACTACCGTTGAAAAAGAGGAGCTGGGGAGATGACCACCGAACAGACCACATGTGTGGTGGCCGGCGGCGGGCCGGCCGGCATGGTGCTCGGGCTGCTGCTGGCCAGGGCTGGTGTCGACGTGACCGTGCTGGAGAAGCACGGTGACTTCCTGCGTGACTTCCGCGGTGACACGGTGCACCCCGCGACGCTGCGCCTGCTGGACGACCTGGGCCTCGGCGAGGAGTTCGCGCGACTGCCGGTGAGCCGGGTCGACCGCATCGAGTTCCCGACCCGGACGGCGAACCGGTCGTCATGAACGACTTCCGCAGGCTGCCGGGCCGCCACAAGTACGTCGCGATGGTGCCGCAGTGGGACCTGCTGGACCTGCTGGCGGAGGCCGGCAAGGCCGAGCCCACGTTCCGGCTGCGGATGAACACCGAGGCCACCGGAACCGTGCTCGAGGACGGCCGGGTCGTCGGCGTGACCTACCAGGGGCCGGACGGTCCCGGCGAGTTGCGTGCCGACCTGACCGTGGCCGCGGACGGCCGCTGGTCGGTGTTGCGCCGGGCCGCGGGCCTTGTGCCGCACGAGTACCCGTGTCCGGTCGACACGTGGTGGTTCCGGCTGCCTCGTGAGCACGACGACAACGGTCCCGGCCTGACCGCCCGCATCAACGACCAGCAGATCGGCCTTGCGATCAACCGGACCGAGTACTTCCAGATCGCGCTGCTGGCCCGCAAGGGCATCGACGCGACGCTGCGCGCGGAGGGCATCGAGCGGTTCCGGGCCAGGATCGCCGGCCTGTTCCCGGAATTCGCCCACGAGGTGGACGCCATCCGGGACATGGACAACGTGAAGTTCCTGGACGTCCGGCTCAACACGCTGCCGCTGGCACGTCGACGGCTTGCTGTGCATCGGTGACGCGGCACATGCCATGTCACCGGCCGGTGGCGTCGGCATCAACCTGGCGATCCAGGACGCCGTCGCCGCGGCGCGCCTGCTGGCCGGGCCGCTGCGCCGACACCGCGTTGAGGAGGCGGACCTGGCGAAGGTGCGGCGCAGGCGCCGGTTCCAGACCGCGTTGATCCAGGGCCTGCAACGGCGTCTGCACGACTCGCTGTTCACACCGGTGGTCGATGGCACGCGCAGCGCCATGCCGAAGGCGCCGATCGCGGTGATGCGCCGGATGCCCGGGCTGGCGATCGTGCCGGCCTACCTGATCGGCATCGGCATCCGGCCGGAACGCGCCCCCGCCTTTGCCAGGCGCGTCAGCGGTTGACGACCGGGTTGGCGAGCGCGCCGATGCCGTCGATGGTCACCGACACGGTCTGGCCGGCGCTCATCGGGCCGACGCCGGCCGGCGTGCCGGTGAGGATCAGGTCGCCGGGCCGCAGGGTCATCACGCGGGTGATCCACTCGATCAGCGCGCCGATGTCGTGCAGCAGCTCAGAAGTGCGGGAGTCCTGCCTGATCTCGCCGTCCAGCATGGTGCGCAGCCGCACGTCCGAGGCGTCGATGGCGGTCTCGATCCACGGGCCGAGCGGGCAGAACGTGTCGTAGCCCTTGGCCCGCGTCCACTGGCCGTCCGCGGCCTGCTGGTCGCGGGCGGTCACGTCGTTGGCCACGGTGTAGCCGAGGATGACGCTGTTGGCCCTGGCAGCCGGCACGTCCCGGCACACCGCGCCGACGACCACGGCCAACTCGCCCTCGAAGTCCACCCGGTTCGAACTGGCCGGCAGTTCGATCGGCACGTTGGGCCCGATGATCGCGGTGGACGGCTTCAGGAAGATCACCGGGTCGGCCGGGGCCTCGCCGCCCATCTCCCTGGCGTGGTCGGCGTAGTTCTTGCCGACGCCGACCACCTTGGACGGCAGGATCGGCGCGAGCAGCCGCACGTCGGCCAGCGGCCAGCGGCGGCCGGTGAACTCCGGTTCGGCGACCTGGTTCCCGGCGATCTCCACGGCGTGCAGGCCGGCCGGGTCGGTCCCCTCCCCGTCGATGGCGACGAAGGCGAACCCATCCGGCTGAGCGATTCGGGCGATGCGCACCCGATCATCTTAGAGCGTGTCCGCCGGGTCACGTCGTGACTTGTCTGGTGTAGCACGGAGCCAGTCGATCGTCTCGACGATGTCGTTGGTCGCCTGCCAGTGCAGACCTAACTTGTCGTAGCGCGTGGCTAACGCCCGGAACTGCTTACGGCGGTTGTAACCCCGCTCAACCTGATTACGTCGCTTGTAGTGCCGGGCATCAAAACTCGGTGGACGCCCACCCGCCGATCCCTTACGCAGCCGGTTGGCGACATGATCCCGACGCAGCGGAATCACCGTCTTGATCTTCCGTTGTCGCAACACAGCCCGATTGGCCTTGCTGCCATAGGCTCTGTCCCCAGTCAACGAGTCCGGCCGTTGACGAGGCCGGCCAACACCACCGGGCCGGCGCACCGCGACCTGATCCAACAGCGGCACCAGCTGGGTCACATCAGCTGCTTGGCCTGGCGTAATCCGAGTCGATAGTGATCTTCCTCGACCATCGGTGATAGTGTGGATCTTGGACGTGAGACCACCCCGGGACCGGCCCAATCCTTGGGCTGCCCGTGATTCCTCCGGACTCAGCCCCTTTTACGGGCACCGGCGGCATGCTGATGAGCCCGCACCACCGTGGAGTCGACCTGGGCATCCCAGTCGATCTCCCCGCGAGCTTCCGCACGGGCGATGACCTGCTGTTTCACCCGCGCCCAGGTGCCATCCACCGCCCACCGCCGGTACCGTTCGTAGCAGGTCTTCCAGGGCCCGTACCGCTCCGGCACGTCCCGCCAGGGCGCACCGGTCCGCATCCGCCACAAAATTCCGTTGATCACCTGACGGCGGTTTCCCCAACGCCCGCCCCGACCCTGGCTCACCGCCGGCAGCAACGGCTCCAGGAGTAGCTATTCACCTGGGATGAGCGCTGGTGGCAGCCATGCGCCGGTTGTGAACAACTGCCGGAGTGCGGCGAGCTTGTCCAGACCCCATTTCGTGGCGGTGTCCAGGTAGGACTGCACGATCGCGAAGTCGACCAGTCCTGCCAACGTGCGCCAGGCACCGCCGGACGTGCGTTGTTGGACCTTGACCGGCCGGACCGCCCGTTCGGCAACGTTGTTCGTGAACGGCACAGCCAGATCGACCGCGAACCGCAGGATCATGTCCTCAAACCGGCGGAACCGGCGGATCAACGTTCTCGCCGCTGTCGCGAGCACCCCGCGAGTGCCGTGGTTGTCGTCACGTCCTCGGGCCAACGCGCCGCGATAGCAGTTGCGGATCCCGGCCAGGACGGCCGCGTCCAGCATCTTCGCGCCACGCTCGCGGGCCTCACCCGCCGCGTGATGAGCGTCGATCAGGGTGTTGGCCATCGCGGTCGCCCACAGTTGCCCGTCGGGATCGGCGTCGGAGATCGAGCGCAGGTCCCGCAACAGGTGCGCCCCACACCAGGCATGCAGGGCACGGGTCAGATGCTCGTAGCCGGCGTAGCCATCCCGCACCAGAACCCCGCTGAACTCCGGCAGGACACCACCAGCGTCGATATCGGCCTTGGTTCGGCCGCCGACGTGCATCAGGGTCAGGTACTCGGTGCACGCGACATGCACATACGACAACCCGCCGGCAGCCCGACCGGTGGTCTCATCAGCATGCAGCACCGGCGCGCCAGCCAGCAGCGTGCGCATGTGATGGAGGAACGTCTTCTCAAGCCTGCGTGCCGCGCGGCCCCGGATCCCGGCCACCAGCCCGGTGGAGACATCGATCGCGGTCAGCTTCTCCAACAGATCACGAGCCCGGCCGACCGGCAGATAGTGCGCGCAGGTCAGCAACGCGGCACGGGCCAGGGTTTCCGGGCCGATCCGCACCGGCGATCCCGGCGTGGCCACGAGTTCGGCGTGTTCGACCGGCACCGCCGGATCGTCCCAGCCCGGCGTGGTCACCGCCCCGCAACACGGACACACCTTCGAGATCCGCTGATATTCGGTCACTGTCGGTGGCGGAACTGGCTGGATATCAACGATCTGCCGCCGCTGACGGCCGTGTTCACCGGCCCCGCGCAACGACGCGGCACAGGACCCGCAGCGATCGGGATGGATCTCCAACCGTTCATCCGGGTCCTCAACGAGGCTCCGTGAGGACGACGCCGAACCGGGCTGCTTGCCCGGCTTACGCCCTGACCTGGTACGCGAAGAACGCTTCTTCGCCGGCTGCTTCGACCACGGCGCATCCGCCGACGGAGGCCGCGACGAATTCGAGGAATCCTTGTCCAACCGCCGTTCCAACTCCGCGATCCGCTCGCCTTGCTCGGTGATCACACGATCCCGCTCAATCAACGCCGCTTCCAACTCGGCCACACGTGCGAGCACCCGCTCAAGCAACGCCTCAGCCGACTCCGGAACCGACACACCAAGATCATCTCAGACCGAGATCACACCATGCCTACCAGGGCACCAGACAGCTGAATAGCTACCATTTCTTCCTGCTTTTCCCCGATCCCAAGCCGCACTTCGGTTTTTGGGGTTTGTCAAAATACTCTTTCCCGCCTTGACAAAACCCCAAAAACCAAACTCACAATCGGGGATCGGGGAAAGGCCGCATGCCAAACACCGAACAAGCCAAGGAACCCGACCTGCGCGACCCCCACCACCGCGAGGGCCGCGCAGGACGAAGATCAGGCGCCTTCAGCGATGTCATCGGCAAGGTCAAGTTCCTTGCCGTTCGCCTTCCCGGACTGCTTCGGTCGACTCGCCCGACGCTGCTGCCGGGGCAGTGCGGTGGGCGGTGGGGGGGGCGTCGGCCGCCGCCCAGGATCAGTTCGGCGAAGGTAGCCATCGCCTCATCCAGCTGGCCGGCGTTGCGGCGCTCGGATTCCTCGTTGCGTCGCGTACCAGGGAGACCAAAGAATCGGTGTCCGGCCGTGCGGAAACGGTGCCGCTTACCTGCTGGAGACCCTGCTCCACACTGGTGGACAGCTCGCCCAGCCGGCCGCCGATGCCGCTCTCCACCGCGTCCAGTCGGCTGCCATCGCGTCAAGGCGGCTGGTGACCTGTTCCAGGCGTTCGGTCAGGCCGAGCAGCCTGTCGGTCGGGTCCAGTGCGGCGCGGGACTCTTCGACCCGGTTGACCACCTGGTCGCGTGCTGCCTCGATGCCGGCTCGCACGGTTGCCTTGGTGTCGTCGATGTTGTCGCGCAGGGTGATACCGGTTTCGGCGAGCTTGCCGGCCAGTGCGTCATGTGCCTGGGTGAACCTGCCGTGCAGCGTCTCGGATGCCTTGTCCACCGATGCGCCGACGGCGGCCGTGGACTCGGTGACTGAGCGGTAGAGCGCCTCGCGGGTGCCGTCGAGGTGCTCGTGCACACCCTCGCCGACCTCGTCGACGCGGCCGCGCAACGCGGTCTCCAGTACGTCCAGCCGCTCGCGCAGCGGCACGTGCACCTCGCGCGGCAGTGCGTCCAGCTTGCCGTCCTGCTTGTCCAGGTGGCCGTGGACCTCGTCGATGCGCTTGTGGATGCCGGACAACTTGTCCTCAAGGCCGTCCATCCGGCCCGCGACGCCCTCGAACCGGCCGGACACGCCGTCGAGACGGCCGTCCAGCTGGGCGAACGGCTTGGCCAGCTTGTCGACCATCGAGTCGACGGAGCGGCCGAGTGCGGCGATGGCGGTGTCCTGGGCCTCCAGCTTGGCCAGGGCCTCGTCGACACGTTCGGCCAGCACGCTGACCTCGGTCCGGTCCGGCAGCTCGGACAGGCGCTTGCGCACCGCGCCGAGGGACTCCACCGGTTGCAGACGCGCGTGGATTTCGTCCAGCGCGTCGAATATCTGTTGCTGTTCGCTCTCGCGTACCTCGGCCGCACGGTTGAGCATGTTGCGCATGCGGTCGAAAGACATCGTGTTGTTCTCGTTCACGGCAACAAGCCTTCGTCCGTGGGGAGGGGAGACCCGAGCCTAGCCACTGTCGGGTTGTGCCCAGCAAACACCCCCGGTCGTTGGTCATGTTTGGGCACCCCCAATTGGCCCAACTGGGGGGAACGACCGGCGCAAATGGCCTAGTTGATCTCTACTGGGCTGCACGCTGGCAACCCGATCACTGGTCGAGTGAGCTCCGTACGATCAGTCGATCGCTCCCTGCCGCTGAATTGGCCACCTGTCGCTGCCCCGACTCGCCCAATCGGGTGGTCTTTCAGGCGCGTACGTAACGCGCCACGGGGAGCGTACCGGCTCATGATCTTCCGTCCCGGGATTTCCGACGCGCGAGGTACCGTGTCGCCATGTCGAATTCGGTTGCCGTGCCACTGACGCCGGCTGCCCTGCGTGCCGCCCCGAAAGTGCTGCTGCACGACCATCTGGACGGCGGGCTGCGGCCTGCGACGGTGATCGAACTGGCGGACGCCACCGGCTACCGCGGGCTGCCGGCCACCGAGCCCGACGAGCTCGGCCGGTGGTTCGCGGCCGCGGCGGACTCCGGTTCGCTCGTCCGCTACCTGGAGACGTTCGCGCACACCTGCGCCGTGCTCCAGGACGAGGCCGCCCTGGTTCGGGTGGCCAGCGAGTGCGCGCAGGACCTGGCCGAGGACGGTGTCGTCTACGCCGAGGTGCGCTACGCGCCGGAACTGCACGTGGAGCGGGGCCTCACCCTGGACGAGGTGGTCCAGGCCGTGCAGGAGGGGTTCCGCACCGGCGAACGGCTGGCCGCCGCGGCCGGCCGCCGGATCCGGATCGGCACGCTGCTGTGCGCGATGCGGCAGA
>CAVPCF010000121.1:0-29409 GCA_963702275.1 Candidatus Melainabacteria bacterium
CCCTCCCGGCAGCCGCGTCACGCCTGCCGGGAGGGGGGTCATCAGCCGTTCTCGTCGCGCTTCTGGCGCCGGCTCAGTTCCGCCGTGTACGCGCGCATCCGCGCCGGGTAGCCAACCAGCGCGACGTCGTAGACCGGGATGCTGAGCCGCTTACCCAACTCCCGCGCGTCGCGCTCGGTGATCCGGCGGCGAGTCCACTCACCGTCATGTGCGACCAACACCACCGTGGTCTCGGTCACCATCGTCTTCGGCTCGACGAACCCCTCGACACCCCTGCGCCCTTCCGCCCACGACCGCAGGTACGCGGTGTCCTTCGGGTTCGGCTGGCGAACACCCCTGGTCCGGCGCCTGCGCACGACGTTGAACAAGCCCATCGCCCACCTCCTCCGCGAGCTGCCGTCAGGTCAAGACTGCCCGTCCCACCTGAGTACACGCTGAGTGCGCGGCCGGCCATGTCCCCGCGTCGCAAGAATGCCCGGCGTAGTGACAAGATGGCGAGTGTCGCCGCGCGCCCGACCGGCGCGAACGGCAACACCACCGATCAGCTCTTGTTGCCTCTTGAGGGAGTTTCCGTGACCGACGCCGACCTGGTGATCCTCGGTGGCGGGTCGGGCGGCTACGCCTGCGCGTTCCGCGCGGCCGAGCTCGGCCTGTCCGTCATCCTCGTCGAGAAGGACAAGCTCGGCGGCACGTGCCTGCACCGGGGCTGCATCCCCACCAAGGCGCTGCTGCACGCGGCGGAGGTCGCCGACTACGCCCGCGAGGGCGACAAGCTCGGCATCAAGTCCTCCCTCGAAGGCATCGATATCGCAGGTGTGAACTCCTACAAGGACGGCGTCGTCGCGAAGATGTACAAGGGCCTACAGGGCCTCGCGAAGGCGAACAAGGTCGACGTGGTCGAGGGCACCGGCACGTTCGTGGCACCCAACGCCGTCGAGGTCGACGGCCGCAGGATCACCGGCACGAACGTGGTGCTGGCGACCGGTTCCTACTCCAAGTCGCTGCCCGGCCTTGAACTGGGCGGCCGGATCGTGGCCAGTGAGCAGGCGCTGAACCTGGACTACGTGCCGGAGCGGGTCATCGTGCTGGGCGGCGGCGTGATCGGCGTCGAGTTCGCCAGCGTGTGGCGCTCGTTCGGCGCCGAGGTGACCATCATCGAGGCGCTGCCCCGGCTGGTGCCGCTGGAGGACGAGTCGTCGTCCAAGCTGCTGGAGCGGGCCTTCCGCAAGCGCAACATCGCGTTCAAGACCGGCGTCCGGTTCACCGGCGCCACCCAGTCCGACTCCGGCGTGACGGTGAACCTGGAGACCGGCGAACAGCTCGAGGCCGACCTGCTGCTGGTGGCCGTCGGCCGTGGCCCCAACACGGCGGGACACGGCTACGAGGAAGCCGGCGTGCGGATGGAACGGGGCTTCGTGCTCACCGACGACCGCCTGCGCACCAACCTGCCGGGCGTGTATGCCGTCGGCGACATCGTGCCCGGCCTGCAGTTGGCGCACCGCGGTTTCGCGCAGGGCATCTTCATCGCCGAGGAGATCGGCGGGCTGAAGCCACGGGTGATCGAGGAGAGCGGCATTCCCCGCGTCACATACTGCAACCCAGAGGTCGCGTCGGTCGGGCTGACCGAGACGCAGGCCAAGGAGCGCTACGGCGCGGACGTACAGACCTACACCTACAGCCTGGCCGGCAACGGCAAGTCCGTGATCCTGGGCACCCAGGGCGCGGTCAAGCTGGTCAAGGCGCCGGACGGACCGGTGGTCGGTGTGCACATGGTCGGGGAACGAGTGGGTGAACTGGTCGGTGAGGCTCAGCTGATCGTCAACTGGGAGGGTTTCCCGGAGGACGTCGCGCCGCTGATCCACGCCCACCCGACCCAGACCGAGGCCCTTGGCGAGGCGCATCTCGCACTGGCCGGCAAGCCGCTGCACGTGCACGGCTGAGGAAACACAAGCTGAGTATCTTTCTTCAAGGCTGCTAGCACGAGGAGTCAGCGACACATGGCCTTCTCCGTCCAGATGCCGGCGCTCGGCGAGAGCGTCACCGAGGGCACCGTCACGAGGTGGCTCAAGCAGGAGGGCGAGTCCGTCGAGGTCGACGAACCACTGCTGGAGGTGTCGACCGACAAGGTGGACACCGAGATCCCGTCCCCGGTGGCCGGCACCCTGCAGCGGATCGTGGTTGCCGAGGACGAGACCGTCGAGGTCGGCGCCGAGCTCGCGGTGATCGCGGACGGTGCCGCCGACTCGTCCACCCAGCCCGCCCCGGCCCAGCAGCAGTCGGAACAGGCAGCACCTGAGCCGGAACCCGAGCCCGAGCAGGCGCAGGCCACGACGGCCGAACCGGCGCCCGCGCCGCCGCCCGCCGACCAGCCACCGTCCGCCGGTGGCACCCCGGTGACCATGCCCGCGCTGGGTGAGAGCGTCACCGAGGGCACCGTCACGAGGTGGCTCAAGCAGGTCGGCGACCAGGTCGACGAGGACGAGGCGCTGCTGGAGGTGTCCACGGACAAGGTGGACACCGAGATCCCGTCCCCGGTGGCCGGCACCCTGCTGGCGATCACCGCACCCGAGGACAGCACGGTCGAGGTCGGTGGCCAGCTCGCCGTGATCGGCAGCAGGAACGCCACTCCCCACCAGGAAGCGCCCCAGCAGCCGCCTCAGTCGCAGGCGGCACCGCCTCAAGCTGTGTCGTCTCAACAAGAAACGCCTGTGCCACAACAGAAGCAGGAACAGCCGACGCAAGCCGCACCCCCGACGCCCGAGCCGGCGCCAACCACGGCCAACGGCTCGGCACCGGGCGAGGACGGTGGCGCGCCGTACGTCACCCCGCTGGTGCGCAAACTCGCCGGCGAGAACGACATCGACCTGTCCGCCATCAAGGGCACCGGCGTCGGCGGCCGGATCCGCAAGCAGGACGTGCTGGCCGCGGTCGACGAGCGGCAGAAGGCCGCCGCGGCACCGCCGCCGGCCGCGAAGGCCACCCCGGCGGCCCGGTCGACGGCTCCGTCCGCGCCAGCCCCGCACACCGGCGACGATGCGTCGCTGCGCGGCACGACGCAGAAGCTGTCGCGGCTGCGGCAGATCGTGGCGCAGCGGACCAGGGAGTCGTTGCTGGGTTCTGCGCAGCTGACCCAGGTGGTCGAGGTCGACGTGACGAGGGTCGCGAAGCTGCGCAACCGGGCCAAGGCGGACTTCGAGCAGCGCGAGGGTGTGAAGCTGACCTTCCTGCCGTTCTTCGCCAAGGCCGTGGTCGAGGCGCTCAAGCAGCACCCGAAGCTGAACGCGTCGATCGACGAGGAGGCCAAGGAGGTCACCTACCACGGCGCGGAGCACCTCGGCATCGCCATCGACACCGAGCGCGGCCTGCTCAACGCCGTGATCCACGACGCGGGCGACCTGAACCTGGCCGGCCTCGCGCACAAGATCAGCGATCTGGCCAACCGGGCCCGCACCAGCAAGATCGGGCCGGAGGAGCTGTCCGGCGGCACGTTCTCGCTGACCAACCTGGGCAGCAACGGCGCCCTGTTCGACACGCCGATCATCCAGCAGCCGCAGGTCGGCATCCTGGGTGTCGGCGTAGTGGTGAAGCGCCCGGTGGTGCTCACGGACGACGACGGCGACGAGACGATCGCGATCCGCTCGATGGCCTACCTGTCGCTGACCTACGACCACCGCCTTGTCGACGGCGCCGACGCGGGCCGGTTCCTCACCACGGTCAAGCACCGCCTGCAGGAGGGCGCGTTCGACGCCGATCTCGGCCTGTAATCCGGTTTTCGCCGATGGGCCCTGTCACTTCAGACGGGGCCCGTCGAGTTGTCCACAGGTCGACCGAATCCGGTCGAGCCCCACTTCAAGATCGAATAGACTGGAAATCGGGGGGCCCCCGCGAGCTCGGGCTCCGCGACGGCGCGACCGGCCGGCCCCCGGCACAGTCCGACTGGACCGTCGAAGGCAGTTCGCTCGCGCCCGGCGGGCGCTGTTCGCGCGGCGCGGCGCGGCCCGGCCCGCGGGCGCTGTTCGCTCGCGTGCGGCGCGGCCAGCGGGCGCTGTTCGCTCATGCACGGCGCGGCCGGCGGGCGCTGACAGGCCGCCCGGAAGTTATCGAAGGCAGTTCGTCCGCGCGTTGCGCGGCCGGCGGGTGGCGTACATGGTCCACATCACCATCGGCCGGCTCGCGTACGGGGCGGTAATCAGCAACGATCGTGTCATGCGCGTCGTGGTCGCCGGCTCCTCCGGTCTCATCGGCACCGGACTGGTGGCCGCCTTACGGCGCTCTGGCGACGAGGTGATCCGGCTGGTCCGTCGCGAACCGGCCGGGGCCGACGAACGCCGCTGGGATCCGCCGGCGGGTTTCCTCGAGCCGAACGCGTTGGCAGGCGCGGACGTGGTGGTCAACCTGTGCGGTGCTGGGATCGGCTCGAAACGCTGGACCCAGGCCCGCAAGCAGGTGCTGCGGGACAGCAGGACCACCCCGACGGAGGTCCTGGCGGCCGCGGTCGCCGAGCAGGGCGTCGGCACCATGGTGAACGCGTCCGCGGTCGGCTACTACGGCGACACCGGCGACGCGCTCGTCGACGAGACCACCCCGGCCGGCGCGGGTTTCCTCGCGTCGCTGTGCCAGGAGTGGGAGGCGGCCACGTCGGCGGCGCAGGCGGCGGGCGCCCGGGTGGTGCGGATGCGGTCCGGTCTGGTGCTGTCGTCGCAGGGCGGCCTGCTGGCCAGCGTCCGCCCGCTGTTCTCGCTGTTCCTCGGCGGGCGCCTCGGCTCTGGCCGGCAGTACATGCCGTGGATCTCGCTGGCGGACGAGGTGGCCGCGATCCGCTTCGTCGCCGAGCACGACACGCTGTCCGGCCCGGTGAACCTGACCGGCCCGGCACCGGTCACCAACACCGAGTTCACCCGAGCGCTTGGCGCCGCCCTCGGCCGGCCGGCCCCGTGGGTGGTGCCCGGATTCGCGTTGAAGGCGATCCTGGGCGAGTTCGCGACGGAGGGCCTGCTCAGCGGGCAGCGCGTCGAGCCGAAGGCGTTGGTACGAGCGGGTTTCTCGTTTGTCCACAGTTCGCTGGCGGACGCGCTCGCCGCGACGCTCTGACGCGTAAGGTCGAAATGTGACTGATCTCGCCACCCGCCGGCGCACCTCCTGCCGGGCGGGCACCGCGCCGGTAGCAGTGCGGCGTCTCGGCCTGGTGGACTACTCCCCCACCTGGGCGCTGCAACGCGAGCTGGCCACCGCGCGGGCGGCGGACACCGGGCCGGACACCCTGCTGCTGCTGGAACACCACCCCGTGTACACGGCCGGCAGGCGCACCGAACCGGACGAGCGCCCTGCCGACGGCACCCCCGTGATCGACGTGGACCGTGGCGGCAAGATCACCTGGCACGGCCCCGGCCAGTTGGTCGGCTACCCGATCGTGCGGCTGGCCGACCCGATCGACGTGGTCAACTACGTGCGCCGGCTGGAAGAGGCACTGATCGCGGTGTGCGACCGGTTCGGCGTCACGGCAGCCGGCCGGGTCGATGGCCGCAGCGGCGTCTGGCTCCCCGCCGACCGGTTACGCCCGGAACGCAAGATCGCCGCGATCGGCATCCGCGTGCAGCGCGAGGTCACCATGCACGGCTTCGAGATCAACTGCGACGCCGACCTGGCCGACTTCGACCGGATCATCCCGTGCGGCATCCGCGACGCCGGGGTCACCTCGCTGTCGGTCGAAGCGGGCCGACAGGTGACGGTGGCCGAGGTGTTGCCGGTGGCCCAGGCGGCGGTGCTGGACGCGCTGGACGGCAGGCTGCCGGTCACCGACCGGCCGATCCACCGCGCCCCCGCCGCGCGCGGCGTCACCTTCGATCTCGCCTGAGGCGCCGTCAGGTTCGGCGCGCGATCGTGACGATCTCTCGGCTCGTCGAGGTGACGGGCCCGCGCCGCCAGTCGCCGTACTGGTGCTCGACCTGGAAGCCGGCCTCGGTCAGGAACTTCCCGAGCGTCGGGACGTCGAAGAAGCGCAGGCGGGCGCGGTCGACACGCAGGACCGTGCCGTCGGGCAGCGCGGTCGTCTCGGTCATGGTCACCACGTCGCCGACCACCGACTCCACCTCGTGCCAGCCGCGCAGCACCCGGCCGTCGGACAGCGTGGTGTCGGCGGCGTTCGCCGGATTCCAGGACTCCCAGGCACGTGCCCGCACGTCGCGGGTCCCGAAGGCGAACCGGCCGCCCGCCCGCAGCGCCGCATGGATCGCGAGGAGGGAGGCGCGCAGTTCGTCGTCGGTGACGAAACACTGGAAGGCGTTGCTGTTCATCGTCGCCAGGTCGAACGCGTCCCGCCAGGCGATGTCCGCTGCCTTCCCGAGCACCCACTCGATGTCGTCGCGGCGCCGCGCCCTGGCCAGCATCGTCGGGTCCGGGTCGATCCCGGCCAGGCGGCCGACGTGTCCGGCACGGCGGGCGGCGTGCAGCATGCTGCCGGTGCCACAGCCGACGTCGAGAGCTGATTCCGCGTCGCGGACGAGCGCGGAAACGTAGGCATTCTCGGGATGTCCGTCGAGGTCCCACGGGTTCTGGACGTCGTAGAGCGCCGCGACCTCGGCGTCGGAGAAGCCGTCGTGAGTCGCACCGGAGGTCATCGCGCCAGCCTCGACACCCCGACCCACGCCGTCAACCGAATACCGTCTCGACGGACCATCCCGAGACCGCCTAACCCAAGTGCGGCACGACCTCGGCGGCCACCAGTTCGAGGTGGTCCAGGTCGGACAGGTCGAGGGTCTGGAGGTAGGCACGGCTGATGCCGGTGCGTTCCCGCCAGGTGCCCAGCTTGTCGACCACCTCGGCGGGTGTGCCGGCGAACCCGCTGGCCCTGATCTCGGCGACCTCGCGTCCGATCGCGGCGGCGCGTTTGGCCAGTTCGGCCTCGTCCCGGCCGACGCACAGCGTCAGCGCGACCGAACGCCGCAACGAGTGCGGATCCCGGTCGATCGCCGCGCAGGCGTCGCTGACCCGACCGAACTGGGTGACGGCGGTGTCCAGGTCCACGAAGTTCACGTTGAACTCGTCGGCGAACTTCGCGGCAAGGGCGGGTGTCCGCCGTCGCCCGCTGCCACCGATGATCACCGGCGGCCGCGGCTCCTGGGCGGCCTTGGGCAACGCGGGCGAGTCGACGACGGTGTAGTACTTGCCCTGGAAGGAAAACGTCTGACCGAGCGGTGTCTGCCACAGCCCGGTGATGATCTCCAGTTGCTCGGTGTACCGGTCGAACCGCTCGCCCAACGCCGGGAACGGGATGCCGTACACGGTGTGCTCGTTCTCGTACCAGCCCGCGCCGAGCCCGAACTCGACCCGGCCACCGGACATCTGGTCGACCGTCGCGACCTCGATGGCCAGCGGCCCTGGATACCGGAACGTGGCGGCGGTGACCAGGGTGCCCAGCCGGATGGTCTCGGTGTCCCTGGCGAGCCCCGCCAGCGTGATCCAGGCGTCGGTCGGGCCGGGCAGGCCGTCGGTCGGGCCCATCCTGAGGTAGTGGTCGGACCGGAAGAACGCATCGAAGCCGGCGTCCTCCGCGCAGCGGGCGACCCGCAGCAGATCGACGTAGCCGGCGCCCTGCTGGGGCTCGGTGAAGATTCGGAGCTTGAAGGTGTTGTCCACGGATGCTGAGCCTATCGGCGCGCACCCGGCGCGGCACGGTTCAGCGACGACGGCCGCGGTGGGTCGGGATCTCGGTGACGACCGGCTGTGCGGCTTTGGACCGGGGTCCGTTGCCGCGCAGGCGTTCCAGCATCCGGATGATCGTGCTGGACACCTCGGCGCCTGCCTTCTTCTGGTCGTCGGCCCGCGCGATCAGCGTGGCGCCCGCGGTCAGCGCGCCGAACAGCAGCCGCGCCGTGACCTCCACCGGCAGGTCGGCCAGCTCGCCACCGTCGACAAGGGCCTGGATGCTGGCCCGGACCAGGCCGAAGCTGAAGTGGTCCTCGGCCTCGCGCCACCGCTCCCAGCCCATCACGACCGGCGCCTCGTGGATGACGATGCGCTGGTAGGACGGGTCGAGGCAGATCTTGATGTACTGCTGGATGCCGTTCATGGCCCGCTCCCACGGGTCACCCGGCCCGACCACGATCTCGGCCAGCCGCGTCATCACGCGGCTCTCCACGGCGTCGAAAGCCGCTTCGAAGAGGGCCTGCTTGCCGCTGAAATGGTGGTACAGCGCGCCTTTGGTGACCCTGGCCCGTTTGGCGACCTCGTCGAGCGAGGTGGCCGCGTAGCCGCGCTTGGTGAACAGGTCGACCGCGCTGTCCACCAGGGCGTGCCTGGTGGACTCCGAATATTCCATTCTCCGCGACCGCATTGTCACCACCGCCACAACTTTACGACATACCGACGGTACGTACCGGTGGTAGCTTGGCGGTATGGTCCATACCGAGAGTATGCCGCAGACCTGCGGTATGACGGAGGTCACTGGGGAGGGCAACGCCATGGGCTGGGCAAACTACTACCAGCGGCGCGACGCGATCGACCAGGTGTTGACGCACGCCGGGCAACACCCGGGCGCCGGCCCGCCGATGCACGAGGAGGGCGTCCGGGCGGTGTTCGCCGACCGCGAGAGCCTCGCACTCGCCCTGCAGTACAAGTGGTCGCAGATCCTGATGGGTCAGATCGCGGCGGCCCTTGTCGATGTCGGGTCTCTGGTTGACGCCGACCAGGTCGAAGCCGTCGCGGCGGCATGGCGCACCGCGGCCCGCCGGCAGCCCGCCCTCCGCGACCTGCTGGAGGGCCACACCGCGGAGGCGGGCGCGGAGTTCCGCCGCGCCCTGCGCGCCGAGCAGCGGATGGTGGCGTTCGCGGCGGGACTCGCCGAACCCGGCGAACCAGCCGACGAGACCGCCCGGATCGGAGCGGCGTTCCTGGGCCTCGTCCGCAGCGCCCCACACCAACGGGTCAACCGCCGCACCAACCCGATGGAGCAGTTGTTCCGCCGCCTGGTCGCCAGTCCCTGACCCACCCGGCTCGCCGGACGGCACGCAGTGCACTCCTGTCAGAAGGTGACACTTGCGTCTGACCTTCATTCAGGAGTAGATCTGTGACATGCCGCAGTGGACCGCGAACGACATTCCCGACCAGACCGGTCGAACCGTCCTGATCACCGGCGCGAACTCCGGCCTCGGCCTTGCCGCCGCCGGCCTGCTGGCCGGTCGGGGCGCGAAGGTGCTGATGGCCTGCCGGTCACCCGAACGGGGCGCGGAAGCGCTGCGTACCGTCGGCGGCGCGGCCGAACTGGTGAAACTCGACCTGGCCGATCTGGGCTCTGTGCACGCGGCCGCTACGGACGTCCGCGAGCGCACCGGCGACCGGCTGGACGTGTTGATGAACAACGCGGGCGTGATGATGACCCCGAAGCAGCGCACCGCGGATGGGTTCGAGCTCCAGTTCGGTACGAACCACCTCGGTCATGCCGCCCTGACCTGGCTGCTGATGCCCGCGCTACGCGCCGTGGCGGGATCGCGGGTGGTCACCCTGTCGAGTATGGCGGCCCGCCCCGGTCGGGTGGATCTGGCCGATCCACAGTTCGAGCACCGTCGTTACCTGCCCAACACCGCCTACTCCCAGGCGAAACTTGCCAACCTGATGTTCGCCCTCGAACTGGACCGCCACGCCAGGAAAGCCGCGCTCGACCTGGTCAGCGTGGCCGCCCATCCGGGCTACACCGCAACCAACCTGACCGCGAACATGTCCCGCTCCCGTGGTGGGCTCGCCGGCACCTCGATGGCCGTGGCGACCGCCATCGGTGACCGGCTGCTCGGCCAGAACGTGCGGATCGGCGTGCTGCCACAGGTGTACGCGGCCACGGCGCCGGAGGTGCGCGGCGGCGAGTACTACGGGCCGGACGGTTTCCGGGAGATACGCGGCCACCCGCACCGGGTGCCGATCCCGACACCCGGCCAGGACACCGAGGTGGCGGCCAAGCTGTGGGACCTGACCGCCGAGCTGACCAAGGTCGACCCGGATCCCGAGTGACACCGCTCACGTGGGTCACCGGCGTAATGTTCGGGGGGTGACGGTTGCGCCGGACGGGCGGAAGCTGCTGCGGCTGGAGGTCCGCAACAGCGAGACGCCCATCGAGAAGAAGCCATCCTGGATCCGGACCAGGGCCAGGATGGGCCCGGAGTACACGGAGCTGAAGAGCCTGGTGCGCCGCGAAGGCCTGCACACCGTGTGCGAGGAGGCGGGCTGTCCCAACATCTACGAGTGCTGGGAGGACCGCGAGGCCACGTTCCTCATCGGCGGCGACCAGTGCACCCGACGGTGTGACTTCTGCCAGATCGACACGGGTCGTCCGGCCGAAGAGGACCGCACCGAGCCGCGCAAGGTGGCGGAATCGGTGCAGGCCATGGGGTTGCGCTACGCCACGGTCACCGGCGTCGCCCGCGACGACCTGCCCGACGGCGGCGCCTGGCTGTACGCGGAGACCGTGCGCCAGATCCACCAGCTCAACCCGGGCACCGGCGTCGAGCTGCTGATCCCGGACTTCAACGCAGAACCCGACCAGTTGGCCGAGGTGTTCGGCGCCCGGCCGGAGGTGCTCGCGCACAACCTGGAGACGGTGCCGCGGATCTTCCGGCGCATCCGCCCCGGCTTCCGCTACGACCGGTCCCTCTCGGTGCTCACGGCCGCCAGGAAGGCCGGACTGGTCACCAAGTCCAACCTCATCCTGGGCATGGGCGAGACGCCGGACGAGGTCGTCGATGCCATGCGCGCCCTGCACGACGCGGGTTGCGAGATCCTGACCATCACCCAGTACCTGCGGCCCTCCGTCCGGCACCTGCCGGTGGACCGGTGGGTGCGGCCTGAGGAGTTCGTCGAACACAAGACGGCCGCCGAGGGCATCGGCTTCGCGGGCGTGATGGCCGGGCCGCTGGTCCGCTCGTCCTACCGGGCAGGCCGGCTGTACGCCCAGGCGATGGCGCACCGCGGCCAGCCGGTGCCGGAGCACCTGGCGCACCTGGTCGCGGCCGGTCCGGCGGCCCAGGAGGCCAGCTCGCTGCTGGCTCGCTGACTGTTACTGCTTACTGCGCCGGCAGATCGCCGACCCGTACGCCGTCCAGTGTGGTGACGAAGTCCGCGCCGAACGCGCTGGACGGGGTGTGCGCGCCCGGCGCCACTGTCCCGGCAGCCAGCAGGGCCACGCCGCGCACCACCGCGTCCGCGGTCAGCACGTAGGTGCCCGGGGTGGTCAGCGTGCCGGTGACCTGCTGGCCGTCGGGATGCCGTACGCGGCCCCAGATCTCGGTTCGACTGGCCGACTGGCGGTCCTCGCTCGGGCCGCGGACCAGCCGGTCCACCAGGGCCGTGCCGGCGCGCTGCACCGCGGGCATCCGCAGCAGCGGCGCGAGCAACTGCTGGCCCTGGCTGAACAGGTCACCGCCCGGGATCGCGGTATACGTGGTGATGGTGGGGATCCCGGTCGACCGGTACGCCGAACTCACGTCGCCCCACGGGATCGCGGTCACCCGCTTGGGCCCGGATGGGAACGTGGCCACCAGCGTGCGGTGCCCGATCGGCACCGTCTCCAGCCGGCCGTCGATCCGGGCCCGGCCGCCGGACGCGGCGCCCTCGATGGCGGTTTTCAGTGTGCCACGGCTGATCCCGCCGCCCATCGTGAACGCGAGTTCCAGCTCTGTCGCGCCGGGCAGCTGTTGCGCCAGCATCGCGGCGAGGCAGTCGGTGGGTACCACGTCGAAGCCGCCGCCGGGCAGCAGCACGACGCCGGCCTCCTCGGCCTCGTCGTGCCGGGTGTAGATGTCCTCGAAGACGTCGATCTCGCCGGTGATGTCCAGGTAGTGCGTGCCGGTGGCCAGGCAGGCGTCGATCATGGCCCGGGAGGTGTGCGCGAACGGTCCGGCGCAGTGCGCCACCACCTGGACGTCCGCCAGCGCGGTGCGGAGGCCCTTGGCGTCGGCCAGGTCCAGCGTTGCGTGGGCGCACCCGAGCCGTTCGGCGAGCGGCTCGATCTTCGCGGGCGACCGGCCGGCGAGTATCGGCCGCTCACCGCGTTGGGTGGCCAGTTTCGCGACCAGTTCGCCGGTGTAGCCGTTCGCGCCGTACACCATCCATGTCACACGGTGAGTATGACACTGGTTACCGTTCGGTAGGCACCACGTCGGTCAGCAGGCGCTCCGCGAGCGCGATATCATGCGGATAGGTGATCTTGATGTTGCGTTCGTCACCTGCGATGCACCGAGTCGGCACGTCCGAATAACGGGCCATGCACGCGGCCGTGTCCGTGCCGACGAAGCCGTCCGCCGCGGCCCGCTCGTAGGCGTGCAGCAGCGGGGCGGCCGGAAAGCCCTGCGGCGTCTGCACGGTCACCGCCCGGTCCAGTGGACCGGCCGCCACCACGTCGTGCGCCACCGGCACCAGATCGTCGCGCGGCAGGCCGGGCACCACGCCGCCGGACTCCCGTGCCACGCGCAACACCGCGGTGGCCAAGCCGGAACTGACCAGCGGCCGCGCCGCGTCATGGATCAGGATGACGTCAATGGTGCCGCTCATGATCCGGTCGGCGAGATGGCGCAACGCCAGCAGTTCCGACTCCTGCCGCGTAGACCCGCCGTGCACGACCTCGACCGGAGTTCCGGCCAACGGACCAGCCGCGAGCACTTCGTCAGCCAACGAACGATCCGCAGGGCGGATCACCAGGACAAGCACGCCGATATCGACCACCCGGGCCAACGCGGCCAACGACCAACCAACGACACGCCGACCGGCCAACGGCAGATAAACCTTGTTCACCTCGCCACCCACCCGCGTGCCGGACCCGCTGGCCAGCACCACCCCGGCGGCCACCGACCCTGGTCCGACGCATTCGGTAGACTGGGGCTGGGCCACGCGCGGATGATAAGTGCCCCCGAACGGCTGCCGTCGGTCGGGTGTCAACAGGACGATTCGACGAGCGGTCGCACATTTTCGCGTTCGTTCTGGCACACTGTGCGATGTACGGGACGGGGGCAACCGCTTCGATCGCCTCGTGGTACCACCGAAGTACAGCTAGATGGCGCCAAGGCGCCCCAAGATCCCCCGGCTGATCCCCCAACAGCCGGGTTCCGGAACCCCCGGCCGACCTCCCCCCAGCGGCCGGGGGTTTCCTTACCTCCTGGACGACCCTGCTCGCTGTCGCTTCGCCGGGTCGTCCAGGGTGCTTTCTGGGGGCCAAGCCCCCAGACCCCCGGCCGGGCGGGACTGCGTCCCCCCGGACCCCCCTCTTCGGGCTCGCTTCGCATCGCCCTTGGGGCTCGCTTCGCTTTGCCTTGCCTGGGCTTGTTTTAGGTGCCTCGCCTCGTCTTGGGTGCCTTGTTTTGGGTGCGTCGCTTGCTTTTGGGTCGGTTCGTTTTGCGTTGCTTTGGTTTTGCTTTGCTTTGCTTTTCAGGCTTGGTGTAACCCTTGCTCGTATGTAGTTGTGTGTGGGTCCTTCGTGGGGGTGGCGGCGGTGCGTCGCCTGCTGCTGAGCAGGGTGGCGACGTGCCGCGTCTGCGGATGGTGGGCGCGGACGTGTATCCGGACTGGGAGGCTGTCTATCGGGACAACGTGGGGTGGGTGTATCAGCGGTTGTTCTCGAAGGTGGGTAGTCGGCCTGATGCCGAGGATCTGACTACCGAGGTTTTTCTGGCGGCTTTGCGGCCGTTGCGGGTGTCGGCCTCCGTGGGTGAGGTGCGGGCCTATCTGGCTGCCACCGCGCGCACTGTGTTGGCCAACCACTGGCGGCGGACGTTGGGGCGGGAACTGACCACACTGGACGACGACTGGATCGAGCCGGTGGCGCCGGACCTGGTCGCTGCCCCGGACCGGGCTGCTGAGGCCGACCGTATTCTGGCGGCCCTGCCGTCGAACTACGGGACGATCCTGCGCCTGCGGTTTCTCGATGGCCTCTCGCTGAAGGAAGCCGCGGCACAGATGGCGGTCACGGTCAGCAACGCGAAGGTGTTGCAGCATCGTGCGCTGAAGGCAGCGGCACGGATCGCCGAACGGAGCGAGGCATGACCATCCGCGACATGCGTCGGTTCATCGACGACCTGCTGCACCAACGCCGTGGCCGCCGAACGACCATCGGCCCGGAACACGACGCTGAACTCCGTACCGCGATCCTGCTCCGGTCGGCCCGGCCTGGCGCGGGCGCACCACGGGAAGAGTTCGTGACTGAACTGCACGAGCGCCTCGCCGAGGAGTTGGACCCGGCACCGGCACCGGTCCCGTTGGCGCGTCGCCGCCGGTTCGTCCAGTTGACCGCCACGGCCGCGGCGTCTGTCGCTGTCGGCGTGGGGGTGGATCGCATACTGAGCGGCAGTTCGAGCGCTCCGGTTCCCGGGGCCGCGGCTACCGTCGGGCCGCCGCTGTCGCCGGAGCACGGGGTGTGGCGCACCGTGGCCGTCAGCGCGGACCTGCCCGAGGGTGCGGTGCTGAGGTTCGATCTTGGCGCGATCACCGGGTTCGTCCGCCGCACACAGGGCGAGGTGGCCGCCGTGTCCGGCGTCTGCACCCATCTCAGCTGTCAACTGACCCTGGACGCCCCCGCCGCCCGCCTGAACTGCCCCTGCCACGGGGCCTCGTTCGCGGTCGACGGAGTGGTGCTGCAACACCGGCTGCCCATCCCCCTGGCACCGCTGCCGACCATCAACACCCGCGAGATCGACGGCGTCGTGCAGGTCTTCGCACCCAGCCCGGGCGGGTGACTTCAGTCCACAGTGGCGCCCGGGCTGTCATCTACCGACTATCCTGACCGAGGGACCAGCAGGCAGTCGGGGCGTGCGGAGTGGGCACTTGGCCGTTGTGTTCGTGAACTACCGAGTGCAGGAGCAGCCCGGCTACGCGACCCTGCTGCACCGCGAACTGGTCCAGACATTTGGCGAGGACGCCGTATTCCTGGCATCGCGGTCCATTCGTCTGGGTGACGACTTCGTACACGAGGTCTTCGGCAATCTGCGACAGAGTGACGTGCTCCTGGTGGTCATCGGCGCACACTGGCTGGAGTTCGGCGACATCGGCCACGGCCGAACACCGGAAGCGGACTTCGACTGGGTACACCGCGAGATAGCCGAGGCGTTCAGGTTGGGCATTCGGGTGATTCCGGTGCTGGTCGAGGACGCGGAGTTGCCGAGCGAAGCGGCGCTGCCCGACGACATCGCGGCGTTGTCCCGTTGCCAGTACATGCGGCTGCGGCACTATTCCATCGACGCGGACCTCGCCCAACTCGTCAGCGAGTTGGGCCGGAGCACACCGGGACTGCGGAATCACCGCGACGGCCGCGCCGAGGGTCAACCCGCGCATTACCACATCGTCCACGATCCGCGGCCGAACTGCGTGATCGCCGTCGTACCCGGCGACATCCGCCGCGTTCGGTCCGCGGACGTGTGGATCAACAGCGAGAACACCGATATGCAGATGGCCAGGTACAGCGAGTTCTCGACGTCGGCCGTGATCCGGTACTGGGGAGCGGTTCGGGACCGGACCGGTCAGGTACTGCTGGACGTGATCGCCGACGAACTCGCGCTGCGCGTTGGCGCGCATCGGCCGGTTGCCCCGGGCACCGTCGTGGTCACCGGTGCCGGCGCTCTCACGGCCAGCAACAACGTGCGCCACATCATCCACGTCGCCGCGGTGCAGGGCGAGCCGGGTGCCGGCTTCCAGCCCGTGCGCGACATCGGTTGGTGCGTCACGAATGCACTGGTCCAGGCCACCGAACTGGCCGAGGCCGACCCGTCGGTGCGCTCGGTCCTGTTCCCGTTGTTCGGCACCGGCATGGCAGGCGGGGAAATCCGGCCGACGGTACGCACGATGGTGCTCGCGACGCTGGACTATCTGATCCAGGAACCCGGCACGCCCCTGCGGGTCGTCTCGTTTCTGGCCTACACCGAGCGGGAGCACGCTGTGTTCACCGAGGTACTGCGAGACCTGCCCGTCATCCCAGCCACCGAGTCCGATCCATGAATGTCACCAAACAGTCCAGGAAATGGCCACTCTGCGTCTTCTTGGACCGGCCGGGTTGGTCAACGTCAACAAGTAGGCTCGTACTGCCCCAGGTGCAGGCAAAACGCCTGTTGATGATCGCACTGTCGGCGGTAGGGCGCGCAGAGGAGCGTTAGCTAGGCTAACTTTGAGATCATAGTGACGCGCAAGCGGCTCATCCTGGGTTGGTTCAAGCCGAAGGGAGCCATGGTGGAGCACAACACGGAGTTACCGACGCCGACTGCGACCGACAGTCCGGTCTGGCGCAAGAGCACCGCGAGCGGATCTGGCAACACCTCATGCCTCGAAGTCGCCTTGATGCCGGACTTGGTGCTGGTCCGCGACTCCAAGGACACGAGAGGACCTAACCTGTCGTTCAGCTCACCAATGTGGGGTGTATTCGTCGATACTCTCCGATGAGAGTCCCGCCTCAGCGCAACTGAACCTGCTTGCGGTTTCTGTGGTCGTCTTCGTAGCCCATCGGAAGACAGTTGGCCAGCAACGCCCGGACGTATGCGGCCGCGACCAGTGACGCGTACTTGCGCCAGGTACCGTCGCGCTGGCTGTCGCCGTAGTCGCTGATGCCGCGCACCATGAACCATTCGCGGCCATTGAGGGAACTGCTGGCGCCGATCGCCGCTCCTTCCATCTCCACGGCCAGCAGACGGTGTTGGGCGGCGAGCTGATCACGGGTGGCCACATCGCTGAGGGCACGGTCGGCACTTCCGATCAGCCCGTAGTGCACTTTGGGGAATCCCTTGCGGTGACCGCTGCGGTCCCGTCGAGGATGGTCGAGCGGGTAACCAAGATTGTCGCGTACCACGTCCTTCCGCTCGTTGGGCCGCGCATAACCCGCCAAGCCAGGGCGGGACGCGGTGTCCAGCCATTGTTCCCATGGGCGCCGGCCACCCAACTCTTCGGATTTCAGGATATTGACGCTGCGGGTGAGCCGAGCCGACGGCGTCGGAAATCCCTGGCGCTGCCGTACCCCGTCCGGTTCGACATTGACGTGGTCATAGTCGACGATCCCGTCGGTGGCGACCACAATGTCACCGAGCCGAACATGCTGCTCGGGGCGACTCACATTGGGAATGCCGGCGGCGATACCGACCATGATCACGACTCGGATCGCGGAGAAGCTGCGGATCATATGGGTGCAACCGTCCGCGGCGGCGTCGGTGGCGGTGGCGCCCAACATCGTCAGTACCACGTTGTGGACCGGCTCGGCATCCCGACTCGGCAGCATGCCTACCGTGTACCGTGCCGGGTCGCCGGTGATGTACTCGTCAGCCGGATCCTCAAGGAGGCCACGCATCGCGGTGAACTCCTCGGGAATGGCGGTGATCAGTCCGATCGTCGGCCGATCGCTGCCACCGGACGCGTCCGACGCGCCACGCGAGCGAGCCCACTGCGCGAGCGATATGGCATGTTGGGGAATGCCGTCCAACTTGCGTCCTAGCGCAGACATCGTCAGTGCCCCTTTCTACTCGCCAACGTGGGAGTCAGGCAGCCGCGGCCTGGGCGGGCTCCTGCGGGGCGGCAGGAGCCACCCTTCGGGCTATTTCAGCTGGCCTGCACGCATTGTGTTGATCACCGATTCGAGCTGCTTGGTGGACTCCGCCTTCGACAGCGCGAGCTCCTCCAGCGCGAGGAATGCCTCGACATAATTGCTGGTGGCTTCCGGACTGTCACGGATGAGCACGTCGCGGTTGGGCTCCTCGACGTTCACGATCGAGTCGTCCTCGTCGGCCGGGAAGTCCATGACCGCGAAAGATCCCTTCATGCCCGGGTTCACTCCTGCGGTATAGGGCACGATCCGAACGACGATCGACGGGTTGTCCAGATCGTTTACCTCCTTCAGCCTGGTCAGTTGTTCGATCATCACCTCCAGACCACCGACCTGGCGATGGATCACCGCCTCGTCGAGCATGAATATCAACTCGGGACCATTTGTTCGGGTCAGCAACTTCTGGCGGCGGCTCCGCGCCGTCCACGCAATGTCGATCCTTGCCTCCTCCTCGTAGTAGACCTCGAAGACCGCGCGCGCGTAGCCCGCGGTTTGGAGCAGGCCGGGCACCGCGAGTATCTGGAACTGGCGGATACGAGACGCGGAGTCCTCGTATGCCAGGAAGTTGAGGAACTGCTGGTCGTAGATGTCGGTGTACTCATCCCACCAAGCGCGCTCTCGTGCCCGGGTGACCGAGAGCAGGTCGTCGATACGCTCGCGGTCGGTGATCTCGTAGTAGTGAATCAACGCCATGGCGTCGGAGGTCGATACGGACGTCGCCCCGGTCTCCAGCCTGATCACCTTGCTGAGTGACCAACCCAGCTCCTCTGCGACCCTCT
This sequence comes from Candidatus Melainabacteria bacterium, assembly GCA_963702275.1. Lineage (GTDB taxonomy): Bacteria > Actinomycetota > Actinomycetes > Mycobacteriales > Pseudonocardiaceae > DATEPR01. The sequence goes on from CAVPCF010000121.1 coordinate 18,328, forward strand.
TCTGCGTGTGACCGGCGTCCTCGCGAGCCTTCCGCAGCTCAGCCCGCAGTCGTCGTTGCGCGACGACCGGGGTCGTGCTCTGCGCCATCCCCGTATCCCTTCGAGTGCTTGACAGCTTCCGTACAGCCCGCCTGACGCCAGCCTCTGGTGATTCCAGTTCGCGTGGGGCCACCACTCGTTCCCCACATCTAGCACCTAACATTGCGGATATCTTGCAGTATCTGCATAGAGACTAGCGTCACACCCGGCGGACAGCATAGAGCCAGCAGTCATCTGACCACCTGGCGAGAAGCCTAGAGGATCTCCTGTGCAAGGTGGCACCGGGCTCAATCAAGCAATCTGCCTGCTGGAATGGATGTTGTGGTGATCAACGACGTGCTGCCAAATTTCGTCCAAAGTGCTGCGACGGGGGGCATAACCGCAGCTTAAGAGCGGCTTACCATCAGATGTCATGCGTTCTGTGGTGCTCGATTCGAGCGCTATCGGGGGTCAGCCGCGTGGAGGGCCGGCGCCACATACGCGAGGGTCTGGCGGAGGATGTCGGCAAGTACGCCTCGGGGCACCCCGAGCTTGGTGGCCTGTGTGGGACGAATCCAGCGCTCGACCGCTACTCGGGCGGCGGCCGACACCGCGGCTGCGAGCACCGCGGCTGCCAGGTCGTCGTCGTTGCCGGTGCGGGCCGCGATCGCCGATGCGAGTGGCTGTTCGATCTCGGCGACCGTGTCGACGAACTCGGCTCGCAGGTTCGGTGCGGACGTGATCAGTACGAGCGCGTCCCCCTGGGGTTCGCCGTACTGTTCGACCAACGTCTCGACATGGACTTCTGAGCCGACAACTCCAGGCCGAGCGGGTGACGGCCCGCTCGGCCGGGAGCGTCGGTGCCCGGGTTTACCGTGTCCACATGAGTACAACCGAGCACAGCGGCACCCGGACCGTCGGCGCCGGGGAACGCGCCGACCTGTTGGAAAGCCTCGCCCGCGGTCGCCAGTTCCTGCGGTTCACCGCGCAGAACCTGACCGACGAGCAGGCCGGGCATCGTTCGACCACGAGCGAGTTGAGCGTCGGTGGCCTGATCAAGCACGTGACGAACGTCGAGGCGCGCTGGGCACGGTTCATCACCGGTGGTGCGGCGGCAATGGGCCGCGCCGTCGCGGACGACTGGGCGAACGGGTTCCGGATGCTGCCCGACGAGACGCTGAAAGGCCTGCTGGAGGACTATGCCGAGGCCGCGGCGCGGACCGACGAACTGATCCGCACGCTTGACCTCGACTCGTCGTGGCCGCTGCCGGAGGCTCCCTGGTTCGAGCCGAACACGAGTTGGACCGTGCGCCGGGTCGTGCTGCACGTCATCGGGGAAACGGCCCAGCACGCCGGCCATGCCGACATCATCCGCGAGACCCTCGACGGCCAGAAGACCATGGGCTGACGATCGTCCCTCCATTTCGGACGGACGCAAGGCGCTGCCCGCCAACCACATCGTGTCGGGGGCCGACGTGGTTGACGGACAGCTGGTCTGAAGTGGAATCAGTACTTGCTGGGTCGGTGCCGTGCCCGGTGCGCGGCGTTGGCGTCGGAGTTGCCGCTGTTCCAGCCGTTGGGGTCTGGGTTGCCGGCGGTCTGGGTACCGGTCGTCGGGGTCGGCGCGCACGTCGGCGCGGTTGTGGTGGTCGGTGCCATGGCGGCCGTCGTGGTGGCGCCCGCGTTGCCGGTGGATGTTGCCATTGGCGCCCCGTTGGCGGGGGGTGCGCCGGTGCCGGTGGCGGTAGGTGCCCCGGTGGAGGTCGGTGCTGCCGCTCCGGTGGTGGTTGTGGGGTTGCCGGGGACCGGTGTGGTGGTCGCGGGTCCGGTGGTTGTGGTGGGTTGGGTCGGGCCGCAGTTGGTGCCAGGGGCGCCGGCCGCGGCGGCGAACGTGGCCGCGGTGGCCACGCCGGCACCGTTGAGGGTGACGGTGACGGGGTTGTTCATGTGCAGCAGGTTCATGCAGCCCAGGTTGGTGAAGGACTGGCTGAGCCGGTTGGCCAGGAAGGTGAACAGGTTCGTGGCCATGGCGGCGCTGGGTGATGCTCCGTTCATGGTGAGGTTCTTGTCGAGCTGGGTGCGTTGTTGTCCGACGGTGACCAGGTTCTGGCAGTACGCGGTCGGCGTGTCGGTGGCCTGGTTCACGGGAGGCTGGTCCACCCCGGCCCGGTAGAGGTTGGTCTTGGTGGTGCTGGCGTTGTTGTTGTTCAGGGTCATCGGGTCGTTCGTGGGTACCAGTGCGATCGGGGCGCGCTGGTCGGCGGCGGCCATCAGTTCGTCCAGTGCCAGCGAACCGACGGGTTGGCCGTTGTTGGTCAGGTCAGGTGCGGTGAACGGGGTGCAGCCCAGTGCGGGGTCGACGAACGCGTCGAGCAGCAGGTTGTCGCTGCCGTTGACGATGGGGTTGGAGCCGGCGAGGGCCGCGGTGTTGGCCGCGTTGTTCTGTGCGACCTTCCCGTTGCCCAGGACCAGGTACGTGGTGACGACGTTGTCGCTCTGGTCCTGGTCGACAAGGCCGAAGTCACGGGTGGTCGGGCAGGGCTGGCCGTCCTTCGCGGTGCCCAGCGCGGGCACCGCGAGCTTGCCGGCGCCGATGGCCGTGTTCGCGGCGGTAAACAGGGCAGGGCCGTTGCAGTAGGCGAACTGTCCGAACACCGAGCCGTTCGAACCGTTGACGCAGTTGCCCTGGTTGAGGCTGCCGCCGTTGTCCTGCAGGGTCAGGATCGTGCCGTTGAAACCGAACCAGATGCCGACGACGGCGTTGGCCGGCAGCGTCGGCATGACCGGTGCGGCGGCCGGCGTGGTGCCCTTGTCCACCACGAGGGGTCGGTAGACGGACGGGGCGCCGGTGGCCGGATCGATGACGGTGGCTTCGACGAACGCGGACTGGTTGGCGTTGGCCTCGTTGCACGGACCGGCCGCGGCGTCGGTGGCGACCAGTTGGTAGGGGGTGGCCAAGCCGGCGGCGGTCAGTGGGTTGGCCGGCACGACCAGTGAACAGTTCGGATTGGGCACCGCGGCCGCGGCCGGGGCGGCCTTCTGTGCGGCGCTGGACAGACTGAACAGGGAAAACACGGCCAAGCCCGCGGCAGCCAGCAGGATCGGCAGTACGCGGAGCACCACCGAGGTGCGTGACCGGTCGGTTTGCTGGTGCGGCGTTCGATGCAGGCCGCGGTGATCAACCTGGCGCAACCCAACGCTCCTCTCGCTGATCGCCTCCGCAGGAGGCGGAATTCGCTTCTGGACACGGACCAAAGTCGAGTCGGCAACGCCGAGGTCAACGCGATGCGTGGACCACCATCGCCGATATCGTGACTATTTCGACTTGATCTCCTGTGGATCACGGACGCTAGCACCGCCGCTGGGGGCCGACAAGGTCGATCCCCAGGTCGGCGCCACGTGTCGTACTTCCGTAAGAACTCTTACGGGTAGATCCGTAAGGACTCTTACAGCCCCGGATCTCGGCTCAACCCCGATCGACGGCGAGCGTCCAGACGCATAGAGGAACGACACCATTGCGCGGACCTCGATCAGTCGATACGGAAGGTAGAGATGATTAAAGGCAGAATGCTATTGGCCGTCGCAGCACTCGCCGCCACCGTTGTGGCCAGTGCGGGCGCCTATGCCGCGTTCACCGCGGCGCGCCCGGCAGTGCCCTCGTCGAACACCGCCGTCACCGTGGCCGACTTCGCGACGAATCCGGCCGGATCGGTGTTTCTCCAAGCCAACCTCAGCGGCCGGAACACGGCGCTGACCTCCGGTCAGGCGGTCGTGACCCTCCGGATCACCAGGAACCGGATCATGTACGAAATAGCGTGGCAGAACATGTCGGTGCCGACCGGAATGGGCCTGCAACAGGGCACGGCGGGCTCGGTGGTCATGAACCTGATGCCGGCCGCGATGCCCAGTTCGATCAACGCGGTCGCGGGCGTCGTCAACGCCAACACCGCCCTGCTGAACGCGCTGTTGGGCAACCCCAAGGGTTTCTCCGCCAACCTCAGCACCGTGGTGGGCGCGGTGCGCGGCCAGTTCCGGCAGATCGGCACTTTCGACTTCAACCAGATTCTGCACGTCGGCCAGTTGACCTCGGTGGACAGCGGTGACCAGGAGGTGCCGCAGGCGGGCGACCCGAACGCGCACGCCACGGTCTTCCTCGGCGCCAACACCACGTCCCTCAACTACGCCGCCATCTGGTTCGGCGTGGCCTCCCCCACCGCGCTCAACGTCAACGTGGGCGCGGCGGGCGCCGACGGGAATCAGGTGGCGGCCCTGTTCCGCGCGCCGCACGGCCTGAACCCGACCATCATCGCGGTGGCCGGCACCGTCGCCAACGTGCCCGCGAAGACGCTCGCCGTGCTCAGGGCCGACCCGGCCGCCTTCCACACGAACCTGCTGACCGGCCGGTTCCCCGCGGGCGCCGCACGCGGACAGCTGTTCGGCCCAACCACCGCCACCACGACGGTGCCGCCCACCACGACCAGGCCCACCACGATGCCCACGACGACAAGCCCAGATGACGCCCACGATGCCGACCAACCAGCCGACCACGACCATGCCGACCGTGCCCGACACCGGCATGCCGGTCGTGACACCGACCAACGCGCCGCCGCACTGGTGACGATGCACGAGGAAGGTATCGTCGACAGGAGGACGATCATGCCGCGGTGAGCCACGAGGGGAGCACACGATGTCCACCTCGGACTCCGAACAGCGGCAGGAATCGCCCGAGGACCGGGTGGCGCCCCGCCGGATGCATGTGCACCGGTGGGGCGCCGGCCCGGCAGTGGTCCTGGTGCACGGGGGGATACTGGGCGGCCGCGAGGCATGGCGCGGTCAACGCCCGTTGACAGAGCGGTGGACGCTGCTCGCGCCGGACCGGCCCGGCCACGGCCAGTCGCCGCCGGACCGGCAGGACTTCGAGCCCGAGTCGGTGCTCGTCGCCGAGCAGTTGCTCGACCGGCCGGTGCACCTGGTCGGGATGTCCTACGGGGCGATCGTCAGCATGTACGCCGCCGCGCTGCGCCCGGAGAACGTGCGGTCGCTGACGATCGTCGAGCCGCCGTGCACCGGCGTCGCGCGCGGCGTGCCGGTCGTCGACGCCTTCGGCGCCGCGGTGCGCGAGGTCATCGAAGCCACGGACGCCGACCCGGTCGACGCGCTGCGGCGGTTCTTCGCCGTCGCGGGGGCGCCGATCGACATCCCGGACGCACCGCCGCCGGTGCTGCTGAACGGCATCCGCCAGCTGCTGGGCGCCCGGCCACCCGACGAGGCCGAACCACCGTTGGACCGGCTGCGTGCCGCTGGACTGCGCATCCTCGTCGTGTCGGGTGGGCACTCGGCGGCCAACGAGATCATCTGCGACGTGATAGCGCGCGAGACCGCGGGCGAACGGGCCGTCCGCGCGGGGGCCGGACACCTCGTTCCGGACACCGGCGAACCGTTCAACCGGCTGCTCGAACAGCACTTCCTCGCCGGCTGATCACTCGGCCGCGGGTGGGCCCTGCTCAACGCGGCGGAGCACCGGAGCGAGTTGGTCCAGTCCGGCGCTGTGGTCTGGAGTTGCCGTTCGTCCCACCAGGTCGCGCCCGCGTCGGCCAGTGGCCCGATCAGATCGCGTGCCCTCGCGGGGTTCGCTGGCGTGACGCCGCCGAGCACTATTCGAAAGGACTGTCGTCGCGGTACTCGTGGACGTAGGCGACCAGGTCGCGGACCTGGTCGACGGGCGGCACGTGACCGCTGCTGGGCGAACCAACTCGGCGAGGGAGCGGACAAGGTTCAACGCCTATCGAACCTCATTGCCATCTTCCAGAAGCCGGAACTGGATTTCTCAAAGAACCGAGCGGAACACGATGACATCCTCGGCGACGCCTACGAATACCTCATGCGGCACTTCGCCACGGAGAGCGGAAAAAGCAAGGGACAGTTCTACACGCCGTCCGAGGTCAGCCGCATCATGGCCAAGGTCATCGGCATCTCGCCGGCGAACACCATCGGCGCGACCACCGCATACGATCCGACATGTGGATCAGGGTCTCTCTTGCTGAAGATCGCGGCAGAGGCAGGTAAGCACATCACGCTGCAGGACAGGAAAAGGACGTGACCACCGCTGGCCTGGCCGGCATGAACATGATCCTGCACGACTTCCGACAGCCAACATCCTCCAAGGGAACACGCTGTCCGATCCAAAATTCAAAGACGGCGAACGCCTTCGTACCTATGACTATGTGGTCGCGAATCCGCCATTCTCTGACAAGACCTGCTCGCCGGACTGCTGCCCGCAAATGACCTCTTCCAACGTTTCACCTGGGGCGTTCCCCCTCCCAGAACAGGGCGATTATGCCTATCTGTTGCACATCTCCGCTCGATGAAGAGCACGGCAAAGCCGCCTGCATTTTGCCGCACGGCGTGCTGTTTCGCGGCAATGCAGAAGGCGTAATCCGCCAGCAACTTGTTCTTTCGGGCTATCTCAAAGCCATCATTGGCCTCCCCGCAAATCTTTTCTACGGCACCGGCATTCCCGCGTGCATCGTCGTGCTGGACAAGGAAAACGCCACGGCGCGCAAAGGCGTCTTCATGATTGATGCCTCCAAGGGCTTCATCAAAGATGGCGAAGAACCGTCTGCGCGAGCAGGACATCCATCGCATCGTGGACACGTTTGCGCGGCAGGACGCAAGCGATCCGCGTTACGCCCGCATGGTGCCCGTGGAGGAGATCGCCGGCGCGAAGAATGACTTCAATCTGAACCTGCCGCGCTACATCGACAGCACAGAGCCGGAAGACCTGCAGGACATTGATGCGCACCTGCGCGGCGGCATTCCGGAGCGGGATATTGTGGACGCGGCAAGGGCGCAACCTTATTGGGAAGTGTTCTGCCGGGGTTCGCACAGCATTGTTTCGTTTGTGGATGTCTGACTATGTCCAGTTGCAGGGCCTCTTGCAGAAGTGAAGCCCGCCATCTTCGGACATGCAGAGTTCGCCGCATTCCAGCTTTCTGCGAACAAGATTTTGCCGAATGAAGCGGAGCACGCCACTGCTCAAAGAGTTTGCCAAAGACAGCCATCCAAAACCGCTCATTGAAGCTCTATCAGAAGACTTGCTGGCCACGTTCAAAAAGCTCCGCTGCCCGCGCCGTTCTGCCGGGCAAGCGTCGCCAGCGCGAGCAACGCCGGGGGCCGCGCCCAGCAACGCCCAGCGCCACGCCGGCCTGATCCCACGTCGCGCCGGCCCAGGCGAGGCAGGCAAAGCCGGCGGCAGGCCGCCCCGGCGAACAGCACGTCCTTCCAGACGATGGCCGGGTAGAGGATCAGTTGCGGAGGGCGGCGAAACACCGCCGCCAGCGCCACGGCGAGCCAGTGGAGACGTCGGCCCAACGCGACAAACGCCGCAAGCGCGCCGAACACCAGCGTCGGCCTGAGGACCACGAACGCCGCAGCGCCGTGCCGGATGCTCCTCCGCAATCCCGAGCAGCCACGACATCACCGGCGGATGCTGGCCGCTGTAGAGCCCGCGCCGGCCCTCTGCGAGCTGCATCACCGAGTCCCAGGTGAAGTGGCCGGGCCAGTTCAGCGCCAGGCAAGCGGCCCAGGCCGCCGCGATCACGATGAGGGCGACAAGCCAGGACGCGCCGCCCCCGGCGCCCCGCGCGTCAATCCCCGCGCTGATCCATCAGGTCGCCGACGAAGCCGTCCAAGCCATGGGTTCCGGCCCCGGCGCAGGTGCTCGGCATGGTAGATGTGCGCGAGGTCGGCGTAGGCGTGATCGAAGTCGTCATTGACGATGACGTAGTCGTATTCGCCCCACTTGGTGAACTCCTCGCGCTGCAGTTTCCAGCCGTCGGCGGATCATTTTCATCGGAATTGCCGGCGCGGGCGTGGATGCGGCGCACCATCTCGGCCATCGAGGGCGGCAGGATGAAGATCCGCACGGTGTCCGCCGCGGCCGCGATCGCTCGCGCGCCCTGCCAGTCGACGTCGAACATCACGTCATGGCCGGCCGCCAGCGCGTCCATCACCGCGGCGCGGGGCGTGCCGGAGCGGTGGTTGCGGTGCAGCTGCGCCCACTCCAGGAAGTCGCCGGCGGCGACGTGCCGCTCGAACTCGGCGTCGTCGACGAAGAAGTACTTCGCGCCCGTGGTGCTCGCCCGGCCGCGGGTCGCGGGTGGTCATCGAGATCGAGAGGTCGAGGTCGGCGTGGTCCGCCACCAGGCGGCGCGACAGCGAGGTCTTGCCCACCCCCGACGGGCTGGAGAGCACCAGCATCAACCCGCGCCGCTTGCGCTCACTCGACATTCTGCACCTGCTCGCGGAACTGATCGATCGCCGCTTTCAACGCCAGGCCGGTCCGGGTCAAGCCGGTGGTGGCGGCCTTCGAGCAGAGCGTGTTGGCCTCGCGCATGAATTCCTGGGTCAGGAAATCGAGCCGGCGGCCGGCCGCGGCGTCATCGGCCATCAGCGCGCGGGCCGCGGCGACGTGGCTGGCGAGCCGGTCGAGCTCCTCGCGCACATCGGCCTTCACCGCCATCACTGAAGCTTCTTGGATGACGCGATCGGCCGGCGCGGCCTCGCCCAGCAGCTCCGCGAGCCGCTTGGCGAAGCGGTCGCGGATCGCCGGCGCCTGGCTGGCGGCCTCGCCCTCCGCCTCGTCGCGCAGCGCCTCGATGTGGTCGACCAGGCCGGCCAGCACCTTGCCGAGCGCCGTGCCCTCCGCCTGCCGCGAAATTTTCAGCCCGTCCAGCGCCTCGGCGAGGCTGGCGCCATCGCGGCCTCCACCGCGGCGCGGGCCTCCGGCGCCTCGTCCTCCTCGCCGATCTCGACCACGCCGCGCAGCGACAGCAGGCCGTCGGCGGTGGGCAGCACGGCGTCGACCGGCGATGACCAGCTCGCTCGCGAGGTCGATGTAGCGCTGCAGCAGCTCGCGGTTGACCTTGGCCGCGCCGACCGCGGCCGCGCGGCGCGCCTGCAGGCTGACGCTGACCTGGCCGCGCTGGAAGCGTCTTTGAGCCGCCTCGCGGGCGATGCGCTCCAGGGTGTCGAAGCCGGGTGGCCCGCGAAAGCGCACCTCGAGATTGCGGCCGTTCACCGAACGCGCCTCGACGGCCCAGCTCCAGGCGCCCGAAGCGCCCTCGGCGCGGCCGAAGCCGGTCATGCTGGAGAGCTTCAGCATTTGGCGGGCTTTCCGGCGGCCTGCGCGGCCGCTTCGCAGTCGCGCTTGGCCTCGATCGCGCGCCAGATCGGGCGACGTTCTGCTGGTGCTCGGCGAGCGTCGACGAGAACGAGTGGCCGCCGGTCCCGTTGGCGACGAAGTAGAGCTCGCTGGTGCGCGGCGGATCGAGCGCGGCAGCCAGCGAGGCGCGGCCCGGGTTGCCGATCGGCGTCGGCGGCAGGCCGGCGATTTTGTAGGTGTTGTACGGCGTCTGCGACTCCAGCTCCGAGCGGGTATGCCATGGCCGAGCGGGCGACCGCCGGTGAGGCCATAGATCACCGTCGGATCGCTCTGCAGCGGCATGCCGGCCTTCAGGCGGTTGAGGAACACCGCGGCGATGCGCGGCCGCTCGATCGGGCCAGGCGGTCTCCTTCTCGACGATCGAGGCCAGGATCACCGCGTCCTCGGGGGACTTGTACGGCAGGTCGGCGCGGCGGTGCGCCCAGAGGCTGGCCAGCAGCTTGTCGCGCGCGTCCATCATCCGCCGCAGCACCGCCGAGCGGTCGTCGCCGCGCAGCGCCTCGTAGGTCTCGGGCAGCACCGAGCCCTCCGGCGGCGCCGGCGCGACGCCGGTGAGGAAGTCGGCGCGCATCAGCGTCTCCATCACGAACTCGGAGGTGACGCCCTTCGGGCACGGTGACGAAGTGGCGCACGACGCGGCCTTCGGCGATGGCGGCCATCACCGAGCTCAGCGACGTGCGCGAGGCGAAAGCATATTCGCCGGCCTTCAGGCTGGTGGGCCGCGCCGCGTGGCCTCGGCGCCGGGATGAAGAGGGTGTCCGAGCCGATCACGCCGGCGCGCTTCAGGTCGCGCGGCGATCTCCTGCACGCCGGCGCCCGGCCGCAGGACCACGGTGGTCGAGGAGGCGCCTGCTGCGACGGCGGGCCGGGCCCGAAAAACAGCAGCAGCGCCACCACCAGCGCCGACGGCCAGCGCGACGCCGAGGGTCGCCAGCGCGGCGGCAAGGCGTGGTCAGTCGGCGACGCGTGCGGGCGTCGCCGCGAGCGGGCTCCCGGGCGTCGCCGCGTCGGCCTTCGGCTCACGGCGCCTTCTTGAAGACGACCGAGGCGTTGGTGCCGCCGAACCCGAAGCTGTTCGAGAGCGCGACGTCGATCTTCATCGGCTTGGCCTTGTTCGGCACAGGTCGAGCGCGGTCTCCACCGACGGATTGTCGAGGTTGATGGTCGGCGGGGCGATCTGGTCGCGCAGGGCCAGCACGGTGAAGGCGGCCTCCACCGCGCCAGCGGCGCCCAGCAGGTGGCCGATCGACGACTTGGTCGACGACATCGCGGTCTTGCCGGCGGCCTGGCCAACAGCCGCTCGACCGCGCCGAGCTCGATCTCGTCGCCCAGCGGCGTCGAGGTGCCGTGGGCGTTGACGTAGTCGATGTCGGCCGGCTCGATGCCGGCGTGCCGATCGCCGCCGCATGGCGCGAAGCCGCCATCGCCGTCTTCGGCCGGGGCGGTGATGTGGTAGGCGTCGCCCGCCAGGCCATAGCCGATCAGTTCGGCGTAGATCTTCGCGCCGCGCGCCTTGGCGTGCTCGAGTTCCTCGAGCACCAGCACGCCGGCGCCCTCGCCCATCACGAAGCCGTCGCGGTCCTTGTCGTAGGGCCGCGAGGCCCTCTGCGGCGTGTCGTTGAAGTTGGTCGACATCGCCCGGCAGGCGATGAAGCCGGCGATGCCGAGCGGCAGACCGCCGCTTCCGCGCCGCCGGCGATCATCACGTCGGCGTCGCCGTACTGGATGAGCCGCGAGGCGTCGCCGACGGCGTGGGCGCCGGTGGCGCAGGCGGTGACCACCGCGTGGTTCGGCCCCTTGAAGCCGTAGCGGATCGAGACCTGGCCGGAGGCCAGGTTGAT
>CAVPCF010000122.1:0-76619 GCA_963702275.1 Candidatus Melainabacteria bacterium
GATCCACGGATCCCAGCGCTTGGCGAGGAAGAAGTAGCTGCGCAGCAGGTAGGCGAGCTGCCAGCAGCGCGCGTGCCGGCCGGTCTGTCCGGCACGACGGCACAGCGCCACCAGGTTCGACCACTCCGCGTGCAGCCAGTTCGTTGCCGCGTCGGCGTTCGGGAAGTCGCGGCGATCCGATGTGAGGTGGTCGAAGGTGATCTCCGGGCGGTAGCGGTGCGGTGCGAGCAGCACGTCCGCGGTGGTGACCGCGTCCAGTTCGTGGTCCAGCAGCCGTGACAGCGCACTCGTGCGATCGGTCTCGGGCAGGTCGCGCGCGGCGATCTGGTCGGTGAACGTCCGGACCAGGTCATGGCTGTGGTATCGGCCTGCGGCGTGTTGATCCACGAGGTGGGCGTCGAGCAGCCGGTCCAACAGCCGGCCGGCGTCCGCACTGCTGACGCCGGCCAGGGCGCCGGCCGCCTTGTCGTCCACATCCTTGCCGGGCGCTTCCGCGAGCAGGCCGAACAGCCTGCGCTGCTCATCCGACAGGCCGTCGTACGAGAGCTGGAACGCGGCGCTGACACTGCGTTCGCCGTCGTCGAGTTGACGGAGCACCGTGGTGCGGGCGCCGAGCAGTTCGGTGAACGCGGTGAGCGACTGGGTCGGGTTGGCCCGCCAGCGTGCCGCCGCGATCCGCACCGCGAGGGGCAGGTGCCCACACCGCGTGACCGCGGTCGCGACCCGGCGTGCTGAGTCGGGCTCACGCCCGAGCCGGCCAGGGCCGACGACCTTGCCGAACAACGCCGCCGACTCGTCCGGGCTGAGCACCTCCAGTGACACGTGGTGCGCGTCATCGAGCGCTACCAGGCGGTTACGGCTGGTCACCAGGACCCGGCAACCCCGATCGCCCGGCAGCAGCGGGCGGACCTGCTGCGCGCTCACCGCATTGTCCAACACCACCAGCATCCGCAGGTCACGCAGGCAACCCCGGTACATCGCGGCACGATCGTCCAGCTCGGTCGGGATCGTCTCGACCGGCACGCCGAGCAACCGCAGAAAACGGTCCAGCGCATCCGAACTGGACAGCGTTGTGTTCGGGGCGCGGCCGTAGAGGTCCAGGAACAGGCACCCATCCGGGAACCAGCTGTCCACCTGGTACGCCACCTGTAACGCCAGGGCGGTCTTGCCGACACCGGCCATGCCGTCGATGACACACACGGTCGGCGTGTCCGGCTCCGTGCCGAGCAGAACGGTCCGTACCTCATTCACCTGCTCGGTCCGCCCGGTGAAATACGCGTCCGCGGGCGGCAGCCCGACCGGGCGCACCAGTCGGGCTCGTGCCCGTGCGCGCTTGCGGCGGTGTTTCGCGACCATGCCGGCGAGTACTCCTTCCGTACCGAGTTCACTGTCACAGAGGCTCGCCACGGTGTGATTGGGTTGCGCGAGCCCGGTTTCCAACTTGCTGAGGTACCCCTTGCTGTAGTGGATCCGGTCGGCCAGGTCGGACAGCGACAACCCGGCGGCCGTGCGCAGACGTCGTAGCTCGGACCCGAATCCGATGTCGGGATCAGTCATGGCATCCTCCTCGCCGCACCAGCTTGAATCCTTGGTGACATCGAACGCCATGGGTTGCGCGTTGCGCGATCGGCCAGGAAACGACGGACTGTCAGAACAAGATCGGATTTCCCCAGGCCAGTTCCGGCCGCCGGATCGATCGGCGATAGGGCACCGCCGCCCCGCCGAACGGTGCTGATGCCATGGCGTCCGGGCGGTGCATTTCCAGACGCAGCCTTGTCGCCCCCGCGAGGTCGACGTCGACCGTGCGCGACTTCCCCAGCGCGGCCCGGCCCTCCATCCGGAGATGGCTGTCGACATAGATCCGGAAGTGACCGACCTGGAAGGTCTCGATGGCGTCGTCGAGCACTCCGACGACCGACTTCATCCGCACGTACGCTCCACCGAGATCCACTTCGACGAAGCTGCACCCCGCCGCCGATCTCGATCGCAGGACGATGCTGTCGTCGTAGCACACTCCGTCGATCCACGCGCTGCCAGGGCGAACGTCCCGGCTGCTGGTCAGCCACGGCAATCCCTTCGCCACCGGTACCTGGGGGCGTTCCGGTACGCCGTCGGTTTCACCGACCCACCGACCCCGCGCGGGCTGCCGATGCCGGCCCTGTCCGGTGATCGCGGCGACGAGGTCCGCAACGCCCTCCTCGCTCAGCCCGCTGACGTGGAACCTCGTGGTGGAGTACGGGTTGAGGAATACCGGCACGTCATCGGGCGTCATTCCCGGGAACACGACCGGCAGTATCCGCTCGGTCATCCCGCGCAGGTCCCTGGTCAGTTCGTTCCGCATGATCGCCGCCTCGTACTGCGAGCCACGGCCGTCGTCCGGCGTCACCCGGCCACCGGCCGTGCGTCGGAATTTCGGCGAGGCGATGACCATGATGTAGTCCGCTTCGATCAGTTGGCCCTCCGCCCACAACGCCCAGTCGCGCCGTATGTCGTCGTCCCAGATGTCCAGGTGGACATCCAGCCCGACCCGGGCTTGCAGGAAGTTCGCGAATCGCAGCACGTTGTTCTGGTGATCCGCCGAATCGTGCGCATAGCTGATGAACACACGTGGGACGGCGCGCAATCGAGGCTCCCAGGGAAGGTGGGACCGGTTCGGTGTCCAGGCATTGTCGGCGACGCACCAGGACGGCGCAGCTGTTTGTCATGGTGTGTCACTGTTCTGTCCTTGGCGCCCTGCGAGGCGGCCAGGACTGTCCGTGTTCTGTCCCGCGGCGGGGCGGTCTCGTCGACCTACTATCGATGCGGCCCGGTGTCTGTTCGAAGGAGCGAGGACACGCGTGTACGAGTACGACGTGTTCATCAGCTACCGCCGCGTCGGCTCCGATGTTCCCGCGTGGATCCGAAACCACTTCTACCCGCGCCTGTCGGAAGTGCTGGACAACAATCTTGATCGTGATATGAAGATCTTCTTCGACGAGTTGGTGCCAAGCGGAGCCACCTGGCCTGCGGCGTTGCGTACCGCGTTGCAGCGGGCTCGAATCCTGCTGCCGGTGTGTTCCCCCAAGTACTTCGTAGACGAGTGGTGCCTGGCCGAATGGAAGTCCATGGAGTTGCGGGAGAAGCTCGCCGGCCTGGCGTCGCCGGAGCAGCAGCCCCAGAATCTGATCTATCCGGTGATCTTCTCCGACTCGGAGCGCTTCCCGAAGTATGCGACGGACCGGCGGATGCGGAACTTCAAGTCCTGGAACCATCCCCATCCACAGTTCGAGAGGTCGATGAAGTACCTCGAATTCGATGACGAGGTGAAACGGATCGCCGCCGAACTGGCGCGGCTCCTCGACCAGGTGCCCGCATGGCGACCCGACTGGCCGGTGGAGACACCTGCCGCTGATCCACCCAAACCCGCAGGCTTCCCGAGGTTGTGACACATGCCGGGTACGATCGTGACCTTCTACTCGTACAAGGGCGGCGTCGGTCGCAGTTTCACGCTCGCCAACATCGCCGTGCTGCTGGCGCGGTGGGGTTACCGGGTGCTGTGCGTGGACTGGGATCTGGAGGCACCTGGCCTGCACGACTACTTCGGCCCATTGATGAACGCCAATGCGACCGGCGGTGTCGTCGATCTGGTCGACGACTTTCTCGCCCATACGCCGCATCCGGCCGATCACACCAGCCGGCTGACCGGCGTGGGCATGCTGGATTTCCTCGCCGCGGGCCGGATGGATCAGGACTACGTGGGCCAAGTACAGAACATCGACTGGAAAAGCTTGTACGACAACGGGTTCGCCGACTACCTTGAGCGGTGCCGGGAACGGTGGACGGCCGACTACGACTATGTCCTGCTGGACAGCCGCACCGGTGTCTCGGATATCAGCAGCATCTGCACCGCGCATCTGCCCGACCGGCTCGTCGTCCTGTTCACGGCGAACGGGCAGAGCATGCGCGGCGCCATCGACGTTGCTCAGCGGGCCAACGTGGCCCGGGACAGGATGCCCTACGACCGGCCGCAGCTCACCGTGCTCCCAGTGCTGTCCAGGTTCGACAGCCGCGAGGAGTACGACCGTGCCGAGCAGTGGCGGCGTGCCTGTCTTGAGGAGACGAAGAGCCTTTACCACAACTGGCTCGACCGTGATGTGTCGCCCGAGCTGATGTCCCGGCATCTGACACTGCCGTATGTGTCGTACTGGAGCTTCGGCGAGCAGCTTCCGGTCCGGGTGGAGGAGAGTCCCAGCGCCGACCAGATCAGTTTCGCGCTGGAGACGGTCGCGGCCGTGGTCGCACACCACTTCGACCGCACCGACCTGCTGACGGAGAACCGGGACGCTTATGTGGCGGCGGTCCGGACAGGGCGGCGCAAATTCACCCACGACGTCCGGGTCAGCACACAGAGATCCACATTGCCGATGGCGAACGAGCTGATCAAGCAGTTGACCGACCTGGGCGTGCCGGCCGAACTGTCGTTGTCCGGCGACCGGTCGTTTTTGGGCCGTGCCAAGGACGATGCCCGACATCTGTGTCTGGTCGTCGACCGCACGGTGAGCCAGTGGCAGTCGGCCGAGGTCGAGTTGTTCCTGCGTCGCACGCTTGGCCAGGACCGCAGGCTCATCCCGGTTCTCACCGCGGGCGCCGAGCCGCAGACCCTGCCGGGTTACCTCGCGAACTTGCGCTACCTGCGGTTCACCGACGCGGCGCAGGTGGCGCGCGACCTCATGCGCCAGATTGGCAGGGACAGTACGCCCACTGCCGACAAGGACGACCTGATGGGCCTACTGCTGCGGGTGACCGACGCGACGCTCCGCCCGCCGGTGTGGGAACTCGTGGCTGACATCTGCCAGGCGCTACTGGCCATCGACGACGACAAACAGAGGCAGGAACTCGCCGCCGACCTGGCGCTGGCAATCCGGCCACGTGCGGTGCGCGGTCCGGAATCGCGCGAGCCCGCGCCGCCGCACGTGCATTGGTTGATAAGGCAAGTCATGGAGGGGATCGTGTGATGACCGAACGACTGGGACACAAGCAGACCGCGGCAATGTTCACCTTGATGGTCATCGGCCGCAAGGTGTCCAACCCGGAACTGAAGAAGATCGTCGGTTTCCCTCTTGATGGAAAGGACCGGACCAACCTGAACGATCGACAGCTCGTCGACAGCAGGATGGCAGGACGCTGCTTCGTCCACGAGTTGACCGACGCCGGCTGGGCCTGGTGCGCGGACGAGATCGCGGCCAACGCATCACCGCCTCATTCCCGCAGCACCCTGATCGACGGGCTGTACATCCTGCTCGGCGGCCTGCACGACTACCTGCGCCGGGAGAAACTGCGCCTGCATGACGTCTTCGCGCCGATTGTCGATCTGACCTCGGCGGAGATCGAGAAACGCATTCGGGCCGCGTACCGCAAGCTGGCGCAGTCCCCGGGTGACTGGGTGGCGCTGGTCGACCTGCGCCCACTGCTCGGCAGCGCCCCTGCCAAGGACGTGAACGGCGTGCTCAAGGAGCTGAACCGCACCAGGGAGATGAACCTGGTCCCGGAGTCCAACCGGAAGATGCTCACTGCCGCCGACCACGAGGCGGCCATCCGCATCGGCGGTGAGGACAATCATCTGATCTCAATTGAGTCGTCATGATCGAGGAACTGGCTGCCTTGGCGACATTGGGCTTCGACTGGGCCGACACACCGGACCATGTGTGGCAGGACTCTCCTTACCACGTCGACGGCCTGCATGACGACGTGATCGCGGCGATCGCCGCCGGCATCCGCGATGCGACGACCAGCGACGGGCCCAGCCCGATAGGACTCGTGCTCCAGGGCCAGAAGGGTGTCGGCAAGACCCACCTGCTGGGCATGGTCCGGCGCCAGGCACACCGGGCGGACGGCTACTTCTTCCCGGTCTACCTCACCTCGGCCGACGCGTTCTGGGAGAACACCGCCGAAGCTCTGCATCGTGGGCTTGCCAGGGCGGACAGCTCCGGCGAGTCGCAGTTGACGAGCTTCCTGCGGCGCGCGTGCCTGCACGGTGGGGTCGACCCCGACGTGACCAAGGTGATCCTGAGCGGACATGGCATCACCGATGCTGACGTCGAGGCGTTCGTTGCCGGCCTGCGCGTGCTCGACCGGCGGGTGGACAAGCAAAGCATCGACACCGCGCGGGCTCTGGTCCTCTACTCGGCCGAGGACCGCGCCGCGAGCGATATCGGCGACGACTATCTGGGCGGGTTCGAGGAATCGAAGGTCGGCGACCGACAGCGGTGGGGTATCCGCTCCCGGCCGAAGTCCGCGGAAGCACGGGTGCGGGAGATCACCCACCTGTTGGCGCTGACCGGTCCGATCGTGCTCGCCGTCGATCAGCTCGACACGCTGATCGCGCGCTCGGCGCAGCGAACGGACAGCCACCAGGCGGAGGGCTTGCTCGTCGCCGAGATCGCCGACGGGCTGATGCGGTTGCGGGAAGTCACCCGGCGGACCATGACATTGCTCGCTTGCCTGCCCGGCACCTGGCGACAGGTCAGGGAGCAGGCGGCCGACACGGTCCCGGACCGGTTCCGAGTGCTGACCGCCCTTGGCCGGATCACGGACCCGGAGATCGGCCGTGCCCTGGTCGAGAAGCGGCTCGGCGAGTCCTACCGGGCCATGGACTTCCGTCCGCCGTATTCGACGTGGCCGGTGGCGCCGTCGGCGTTCGAGGAACCCTGGGAGCAGCACACCCCACGCCAGTTGATCAAACGCATCTACGGCCATATCGAATCCTGTCTGCGTGCCGGCCGGGTCACCGAGTTGACCACGTTCGACGAGGACGTGGACCAACCCGAGGTCCTCGAACCGTCGCCCGCGAAGCCGGACCGGTTCGCCGAAATCGATGCCTGGTTCGAAGAACTGAGGCGGACCGCCGATCTCCCGGTGCTGCTGGACAACGCCAACGAGGACAAGGTGATGCCCCAGTTGTTGTCGGCCGCCATGACGGCTTGGATCACCGAAAACGGTAATGACAACATGCAATGGGAGCGGCGGATCTGGACCGGCGGCAAGGAACTGCACGTGTCGCTCGACCACACCGTCGACGAGGCGTCCGACCTGGTGGACCACTGGGCGTTCCGGGTGATCTTCGCGTCGAATGCGGTCGCCGCACTGAGCCGGCTACGCAAGGCGCATTCGGCGGCGGGGCTGGGGCAGGGCGCGGACAATCGCCATCTGGTCCTCATTCGCAACGACGACTGGTCTCCTGGACCGCAGACCCAACGCGCACTCGCCGCGTGCCTTGGCGCCGGTGGAGTGCGGTGCGCACTGCCCGACGAGGACGTGCGCACGTTCTGGGCGTTGGGTCAGATGTTGGCCAAGGGAGACAACGACTTCCATTGGTGGTTGGTCGACAGACGGCCTGCCAGTCAGACGGCCCTGCTGTCGGCCGTGTTGCCGCTGGCTTCGTTCGCGCGCCCGTCGGCGGCGGCCGGGGAGATCACGTTGGGCACGGCCATCGACACCGGGGAGCCGGTGCGGATCGAGTTGGCCGCGTTGCGCAAACATGCCGTCGTATTCGCCGGGTCGGGGTCGGGGAAGACCGTGTTGCTGCGGCGAATCGTGGAGGAGAGTGCGTTGCACGGGGTCTCCGCGATCGTGTTGGACCCGAACAACGACCTTGCTCGGCTGGGGGACGCGTGGCCGTCTCCGCCCGAGGCGTGGGGTCCGGACGACGCCCGGCTGGCCGAACAGTACTTGGCCGAGACGGAGGTGGTCGTCTGGACACCGGGCCGGGCGACAGGTCGGCCGCTGGCCTTCCAGCCGTTGCCCGACTTCGCTGGTGTGCTCGATGACGAGGACGAACTCGGCGCGGCCGTGGAGGTCGCGGTGGCGGCCCTGGCGCCGCTGGTCCGGCTGACCGGCGGCGCCAGGAAGGCCAAGCATGGCCTGGCTGTGCTGCGCGAGGCCGTCGTGCACCACGCCCGCAGCGGGTCACGCAGCCTCCCCGGCCTGATCGGCCTACTGGCCCATTTGCCCGACGGCGTCAGTACGCTGGGCGGTGGTTCGCGCATCGCCGCCGACCTGGCCGAAGATCTGAAGGCCGCCATGGTCAACGACCCGTTGTTCGCGGGCGGCGGCGAGCCCGTCGATCCGGGTGTGCTGCTCACGCCGGGTGCTGGCCGACGGGCTCGGGTGTCCGTCATCAGCTTCGTCGGGCTACCCGCGGAGGAACAGCGGCAGAACTTCGTCAACCAGCTCCAGATGGAACTGTTCGGCTGGATCAAGCGCAATCCCGCGGCCGACCAGCCTCTTGGTGCCCTGTTCGTGATGGACGAGGCACAGACGCTGGCGTCGTCGAGTCCGCTCACGGCGAGCACGCGCAGCACCATCGTGCTCGCGTCGCAGGCCCGCAAGTACGGTCTCGGCCTGCTGTTCGCCACTCAGGCACCGAAAGGCCTGCACAACCAGGTGGTCGGCAACGCCATGACCCAGTTCTTCGGCCGGCTCAACAGTCCCACCCAGATCGCCGCGGCCAACGATCTCGCGCGGGCCAAGGGCAGTCCGGTCGCCGACATCTCCGGCCTGGAGCGCGCCCAGTTCTACGTGTCGGGCGAGGCATTCGGCTTCCGGAAGGTCACCACGCCGCTGTGCCTGACCCACCATCCCGCCAGCCCGCTCCGGCTGGAGGAGGTGCTCGAACGCGCCCGTCGCTCCCCAGCCTGACCGGACACGACGATGCCGCGCTGATCCGATCGTGAACGGACCAGCGCGGCATCAGCCAGCAAGGAACCGGCCACCGGAACCGGCGGCCCTGTTGCCCAGGTCAGCCGACCAGCCCGGCCAGAAGCTGGACGACAGCGATGATCACGTGAATCTGCACGACCAACACCCCTTCCATCAAACGCGAATTTCGACGCGGAGTCACCTTGAATTGGGCCAGTGTCGTCCCCGGCTCGCGATTCCACTTTCTGTACCAATCGAGCTTGAATCGTCGAGTCCGCGACAACAATGGGTTTCAAGTTTCATGTTCTGTTCTGGAAACAGGCGACGGTCGTCAAATTCTGAAGTGTTGATCATGTCGGGTGGCTTGGCCAGATCCGGGACAGAACGTGGACAGTGACCGTCGCGGCTCCACCCCACTGAGGAGCAGAGCGTCGGCGGCTACACTGCAATCCCGCTGCCACAGCCCGGACCCGGTGACGCGAGATGACAAACCCAGATGAAATCGTGACGACTCTGGTCACCGAGCTGAAGGCGCTGCGAAGAAGCCGTGGGATACACATCTCCCAGGTCGACCGCTTCGGTCCTACCCTGAGATCCACCTTCGACGTGACACCGACCGACGGGCCGGCCGACGCTCGACGCAAGATCGGCAACGGGCTGACCAGGCTGGCCGGCGCGCTGCCCGGCGATCTCCAGTTGGCCGTCCTGGCCGCGTTCGGGCTGATCTCCGGTGCTCAGCAGCCCTTCTACCAGGAACGGGCCCGCTGGGCCGCCGCGCAGTTGGGCCGTGACGAACGCACCGTCCGGCGCCGGATGGACGAGGGCATCCAACAACTCGCGCAGTTGGCGGCGGCCGAACTAGCCGGCCGCCCTGCGCGCCCCGACGAACCGCCTACCGACCGCTGGCACACCGAGTCCCTGTGCATGGTGCTCAACGTCGACCGCGCCACTCCCGAGGCGTTCGAGTTCCGCCGGATCGTGGCCGACCGGGCCGGCCTGACCGAGATCGACCTGGCCGTGACGCTGACCGCCCCACCGGCCACAGCCACGCGGGCCGACGCGAACCTGGGAGTCGACGTGATCTACGGCGGAAGCCTGGTCCGCAGGTCGATGGAGACCCCGCACCGGTACGGCCTGGCGCTGGCCCTGCCGCACCTACTGGACCGCGGCGAGCACCACGACTTCGCGCTGCATCTGCGGACACCGGCGGGACGTGTCATGCTGCCGCATTTCGTGTGCCTGACCAAACAGGCGTGTGACCGCCTCGAAGTCCGAGTGAAGTTCGACGAGAAACGCCCACCGGCGGCCGTGTGGCGGCTGACTAAGGTCCTCCAGGATGCTCTCGACGAACCGGCCGACCGCGGCGACGAGATCCACGTGGATGCTGCCGGCGAGCTGCACATCGAGTTCGACCACGTCGTGCCGGGCTTCGCCTACGGCGTCCACTGGGAGGAGAACGCCGACGATTCCCGCTGACCGCCGGGAGGCCTCCGCCAACCAATGGCCGCGGCTTCAGTGTCTGGAGCACGACCGTGATCGCACCCGGATCTGGGCGGCCAGGTCGTCCGGGCATTTCCGGGAACTACCCGTACAATGTCGATGAGACGGCCTGCGGGAACAGTTGGGGCCAATGCCTTATGTTCGCCGAACGGGCCCTTGGGCATCGGAATGGTCGCGTGATTGCTGATCGGTCTAGAGCGTGTCCGCCGGGTCACGTCGTGACTTGTCTGGTGTAGCACGGAGCCAGTCGATCGTCTCGACGATGTCGTTGGTCGCCTGCCAGTGCAGACCTAACTTGTCGTAGCGCGTGGCTAACGCCCGGAACTGCTTACGGCGGTTGTAACCCCGCTCAACCTGATTACGTCGCTTGTAGTGCCGGGCATCAAAACTCGGTGGACGCCCACCCGCCGATCCCTTACGCAGCCGGTTGGCGACATGATCCCGACGCTGCGGAATCACCGTCTTGATCTTCCGTTGTCGCAACACAGCCCGATTGGCCTTGCTGCCATAGGCTCTGTCCCCAGTCAACGAGTCCGGCCGTTGACGAGGCCGGCCAACACCACCGGGCCGGCGCACCGCGACCTGATCCAACAGCGGCACCAGCTGGGTCACATCAGCTGCTTGGCCTGGCGTAATCCGAGTCGATAGTGATCTTCCTCGACCATCGGTGATAGTGTGGATCTTGGACGTGAGACCACCCCGGGACCGGCCCAATCCTTGGGCTGCCCGTGATTCCTCCGGACTCAGCCCCTTTTACGGGCACCGGCGGCATGCTGATGAGCCCGCACCACCGTGGAGTCGACCTGGGCATCCCAGTCGATCTCCCCGCGAGCTTCCGCACGGGCGATGACCTGCTGTTTCACCCGCGCCCAGGTGCCATCCACCGCCCACCGCCGGTACCGTTCGTAGCAGGTCTTCCAGGGCCCGTACCGCTCCGGCACGTCCCGCCAGGGCGCACCGGTCCGCATCCGCCACAAAATTCCGTTGATCACCTGACGGCGGTTTCCCCAACGCCCGCCCCGACCCTGGCTCACCGCCGGCAGCAACGGCTCCAGGACCGCCCACTCGGCATCTGTCAGATCACCACGCGCCACACCGGTATTTGATCAGATGTTCCGGCGGACACGCTCTAGTCGCACCTCGATGGGGTGATGGGGACACGACTGGGTCCAGTGCCGCCCAAAATAGACGGTGTGGAGTGTCCTAGTCGGACTGTCCGTTCTTCGCCGTCCCAGTGGGTAAGGTGGACAGGCGGATCTGCGTAGTGCTGCCGGAGGTGGACGTGACCCAGGTGGATGACCTGGACCCTATTTTTCTGAGCTACCGACACTCCGACGGCGACCCCATGGCCGAGAGTGCAGCCTGGGTGCTGCGCGCTCACGGCGTTCCCGTGTGGCATGACCAAACCCATCTGCCGCCGGGCAATTTCCGTCGGCGGCTGCAGGAAGCGCTGGCGTCCGGGTTGTCCGGCGCGGTCCTGCTGGTCACCCCGGACATGGTGCACTCAGATATCGTCCGGGACCTCGAACTGCCCATGCTGCTTCGACTTGAGGCGGACTCGGCGTTCACCTTCGCAATCGGGAGCACGATTGTCGGGCCTGACGGTGTACTGGACTACGGCGCACCGGATCGCCTGCTGCCGCAGGAGGGGTGGGTGTTGCGCGATTTCGATCAGTTCGCGACGGTCGACTACGCAGGGCTGGCCCGGCTGGCCGGGGAGATGGCGGTTCGACGCGTGCGCCGCTCGGCCTCGGGTGGTCAGCTGCTGCTGGACATCCAGACCCGTCTCCCCGCTCTCGGTACCCCGAAGGTGCCGCTCGCGGTCCGCACCCGTCCACCCCTGCCGGGTACCAGCGTGCCGCCGCCTGAGGCGTGGGAGGACCTCGCCCCCTTCCTCGCTGACCTGCCCCGCGTGGTACAGGCGGCCGGTGTCCGTCACCTGCGCATTACTGGTGGTGCGCACCTGAGCATGGCGTTCGCCCTCGGTGCGGCTGTGCCGACGACGACCGGCCTCACGGTCACGGTCATCGATCAAGACAACCACGACTGGACTGTGGGAGGAGCGGCCTCGGCGCCGCTCGTCCAGGAAGAGGTCGACCTCGGCCCGTCAGGCGGTCCGGTAGCCGTGTACCTGGATCTCGTGCCGGCAGCACCGAACAAGGAGTTCCGTCGGTACGTCGAGAGCCATCCGTTCACCCGTGCGGTGGAGATCTGCGTGGCCCAGCGCGAACCAATCCCGGCCGCTGCGGGCTCCGCTCTGGTCGCCGAATTGCGCCGCCGTATCGGGGAGATCGCGGCGGGAGTGCCGGTGCACTTGTTCATGCGTGTCCCGTTTCCCGTGGCGGTCATGCTGGGCAGGGCATGCAACACACTGCGGGTAATCCTCTACGAGTGGGAGCGGGAGGTGGAACCGTCCACCTACGTCGAGGTGGCTACCGTATCTGCCGGTCGCAGCGGTGGACCCGTCGTGTCGTGGACGGCCGATCGCTGATCGAACATCCGGATTGGACAGTTTCCTGACGAATCTCGGTCACGACGACTGACGGCCGTCTCCTGTCAGTGGACGCGGCTAGCCTCCACATGAGATGGAGAAAGTACCAGGAGGCGTAGGTGGAAACGCTCAAGAACGAGTTCGAGCAGGCCGTGAAACGTGTCCGGATCGGTGACACGAAGCTGGAGCGCACGATCGGGGCGCACACCGAGATCCGCGAGCTGCTTGAGGCGGACGCCGAGCTGCAGGAGTGGGGGATCGACACGCTCTTGATCGGCTCCTACGGCCGGCGGACGGCCCGCTACCCGGGCAAGGACGTCGATGTCTTCCTGCGTTTCAACGAACTCTCCCCCGCGCCATGCGCCCTTGCGGATCTACGACGGCGTGCAGCGCGTGCTGGTCGCGGAGTACGGCCGGAAGGACACGGACCCAGACGGCCGGGTCACGCTGCAGGCCAGGTCGTTGAAGATCGACTTTCCGGATCCCGACGAGCCAAGCGGCGAGAACTCGTTCTCCGTCGACGCGGTGCCCGCGGTGCCCTGGAAGGAACACTGGGGCATTCCCAACCGGGACCGCAAGGAGTGGGACACGGAGGAGCGGCGCTGGATCAAGACGAACCCGGTCAAGTTCGCCGCCGACACCGACGCGCTGGCGACAGCCACGTGGAGCCCGGCGATCGGCGACCGTAACGCCTACCGTCCCGTGGTCCGGCTGCTGCGCCAGGTGCGGCATGTGCACCTCGGTGACCTGCGCCCAGGAGGCCTGTACGTGGAGGTCGCGGCCTACGACGTGTGGCAGGACCGCCTGGTGACCGGCGAGTCGTGGGCGGAACTGTTGGCCTCGACCCTCGAACAGGTCGCCGCACGGTTCGCGGAGTGTGCGGAGGACGGGCTGCTCGACCCCTCGCTCGGCACCCCCATGAAGCCCGTGCTCGAGGCGGGACAATGGACGGCCTCGGCGAGCACCTTCAGCAGCCTGGGGTCGCAGGCCCGCGAGGCCCTCGATGCGGAACGCTGTCGGGCGGCCAAGATTTGGCGCGAGATCCTCGGCAACAATGACCGGGGTGAGGTCCTCCCACTCCCGGACGGCTGTGATGCGGCCGGTTTCCCGCTCGGTGCGATCACTGCTGTGGACGCGGTGGGCAGCGACCAGCCACGTGGGTTCGCACGGCGTGCCCCTCAGCGCGGTCCCAGGCGCCAGCTGATCAGGTGAACACGTACGACGAAGCTGCTTTCGACCGCTTCTGCTCCGGATTGATCGACGCGGACTTCGCACCAGTTCGAGAAACACCGCAGCGGGAGTGGATCGGCCCGCTCCGGCCGAGTCTCCGACCGCTGACCGACGCCAAACGCATGAAGATCACGTTCCGCGATGGCTGGCCGTTTCGCTACGCGCACGTCACTGTACCTGGGCTCGAGGCCGAACATGCGGCAGGGGGCGTGATCTGCCTATGGGCAGCCGATGACCCGGCGCAGATAGCCGGCCGTGACCTGGACTTCTTGTGGCAGCGTGTGGACGAGTGGGCAGCTGCCGCGCAGCGCGGGTTCGGCGAGGCGGATCGCGCACTCGATGCTTTTATGGTGTTCCAGGGCATGTCACGGTACAACGCGGAGCTCCCGCTCGATGATCTTGTCCGTCGCGGAACCAACGGTTACGTCGCTCCGCTCTCGGGCGTCCAGCAACATGGGAACACCTTGATGATCACATCCGGCGAGACGTCGGAAGCGGTCGACGGCGGGAAGCCACTGTTGCGGGGGGCGTTCTACCTGCGCCACAAGATCGCCCCGCCCCACGATCTCGACGGGCTCCGTGCGGCACTGACCAACAGGCAACGGTGGGAGCTCGACCGGGGCCTGGCCACCAGGGCGCTGGTCGGGATGGCAGAACCGAGCGGAGGGCACGACTTCATCGTGCTCGCCTGGCCGCGCCATGGTGCGGATCACGACGCCGTCGTGGTGGGATTCGAAGGCTGCGGCGACTCCCTGCGGACCAAGGCAATGATTGCCACATCCAACGACATGGCCGCACGCAGACGCCGTGCCGGTCCTGACGCGGACCTGCTCGGGGACAAGATCGTGTCGATCGGGGGAGTCGGTTCGGTCGGCGGGCATGTCGCTGTCGCCCTCGCGTCCGGTGGTGTCGGAACGATCAGGCTCCACGATGACGACCACCTGAGATCCGTCAACGTCGTACGACACGTTTGTCCGGAACCCGCGGTGGGCCTGAAGAAGACCGCCTCAAGCCGGCGCTGTAGCCCGTGTTCAGCGGCAGGCGGATGAGTGACACGCCCCATCGCGGCCCGCCGGCGGGACCCGGCCTACGTCGATCTGCCACCTGAAGATCCGTCGGCTGTCCGGAGTGGCTTCCTCGAGCTGGGCTGTACGGCGCAGGTGAACAACGCGTCGCCCGCCGCCGTGCTGGCCACTGCCGCGGAGATCGCCCATGCTGCGGTCGACGTCCTCACGGGTCGTCGTCAGCAGGCGGACGATCGCGTTGTCGTGTATCGGCCGCTGCAAGCCCCGTTCGACCGAACCGGGACGATCGACGGGCCCCGCCCGGCAACGGGCAGCACCACATGACCCAACAGGCCCTGCTCCTGGTTTCCGAAACGGCGCAGACCACGATGATCGTCGCCGCCGGCCACGCGCACCCTCTCGAGACCGGCGGCATACTGGTCGGCGTGTACGCGGACGGCCGGCCATGGGTCACGTCCGCGATCGAGATCGCCAGTACCGACCGGGGGCGCCACCACTACCGGATTCCGTCAGGGGCAACGACGCCAGCGGTGCACGACGCACGACGGTCCGACCCCCGATTGGGGTACCTGGGTGACTGGCACAGCCATCCCTGCGACGTCGGACCCAGCGCCACCGATCTGGCCAGCCTTCTACTCGTCTCTGTCCGGCATCCTCGTCATGCCAATCCCTCTCTGGTGGTAGTGCGCAACACCGCTGACGGGTACACCCTCGACGCACGTCGGATCGTCGTCCTGGCTCCACGCGTCTGTGAACTGAGACTTACCGGCAGGCTCCCGCCACCCACGCCACTGCCACGATGACACAACCGTCGACCATCCGGAGCACCCTTGCCCAGCAACCAGATACCGAGCCCGAGCGGTGCCAGGATCGCGGGCGACGACTACCAGTGGCTTCACACATGGCGCATGTGCATGGAGATGTTGCACGAGGACACCACCAGTGATGTCGCGAACCCGGTTATCACCGTCGGCGTGGAAGAAGCCGGCGTCGGCAACGGCGATGACGTGGTACTCCACCGTCGCCACCCGCCGAACACCTACATCCAAGTGAAGTACGCCGTCGATCACCGGACGGCAGTGAATCTCGCTTACCTTGACCAGCAGGACATCCTGCGGAGGATGGTCAGGGCACACAGCGTGTTGACGGCCGATGGCACACCGGTGGAGATGCGCCTGGTGACCAATCGGACCATCGATCCCAACGACGTGTTGCTCAGAGACCGGGACGGACGCGATGGCAGGCTGCTGCCGAGGGCGGCACAGGGTAGCGCCCAGTCGGAGCGGGGTAGAGCCAGAGCCGACTGGGCGGCCACGGCGAGTGTCGACGAGCCCGTTCTCTTGGCGTTCCTGGAGCAGTTCCACCTGGACATCGCCTACGACCTGGACTGGCTCCGCAAGGACGTCAGCCTGCTCATGACGGCGAACGGACTCCGCTCCGACCCGGTCGCGGTCAACCTCGGGGCGGATTGGGTGTCGCGACAGGTCGTCGCAGGCAACCGCAGACTGAACATCGCGGAAGTCAGGAGCGCGGTCGCAACCCTGGACCTGCGGGTGGGATCGCCGTGGACGACGATCTCCATCGCGACGATCAAGCACGATGTGGTCGCCCACCAGGCCGCCGTCGCCATCGACTGGGTCGACCGCGTCGGCGGCGACACGGAGTGGAACCGGATCGCACCTGAGCCACCCGCTACCTGGGACGATCTCGCTGCCGACATCCGGACCCTTCCGGAGAATCTCGGCGGCCGGAAGCGCATCCTGGTCAGCGGGCACATGCGACAGGCCACCGGCTTCCTGGTCGGTTCCGAACTTCGACGCGTGATGGGCTACGAGGTCGGTATCCGCCAGGGCGACCAGCTGTGGACCAGCGCGGAGCGCACGGAACCCTGTGCGCTCACAGTGACGGAAACGGCCACCGAAGCAGGTTCCGGTACGGCCATCATCGTCAACGTCGCGACCAACGCCGCCGACGACGTCATAAGCTGGATCACCCGAACCGACACTACCGTTGGTCGGATCCTTACACTCACACCCGAATCCGGCACAGGTCCACACTCAGTCTCTACCCCGGGCGATGCCAACAGCCTCGCAGTCGCCATCCGCGATCTCGCCCGACGACACTCGCGAACGGGACCGCTGCACCTGTTCCTGATCGGCCCGCTCGGTCTGTCGGTTCTCCTCGGACACCACTGGAACCGGCTCACCGCCACACATGTCTATGAACACCTCGGCGGAGCCGATTACATCCATGCCTTCACCGTGCAGGCTTGACCGTCACGGTTTGTGGCGCTTCCTTGCGTGAGGACGATGGTGACGCTACTGCGGGCTTCAGTGGTGGCTGAAGTCATGACGAAGTGGTGCGGAACTTCTACCGTTTCCTTCGGTCCCCGGGAATCGATGCCCGCATCTGATCGCGGCGCAGCGACGGCAGGACTGGTCGGTGTGGATGGCCGACCAGATCCGGGAGGCCGACGTTGTGCTGATGATCGCCTCGCCCGCGTATCGCGAGCGCGCCGACGGACGTAGCGACCCGGCGCTCGGCAGGGGCGTCCAGTGGGAAGCTCGGCTTGTCAGGGACGCCTGCTACAGCAGGCCATTTTCAGCAATGGGAAGGGCGCCTGGCGGTAGCCACTGTTCTGTCGTGTTGACATGCCCAGTCCTGGGTGTTGGATCTTGGCCCGTGCGGTACGAGTCCGGAACGAGCGGGCCACATGCTACGGGAGGACTGGGCTTTCCAGCCGATGCGCAAGATCGAGCCCGACACCGTCACCGCCGACTGACCGGACATCCTGGACGGTTGTTGACAACATCGAGTCAAACCATGGACAACCCGGCGACCGGGGCGGCGACCGTGCGACAGGACTACCTACGCTGAGTGTCGGCCCATGCTTGACCGGGGGTGCGTGGTGGATTGTGGAGTGTTCATCAACTACCGAGGCGAGGACAGCCACAGCTACGGCGCCCTGCTCTACACCGAGCTGACCCGCCAGTTCGGTGCGGACCAGGTGTTCCTGGACTGCGAGTCCATCCCTGCCGGCGCCGACTTCACCCGAGAACTGCTGGAGCGGGTGCGGTCGGCTCGAGTGCTGCTGGCGGTGATCGGAAGCCGTTGGTCCACCGCCGCCGATGCCGGTCGCCGCCGGTTGGATGACCCGAACGACTGGATCCGTCGTGAACTGGCTGAAGCGTTCGCCGCCGGCGTCCTGGTTATCCCGGTGCTCACCGAGCAGGCGGATTTGCCGGCCGCGGCCGATCTGCCCGCCGACATCGCCGCGTTGGGCCGCTGTCAGTACCGACGGTTGCGCCACCGTGATCCCACCGCCGACCTGGCCCGCATTGTGGCCGACCTGACCAGCCTCGATCCGTTCTTGGCCGCCCGGCGCGCCACTGGGGCCAGTTCGAAGACGGTCGGTCCGATGACGTTGGACGTGCGCGTGACGGGCGGGGGTGACGTCTATGTGGCGGCCCGGGACCAGACCATCAACCGACACTAGCCGCTCGACAGGAGGTCGGGCGTGACTCGCGAGCCGACTCCACAACCCGTTGCCAGGCAAGATGTCGGAACGTCGTCCCAGGTGGAGGTCCATGTCTCGGACGGCGGCGACGCCTATGTCGCGGGCCGGGACCAGCACATCCATTACGGTGGTGGAGTCCGTCGCACGATCGGCGACGGCGATGGCGCGAAGTGCCCGTATCCGGGTCTGGCGCCGTTCAGCGCGCAGTTCGCCGAGTGGTTCTACGGCCGTGATCAGGCGGTCGCCGTCGTGTGCCAGCGCCTGGACACGCGATTTCGGGACGGCGGCCCGCTGGTCGTGATCGGCCCGTCCGGCGCCGGCAAGTCTTCACTGCTGGCGGCGGGAGTGCTGCCGGCGATCGCGCGCGGTGCCCTTCCCGTGGCGGGTTCGCAGGACTGGCGGCAGCTGATCCTGACACCGACGGCATCGCCGGCCACCGCCGTGGCCAGAGCGCTCGGGTTCGACGACACCGGGCCCGTGGTTAGCGCCTGGCTGTCCCGGCCGGAGCAGTGTGTGGCCGACGTCCACCGGCTAGCCGGTGCGAACGGTGCCGCGGCGCCGGGTGTGGTCCTCGTCGTCGACCAGTTCGAAGAAGTGTTCACCTTGTGCGGCGACGAGGGCGAACGGCAGTGGTTCATCGACGTGCTCGATCGCCTCGCCCGGCCACCGGTGGACAACACCGTGGTGCTGTTGGGCCTTCGGGCTGACTACTACGCGCCCTGCATGGCCCACGAACAGCTTCGGGCGGCGTTGCGCACCGATCCGGTCCTGCTGGAGCCGATGGCCGACGCCGAAATCAAGGAAATCATCCGGTTCCCCGCGCACGACGTCGGTCTGGACGTCGAGGACGGCCTGGTCGACGTACTGCTGTCCGACCTCGGCGACATCGGAGACCACCTCGGCGCCGGCACTCGGGCGGCCCGGTTGTCGGGCAAACTTCCGTTGCTGGCGCACGCGCTGCGAGCGACCTGGCAGCAGCGCCACGGGCACCGCCTGACCATCGACGCGTACCGCGTCACCGGTCGAATCCAGGGCGCCATCGCCACCACGGCGGAGGACCTGTTCGAGTCGCTGACGACGGACGGTCGCGAATTGGCGCGTGCCATCTTTCTGCGATTGGTCGTTGTCGGCCGCGACACCGACGACGTTCGTCGTCACGTACGCCACCACGACCTGGTTCGTGACCTCCCGAACACGACGTTGGCCGAGCAAGTCGTGGACGAATTCACGCGCGGCAGGCTGCTGACGAAGGAACAGGACGCCGTCACCATCGCGCACGAGGCGCTGATCACGGCCTGGCCCCGGCTGCACGAATGGATTGAGCACGACCGGGCCGGCAACCTGATCCGCCAGGACCTGGAGGACGCCGCGACCGTATGGGACCGGACCGACCGGGGCGCGGCGCCGCTTTACACCGACCACCGACTTGACGTCGCCGACACGTGGGCCGCGGAGCATCCACGCGAGTTGAGCGGCACGGCGAGGGCCTATCTGAGGGCCGCCCGCCATCACGAGCGACGCGGCAAGCGGCTGCGTCGCGCCACGATCGGCGGCATCCTCACGCTTGCCCTGGTCGCGTCGGGAGCCGCGGTGTTCGCGTTCCAGCAGAACGGACTACTGCGTGACGCCGCGACGAAGGCCATCGACGACCAGGTCGCCGGCGAGGCGAACCAGTTGGCGGCCACCGATCCGTCGCTGGCCGCACAGCTCGCGTTGGTCGCCTACCGGTTGGCGCCGAACCAGGCCAACACCGCGAAGCTGGTGAACCTGGAGAACACGCCACTCGAAACGAGCCGGACCGTGTCAACAGGCGGTCTCCGGTCGGCCGCGTTCAGCCCGAACGGACGCGTTCTGGCGACCGGGGGAAGTGATGGCCTCGTGAGCCTGTGGGACATGACCGACCCGACCCATCCGGAACTACTGGGCGTTCCCCTGACCGGGCGCACCACCTCGATCGCGGCGGTGGCGTTCAGCCCGCACGGAAACACGCTTGCCGCCGGCGGCAACAACGGCACGGTCAGCCTGTGGAACGTGGCCGATCCGAAACGCCCCGTGCCGCTGGGGCCGCCACTGATGCTGGGCAACAGTCTCGTCGACGCGCTGACCTTCAGTCCGGACGGCCGCACCTTGGCCGCCAGCGGCACCGCGGACGCCGACGCGTCCGGCGTGATCGGACTGTGGAACCTCGGCGACCCGAGCAGCGTGACGGCCCTTGGGCAGTTCGCGGTCCGACAGAGCCCCGTGGATTCGCTGGCGTTCAGCCCGGACGGAAAGATCCTGGCCGATGGCACCGATGACGACACCGTTCAGTTGTGGAGTGGCCTCGGACATCTCCCGGCACCGCTCCAGCTCGTGTCGCGACTGCAGACCGCGGCCAGCTCGATCGCGTTCAGCCCCACAGGAAACGTCCTGGCCACCGGCGGCATCGACGGCGCCCTGCGCCTGTGGGACGTGACCGACCCGGCGCACCCCAACGACGGGGGCTATGCCCTGGCCGACCGCCCCGTAGTCGCGGTGGCGTTCAGTTCCGACGGGAACACCCTGGCCGCCGGACACGGAGACGGCTCCATCAGCCTGTGGAACGTGGCGGCGCCGGGCTCGCCCATGTTGTTCCAAACCCTGACCGGACCGCCCACCGGCGTCATCGATTCGCTGGCGTTCAGCCCGGACGGGCACACCCTGGCGGCCGCCAGCGTCGGTGGCCAGCTCAGTCTGTGGCGGCTGCCGCCATCGCTCATCTTCGGGCCGGCCGGCCCGGTGGCGGACACCCCGGCCAGACATGTCCTCGCCACAACCGACGACGAAGGCTCCATTCGGCTGTGGAACGTGATCAATCCGGCGTCCCCGGTCCCGATCAGTCGTGTCGATCTCGGTTTCCCCGGTCCCATCGAGGCACTGGCGTTCGGTCCAGACGGCCGCACAATGGCCGTCGGCGGTGGGTCCGTCAACGACACCGTGTCGCTGATAAACGTGACCGACCCGCGCAGGCCCATGCGGTTGGGCCAGCCGCTGACCGGTTTCCCCGGTCCCGTTGACGCACTCGCGTTCAGTCCTGACGCGCGCACCCTGGCCGTCGGTGAAGCTGGCGGGACCGTATCGCTGTGGAACGTGGCCGATCCACGTGATCCGGTGCCGCTCGGCCCTCCGCTGACCGGGTCGTTGGGCCCCTCCAACTCGGTCGCGTTCAGCCCGGACGGACACACCCTCATGACCGGCGCCGGCTTCGATGCCATCTGGTCGTGGAACGTAACGGACGCACGGTTCTCGAATCCCGTCGGCCACCAGTTGACCGGACCGGACAACCTAGCCACGTCGATGGCGTTCAGTTCCGACGGACAGACCCTCGCCGTCGGTAACAGCGACGCCACGATCCAACTGTGGGACGTCACCACTCCGGGCAGCCCAGCGCGCCGGAGCACGACACTGACCGGGATGACCGGCTCGGTCGACGCGATGACGTTCGGTGCCGACGGGCACACTCTCGCCGCCGGCGGCGGCGATGGGACCTGGGTATGGAACATGGTCGACCCGACCGCTCCCACGCCGCTCGGTCCGCTCACGGCCGGCAGCAGGACCGATGCCGGAATCAACATGGTGGCTTTCCTGGGTGACCAGACGCTTGTCACGAGCAGCAATGGCGACAACACTTTCGTGTGGGACCTCAACATCGATCACGCCATTGCCCGGATCTGCGCGATCAGCGCCGGTGCGCTCACCCGCGAGCAGTGGAATCGATACCTGCCGCAACAACTGGCGTACCAACCGCCGTGCGCGAGGTAGGACGGCGGTGGTTCGTGCTCAATGGGACTGGACCACCACCGGTCCGGACAGGTCGATGACGAAATCTTCGGCGGGGCTGGGGGCTAGCGGCGCACTGACGTGCATCGCCGTGTAGATGTTGCTGTTCAGACCGGTAATGGTCACCGTGACGGGATAGGGAACGGAGGCGCCGCTCGCGCAGTCCGGCGTGCAGTCCTTCACCACTTCCTGGCCGGTGGCCGACGCGGTTGGCCGCCCCCAGTCCGACCAGGTCAGATTGACGAGGGTTTCCCCAGCATCACCGCACTTGAGGACGTACCGTGCCGGTTGCGCGACCGGTTGCTGATCGCACCCGTAGACCACCGCTGTCGTTGCTCCGGACGAGAACGGGGGTGGCGCCAAGCTCACGATTGGGGGAGGCGTATTGCTCATGCCGGTGTCCTGCGGTGGCACGGACGCACTCTGCTGTGCCGACGCCGGCACGCCCACCCCTGCGCGGGTCGAACTGCAGCCAGCCACCACGAGGAGCGTCGCGGTCACGACACCTACTGCGATGAGTGTGCACAGCCTGAACCGGCGGCGGTTGAGCCTCCAGATACTTCGCTGTCGTCGCACCGTGTCAATCGCCTTCTCATTGGTTCGAGCGCTCGGAGAGCCCTCGCTCTTGTGCCCGTTAGCTCAGGATGCCAGCGGACCGACCATGGCCACAGCACCCAGATTGTTCCAACAGGTACTGCCAGATCTTCCGAGGTGCCTGGCTTGCTTGTTTTGTCTTTCTTGTGCTTGTTTAACTTTCACACTCTCGGATCTCGCTCAAATAGCTGCAGTTTACCAGCTATGTCGGGTCATGTTGTCGCTGTCTGCGATAGTGCTGTCATCGGCTGTGCTGGAGAGTTGCTGGCAGGGCGCTATTTGGATTCGTGGGCTTCGTTGCCGGGTACGACGTTGGCGAGACTCTTTGAGTCGGCCCTGGTGTCCGCCGACACAGATACGCTCGGGGAGGAACGCGGCCCGAAATCGTGACCAGCCGATGTGCATCCCGCCGTCGAACAGGATTTACGGCAAGGCGACGATCACGCCCTGCTCCACCAGGATCTCCGACGGTGGCGCGCGCTGCGGAAGTTGCGGCAGGTCAGTGTCCGGACCGGGGTGCCATCGGTGCGCGCAGCGCTGTGGCGGTGACCGCGTCATCGTGCATTTGTCAACCCTGGTCGCTCGGTCGGCGTGCGGCCTTTACGACCACCCATGTCGGTGTTATGTTAGTGACTAACATATTAGCCACTAACATTTGGAGTGTGGGATGGCGACGAAGCGTTGGTGGATGCTGGGCGTGACCTGTCTGTCGGTGGTCGTCGTCAGCCTGGACCTGACCATCCTGAACATCGCGCTGCCGGCCATCTCGGCGGCTCTGCGCGCGGGCACCGGCGACCTGCAGTGGATCGTCGACTCCTACGCACTCGTGTTCGCCGGGGTCATGCTGCCGGCCGGGATCGTGGGGGACCGCCTGGGCCGCAAGCGGCTGCTGCTGATCGGGCTGGGGGTGTTCGGGGCGGCGTCGGTGTGGTGCGCGCTGTCGGACTCGGCCGGCGAACTCATCGCGGCGCGCGCGGTGATGGGGCTGGGTGCGGGGATCGTGTTCCCGTTGTCCCTGGCGGTCGTGTCGGCGGTGTTCGGCGATGCCGACCGTCCCACGGCGATCGGGATCCTCACCGCCGCGATCGCGTTGTCCCTGCCGCTCGGGCCGGTGTTGGGTGGCCTGCTGCTACAGCACTTCTCGTGGCACTCGGTGTTCTGGATCAACGTGCCGGCCGTCGCCGTGACCCTGGCCGCCGGGTTCGTGCTGATGCCCGAGTCACGGACGCCCGCCACGCGGCCGCTGGATGTCCCCGGTGCGTTGCTGTCCACCGCGGCGGTTGTCTGTCTGGTGTGGGGTTTCATCGACGGCCCCGAACACGGTTGGACTGCGGCGCCGACGTGGGGGTTGCTGGCCGGGTCGGCGGTCTTGGTCGTTCTGTTCGTGCTGCGCGAGCGTGCCGTCGTGCACCGGCTTGTCGACCCGGCGCTGTTCGCGGACCGCCGGTTCTCGTGGGGTACGGCGGCGACGGTCGCGGTGTCGGTCGCGCTGTTCGGCGGCATGTTCGTGCTGCCCCAGTATTTCCAGAGCGTTCTGGGTGACGGCCCGGTCATCGCCGGGCTGCGGCTGTTGCCGATGATGGGCGGGCTGCTGGTCGCGGGTGGGGTGGCGGGTTCGTTCGTGCGGGCGGTGGGCACCCGCCTGGCCGTGGTCACCGGGCTGGCTCTGTTGGCCGCGGGGTTGGCTGTGCTCAGCCAGATTCATCTGGCTACGGGTTATCCGGTCGTGGCGGTCGGGCTGGGGTTGTTCGGGCTGGGGATCGGGGCGTCGATCGGTGCTGCGATGGACGCGGTGATGGCCGCGGTGGGTGGTGACGAGGCCGGGATGGGGGCTTCGGTGAACAGCGCGCTGCGGCAGGTGGGCGGGGCGATCGCGGTTG
The DNA here is from genome assembly GCA_963702275.1 of Candidatus Melainabacteria bacterium. Taxonomy (GTDB): domain Bacteria; phylum Actinomycetota; class Actinomycetes; order Mycobacteriales; family Pseudonocardiaceae; genus DATEPR01. The sequence continues at coordinate 24,712 of CAVPCF010000122.1, forward strand.
CCGTGTTGGGCGGTGTGCTGTCCGCCGGCTATGCCCGCGCGCTGGGCCCGGCGCTGGCCGCGCTGCCCGGGCCGCAGGCCGCCATCGCGCGTGCGTCGGTCACGCAGGCCGTGCAGCTGGCCGGCCACCTGCCGGTCGGCGGCGCCGCGTTACGCACCGCCGCGGCGACCGCGTTCCTGCACGGGATGAGCATGGTCATGCTCAGCTGCACCGGGGTCGCCGCTCTCGCCGCCCTGATCAGCCTGCGCTATCTGCCCGGCCGACGTGGTAACGCCGCACCGCGGCCCCCTTTGTCCGTCGCCGAGGCCGTTGATACGCGACGATGACGGTATGAGCGAACCGGTAGCCGAACCGGACTGGCGGCAGCGAAAGAAGGCCGCGACCCGCGACCGCCTGCGTGCCTGCGCGCTGCGGCTGTTTCGGGAGCAGGGCTATGAGGCCACCACCGTCGAGCAGGTCGCGGCCGCCGCGGGGATGTCGCATATGACGTTCTTCCGCTACTTCCCGACCAAGGAGGACGTGGTCCTGTCCGATGGCTACGACCCGCTGATCGCCGGTTTCATCGCCCGGACCCCGGCGGACTGGCCGCTGATCGACCGGCTCCGCGCGACGCTGGTCGACGGACTGCGGCAGATCTATGACGCGGCCCGGGACACGTTGCTCGCCCAGACCACGCTGATCGTGACCACTCCGGCGCTGCGCGAGCGGCTGTGGGCCAACCAGATGGCCACGCAACAGCTCATCCTCGACGCCCTGGGCGGCCAGCGCGACGTGCGCGCCAGCTTTCAGGATCGGGTGGTCGTCGCGGCGTGCCTGGCCGCCGCCACTACCGCCATCCTCACCTGGGTCGAGCACGAGGGCATCCCCGACCTGCCCGATCTGATCGAGCAGGCGTTTGACACCCTCGCCGCCGGTGAGCGCCGCGCCGGTCGGGAGGGCTGAGCGTGTTGACCATGCGATCTTCTCGGTGAGGGTGCGGACACGTCGTTCGATCTCGTCGCGGATCACCCCTTCAATGCGAGTTACACCGGTCGTCTGACGGACCCATCCACGATGACAAGGGCGGTCACGGCGGCGGCGAGGATGGCGGCGATCGCGATGGCCGCGGTCGCGGACCACTGCAGGATTCCCGCGCCCGCTGCCGCGCCGGCGAGCATGGCGGCGATCGAGCCGAGGCGACGGTGTGGCTTCGCTCCGGGGCCGCCCGCCAGTGCGTTGTCCGCGGCGAGTCCGGTGAGGGTGAGCGTGAGGACGGTGGTGGTCAGGTCGGCGACGCCGAGGTGGCGGACGGTGCTGTTCTGCACGCCGAGGGCGGCGGCGAGCGCCGCGATCGTGACGAGGCTGCCGTGGCCGGTGAAGGGCAACACGCCAGTTCCGGTCAGTGCGGCGACAACGCCGAGCATGATCGACTCAGCGGCGAGCGCGGTGGCCAGCCAGCGACCGGAGTCGACCCCGGCAAGGCGGTGCGCGGCCCGGCCTCCGGCGAGCGCGCCGAGCGCGAACCCGGCGACGGCGATGAGCGAGGCGGGCGCGGACAGACCGGAACGGGGGTCGACGCTGAAGCCGAGGAACACGACGTTGCCGGTCATGTTGGCGACGAACACGTGGCCCAGCCGTAGGTAGCTGACGGCATCGACAAGGCCGGTGACCACCGTCAGAGTCAGTAGTGCGGCCACGGTTTGCCGAGTGCCCAGTGGCGAGGGAATTGCCATCGGTCTGCGCTCCGTTCCGGGTTGGCCGGTCAGCTGATCGCGCCGAGTGTTGCGCTGACGCTGGTGATGATCACGCCGGCGAGTGCGATGGCGACAAAGGAGCGGACGAAGCCGGTGCCGAAGACGCGCCACCGGATCACGGACAGTGTCACCAGCTCGATCACGATGGTGACGAAGGCCGCGGCAAGCGCGATGTGGTAGTCCGGGATCAGGAAGGGCAGGGCGTGCAGCGCACCGCCGAGGAACGTGCCCGCTCCGGTGATCGCGCCGCGCTGGTAGGGGTTGCCGCGCTCGGTCAGCTCACCGGTGTCGGAAAGGCCCTCGGAGAAGGCCATGCTGACGCCGGCACCGATCGCGGTCGCCAGCCCCGCGAAGAACGCGTACAGCGGCTGGTGCGTGGCGAACGCGACAGCGAAGACGGGCGCCAGTGTGGACAGCGAGCCGTCGATCAGGCCGGTCATCGCGGGTTGGGCCCGCTGCAGCAGGAAGGCTCGGCCGGTGCGATCCACGGACGGGCGGGACAGTGCGATGGTGCTCATCACAGGACTCCTTGTCGATCAAAACTGAACTATCAGTTTCGTATATACGTCAGTAGTTTACAACGGACTATCGTGGCATGAAGCCATCTTGGCTAGGTGTGACCGACGGAATAGCACGCACTAACGAAACTTGCAGTACTGTTTGGTTGTCAGGCGGCGACCTGGGAACGGGAGGACGCCGACATCGAGTCGACACAGTAAAGGTGATGATCATGACCACGATCGGGTTCATCGGCCTTGGCAGCATGGGTGCGCCCCTGGCCGGCCGTCTCATCGACGGCAACCAGGTCTACGGCACCAACCGCACCCGGGCCAAGGCCAACGCCCTGATCGAACAGGGCATGCTCTGGCGGAACACTCCGCGCGAGGTGGCCGCGGCCAGTGATGTGGTGTTCAGCATGATCACCGACGACACCGCGCTCGCCGCGATCACCGATGGCGACGACGGAATCCTCGCCGGTCTGCGGCCCGGCGCCGTCCATGTCGAGATGAGCACGGTGAGCCCGCGAACCAGCCGCGAACTGGCCGCGCGAGTGCGGGCCGCCGGGGCCACCATGCTCGACGCCCCGGTCTCCGGCAGCGTGCCGGCGGCCGAAAGCGGCACTCTGTCCATCATGGTCGGCGGCCCCGAATCGGCGTTCCACACGGTCGAGCCGCTCTTGAGCAGGCTGGGCAGCACCATCACCCACGTCGGCGGAAACGGCAAGGGCCTGCTGCTCAAGCTGGCGATCAACATCAGCCTGGCCACGCAGATGCTCGCCTTCAGCGAGGGATTGCTCCTGGCCGAGCATGGCGGCATCGACCCCGCGCTCGCGGCACGGGCGATGACGGCCTCCGCGATCGGTTCACCCATGCTGCGGGTGCGTGCCCCGCTCGCGCTCGACCTGCCCGAGCACGCATGGTTCGATATGCGGCTCATGCACAAGGACATCCGACTCGCCCTGGCCGCTGCCCGCGCCGGCGGAGTGCCGCTGCCCGCGGCGACGACCGCCGATGCGGTGCTGAGCCGGGCTGAGCAGTTGGGCTATGCGCATCGCGACATCGCCGGCCTGTTCCAGGTGTTGGACCGGCTCGCCGACGCCGAGCCGAAGGCGGCGTGACCGGGCACATGACCACGGATGGCGCGCCGCGCGGGCGGCCCCGCAGCCAGCAGGCCCATCGGGCGATCCTCGCCGCGGCCGGCGAACTTCTGCTGGCGCGCGGCCTGTCCGCGGTCAGCATGGACGCGGTCGCGGAACGCGCCGGGGTCAGCAAGGCGACCATCTATCGCTGGTGGCCGACCAAGGAAACGCTTGCCCTGGACGCGTTGTACACCGAGTGGGCAGCCGCGCGTCCCGCCCCACGGGACACCGGCTCGCTGCGCGGCGACCTGCTCTCACTGGTCCGCCCCTGGGCGAAGTTGGCCGCCAGTCGGCCCTACGGCCGGGTGGTCGCGGCGCTGCTCGCCGAGGCGCACTCCGATCCGGTCTTCGCCACCGAGTACCGGCACCGGGTGCTGGAACCACGCCGAGACCAGGCCCGCGCCATCGTCGCCCGCGCCGTCGAACGCGGCGACATCCCTGCGGACACCAAGGTCGACGTGGCGCTCGACCTGCTCTTCGGCGCGCTGTACCACCGGTTGCTGCACGGCCACGCACCGCTGAACGACCGGTTCGTCCGTGACGTCGTCGACATGGCCCTCAACGGCATCCAGCCCTCCGCTGCGGGCACAACGTGATCATGATGGCTTGGTTACGGGTTCCAGGTAGAGCGTGCTCCAGATGATCTCGCTGAGTGCCTGGGCGAGGACACCGTCCTGGTCCGGCGCGGTGAAGCGGGCCGTCTGGTGCACGGTGCGTTCGACGAGCCAGGTCAGCCCGCTCGCGGTTTCCCGGGTCGGCAGCGTCGGGCGGATCAGGCCGCCGGCCTTGCCGCGTTCGATGACGGCCTCGGTGTTGCCGATGATGTCGTCGAGCATCTGTTGGTAGAACTCGGCCACGTCCGGGTCGTACGCCGCCGTCTCGATCACGGCCGTCACCAGGGTCTGGTGTCGTCGGTAGATGGCGATGATCGAGGCCATGGAGCGCCTGGCGTCCTCGGGATCGTGTCGGTCGGCCGTGTCCCACCACTGGTGGGCACCCTCGGACAGCTCCCCGAAGACCTGCCGGGCGAGTTCCCGCAGCAGTTGGCCCTTGTCCTCGAAGTAGACGTAGAAGGTCGCGCGGGAGATGCCCGCCTCGGTGGCCAGTCGGTCCACGCTCAGTTCAGTGAACGCCGGGCCGTCACTCATCAGCCGCTCGGTCGCCGCCAGCAGTTGCTGCTCGATCTCCACGCGACGCCGCGTGCGGTTCGCGGTCGTCTTGCGGGTCACCGAGGACATGACGCTCACTGTACCGCCGGGCAATCCCGTCTTCTGACAAAGTATCTGGACAGTGTGTCTTGACATGATCTGACGTGCGGCATAACGTCGCTCCCTAGCGATCGCTAAGTCGGGAAGTGGTCAGTGACGACCTAGGAGCACGCATGTACCCAGGTGCCCACGCCCAACAGTTCCCCGACAAGCCGGCCGTCATCATGGCGGGCAGCGGCGCGGTCCTGACCTACCGGGAGCTTGACGAGCGGTCCGCGAGGTTCGCTCGGTTCCTCCACGACCGGGGACTGCGGCGGGGTGATCACATCGCCCTGCTGACCGACAACAACGCGAAGGCCTTCGAGGTCTACTGGGCCGCGCTGCGCTCCGGTCTCTACATCACCGCGGTGAACCGGCACCTGGCACCGCCCGAGATCAGTTACGTCGTGCGCGACTGCGGCGCCGGAGTCCTGATCGTGTCCGCGTCGCTGCGCGATATGGCCGTCGAGATCGTCGGCGACACACCCGACGTGCGGATCAGGCTGGCCTACTGCGGTAGCGTCGACGGTTACGAGTCCTATGAGGACGCTGTACTGGACACGTCGCCCGAACCGCTGCCGGCACAGCCGAGGGGCGCCGACATGCTGTACTCGTCCGGGACGACAGGTCGCCCCAAGGGAATCAAGACACCGCTGCCGGACCACCAGGTGCACGAGCCCGGCGATACCACAACGGCCGTGTTCGGTGCGATGTACGGCTTCGGCCCCGACACGGTCTACCTGTCGCCCGCCCCGATCTACCACGCGGCGCCGCTCCGGTTCAGCGGCGTTGTGCAGGCGCTCGGCGGGACCGTCGTCCTGATGGAGCGCTTCGACGCCGAGCAGGCGCTCGCGGCGATCGAGCGGTACCGGGTGACCCACAGCCAGTGGGTGCCGACGATGTTCGTCCGGATGCTCAAGCTCGACCAGGCCGTGCGCGAGAAATACGACCTGTCGAGCTTGCGGGTGGCCGTGCACGCGGCGGCGCCGTGCCCGGTCGATGTCAAGCGCGCGATGATCGACTGGTGGGGACCGGTCCTTTCCGAGTACTACTCGTCCACGGAGGGCAACGGGATCACGTTCATCACGACCGAGCAGTGGCTGCGCAAGCCGGGCTCGGTCGGCACGGCCGGTGTCGGGATCATCCGCATCTGTGGCGACGACGGCAAAGAACTGCCGCTCGGCGAGATCGGCACCGTCTACTTCGAACGGGACGAACTTCCGTTCGCCTATCACGACGATCCCGACAAGACCACGCAGGCACGGCACCCCGGTCATCCGACCTGGACGACGACGGGCGATATCGGCTATGTCGACGAGGACGGGTTCCTGTTCCTCACCGACCGCAAGGCATTCATGATCATCTCAGGCGGGGTGAACATCTATCCACAAGAGATCGAAGATGCACTCGCGTTGCATCCCAAGGTGTTCGACGCGGCCATCATCGGAGTACCGGATCCCGAGATGGGCGAGTCGGTCCTGGCCGTCGTCCAGCCCGCCGACGATGCCACACCCGGTCCCGCGCTCGCCGACGAACTGCGTGCCCACCTACGCGAGCGGATCGCGCATTACAAGATTCCGCGTGCTTTCGACTTTGTCGAGGAACTCCCGCGTACACCCACCGGGAAGCTGGTCAAGGGAAAGCTGCGCGAACGGTACCTGTGATCCACACCGTACTCAGCGAGGAGTGGTGGTCATGCAGATCAGAGCCGCGGTGCTGCGTGCCGCGGACGGGCCTTACCAGATCGAGGATGTCGAGCTGGCCGACCCCGGTCCCGGCGAGGTGCGGGTGCGGATCGTGGGCGCGGGCCTGTGCCACACGGACCTGTTGCCCAGGGTGCCGGGCTTCATGGCCAGCCCACCGATCATCACCGGTCATGAGGGATCGGGTGTGGTCGACGCGGTCGGTGCCGGCGTGCACGACCTCGTGGTGGGCGATCACGTCGTGCTGTCCTTCGATTCGTGTCGCGCGTGCGCGAACTGCCTGTCCGGGCACCCGGCTTATTGCGCGACCTTCTTTCCGCGCAACCTGACCGGTCTGGGCGTGGACGGCACCAGCCCGGTGCGCGGCGCGGACGGCGAGCCGATCGCGTCGCGCTGGTTCGGGCAGTCCTCGTTCGCCACCCATTCGGTCGTGGCGGCGCGCGATGTCGTCACGGTGGATCCGTCGTTGCCGCTGGAACTGCTCGGACCGCTCGGCTGCGGGATCCAGACCGGCGCCGGCTCCGTGCTCATGGCACTGCGGGTGGCGGCCGGCACCGGGATCGTCGTCTTCGGCACCGGGGGAGTGGGGCTCAGCGCGGTGATGGCGGCGCAGGTGGCCGGCGCGGCGACGATCGTCGCCGTCGACCTCAACCCGGCGCGCCTGGAGCTGGCCCGCGAACTGGGCGCCACCCACACCTTCGACGGCCAACAGCCGGACCTGCTGGCGCAGTTGGTCGAGGTGACCGGCGGGGGCGCGCACTACGCCCTGGACACCACCGGTGTTCCCGCCGTGATCCAGACCGCGATCCATGCCCTGCGGCCGACCGGCACCTGCGGGCTCGTCGGCGTGCAGCAGGGTGACATCGTCCTGGATCCGCTCGCGCTGGCCGTCGGCCGCAACGTGATGGGAATCCTGGAGGGCGACGCAGTGCCGCAGGTGTTGATCCCGCGGTTGATCGCGTTGTGGCAGCAGGGCCGGTTCCCGTTCGACAAGCTGATCAAGACCTTCTCGCTCGACGAGATCAACGAGGCGGAACAGGCCAGCATCAAAGGTGAAGTCATCAAGCCGGTCCTCGTCACCCAGTCCTGAAGGAGTGACATGAAGTACGAACACCACGCCCTCTACATCGACGGGCAATGGCACAAGCCGGCCGGCGGGCAGACGATCAGCGTCATCTCGCCCACCAGCGAGGCCGAGATCGGTACCGTGCCGTTGGCCGAGAAGGCCGATGTGGACAGTGCCGTCGCCGCGGCAGGCCGCGCGGTGCGCTCAACCGAATGGCGGGCGATCGACCGTACCGCGGTGTTGCTGCGCCTTGCCGACGAACTGGAGAAGGACGCGGCCGACCGCGCCGCGCTCACCAGCATCCAGAACGGCATGCCGATCACGATCGCGACCGCCGCCGAAGGCGCCGGACCGGTCGGCCTGCTGCGGTACTACGCGGCCCTCGCCGCCGCCACACCGCTGGAAGAACGCCGACCGCGCCTGGACGGCCCGGGCGAGACCGTGGTTCGGCGGGATCCGGTCGGTGTGGTCGCCGCGATCGTGCCGTGGAACTTCCCGCAGGCGCTGACCATGTTCAAACTGGCTCCCGCGCTGGCCGCCGGCTGCACCGTGGTGCTCAAGCCGTCGCCGGAGACCACATTGGACGCGTTGGAGCTTGCGGCGGCGGCCGACCGGGCCGGCCTGCCCGCCGGTGTGCTCAACATCGTCACGGGCGGTGCGGACATCGGTGAGTACCTGGTGTCGCACCCCGGCGTGCAGAAGGTCGCGTTCACCGGCTCGACACCGGTGGGCCGTCGGATCGGTGAGATCTGTGGCCGGCTGCTGCGCCCCGTGACCCTGGAACTCGGTGGCAAGTCCGCCGCGATCGTCCTGGACGACGCCGACCTGGCCACCACCGTGGCGGGCCTGGCGACCAGCGCCCTGCTCAACAACGGCCAGACCTGCTACCTGACCACACGAATCCTGGCTCCCCGGCGCCGTCACGACGAGGTGGTCGCCGCGGTGGCTGGCCTGGCCGCCGCACTGACGGTCGGCGACCCGCTCGACCCGGCCACCCACATCGGGCCGCTGGTGAGTAGCCGGCAGCGCGACCGGGTCGAGTCCTACATCGCGCTGGGCAAGCACGACGGGGCGACGCTGGTGGCCGGCGGCGGCCGTCCTGACCAGGACAAGGGCTGGTTCGTCCAACCCACGGTGTTCGGCGGGGTGCGCAACGACAGCCGGATCGCCCGTGAGGAGATCTTCGGCCCGGTGCTCGCGGTGATCCCGTACGACGACGTGGACGACGCCGTCGCGATCGCCAACGACTCCGAATACGGTCTCGGCGGCACCGTCTGGACGTCCGATGTGGACAAAGGACTCGATGTCGCCCGCCGCGTGGAAACCGGCAGTATCGGGGTCAACTTCTACGAACTCGACGCCGGCGCCCCGTTCGGTGGCGTCAAGTCCAGCGGGTTGGGCCGGGAACTCGGCCCGGAAGGCTTGGCGTCCTACCAAGAACTCAAGTCGATCTACCTTCCCGGACTGGAGCACCGGCCATGACGTTCACGATCGCCCACCAGCGACCGTACGACGAGATCGACCTGTCGTCGCGGGCCTTCTGGTCCACGAGTGCCGCGGACCGAGAACGGAGCTTCGCCGTCCTGCGGGCACAGCGGCCGGTCTCGTGGCATCCGGCGGTCCAGGATGCCCTGATGGAGGACCCGGCGGACCCAGGCTACTGGGCGGTCGTGCGGCACGCCGACATCGTCGAGGTCAGCCGCCGCACCGACGTCTTCGTGTCGGGCCATGGGGTGTTGTTCGAGAACATCCCGGAGGAGATGCTTGAGGCTTCGCAGTCGTTCCTCGCCCTGGATCCGCCCCAGCACACCAAGATCCGCAAGCTGGTCAGTGCGGCGTTCACGCCGAGGCAGGTCAAGCGGATCGAGGGCCAGATCAAGGCCGATGCCAAGGCGATCGTGCGGGAACTGGCGGCCGAGGGCACCGGCGTCGACTTCGTCCAGCAGTGCGCCAGCCGACTGCCGATTCGCACGCTCTCGGACATGCTGGGCATCCCCGAGTCGGAGCGAGCCAAGGTCGTGCACGCGGCGGATGCGGCCGTGTCGTGGGCCGATCCGGTCTACCTCGATGGCCGTGACCCGCTGGACATGATCGCCGAAGCGCAGCTGACCCTGCACTCGATCGCGTTCCAGATGGCCGACCAGCGCCGGGCCCACCCGACCGATGACCTGATGACCAACCTGATCCAGGCCGAGGTCGACGGCGAGCGACTGACCGACGAGGACATCGCGGCGTTCTTCGTACTGTTGTCCGTGGCGGGCAACGACACGACCCGGCAGACCACGAGTCACGCGCTCAAGGCCCTGACCGACTTCCCCGACCAGCGCGCCTGGCTGCTCGCGGATTTCGACCGGCGGATCAGTGGTGCCGTCGAGGAGTTCGTGCGCTACGCGTCACCCGTGATGACATTCCGCCGTACCCCGGTTGCCGATGTCGAGTTGGGCGGCCAGCGGATCTCGGCCGGCGAAAAGGTCGTCATGTTCTACCCGTCGGGAAACTGGGACACCTCGGTCTTCGCCGAGCCGGACAAGTTCGACCTGTCCCGTGACCCCAACCCGCACGTCAGCTTCGGCGGCGGCGGAGTCCATTTCTGCCTGGGTCACCAGGTCGCGAAGACCCAGCTGCGTGCCTTGTTCGACGAACTCCTGCACCAGCTACCCGACATTCAGGCCGGCGAACCGGACTACCTGGCCGGTAATTTCATCCACGCCATCCGCGCAATGCCCTGCTACTTCTAAAGGTCTGGAGCGAACATGCCTGCCTTCGCCAAGCCAGAAGAAGTCTACCGCTATATCGGCGGCATCTTCGAAACCGCGTTCGCGGATCCGGAACTCGCCGGCAAGCTGGCGGCCACCGGGCTCGTCCTCACCATGGTGTGCACCAACCCGGACGCGGTCCTGGTCATCGACACACCGAACGGCAAGGTGGTGAGCGACGCTGCCGGTGCCCGATCCGATGCGACGATGACCATGGACAGCGAGGTCGCCAACGCCTACTGGCAGGGCAAGGTCAACCTGGCGTTCGCCATGGCGCGCGGCAAGGTCACCGTGGCGGGTCCGGTCGCGAAGCTGCTCAGGCTCACACCGCTGTCGAAGCGCCTGTTCCCGGTTTACGTCGAACGGCTGCGGGCCGACGGACGAGACGACCTGATCGTCGACTGACGCTCAGCCACCGCTCGTCGTCAGATTCCCAGCAGGTCCGCGAGCCGTGTTCGGCGGTCGTGTGGGTCGCCGAACAGCAGTTCGGACGACTTGGCCCGCTTGTAGTACAGGTGCGCGTCGTGTTCCCAGGTGTAGCCGATGCCGCCGTGCAGCTGGATGGTTCGTGCGGCCACCCGGAAGAACGCGGGCGAGGTGACGGCCGCGGCGAGCGCGGCGGCTTCTGGCAGGTCGTCCGGGCTGTGGTCGGCGACCCATGCCGCGTGCCGGACCACGGACACCGTCAGCTCCCAGTCCACATAGGAATCGACGAGGCCGTGCTTGACCGCCTGGTACGACCCGATGAGTCGGCCGAACTGCACCCGGATCTTGGCGTAGTCGACGGCCAGTTCCATCGCCTGTGCCAGTCCGCCGGTCTGTTCGGCGGCCAGCGCCACGGCCGCGAGGTCGGCGATCCTGGCCGACGCGGCGACCGGATCGAGGCAAGCCAGCTTGCGGGCCGGTGTGTCGGAGAATGCCAGTCTGGCCAGTCGCCGGGTCGGGTCCAGGGTTGTCAGCGGGATGCGTTCCAGGCCGCCGGATACCAGGAAGAACGCGGGGCCGGTGTCGGTGGTGGCGTAGACCAGGATCGGGTCGGCGGTCGCGCCGTCGACCACGAGTGTCTTGGCTCCGTTGAGCAGCCAGCCGCGTGCGGCATCCTGGCGTGCCACGGTGGTAACCGGGATCGTCGGCCAGCGCGCTTCCGCTTCGGCGATCGCGAGCGTCGCCCGGATGTCGCCGCTGGCGATGCCGGGCAGTAGTTCCGCCCGGGCGTCCTCGTCGTCGAGGGCGAGCAGGGTGTCGGTGGCGAGCACGGCCGAGGACAGGAACGGGGTCGGGGCCAGTGCGCGGCCCATTTCCTCCAGCACGACCGACCGTTCCACGTGCCCCGCGCCGGAACCGCCGTAGGTCTGGGGTATCACCAGCCCGGCCACGCCCAGTTCGCCGGCCAATCTGCGCCACAGTTCAGGGTCGTAGTCGTATTTGCCGTCCACCACCTCGCGGACTTTGGACATGGGTGACTGGGTGCGCAGGATCTTGCGCACTACGGCGCGGAGATCCTCCTGGTCCTGGGTCAGGACGAGTTCCATGCCGAGCCCTCCCGCTGGGTGCCGACCTTCAGGTCCCGGAACGGCACGTCCCGGTCGACCTGTGGTTCCTTGGGCAGGCCGAGTACGCGCTCGCCGATGATGTTGCGCTGGATCTCGTTGGTGCCGCCCGCGATGGCCATGCCCGGCGTGCCGGTGACGGCCATCGACAGCTCGGCCGCGCGCTCGTCGTCCTGTTCCCAGGCGACCACCTCCGGACCGGCGACCAGGCCGGCCACGTCGACCGCGTGGGTACCGAGCGTCGCCGCGAGCAGTTTGGCGACCGAACCGCGAGCGCCGGGGTCGCGGCCCGCGTTCGCCTCCTGCCGCAGCCTGCTGGTGAACAGCGCCAGTGACCGCTCCCGCAGGTACAGTTCGGCGAGCTTGTCGCGGACCACGGGGTCGGTGTGCTGTCCGTGCCGCTGTGCGGTCTCGACCAGGGCGGTGAACGCGAGCGGGTTGGACCTTCGTGGCACGGACGTGCCGATGGAGACCCGTTCGTGGCCCAGCATGGTGACCGCGGCACGCCAGCCGTTGTCGACCTCGCCGATCACCGCGTCCCCGGCCAGCCGCACGTCACTGAAGTAGACCTCGTTGAACGGGGCGGCGCCGGTCATCACGCGCAACGGCCGCACCGTCACACCCGGCGCGTGCATGTCGATGACGAACATCGTCAGGCCCCGGTGTTTGGGCACGTCGGGATTGGTGCGTACGAGCACCGCGCCGAAGTCGGCGAGCTGCGCGACCGTCGTCCACACCTTCTGTCCATTGAGGATCCAGTCGTCGCCGTCGCGCACCGCTCTTGTCTGGAGGCTGGCCACGTCGGAACCGGCGCCGGGCTCGGAGAACAGCTGGCACCAGATTTCCTCGCCACGCAGCAGTGGCCGGACGTAGCGTGACTTCTGCGCCTCGGTGCCCAAGTCGACCAACGTCGGACCGCACATGCCCATGCCGATGATGAAGGGGTCGACCGGCAGGGTGAAATCCTTCGCCACCTCGTTGAACGCCAGTTGCGCCGCCTGACTGAGGCCCTGTCCGCCGTACTCGACCGGCCACGTGATGCCGGCGAATCCCGCGTCGTGCAGGTCCGACTGGAAACGCTTCGCCTCGGCCAGGTAGGTGGCCGGATCACTCTGCCGGGGATCGGCTCCTGCATTGGCTTCGAGCCATTCCCGTGCCCTGCGCCGGAATGCCGACAGGTCCTGCTCACCGGCTTTCATCGGCCGTCCTCCTGCCGTCATGGGGTTGTCAGATTACCTAGCGATCGTTCAGTTGACAAGGCGTCCGCGTTTCATGGGACCGGCCAGTCCGGCATGATGTCGGCATAGTCGTCCACCCGCGCGGCGAAGTTGGGCGGGCGCTTCTCCAGGAACGACGTGATACCTTCCGCGACGTCCGGGCCCTGGCCGAGCCGGAAGATCGCGTGTGAGTCGATCCGGTGTGCCTCCCACGGCGTCGATGCGCCGAGCATCGACCACATCATCCGACGGCTCAGCGACACCGACACGGCCGATGTGTGCCGCGCGATCTCGGCCGCGATGCCGTACGCGGTGGGCAGCAACTCGGCCGCCGGCACCACCCGCGACACCAGCCGCCCGGCCAGTGCCTCGGCCGCGTCGAACACCCTGCCGGTGGCCACCCACTCCATGGCCTGCGAGATCCCGACGACACGCGGCAGGAACCAACTCGACGCGGCCTCGGGCACCAGGCCCCTGCGGGCGAACACGAAGCCGAATTTCGCCGTGTCACCGGCCAGCCTGATGTCGGCGGGCAGCGTCAGGGTGGCGCCGACACCGACCGCGGGCCCGTTGATCGCGACGATCACCGGTTTGCGCGACGCGGCGATGCGCAGTGACACGTAGCCGCCGCCGTCGCGGGGCACCCCGTCGACGGTCCCGAAGTCGGCGCGTTCGGCCATCCTTGTTTCCCTTGTGGCGTCGAAGGATGCCGCTCCGTCGGACAGGTCGGCGCCGGCGCAGAATCCGCGTCCCGCGCCGGTGAGCAGCACGACGCGCACCTCGTCGTCGGCGTCCGCGGAGTCGAACGCCGCCACCAACTCGCGGGCCATCGTGGTGGTGAAGGCGTTGAGCCGGTCCGGCCGGTGCAGGGTGATCGTCGCGACGGCGTCGGCGACGTCGTACCGGATCTGGGTGTACGTCGTCATGAGAGGGCCCACTGGCCGGTGAAGAACGGCTCGCGTTTCTCGTTGAACGCGGCAAAGGCGGCCGCCGTGTCCGTGCCGGCGAAGTTGATCGTCTGGGCGCGGGCCTCGCTGGCCAGTGCCTCCCGCATGGTGCGGTCGACCCCCTCGTTGAGCAGTGCCTTGCTCTGCGCCAGGGCGACCGGGGGACCGGCGGCCATGCGCCCGGCGACGTCAGTGACGAACCCGTCGATCTCATCGGGCTCGACCACCCAGGTGACCAGGCCGAGCCGGTGCGCCTCCGCCGCGTCGATCGTCTCGGCGAGCAGCGCCAGCCGTTTGGCCTGCTGCAAACCGACGATCCTCGGCAGCAGCCACGACCCGCCGAAGTCCACCGACAGCCCGCGACGGGCGAAGATCTGGGAGAACCGGGCATCGGGGGTCGCGACCACGAGATCACAGCCGAGCGCCAGGTTCCAGCCGGCGCCGACCGCGACGCCGGTCACCTTCGCCACTGTCGGCTTGGGCAGTTCGTGCAGCAGCAGCGCGACGTCGTTGAGCGCCCGCATCCGCGGCAGCGGGTGCGCCACGGACACCCCGTCGGACAGATCGGCGCCTGCGCAGAACGCGCCGCCGGCCCCGGTGATCACGACCACGCGCGTGTCCGGGTCATCGGTGGCCGTGGCAAAGGCGTCGCGCAGCGCGGCCCACAGCTCGGCGTCCACGGCGTTCTTCCGCTTCGGCCGGTTCAGCGTCAGGGTCAGCACCCCGCTGTCGCGAGTGGACAGTAGTACGGGCTCGTCGGTCATCGAAGTTCCCATCGGTGGATACGCCGGCCGGCGGTCAGCCGGGATCGAGCAGGTAGCGCGGGTTCGCCACGGTCAGCCGGTCGGTCACCGCGGCACGCACCGCCGCGAGCAGCGCCGGGTCGTCCGCGTCGATCTCGCCGTCGCGGATGGCGGCGGCCAGCGCTGCCTGATCGGGCTTGCCGAAGGCGGCCAGCCGCGTGTCGTGCCTGCGTTGGAGTTCCGGGCCGAGGACCATTTCCCGTCCGACGCCGTCCAGTGCGTTGGCGGCCACCCGCGCCAGGAAGTTCAGCCGCCCGTCGGTGGCCGGCATCACCTCCGTGCGCAGGAAGTGCGTGACGGCGGCGACCAGATCGGTGGCCGCCGGCCTGCCCTGCAGGTCGGATATCGGTGCCGGCGGGATGTCCTCGCACGGTTGCGCCGGTACGCCCATGGCGAGCAGCAGGTCGTGTTCCTGTTCGCAGACCCGCCGGCCGATCGCGGCCAGTTCCACCGACGGCGTCGCGCCGGACAGGTGCGCCTGGGCCATCTGCCGGCACAGCACCGCCCAGCGTGCCGTGCCGTAGATCTGCCACCACAGCACGTCCCGGGCGGCGGGCCGCCACCCCGCGATCTCCGCGTAGCCGTCGAGCAACTGCTCGACGCCACCGAACCCGCCGGCCGGCAACGGCGAGCCGAACCGCCAGCATTTCACGCACAGCCAGCCGAGATCCTCGCGCGGGTCGCCGCGATGGACCAGCTCCCAGTCCAGTACCGCCCGCAGCCTGTCCGGGTCGATGATCAGGTTCCCGGTGCGGAAGTCGCCGTGTACGAGCGTTTCCGCGACCGGATCGGGCTGGTCGCGGGCGAGCCGGCGCAGCGCGATCTCGATCGTCGGCAGTGGTTCACCCAGCGCGTCGTAGTCCGCGCGCAGGCGTGCCAGCGGCTCGTCGGCCGCCAGTCCCGGCACGGTGTCGGGCGGTATCGCGTGGATCCGGGCGAGCGTGCGGCCGAGTTCGGCGGCCATCGTCGCGCGGGCGGTGGCGTAGCGGTCCTCGCGCAGCAGTTTGCGTGCGATCGTCTCGCCGGGCACGTACTCGGTGATCAGGTACGGCGTTTCCAGCACGCCCGTGTCGACCAGGCGCGGTACCGGCACGCCCATCCTCGCCGCGGCGGCGATGGCGGCCGCCTCCCTGGCCATGCCCGCCGGCCGGTTCGTGCCGGGCGGGTCACGGCGCAACACCAGCTTTCGCGCGCCGGCCTGGAAGGACCAGGTCTCCCGGCTGGCGCCGCCGGTCAGCCGGGTCAGGCCGTCGATCCGCACCTCGCCACCGAACACGGTGGTGAGCCTGTCCGCCAGGAGGGACGCGAGATCGGCCATCCGCTCAGCTTCGCACCTTGCGTGGGCCCGCGAAGCCGAACAGGTAGCTCGCGACCCTGCGGATCTGGATCTCCTCGGACCCTTCGGTGATCCGGTAGCGGCGGTGGTGGCGGTAGATGTGCTCGAACGGGGTGTGCCGGGTGTAGCCGAGGCCGCCGTGTACCTGCATGGCGCGGTCGGCGGCGTCGCAGACGAAGCGGTTGGCGCGGTAGTTGCACATCGAGACCTTGTCGCTGACCAGCGCGTGCGGGACGCGGTCCAGTTCCCACGCGGTCTTGCGGACAAGCCCGCGCAGCAGTTCGGCCTCGGTGTGCAACTCCACCAGTGGCCACTGGATCGCCTGCCGCGTCGCGAGCGGCTGCCCGAACGTGGTGCGCCGCAACGCGTACTCGACACTGCGGTCGATGCAGAACTGTCCGGCGCCGACACCGGACGCGGCCTGCCGGATGCGGTTCTCGTGCAGGAACGTGTTCGCGACCGCGAGCCCACCGTCCGGTTCGCCGAAGATCGCCTCGCTCGGCACCCGCACGTCGCGCAGGGTCACCTCGGCGTGGTCGGTGGGCATGTTGAACGTCCACCAGTGGAAGTCGACCGAGAAGCCGGGGAGTCGACCGGGACGATGAACGCGGTGATCCCGGTCGCATCGCCCGGCTTGCCGGCGGTCCGTGCGAAGATCACGTCGTGGGTGGCGGTGTGCATGCCGGAGTTGAAGCGCTTGACGCCGTTGATGATCCAGTCGCTGCCGTCCCGGACCGCCGTGGTGTCCAGCCAGGTGGCGTCGCTGCCGTGGTCGGGCTCGGTGAGGCCGAAGCCGATCCGCTTCGTGCGGGCCAGCGTCGCGTCGAGGAACTCGTCGCGCTGCGCCTGCGTGCCGTGCGCCAGCAACATGTGCACGATCGGGAAGTTCCCGACCACGGACGCCTCGTTCTGCAGGTCGTTGTGCAGGCCGAGCCCCTGGTGGGCGAGGTGCTCGCGGATCACCGCCATGTCGAGGTTGGTGCCGCCCGAGCCGCCCGCCGCCGTGGGCAGGCCGTACCGGAGCCAGCCGGCGGCGTCGGCACGCCGGTACATCTCGCCGAGCAGTTCCTCCCATTCGTGGCGGGGTGTGCCGCCCGCGTCGAAGTCGGTGCGGGCCCATTCCCGCCGGTGGTCGAAGAACCGTTCGTTGTCGTCCTGCGCCTGCAGCGGCGCGATCTCCCGCTCGATGAAGTCGTCGAGGTCGGCGAGTCGCTGGACCAGGTCGGCAGGCAGCTCGAAATCCACGGATCCTCCTTGCCGGCGCGGTTACCGTCGTGTAAAAGTCTACTGAACGATCGATAGATAGTGTAAGGGCAGCCCAGTAGGGGAGCACTGCGATGACCGAAACAGTGACGGTGCGGCAGGCCGGTCTCGCGCTGGCCGATCCGGCCGCGTACGCCGACGAGGCGCGGCTGCACGAGGGTCTGTCCCTGCTCCGGCACGCGGAACCGGTCTGCTGGGTGGACCCGCTGCCGGAGGTCAACCCGTTCTGGGCGGTGACCAAGCACGCGGACGTGCTGGAGATCGAACGCAACCACGCGCTGTTCCACAACGCGCCCCGCCCGCTGCTGGCGCCCGCGACGGAGGACCAGCGGGTGGCCGACGAGGGCCAGATCCTGAACACCCTGATCCACATGGACGATCCGCGGCACCGGGTGATGCGGGCGATCGGCGCGGACTGGTTCAAACCCAAGGCGCTGCGCGACCTCCAGCTGCGGGTCCGGGAGCTGGCCGCCCGGTATGTCGACCGGATGATGGCGCTGGGCGGGGAGTGCGATTTCGTCCGGGACATCGCGATGCACTATCCGCTGTATGTGATCCTGTCGCTGCTGGGCCTGCCCGAGTCGGACTTCGGCCGGATACTCACGCTCACCCAGGAGATGTTCGGCGGTCAGGACGCGGAGTTGCAGCGCGGGCAGACACCAGAGGAGATCCTGCAGGCGGCGCTGGACATGCTGGCGTACTTCCAGCGGCTGACCGCCGATCGGCGGGCCGAGCCCACCGACGATCTGGCGTCCGCGATCGCCAACGCCCGTGTCGACGGCGAGTTGCTGTCCGATCTGGACGCGGCGTCGTACTACGTGATCATCGCGTCCGCGGGGCACGACACCACGAGCTCCACCATTTCCGGCGGCCTGCACGCGCTCATCGAGAACCCGGACCAGTTGCGCCGGCTGCGCGAGGATCCGGGCCTGATGCCGCTGGCGGCCGACGAGATGATCCGCTGGGTGACCCCGGTGAAGGAGTTCATGCGTACCGCGACCGTCGATTACGAGCTGCGCGGCGTGCCCATCAAGGAGGGCGATTCGCTGTTGCTGTCGTATCCGTCGGCGAATCGGGACGAGGACGTGTTCGACTCGCCGTTCTCGTTCGACGTCGGCCGCAACCCGAACCGGCATCTCGCATTCGGTTTCGGCGCGCACTACTGTCTTGGCGCGATTCTGGCGCGCATGGAGATCGCCGCGTTCTTCGCCGAACTGGTGCCGCGGTTGGAGTCGGTCGAACTCGCTGGGACGCCGCAATGGATCGCCACCACGTTCGTCGGTGGGCTCAAACACCTGCCCATTCGCTACCGGTAACCGTGGTCGCTCGTTTGGTCCGGGTGCGGGGCTTGGCGGTCGGGCGGTGTCCGGCGGCGTTGAGTGCGATCGTGACGTAACGGTGGGCCAGTTGCTGTGGCGTGAGCGGGCCTTCGGGATTGAACCAGCGGGGGACGGAATGGCACATCGTGAGCACCGCGCGGCCGGTTTCGACGGGGTAGGGAGTGGTGAAGGCGCCCTGCGTGATGCCGTCGGCGATGATGCGATGTAGTTGGGTTTCCAGGTCGTCGCGGAGTGTGATGTATTTGGCCCGGTTGTCGGGTTCGAGGCTGCGGATTTCGGAGTCGAGCAGGCCGTGGCTGCCGCTCTGCGCCATGAATTCCACGATCGTTGTGATCAGGGCGACATAACGGTCGACGGGGTTCTTGCCGGCTTCGGCCAGGGCGACGCGGCAGCGGGCGAGCAGCAGTTCCATCGACGACATGAGCAGTTCGACCAGGATCGCCTGCTTGTTCTCGAAGTGGTAGTACAGCGTGGGTACCGTAACGCCCACCCGGCGGGCGATGTCGCGCACCGTGGTGCCGTCGTAGCCGTGCTCCTCGATGGCGGCCAGCGCGTGCTTGAGGATGGCCGGCGCACCTACCGGTTCGTGTGTCGGCTCGCCGGTGTCCTTTGTCTTCGGCACGGTCGGAGGACCTTCCTTGATGGTGGGCGATCCTGTCTACGATACCGTGACCTGAGTGGATGTGATCGTCCCGTGCTTGCGAGTTTAGTGAGCGATAGTTAATCTGGCAATCATGAGTGGCTCGGACGTACTAGTCGTGGCATCCGACGGTGTCCTGGAGATCACGATCAACCGGCCGGAGGCCAGGAACGCGGTCAACCTGGCCGTCGCGGAGGGCATCGCCGCCGCGTTGGACGAACTGGACAACCGGCCGGATCTGGTGGTGGGCATCATCGCCGGGGCCGGCGGCACGTTCAGCGCCGGCATGGACCTGAAAGCGTTCCTGCGTGGCGAGTTCCCGACCCTGCCCGGTCGAGGTTTCGCCGGCATCGCCGAAAAGCCGCCCGCCAAGCCGCTCATCGCGGCGGTGGAGGGGTACGCGCTGGCCGGCGGCTGCGAGATCGTGCTGGCGTGCGACATGGTCACCGCCGGCACCAGTGCCCGGTTCGGGATACCCGAGGTGAAGCGCGGCCTCGTCGCGGCGGCCGGCGGCCTGTTCCGGTTGCCGGAGCGGATTCCACCCGCGGTGGCGATGGAGCTTGCCCTGACCGGTGACTTCCTGACTGCCGAGCGGGCGCACCAACTCGGTCTGGTCAACACCCTGGTGGCGGACGGGGACGCGCTGGCCGCGGCGCACCGGTTGGCGGACCGCGTCGCGGCCAACGGTCCACTCGCGACAGTGGCGAGCAAGAAGGTCATGGTCGAGTCCCGATCCTGGCCGGCGAACGAGCGCTTCACCCGCCAGCAGTCCATCATCGGGCCTGTCCTGGCATCGCAGGACGCGCAGGAGGGAGCGCGCGCGTTCGCGGAGAAGCGCCCACCGGTGTGGCAGGCACGATGACCGAACGGTCCGGCCCGCTGGCGGGTGTCCGAGTGGTCGAACTCGGTGGTATCGGTCCGGTGCCGTTCGCCGGTATGGTGCTGGCCGACCTCGGCTCGGACGTCATCGCGGTGCGGCGTGTCGGCGATACCGGCGTGGGCAATCCGGTGCTGGACCGTGGCCGGCGCTCGATCGCGGTGAATCTCAAACAACCGCGTGGAGTCGAGATCGTCCGTTCGCTGATCGCGGGCTCGGACGCGGTGATCGAGGGATTCCGGCCCGGTGTCGTCGAGCGGCTCGGCTTCCATCCGGGCGAACTGCGCCGGGACAACTCCAGGCTGGTATTCGGTCGGATGACCGGCTACGGCCAGGACGGTCCGCTCGCGCAACGCGCCGGTCACGACATCGACTACATCGCACTGTCCGGTGCGCTCGGCGCCATCGGGCACGCAGGCGGCCGGCCGGTACCGCCGTTGAACCTGGTCGGCGACTTCGGTGGTGGCGGCATGCTGCTCGCGGTCGGTGTGCTGGCCGCGATCATCAATGCCCGTGCCACCGGACGTGGCCAGGACGTCGACGCGGCGATGATCGACGGCGCCGCCCTGCTGATGGCCATGGTCTACGGATTCCACGCGTCCGGCGCGTGGACCGACCAGCGCGGCGCGAACCTGCTCGACACCGGTGCGCCGTTCTACGACACCTACCGGTGTGCCGACGGAGAATACGTCGCCGTCGGTGCTCTCGAGTCGGGGTTCTTCGCCAGCCTGATCGACGTGCTCGGCGTCGGCGATCTCGTCGACATCGCCCGGCAGCATGACCGGCGAACCTGGCCACGCATGCGCACAGTGTTCACCGAGACCTTCGCGCGAGCGACGCGGGACGAATGGGCCGAGCGTTTCGCGGACACCGATGCCTGCGTGGCGCCGGTACTCGGCCTGACCGAGGCGCCCCGGCACGCGCACAACCGCAGCCGGGGCACCTTCGTCACCGACGCGATGGGAACCGTGCATCCGGCGCCGGCACCACGATTCAGCGAGACCCCCACGGGCGAGCCCGGATCGCCGCCCGTCCCCGGCAGCCACACCGACGCTCTGCTCCGTGAGATCGGGATCGACGAGTCCGACGCGGCCACGCTGCGCCGAGACGGAGTAGTCGGGTGACCGAGCAACCGGCCACGGATCCGGCATCCGGTTTTGCCGAGCTGCTTGAGCTGGAACGGATCGAGGACGATCTCTTTCGTGGCTGGTGCCACCAGGGTCGGCCGCAGCGGGCGTTCGGCGGCCACGTGGCGGCGCAGGCGTTGGTCGCGGCCGGTCTGACCGTGCCCGCGGACCGGGGGGTGCATTCCCTGCACGGGTACTTCGTGCGTCCGGCGCGGACCGATCGGTCCATTGTATACAGTGTGGACCGGACGCGGGACGGTCGGTCGTTCGCCACCCGCGCTGTCGCGGCGTTGCAGGACGGCGAGATCGTCTTCAGCCTGTTGGCGTCGTTCCAGCGTCCGGAACCCAGCTCGGCGCACCAGTCCGTGATGCCCCCGGCGCCGCCGCCGGACGAGGCCGTCGAGACACGGTGGGCGAACCCGTTCGGGGCGATCGAACTGCGGCCCGTCACCGAGCTGGCCACGTCCGCGCGCGGTCCGCGGCAGCAGTTGTGGGTGCGGGCAACGGAACCACTCGGCGACAGCCAGTTGCTCAACGTGTGCGCGTTGACCTACCTCTCGGATGTCCGGTTGGCCCGCACCGCGCGGCTGGGGCATCGGACGAACGGACGAGGTCCCGTCACCACGTCACTGGATCACGCGGTCTGGGTGCACCGCCCGTTCGGCCTCGACGACTGGTTGCTGTTCGACATGGAGAGTCCGAACTACGCGTCTGCCCGAGGGTTCGTACGCGGCGAGTTCTACACCCGCGATGGCTTTCTGGTCGCCTCGGTGGCGCAGGAAGTGCTGATGCGGCCGCGATGACCGGCGCACTCTTGACGCCGGCGGATCACCGCGGTGCCATGCGGATGGCACCGTCGAGTCGGATGGTTTCGCCGTTGAGCATCGGGTTTTCCACGATGTGCGCGACGAGGGCCGCGTATTCCGTCGGGTCGCCGAGCCGGGCCGGGTGCGGTACCTGTGCTTCCAGCGCCGCGATCGCAGCGTCGGGCAGGCCGCCGAACAACGGGGTGCGGAACAGGCCGGGCGCGATGGTGTTGACGCGGATCTTGAGACCGGCCAGGTCACGCGCGATGGGCAGCGTCATGCCGACGATGCCGCCCTTGGACGCGGAATAGGCGGCCTGGCCGATCTGTCCCTCGAACGCGGCCACCGACGCCGTGTTGACGATGACCCCGCGTTCCCCGTCGACCTCGTCGACTTCGCTCATCCGCTGGGCGGCCAGCCGAATCACGTTGAACGTACCGATCAGGTTGACGGTGACGACCTTCGTGAAGGCCGCCAGCGGGAACGGCCCGGACTTGCCCACGGTCCGGCGGCATTGCCGATACCGGCGCAGTTCACCGTGATCCGCAGCGGCCCCAGGGTCGCCGCGGCGTCCAGCGCCTTCTCGACCCCGTCGGCGTCGGTCACGTCGGCCGCGACGAACAGCACCCCGAGTTCCTTCGCCACTGTCTCGCCCTGCGATGACGGCAGATCGACGATGACCACACCCGCGCCCGCCGCGTGCAGTCGCTTGACGGTGGCCAGACCGAGTCCGGACGCGCCGCCGGTGACCAGGGCGACACTGTTGTCGATGTCCATCGGTTCTCCCGTGTTCAGATGCGCTCGAAGATGGTCGCGTTGGCTTGGCCGCCGCCTTCGCACATGGACTGCAGGCCGTAGCGGCCACCGGTGCGGTGCAGTTCGTGGATCAGCTTGGTGGCCAGTACCGCGCCGGTGGCGCCCAACGGATGGCCCAGCGCGATCGCGCCACCGTTGACGTTGGTCTTCGCCAGTGACGCGCCGGTCTCCATCGCCCACGCCAGCACCACCGGGGCGAAGGCCTCGTTGATCTCGAACGTGTCGATGTCGTCGATGCTCAGGCCGGAGCGCTTGAGCGCGGCCTGGGTGGCCGGGATCGGGCCGGTCAGCATGTAGACCGGGTCGTCGCCGACGACGGTCAGGGTGTGCACCCGCGCCAGCGGCGTCAGGCCGTGCGTGCGCACCGCGTGCTCCGACGCGACCAGCAAAGCCGCCGCGCCGACCGAGATCTGGCTGGCCACGGCCGCGGTGATCGCCCAGCCGTCCCGCAGCGGCGCCAACTCGGCCATCTTCGCCAGCGAGGTGTCCCGTCGTGCGCCCTCGTCGGTGTCCAGACCGGCGATCGGGGTGATCTGTTGCGCGAACCTGCCCTCGTCGATCGTCGCCGCCGCCCTGCGATGGCTCTCCAGGGCGAACTGCTCCAGGTCGGCCCTGCTCAGGTTCCATTTCTCGGCGATGAGTTGCGCGCCGCGGAACTGCGAGATCTCCTGGTCGCCATAGCGTTCCCGCCAGCCCGCACCCAGCGGGCCGACACCGAGATGCTCGACCATCGCGCGATTGGCGCCGATCGGCACCATGGCCATGTTCTCCACACCGGCGGCCACGACGAGATCCTGCGTACCGGACAGCACACCCTGCGCCGCGAAGTGCACGGCCTGCTGGGACGAACCGCACTGGCGGTCGATGGTCACGCCGGGCACGCTCTGCGGCAGTCCGGCGGACAGCCACGCCGTGCGCGCGATACACCCGGCCTGTGGCCCGGTCTGGTTGACACAGCCCATGATCACGTCATCGACCGCGGCCGGGTCCACGCCAGTGCGGTTCACCAGCTCGCGCAGTACGTGCGCGCCCAGATCGGCAGGATGCACGCCGGCCAGCTTGCCCTTGCGGGTGCCGACCGGAGTCCGGACCGCGCCGACGATGTAGGCCTCTGCCACGGGAACCTCCCAGCGGTGTTGTGACAAGCGACTTAGCGATCGTACGCTAAGTAGATGCTGCGGACGAAGTTCTGTGAGCTGTTCGGTGTCGACCATCCGATCGCGCAGGGCGGGATGCAGTGGGTCGGCCGAGCGGAACTGGTGTCGGCCGTCGCGAATGCCGGTGCGCTCGGGTTCATCTGGTCAGCCGGCATGGTGCAGGGTCTGATTCGTGACATCCCGACCGTCGCCGACCTCGTCCTGCGTATCGTCACCGAGGCCCGGCAGCTTATCGCCGGCGTCCTGACCTGGCGCGCCGGTTTGCGTGCGCTGTTGGGCGATGCGTAGCAGGGCCAGCAGTGAGATGAACAGCATGCCGTACACGGTGAGCAGGAGCGAGGTCTTGTAGATGTCACCGGTCTGCCATGTCGTGCCGACCGCGTCGGTGACGGTGGTGCGCGAGCCGGTGGCGAACTTGGTGAAGAACGAGACCGTCGTCGCCACGTACAGCAGTACGCCCTGCAGGTCGCTCGCGGTGGTCGCAGTCGACAGCGGACCGCGGGCACGCAGATAGAGGGCAAAAACCTGCATGAACAGGTACACGGTGAAGGTCCAGCCCAGGAAGTTGACCAGCGGAACGCCGAAGAACCCGCCGCCGTTCTCCCAGATCCAGGCATGGTTGACGGTCGAACTGGTGGGGTCCAGCGCCAGGTCCCACGCGGTCATGGCGACCGCGGCGATGACGGGGGTGCCGATGGTGGTCAGCCAGGGCGAGCGGCGGCGGACATCACCCAGCAGTGCGGCGCCCACGACCCAGGCGAGGTACCCGGTGGCCAGATAGGCCGGGCCGATGAACCACGGCACCTGGAAGATCTTGCCGCCGTCGGTGTAGTGGTAGTGGCCGAACGGAAAACCGGTCTGGATGCTGAGGTTCTCCAGGAGGTTACTGATCACGAGGCCCGTGACGATGAAGACCCCGATCGCGCGCCAGCTGTAGCGTCGCGCGCCGTGCAGGAGCGCGAACGCGACCTGCACCACGATCAACACCAGCCGGATGCTGGGCACGAAGGCCGAGACGACCAGCCCGACGAACAGGACGGCGGTGAGGGCCCACAGGGCCTTGTCGGAGCGGTGGATGGCGGACATGAGAGGACTCCGGGTTTCTCGTCGGGTTTCAGATGAGCAGTCCGTTGAGGACCAGCGTGCTCATCAGCGTGTGGTCATCGGCGTCATCCGGCCGGCCGAACAGCCGCACCAGCGGCGTCTGGCCGTACATGGCCAGCGGCTTGGTGATGACGAAATGGAACAGGTACCAGGGGATGTCGCGCAGCGTGCCCTGCTGGACGAGCCGGTCGAACACCGGCCGAGCCGCTTGACTGAGCTGACTCATCAGTGTGTAGAGGTCGGCCAGGCGCGGTGAGTCGCGGCCGGCTTCGTAGTCGATGACGCGGGTGAGGTGCGGGCGGCGTGCGCGGCCTGGTGGAACGCCCGGACGCTCGCGGTCAGCAGTGCCAGGTCGTCGGTGGGCTCGGCCTGGTCGAACGCGGCTTGGACCTCGTCGGTCACCTGGCGGATGGCGGATGCCATCAACGCGTGGTTCTCATGGCACCTCCGAGCGATCGTTCGGTCGGTGTCCACGCTAATCAGACAGCTGCCTGATTAGCAAGTCGTTGACGAGCGTTGGGTACGTGAGTACGGTCACGGCAACAGTGTTCCCATTTTCGGGAGTCATGTAACCAACCTAGCTGTCAAGTCCCAGTCAAGGTCGACTGATTGGACCGGAGACGATGCGAAACATGGTGGGCACTGCTGGGCGACCTGGTTGGGTCGTGCCGGCGTGCTTGGCGTCCGCGCTGGTGTTGGGCGCGTGTTCGACCTCGGCGACGTCATCGTCGCCCGGCGCTTCTGGAGCGCCGCTGGTCATCGGGGCGTCGATGTCGCTGTCCGGCGACTTCGCCGACCTGGCCGGGCCGGCGAAGAAGGGCTACGACCTGTGGGCCGACACGGTCAACGCCAAGGGTGGCCTGCTCGGACGCAAGGTCAGCCTGAAGATCGTCGACGACGCGTCGAACCCGACCCAGGTGGTGACCAACTACCAGAACCTGATCAGCGCCGATCACGTCGATCTGGTGTTCGGTCCGTTCTCCAGTCTGCTCACCGTCCCTGCGGCGACCATCGCCAGCCGTTTCGGCTACGCGTTCATCGAGCCATCCGGTGCGGCGCCCCAGGTTTTCGACCTGCATCTGCACAATTTGTTCCTGGCCCAACCCGCGCCCATCGTGACATCGGGCGACGCGTTCGCGTCCTACGTTCTCTCGCTGCCGGCGAGCAGGCGTCCGCGGACGGCCGCCTATCCCACGGCCGACGACCCGTTCACCACCGCGATCGTCACCCGGGTCCGCCAGCGTCTTGAAGCGGCCGGTATCCGGACCGTGTACTCGCAGACCTACGCCGCCGAAACCGTCGACCTGAGCCCCATCACGACCAGGCTCGTGGCGGACAAGCCGGATCTGATCGTCTCCGGGACCGGCGGTGCCGACGCGGTCGCCGAGGTCAAGGGCATGGTCCAGGCGCACTGGACGCCGAAGTTCGTGTTCTTCACCGGTGGTCCGAACGATCCGACATTTCCCTCGAAGGTCGGGGCGGCCAACGCGGCGGGGATCTTCGGCGCCAGCGACTGGCTCCCGCAAGCCAGAACAGCGGGCAACGCCGACTTCATCAAGGCCTGGACAGCGAAATACGGCGGTACGGCCGCCGATATCGATCCGGCCGCGGCCGAGGCGTTCGCCTGCGGCCAACTACTCGAGTTGGTGGCCCAGCGAACCGGCAAGATCGACAACGCGACGATCGTCTCGGCCCTGCACAAGGGCAGTTGGCCCACCGTGGAAGGCAATCTGACCTGGAACGCGGACGGCGCCACGCAGGGCGCGGACATCGTCGTGCAGTGGGTCGGCGGCAAGCTGCTGCCGGTGTACCCGCCGGCCCAGGCGTCCACCAGTCCGATCGCCAAGCCGGCCTGGGTGGGCTGAGGGGTGCATCTGTTCATTCAGGCCATGATCGCGGGGATCCTGGTCGGCGGCGTCTACGCGCTGCTGGCCAGCGGTCAGGCGATCATCTTCGGGGTCACCCGCACCGTGAACTTCGCCCAGGCGATCTTCGCGATCCTGTCCGCCTATCTCAGTTACACGCTCTTCGTCGATCTCGGGCTCGACCCGTTCCTGTCGGTACTCGTGCTCGTCCCTGCCATGTTCGCCTTCGGCGCCGCGACCTACGTCCTCATGCTCCGCCGGCTTTCCCGGACCAGCGCGGAGCTTGCGCTGCTCGTCCTGTACGCGTTGGGCATCGGGGTCCAGGGAGTGTTGGACTTCGCCTACAGCACCAACACCCGGGTGATCGCGCCGGTCTACGCGGATTCCTCGTGGACCATCGCCGGTTACCAGGTCCCGGTCGTGCGGTTCTATGCCTTCGGACTCGCGGTGGTGGTCCTGGCCGCGTTGCACCTGATCCGCCAGCGCACCAAGCTCGGCCGGGCGCTCCGCGCGACCACCCAAAATCCGGTCGCCGCCCGGTTGCTCGGCGTGGACGTGGAGCGGATCTCGGCCATCGCGATGGGGTTGGGGGTCGCCGCGGCGGGCGCGGCGGGCGCGGTGTTCGGGATGGTCATCCCGTTCAACGGCAACAGCCAGTACGACCTGCTGTCCAAACTGCTGTCCATCGCCGTACTCGGTGGCATGGCCAGCATGGGCGGCACGATCGTGGCCGCGGTCATCCTGGGGGTGGTCGAATCCGTCGTCGCCGCCACGATTTCGCCGGACTGGTCGGCCTTCGCGTTCCTCGTCGTCTTGTTCGCGGTCCTGATGTTCCGGCCGCAGGGCCTGTTCGGGCGCCGGTTGCGGGGGGCGTTGTGACACGCCTGCGTCCGGCGGGCGGCGTCCAGGCGCTGGTCTTCGTCGTGGTGCTGGCCGTGCTTCCCTTGCTGTTCGGCGCGCACTGGGTGGTCAGTCTCCTGGTGTTCACGGTGATGTACGCCGGTCTCGCGTGCGCATGGAACCTCCTGGGTGGCTACGCCGGCTACCCGGCGCTGGGTCACGGCGCGTTCTTCGGCGTCGGCGCCTACGCCATGACCATCGGCACCACCCATCTCGGTGTTGGCGGGGGATATCGGCCGTTCCTGCTCGTCGCGCCCATCGCCGTCGGCACCGCCGTGGTGGTCCTGCCGATCGCCCGACTGCTGTTGCGGACGCGGGCGGTCGCCTTCGCCGTGCTGAGCATCACGTTCATGTTCATGGTGCAGACGTTGGCCTACAACATTCGCGGTCTGACGGGCGGCTCGCAGGGCATCGCGGTCCCGCTCGCGCCGTTCGCCGCGGCCACGTTCGAGCGGCCCTTCTACTACGCGATGGCGATTCTGCTCGTGTGCACCGTCGTGGTGCTGTGGGTGGTGCGGTCCAGCAAACTCGGGCTCGCGCTCAACGCGGTGCGCGACGACGAGGACCGCGCCCGGGGCCTCGGCGTACAGACCGAAATGGTGAAACTGGTCGCCTTCTGTGTCAGCGCCGGCCTCACCGCCGCGTTCGGCGCGGTGTGGGCCTACTACATCAGCTATGTGTTCCCCGGCTTCGCCATCGACCCGCTGCTGTCGCTCGGCGCGATCCTCATGGCGTTCCTCGGCGGACGGCGCACCCTGTGGGGCCCGGTCATCGGCGCGGCGCTGATCGTCCCCGCCCAGCAGTACTTCGCTTACCGTTACGGGGCAAGTCATCTCTACCTCGTCACCTACGCCGCACTGTTCCTCCTCGTCATCTACCTGCTCCCGAACGGCATCGTCCCGACGTTGGCCCGCCACCTCGCCCGCCTTCGACCGGCATCCCGAGCCGGCCCGACGCACGATCCGGTCCCGATGGACTCCATGGTCTCCTCGGGAGATCTGGGATGAGCACGCTGCTCTCGGTGACGAGGATTACCAAGTCGTTCGGCGGCATCCGGGCGTTGGACGAATGTAGCTTCGAGATCGCAGAAGGATCGGTTGCCGCCCTCATCGGACCCAACGGATCCGGCAAGACCACGGCTTTCAACGTGATCACCGGCTACCAGTCCGCTGATGCGGGACAGCTGACGTTTCGCGGACGGGCGGTACGACGTCCGGACCCGTGCCGTCTGCAGCGCCTCGGCCTGGCGCGCACGTTCCAACAGGCGCGGGTGTTCCCCGGCCTGTCCGTGCTGGAGAACGTCGTGCTGGGCCGCGATCAGCCATGGCACGCCTTGCTCCGTCGCCGCGTGTCCGGCTCCGATCGTCGACGCGCCGAAGAACTGCTTGAGGAGTTCGGCCTGGCGGCGTACGCCGCCACGTCCGCCGGTCGCCTGTCCTACGGACAGCGCAGGTTGCTGGAGTTTGCCAGCGTGCTCATGGCCGAACCCGTCCTCGTCCTGCTGGACGAGCCCACCGCCGGGATCAACCCGATCATGATCGAGACGATGGAGCGCCACATTCGCCGCCGGCATGCCCAGGGTGTCACCTTTCTCATCGTCGAGCACGAGATGAAGTTCGTGATGCGGCTGTGCGATCCCGTTGTCGTGCTGGACCACGGCCGCCGCATCGCCTGCGATGCCCCGGGAAAGGTGCAGAAAGATCCCCGCGTCCTGGACGCCTACCTAGGAGACTGATCCATGGACGCACTCCTGGAACTGCGGGGCATCGTCGCCGGTTACGGCCAGGGCGACATCCTGCGCGGCCTCGACCTCGACGTACCCGCCGGCGAGATCACCTGCCTCATCGGCCCCAACGGCTCCGGCAAGTCGACGCTCCTGCGGGTGGTCAGCGGCCTGCTCGCGCCCCGGACCGGCCAGGTCCGGCTCGCCGGACGGGATGTCACCGGCGCGTCACCCAAGGAGATGCTCGATCACGGCGTCGCGCACATACCCCAGGAGCGCAGCCTGTTTCCGGCGATGTCGGTGTGGGACAACCTGTTGATGGGCGCGTACATCCGCGACGACAACGACGCCGTCGCCCGGCGGGCCGACGAGATCGCCGAGCGGTTCCCGGTGGTCGCGCAACGCCGCAACGACCCGGCCGGCTCGCTGTCCGGCGGTGAGCAGAAGACCGTGGAGATCGCCAGGACCCTGATGCTCGACCCGCCGCTGCTCTGCTTCGACGAGCCGTCCGCCGGGCTGGAACCCCGGGCGCGCAAGACGATGTTCGCGGTCCTCGCGCAGTTGTGCCAGGACGGGCGGACCATCCTGCTCGTCGAGCAGAACGCGCGTTCGGGACTGGCCATCGCCCACCACGGTGCCGTCCTCGACGCCGGCATCGTCGGTCTGGTCGCCCCGGCCGCGGAACTCATCGACAGCCCCGATGTCGGACGCCTCTACCTCGGCGCGTCCTGACGCGCATGGAAAGGAAATGCTGTGAACCGTGATGAACGGCGCGAATTCGTGGCGCGCAACCGCACCGCGATCTTCGGCTACAACCGGCGCAAGGACGGCCCCGCGATGACCGTCGTGTACTACGTCCTGGACGGTGACGACATCCTGGTCTCGACCATGGCGGAACGCGCGAAGGCCAAGGCCGTCGAGCGCGGCCAGAAGGTCGCGTTGTGCATTCTCAACGAGCAGTGGCCACCCACCTACCTACAGGTGTACTGCGACGCGAAGCTGGAGACCGACCACGAGGCCAATGTGGACCTGGCGATGCGCATCACCGGCCTGATGGCCGGCAAACCGATGCCAGATGAGGTACGTCCCATGGTCGCCGAAGGCGTCGTACGGGAGAACCGGGTCGTCCTGCGCATGACCCCGTACGCCACGTTCGAGACGCCGTCGCGCCATGTCTACAGCGCCGACGACCTCAACGAGAACCTGACCCACGGCCTCGGGCAAAGCCTGCCCTGGTAAGGCCGATCAGCCCTGCGAACTGTTCCGCCGCTGACTGCGACTCTGTCGCAGGCGCGACGCCACACCGTCGAGCAGACACGCCAACCCGAATTCGAACTCCTCCTCTGCGGTACGCGACGTCAGCTCGTCGGCCAGCCCGACCAGATGCGGGTACTGCTCGGCGGGCAGCGAGCGGTAGAAGTCGCGCAGTGTCAGGCTCTTCGACGTGCCGAGGCCGCCGGTGTGGAAATCGTCCATCGGTTCCTGCAGCACGGAGGCCAGCACCTGATGGGCCAGTGCCGTGTAGACGTCGGCGGCCAGCGCCCCGTCGAAGCCGCGTTCCAGCAGCACGCTCAGGACCAGTTCCCTGGCGCGCAACGAATTGGGGCCGACCGGCACCGCGGTCGCGAGCAGGGCGGCGACGTGGGGATGGGCGCCCAGCACGGTCCGCATGGCGCGCGCCACCTCGGTGAGGACATCCCGCCACCCCAGGCCGGCGAGGGGGCGGGACAACCGGGTCTCGCTGAACACGGCGTCGGCGACCAACACCAGCACCTCGTCCTTGCCGGTGGCATACCGGTACAGCGTCGTGGTGCCGGTCTGCAACTCGGCGGCCAGGTTCCGCATGCTCAGCGCGGCCAGCCCGTCGCGGTCGATCAACGCGAGGGCGCCTGCGACGATGCGGTCCAGCGTGATGGGAACGCGCCGGGCCGGCTCCGCCCGGTCCTGGCGGGCCGCCCACCACGCCGGTGAGCCAGGGGCGGTCGGATCCGGCTCGTCGTCCACCGTCTCTTGGGTACGTGTTCCTGCCACGGCAACATTGTACCCAGTACGGCGGTGTCTCAGCCCGTGTGCGCGCCGGCCATGAGTTCGGCGAGGTCGTCCGGGGCGATGAAGGACGCGGGTACCGGCGGTCCCCAGTTGTAGAGCCCCCGGATGTCGGTGAACACCTCGGGCTGCCAGATCGCGTCGTCCAGGACGCAGTCCATGTCGCTGTAGTACTCGGAGAAGTTGCCGGCCGGGTCCTTGAGGTACCAGAAGAAGTTGGAGCCGACGTGGTGGCGGCCCAGACCCCAGACATGGCGTTCCGGGTGTTCGGCCAGCATGTGGTGGGCGCCCCGGCCGATCTCGTCGACGTCATCGACCTCCCAGGACGTATGGTGCAGGAAGCGGACCGGCGCGGGCTGGAGCAGCACGTTGTGGTGCTCGTTCGAGCAGCGCAGGAACATCGCGACGTCGGCGGCCCGGTCGCTGACCTTGAGGCCGAGGCCCTCGATGAAGAAGCGGCCGCTGGCCTGGAAGTCGGTGGATCCGAGCACCACGTGCCCGAGTTTGCGGGGGCGTACCGGACCCTCGCGGAGCACTCCTGGGGCGCGGGTGTTGGCGCGTTCGATGCGTCCTGGGCCGTTGTAGTGCGGCGCGGGTTCGATCGCGCGGGTGACCCGGGGGCTGGGCGTGATGGTGACCGTGACGCCGGTGCCGGGGTCGGTGGCGGTGAGCTGCCCCTCGCGCAGGGCGTGTGCTGCGTCGATTCGGGACAGGCGTGCCGCGATGCGTTGCAGGTCATCGGGATCCTCGGCGCCGATACCCAGTTCGACGAGCCGCCGGACGGGGGAGTGGGCGAGCCGGAGTTGCTCGCCGCCGTCCGAGGTCGCGAACGCGGTGCCGCCTTGTGGGCTCAGCCCGAACTCGGTGTAGTAGGCGGCCGTCTCGGCGACGTTCGGGACGCCGATGGTGATCGTGGTAAGCCGGTGCAGGGCCATGTCAGACGCTCCTGATCGTGAAGGGAAACGAGTAGCGCTCCAGGCGTGCCGTCACGAGCCTGATATCGCCGTCGAGGTCGATCAGGGCATGCGGGCGGCCGTTCTGGATGCTCAGCTGGATCCGCGCGGTGAGTCCGACGCGGTCGAGTTCGGTGTTGATCGTGCGGCGAACGGCGTCCTGTGACAGGGCGGGTTTGAAGACCTTGCCGACGTCGGTCAGGGGCAGGGCGTCGATCACGTGCACGGCCTTGGGCGCGGCGGCCGGTTCGGGCACGTGCGCGGCGGCCCAGGCGCACAGCTCGGCTTCGGTGGCCGACGAGCCGACGGCGACGGTCACGTAGGCGACCGGCACCTCGCCCGCGTGCGGATCGGGTGCGCCGATGACGGCCGCCGACACGATGTCGGGGTGGCCGAGCAGGGATTCCTCGATCGGGCCTGGATCGATGTTGTGACCACCGCGGATGATCAGGTCCTTGGCGCGGCCGGTGAGGTAGACGTAGCCGTCCTCGTCGACCCGGCCGATGTCGCCGGTGAGCAGCCAGCCGTCGAAGACCTTCCCGGACGGATCCGGGACCGGACCTGCCGGCCCCATTGTCAGATAACCCGGAAACACGCTGGGCCCGGCGATGGCCAGCACACCTGTCTGCCCGACGGCGCAGTCGGCGACCGGTCGTTCTTCGCCGTCCACCTGGACCGCTTTGACACGCTGGTAGGGCAGTCGCAGCCCGACCGAACCCGCTCGCGGGCCGTATGCGGGCATCGCGGCCGTCGCGCAGGTCGCCTCGGTGAGTCCGTAGCCCTCCATCATCGGCACTTTCGCCGTGGACTCGAAGTGCTCGCGAACGGTCTTCGGCAGCGGCGCCGCGCCGACGCCGCCGGCACGGAGGCTGGAGATGTCGACATCGTCCCCGACCGGTGGTAGAGAGGCGTACACCGTGGGCACGGCGGAGAATCCGGTGACGCGGTAGTGCTCGACGATGCGCCAGAAATCGGCCATCAATGCTTTGTCGCGGTAGCCGCGCGGGCCCAGGTTCACCACGGGACGACCGTGCAGGAACGGCGCGAGGCCGGTGACGTGCACGGCGTTCACGTGGAACAAAGGCAGACCCGCCAAGGACACCGAGTCACCCAGCAGTCCGCCGGTGCATCCCAGCACCCACGCCATGTAGACCTCGTTGCGGTGGGTGTGCGGGGCCACCTTCGGGGTTCCGGTGGTGCCGCCGGTGTGGAAGTAGGCCGCCAGGTCGCCGGGACCCGGCCGGTAGGGGCCGATCAGGCGATCGTCAGGTTGTCCCACCGCGAGTTCGGCGAAATCGCCCGCGTAGCAAGCCGGACCGTCCACGGGAGCACCGCCGACCGACACCAGCGCTCGAAGCCCGGGCAACGTCCGCGCCGTCCGCACCGCCCGGTCCCAGATCGCCGAGTCCAGGTACGGTCCAGCGGCGACGAGGATCTGCGCCCCGGTGCGGGTGAGGATCGCGGCGATGTGATCGGGGGCCAGCATCGGATTGACCGGGTTGGCGATCCCGGCGGCCTGGGCGCCGAACAGCGCGGCGTGGGTGATGCCGCTGTTGGGCAGCAGCAGACCCACTGGCGCACCAGGGGTCAGACCCAGCGAGTGGTACAGGTTCGCGGCTCGCGTCACCTGTGCGAAGAGCTCCCCGTAGCGCCAGCAGCGGGCGTCGCGCCAGTCCGTGCCCTCGCCGAGCAGGTACAGGGCCGGCTGGTCGGTGTAGCGGGCGGCACTGCGGGCCAGCAGGTCATAGGTCGACGCCGGCAGGTCCCGCTCGCCGAGCGGGACGGCCTCGACGGCGGCCAGATCCGCCGCGGCCAGGACCAGCGGTCGTTCCCCCGCGGTGTGTGCTGCGGGACGCATGTCAGGCCGCTCGGAACGTGGTGCGCAGCGTGCCGATGCCGTCGATGTGGCTGACCAACTCGTCACCCTCGTGCAGGAACACGGGCGGTACGCGTGTCGCGCCGATGCCGGCCGGCGTCCCGGTGAAGATGAGATCACCGGGCAGCAGCGGGAGGACCGCGGACAACTTGGCCACCAGCGCGGGCACGGTGAAGGTCATCTCGCTGGTGGACGCGCTCTGCATGGTGACCCCGTTGACGGCGCACCCGATCCGCAGATCCCCGGGATCGTCGAATTCGTCCACGGTGACCACGGCCGGGCCGATGGGGCCGAATCCCGGATAGGACTTCCCGAGGGAGAACTGCTGCGGCACCGGCCCGGACCACTGGGTGATCCGGTCGGTGAGATCCTGGCCGACCGTCAACCCCGCGACATGCGCCCAGGCCTCCTCTGTCGGTACCAGGCGGGCGGCCCGGCCGATCACGACCACCAGTTCCACCTCCCAGTCGACCGTTGGCGATGGCAGTACGACCGCGCACTCGGGCCCGGACAGGCAGGACGCGAATTTGGTGAAGGTCACCGGGGATGTCGTCGGGCCGTCGAGATCGGCTTCCTTGGCATGGTCCTCGTAGTTGATGCCGATCGCGAAGATCTGCCGCGGCGATGGCACCGGTGCGAGTAGATCCTTTGCCGCATAAGGGAAAGGCTCGCCCGTCACACTGGCGAGCTGAGGCCGTACGTCTTCCCAGTGCTCGAACACCGCACGCGGATCCGGGCCGATCGCCCCGCCGCTGGCCTTGTGGATGTCGATCGCACCGTCCCCGACCAGCAGCACGGCGCGTCCGGCGAGATTGGCGATCCGCATTGACCCCTCCTCAACCTTGACCAGTATTGGGTACGACAGTACCTTACTGGCTACAGTGTTCCCACTTCGGCAGCAATGTCACCAGAGAGGGATGATGGCAACCATGGGACTGAGTGCTCATCGTCGAGCACCGTGGCTCGCGGTCGGTGCGGCGGCCACCCTGGCCCTGCTGGGCGCCGGACCGGTGAGTTCGGCTGGTGCCACTACCAACCAGGCCGGCAGTGGATCAGCGGCTGCCTGCGCAAGCGCGACATTACCCAGCCCGAGCCTCGCATCGCCCGCGGCGGCACACGCCGCCGCGAGCCGCGCGCAGGCCCCCGTGCAGCTACCCCAGGACGAAGGCCCGCACCAGTTTCCCCAGGAATGGTGGTACTTCAGCGGGCACCTGTGGGGCGCGGACGCGGCCGGACACCTGCATTGCTACGGGTACGAGTTCGTGACGTTCCAGTTCCTCGCGATCGCGCCACAGCCGGTGTATTTCGAGGACTTCGCCGTCACCGATCTGGCCGCGGGAACGTTCCAGTTCGATCTCCGGCAGGATTCCTTCCCGGTACCCAACACGCCCGGCAGCTTCGCACTGCATGCCGGCGACT
This sequence comes from Candidatus Melainabacteria bacterium, assembly GCA_963702275.1. Classification (GTDB taxonomy): domain Bacteria; phylum Actinomycetota; class Actinomycetes; order Mycobacteriales; family Pseudonocardiaceae; genus DATEPR01. The sequence goes on from CAVPCF010000122.1 coordinate 60,621, forward strand.
GGTCGATGAGCGGTGCGTCCGGCAAGGACACGCTGCATGCCGCGCTCTCGGCGTACACACTGGATCTTCAGCTGCAAACCACGAAACCGGCCGCGCTGCACGGCAACAACGGCGTGATCCCGTTCGGCCCGTTGGGCACGTCGGACTACTACTCGTGGACGTCACTGCTCACCAGCGGCACGATGATCGACCACGGCGTGCCGGTGAAGGTCGCCGGACTGTCCTGGATGGACCGCCAGTGGGGTGCGTTCAACCTCGCCAGCGGCGCCGGATGGGACTGGTTCAGCGTCCAACTCGCCGACGGGCGGCAGTACATGCTGTACTTCATCCGCGACAAGACGGGGACGATCGTGCAGACCGACGCCACCCAGGTCGACCGGAACGGCAAGACCACGAACCTGGACCCCGCGACATTCAGCGAGACAACCACCGGGTCGTTCACCAGCCCGACAAGCGGCATCACCTACGGCTCCGGATGGCGGCTGACCGTGCCCGGCGGGTCCTTGACCATCACACCGGACCAGGTCAACCAGGAACTCAACCTGCTGTCCACCCAAGGCGTCGCCTACTGGGAGGGCGATGTCGGCGTGCGCGGCGTGATCGGCGGCTCTCCGGTGGTCGGCGTCGGGTACACCGAGATCAATCCGTTCGGCTGACCAGGAGCCTGACCGCTGCCCGTGACCGGGTTCCCACCCGCCGGTCACGGGCAGCGGTCATTCCTGGGGAGAGGCGAGCAAGCCGTTGAGGACCAGCGTGCTCATCAGTGTGTGGTCGTCTGCGTCGTCGGGACGACCGAACAGGCGCGCCAACGGCGCCTGGCTGTACAAGGCAAGCGGTTTGGTGATGGCGAAATGGAACAGGTAGAAGGGGATGTCGCGTAACACCCCCCGCTGGACGAGCCGGTCGAAGACCGGCCGCGCCGCGTCGTTGAGCGGACTCATCAGGGTGTGCAGATAGGCCAGGCGCGGTGAGTCGCGACCGGCTTCGTAGTCGATGACCCGGACGAGGTGCGGACGGCGGGCGTTGGCCTGGTGGAAGGCGCGCACGCTGGCGATCAGCGCGGCGAGGTCGTCGTTGGGCCGCTCTTGGGCAAAGGCGGCCATGACCTCCTCGTTCACGTGGGCGACAGCGGCTGCCATCACCGCCCGCCAGAACGATTCCTTGGTTCCGTACCGGTCGTGGATGAACGTGTGCCCCATGCCGAGGCGCTCGTTGAGCTGCCGTACGGACACCGCCTCGTAGCCCAGTTCCGCGAACGCCTCAAGGCCGCGTGCCAGGATCTCGTCCAGTTCGGGTAGCGGCGCGTCGGCCGGTGGCCTGCCCGGTCCGCGTCGTCCCTTGGCCGTCATCGCGCCTCCTTGCCTCGGCGGTGCTACATTAATCCGACAGGTGCCGGATTAGCAACCCCGGCCGAGCGAACAGGAGGATCATGCGATGAACGCCGCACTGTCACGCCTCGGCACGACGGACGAGGACTACGCGCGGATCGGGATCAGCCCCGGCCAGGTCGCGCCCTGGGAGGACGGGGCCAGGACCGACGGCGGCGCCGGCACGTACGAGTGGTGGTACTTCGACGCCCACCTCGACAACGGTGCGAAGCTGGTCGTGGTCTTCTACACCAAGAACTTCACCGAGATCGGCAAGCCGCTCGCACCGATGATCCGGATGAATCTCGACCTGCCCGACCACACCAGCTACAGCAAGATCGCGACGTTCCAACCGGCCCAGTTCGCCGCCGCCCAGCAGCGGTGCGACGTGCGCATCGGCGACAACTCGTTCAGCGGCGACCTGCACAGCTACCGGATCGTCGCGAAGATCGACGACCTCGAAGTGGAGATCAGCCTCACCGGCGAGGTCCCGGCGTGGCGGCCCGGCACCGGGCACCTGTACTTCGGCGCGAACGACCAGCAGGAGTTCAACTGGCTGCCCGCCGTGCCGCAGGGCAAGGTGGACGTGACCTACCGCGTGGCCGGCAAGGCGTCCAGCGTCTCCGGCGTCGGGTATCACGACCACAACTGGGGCAACGCCCCGATGAACGCGTTGATCAACCACTGGTATTGGGCTCGTGGGCAGGCCGGCCCCTACACCGTCATCGCGTCCTACATCACGGCGGAACAGAAGTACGGCAGCACCGAACTGCCCATTTTCCTACTGGCCAACGGCGAGCAGGTTCTCGCGGACGACGCCGGCAAGGTGACCTTCGAACAACTCGGCACCTACACCGACAGCGGGACGGGAAAGCCGGTGGCCAACGTCACCCGCTACACCTACACCGACGGCGACGACAGCTACGTCGTCACCTTCACCCGGCACCGCGACCTCGCCGTGAGCAAGCTGATCGACGAACTGGACGGCATCAAGAAGCTGGCCGCCACCCTCGTCCGCTTCGACGGCGCCTATCTGCGCTTCACCGGCGAACTGCGCATCGAGCACCGCCACGCGGGCACGATCGTCGAGAGCTACACCGATTCCGCCATCTGGGAACTCATGTACCTGGGCAAGACCCGCACCAACTAACCCGGTACTCGGCAACCGGCACAACCGTCGTCCCGCGCAGTCACCCGATCCCGCCGGCCATCGGCTGCCACGTTTGGTGACAGACGTATCGGGCATTCTTGCGCCGCGTAGATCAAATGCGGAACTCGGACTCTCCATTCTGGCCGCACACCTCGAACTCGCACGTGCTCGTCACGCATGTCGCCGCGGCCGGGACGGCGCCGGTGAGCACGTTCTTCCTGCGCTGGAACCTGGGCCTGCAGGACGTCCCGCTTGATCACCTGCGCGCGGACCGCGTGCTGCAACGAGGCGCTCGCCGCCGCCGCTGATCTGCTACATCTGGCCGCCGCGTTCAGACCGCCATCGAGTACGCCGACGTTGCCCGCGCGTTGGTCGCGCGCCCGATCGAGGACCATCCGCTCGACGCCAGGCGCTGAACTCCGGCGCCGTCCTGATCGTCGCCGTGCTGAGCAGGCCGCCCGTTCGTGCCGGGCTCGCAGCGAACCCGGCACGTCGGTGCACGGTCGGCCATGAGGTTGCGGGGTTCCCACGTCGGAAGCTTCACGGATGCTGAACTCATGGTCTTCCGTTCAGGGGTGACCGAAGAGAGTGACTACGCTCTGCGGTGCGTCCCGGCCGTAGAAGATCTCCAGGTTCTGCGCCGAGTGGCCGGCGACCTCGCTACTACGTGGGAACAGCCGCTCTTCGTAGGCGGCGAGCGCGACCTCGATGTCGAGTTGCTCGACCAGCTCGCCGGCCAGGTCGGCGCCGTCGTACATGGCGAGGTTCGCGCCCTCGCCGGCAAAGGGCGACATCAGATGCGCGGCGTCGCCGACGAGCGTCACGCCGGGTGTCCTGTCCCATCTGAGCCCGACGGGAAGGGCATAGATGGGTCGGAGCAACGGTTTTGCGTCGCTCTCTGTCACGAATGCGGTGAGCAGCGGTGACCAGCCGTCGAACTCGTTGCAGACTTGACGGAGGCCAGCGGACGGGTCGCCGAAGTCGATCGACCTCAGCCACCCCTCGGGCTTGTTCAGCACCACGTAGCCGCGCACGAGCCCGTTGGCGTAGCGATGGACGGTGATGCCTTTGCCCGGCGCGGCCGCTATCAGAGTGCCGCCGCCGATCGCGGCCACGCTGGCCCGATGGTTCGGGTCGCCTGAGGCGAGGGCGATCTCGATGAAGCAGGTTCCGCTGTAGAGAGGCGCGGCAGGGGTGAGCAGCGGACGCACCGTCGACCAGGCACCGTCCGCGCCGATGACGATGTCGGCGCGCGCGGCGGAACCGTTCGCGAAGGTGAGGTCGCAACCGCCCTCCGGACGGTACTGGATCGAGGCGAGCTTGTGGCCCCACCTGATCGTCCCGGGCATCAGCGAGTCGATGAGCAGGCGCCTGAGTTCACCACGATCCACCTCCGGACGGGCCGAACCGGGGTCTGCGGGTCCGTCGAACAGGATCGTGCCGTGGCGGTCGACCACGCGCTTGGCGTCCTCGCCGGGGAGGACCAGAGTAAGGAACTCGTTGTACAGACCGGCTGCGCGAAGCGCGACCTGTCCGGTCTCTTCGTGCATGTCGAGCAGGCCGCCCTGCGCGCGGGTCGTCGCCGAAGTCTCGCCCTCGTAGATCGTCGTGGCGACGCCGTGAGCCTGAAGCACCCGGGCGAGCGTCAGCCCGCCTAGGCCCGCTCCGACGATGGCGATGGCCTTCTGCATGCAGCGCTCCTCTGTTGCGCCGGCACACGCCGGTGCTGGTCAGCGCCGGGAGCGGACGGGATGCCCGATCTCGGCCAGGAGACGCTCATCGATCAGAACCGTCCTGCATCGATGTATGCGCGATGTTCGGCGGGCGGGTGGACCCGCGGAGCATCGTTTTTCGCGACCTTGGGACCCTATCTTGGGCATCCGCCTCGCGGGCGACCGGGGCAGGTGGGGTGGTCACTGATCAGGTGACGAGTTGGTCGTTCAGGCTCGCGTCGTCGGCGGCAGCAGCAGCAGCGCGCGCAGGACCTCGATCTCGTCGACGTGCCGACCGAGACGCCGCCGGGCGACCCGCGCGAGTCCGTCGGACGCTGGAGGCGCAGCGGCATACCGTGCGAGCCCGACTCGATCTGCCAGCGGACCAGGCCGCGCAGACTGTCCAGATCCAGCGCGCCGTCGTCGCCGAACGGTGTGACGACGGCCGTGATGGAACCCCTGATCATGGCCGGATCACTGCGAAACCTCACCGCACACACCTCCTCATCGTTGTCAGCCGCGTTGTCATCCGCGCGGAAACACGCCGCGCCCGCTGGCCAGAAAGGCGTTCAGAGTGGCCAGTTTGTGCTGCCGGGCACACATTTCGATGTCCTGTTCCGGGGCGCCGTCGCGAATCAGGGTCAGCAGCCGCTCGTGCTCGGCGACCGACTGGACGGCGCGGCCGGGCACCAGGCTGAACGTGGTGCGGCGGATCAAACGCCAGCCGCGACCACGCCGTGTGCACCAGATCCCGCAACCGCGGGTTCGGGCACCGGCCGCACGGCAGTTCGTGGAACTCGTGGTTGCGCTCGGTGAAGCCGACCGGGTCGAAGTCGCGCAGGCTGGCCTTCATCCGCTCGTTCAGCCATGAGGTCGCCGTGCTCCGCGGAACCAACCCGAAGCCTCGCGTGGACTGGGCCGATCGCGCGGTGCTGCCGCACGCCCTCGCCGCGCTGATCGCCAGGATGGCCACCGAGAACACGACCTGGGGCGACAAGCGAATCCAGGGGATTCGGTCTGCGCCCAGTTCACGCGCGGCCAGCACCCCGAGCAGGCCCACCGCACCGTCACCGACGACGGCCACGGTCGCGCCGGGCCGTATGTCGGCTCCGACGTACCGGGCGCCGAACCAGCCGGTGCCCGGTACGTCGGAGGCCGCGAGCAAGCTGGGCACCAAGCCGTCGGCGGGGAGATCGGGGGTGGCGACGAGGGTGCCGTCGGCGAGCGGGACCCGCAGGTACTCCGCCTGTGCGCCGTCCGCGCCGACGTACTCGCGGTGGACAACCGAGGTTGTGCTACCGGCGGGCGCGCAGCCCCGCGAGCGCGGCGACCGCGCCCGTCACGACGACGACGGCGGCCAGCAGCAGACTCACCCGCATACCGGACGGTGCGGCCAGCAGCCCACCGAATGCGGCGACGGCGAGCGCGCCACCAAGCTGCCTGCTGCTGTTGAGCACGCCGCTCGCGGCACCCGCGCGGTGCGCCGGCACCGCGTTGAGCAGTACCGCGATCACGGGTGGAATGACAGTGGGACCGGCGAGGCCGACGAGCACCATCAGCGCGGCCACGACGTCGATGGGCGCGGCGACCGGGACGATGGCGATGGCGAGGAGCCCCAGCGCCATCACGACCAGACCGGTCGCCACCACGACGCGAGCGCCGACCCGCGCCACCACCCGCGGCACGAGCGGGGCCAGCACCAGGCCGGCCAGCATCATCGGCACGAACGCGACCCCGGTGCCCAGCGTGGACAGGCCGTGTTGTTGCAGGACCAGGCTCATCACGAACGGCATCCCGTAGTAGCCGACCATGAACACGAACCCGATGACCACAACGGTGACCACCGCGCGCGAACCGAACAACTCCAACGGCACCATCGGATGCGCGACCCTGGCCTGGACCACGACGAACGCGACCAGCGCGAGGACGGCGACCACGCACGCCACCACGACCCGGGTGTCGGTGAACCCGGCTCGGCCGGCCTCGATCGCCGTGTAGACCACAGCGGCCATGGCGAGCACGCCGGCGAACTGACCGGCCCGGTCGAACGGCACCAGGTGATGTCCCGAGCGGGCCACCCTGGCCAACAGGACCAGCGCCAGCACCCCCCACCGGCAGGTTGACCAGGAAGATCCACCGCCAACTCGCCGAGATCAACAGCCCGCCAAGGACCGGCCCGGCCGATGAGGCCACAGCCCCGCCCATCGCCCACATCGACACCGCACGAGCCCGGCGCCCCGGCTCGGGATACGCCTGGGCGATCAGCGCCATCGACGAGGGCATCACGACCGCGGCCGCGGTGCCCTGCACGAACCGGAACGCCACCAGCTCCGCCAGGCCCGGCGCCAGCCCACAGGCCACCGAGGCGATCACGAAGCCAACCACACCGAGTCCGAACGCCCGCTTCGCGCCGATCCGGTCGGTCAGCGACCCGGCGGAGAGCAGGAACGCGGCGAACATCAGGGTGTAGCCGTCGACCACCCACTGCAGCCCGACGATGCCGCCGCCCAGGTGGACACGGATTTCCGGGAGTGCGACGTTGACGATGACCGCGTCCAGGGTGACGACGAAGAATCCCAGCAGCGCCGCCAGTAGCGTCGCGGTAGCACTCCCGGTGTTCGGCGCCCTGCCCGTTGCCGGTGGGATCGTCTGCGAAATCGTCACACCACAAGGGAACCCCGGCCCCCGCACGTGCGGGAGGTCGCGGTCTTCCGGGTCACGACAGAACCCCCTTCGTGCATCCGACCCGTCGTACCGTGGAGGGCGTGAGCGCCAAGAGCACCGAGGTCCGCGACTTCCTGGTCACGCGCCGGGCCAAGGTCACTCCCGACCAGGCAGGCCTGACCTACTACGGCGGGAACCGCCGGGTCCCGGGCCTGCGTCGCGAGGAGGTCGCCATGCTCGCCGGCGTGTCCGCCGACTACTACACCCGGCTGGAGAAGGGCAACCTCGCCGGCGTGTCCGACAGCGTCCTGGACGCCGTCGCCGGCGCGCTGCAGCTCGACGAAGCCGAGCGTGGCTACCTCTTCGATCTTGCCCGCACCGCCAACGCCGCGGGCCGCCCGCAATCCGGGCCAGGTCAGCGCTGCCGCCCGCCGCAGCAGGTGCGCCCGGCCGTCCAGCAGATCCTCGACAGCATGATCACCACCGCCGCGTTCGTCCGCAACGGTCGCCTGGACATCCTGGCCACCAACCTGCTCGCGCGGGCGCTGTACTCACCGGTGTTCGACAGCCCCACCCGCGGCAGCGCGGTCTCGCCGCCCAACCTGGCCCGCTTCGGGTTCCTCGACCCCGCCGCCCGTGACTACTTCCCCGACTACGACAAGTCGTGTCACACCTCGGTCGCCATCCTGCGCACCGAAGCAGGTCGTGATCCGCACGACCGCGGCCTGACCGACCTCGTCGGCGAGTTGTGCACTCGCAGTGCGGACTTCCGCACCCGCTGGGCCGCCCACGACGTCCGCCTCCACCGCACCGGCGTGAAATGCTTCCGCCACCCCGCCGTCGGCGAACTCACCCTCAACTTCGAAGCTATGGCACTGAGTGCCGACACCGGACTCACCCTCACCGCCTACACCGCCGACCCCGGCACGCCCTCAGCCGAACGGCTCCAACTGCTGGCGAACTGGGCGGCAACCGAGGCCGACACGGAAGCACGCGCGGACCGCTGAGGACCACTCGAATGGTCTCGTGCTGGGTCGCACCTGAGCCGCTTCCCTGACCCATGACGGAACCACCGAGCACCGGCCGCCGGCGAGCACATGCGCATTGAAATTTTCAGGGTTGATGGCCGCGGGGTTCTGTCCGGCTCCGGCGTCGAGTCGGGCCGCGGCGCTCAGGTCGCCGTTGACAGCACTGGGGATGAACGCCCTCTTGGCGTGTTTGATCCTCCTCGGATCGTGTGCGACCCGCGCCGTGCCGTGACGGGTCCTGACTGCCCGTGCGTACTGATTACGGTGGGCTTCGGTCCTGCGGGGACGTGTCGCAGGAGGTCGTGTTCGATCGGTCGTTGCGCGTGCCGCAACCGGTCCGCTGGCCGGGCATAAGCAACAAGAACAAACATCCGAGCTGTTCGTCCAGCCGCCACCGGCCGACTCTGGGGATCTTTGGGCTTGTGAGGCCCTAAGTCGATCAAGACCAAAAGCAATCCACCAAAACTTGACATCACTGGACAGGAGGGGCTTTCCTACGACGCGAGCTTCCGCATCTCTCGGTTGTAACGATTCAACCTAGATGGAAGGAGGGCAATGACGCTCTCGCCGTCTTCTCGTGGCGCTTCGGTGAGTGTGCGCATGACCTGGCTGCTCCCAGGCTTGCGCGGCCGACGCCGTGCCGCGGCCGCAGGTGTCTTGCACGGACCACTCCTCGGTCGACGCGGTCAAGTCCTGGGAGATCACCTTGTCGGGCGGTCCGCTGATCACGGCATGCACTGGAACTCGGTTGACACTCACCTCTGGAGAATCACTATGCGCTTGGCATCACTATCCATGCGGCGTCCGGACCGGTCCCGCCGCGGCAGGCTGCGCGCGGTGCTGCTGGCCTGCGCACTGGTCGCGTCGGCCGCCCCACTGCTCGCCGCGATCACCGCGGCGCCGGCCGCGGCCGAGAACGACGGCTTGGCGCTGACCCCGCCGATGGGCTGGAACAACTTCAACGCCTACGGCAACACCGCCACGACTTCGCTGATCGAGCAGACCGCGCTGGCCATCCACAACAACGGCATGCAGGCCGCCGGCTACCAGTACGTCAACACCGACGACGCCTGGATGCTGCACTCCCGGGACGGCAACGGCAACCTGGTGCCCGACGCGTCGAAGTTCCCCACCGGCATGAAGGCCGTGGCCGACTACGTGCACTCCCTCGGCCTGAAGTTCGGCATCTACGAGGACGCCGGCACCGCCACCTGCGCCGGATTCCCCGGCAGCCTCGGACACGAGACCCAGGACGCGAACCTGTTCGCCGCATGGGGTGTCGACTACCTGAAGTACGACAACTGCAACAACCAGGGCATCAGCGGCCAGACCCGGTACACCGCGATGAGCAACGCGCTCAAGGCCACCGGGCGCCAGATCCTGTTCGCCCTGTGCAGTTGGGGCACCGAGAGCGTGTGGACCTGGGGCGCGGGCAAGGGCGACATGTGGCGCACCACCGGCGACATCAACGCCAGCTTCGGCAGCATGCTCTCGAACTTCCACAACAACGTCGGCCTGGCCGCCTTCGCCGGACCTGATGGCTGGAACGACCCGGACATGCTGGAGCTGGGCAACGGCATGTCCGCCACCGAGGACCGGTCCGAGTTCAGTCTGTGGGCCGAGATGGCCGCCCCCCTGATCGACGGCAGCAACATCATCAACGCGAGTTCGCAGACGTTGTCGATCCTGACCAACAAGGCGGTCATCGCCGTCGATCAGGACTCCATGGGCCGGCAGGGCACCGAGGTCGCCTCGTCCGGTGGACTGGACGTGCTGGCCAAGCCGCTGGCCAATGGGGATGTGTCGGTCGCGCTGTTCAATGAGAACGGGTTCAACGCGACCATCACCACCAATGTCTCGGCCATCGGCAAGAGCGGCGCGAGCAGCTACACGCTCACCGACCTGTGGAGCGGCGCGGTGTCCACCACCAGTGGCACCATCAGCGCCAACGTGCCCGCGCACGGCACCGTGATGTATCGCGTCGCCGGCGGTACCACCGGCACCACTGGTGGTGGCGGGACGGGTGCCATCCATGGGATTGGTTCGGGTAAGTGTCTGGATGTGCCGGGTGCGTCGACGACGCCGGGTGTGCAGGTGCAGATCTGGGATTGCAACGGTGCGGCGAATCAGACCTGGACGCACACTGCCGGCAACCAGTTGACCGTGAATTCCGGTGGTAGTCAGTTGTGTTTGGATGCTTTCAACAATCAGGTGTCTGCTGGTACGAAGGTGCAGACGTGGACGTGTAATGGTGGGGCGAATCAGCAGTGGAATGTCAATGCCAATGGCACGATCACCGGTGTTCAGTCGGGACTGTGTCTTGACGTGACCGGGGCGTCCACCGCCAACGGTGCCCTGGCCCAGCTCTGGAACTGCAACGGCCAAAGCAACCAGCAGTGGAAACTCGGTTAGGACCATGATACCGCCGTTCGGGAACCCCCCGTAGCCCGCGCGGCCGCGGTGTCCGAGACGGGCACATCCCCTCCCTTCTCGCACACCGCAACCATGGTAATTCGGCCACAGCCGCACGCGACCCGCATCCATAAAGGACCAGTCAGATGATCTCCAGGAAACGAATACTCGCACCGCTCGTCATTGCCGCCACGGCGCTCGCCGCCGCGACCGCACTCACGTTCGGAGCCGCCACCGCCCAAGCCGCGACCACCACACTGTGCAACGGGCAGTCGGCCGCGGTGGCCGGCGGGGCGTACATCGTGCAGAACAACGAATGGAACTCCAGCGCGCCCGAATGCGTCACCACGGACGGAAACGCCGACTTCGGCGTGGCAAATTCGTCCATCAGCAACTCGGGCGGTGCGCCGGGCGGTTACCCGTCGATCTACAAGGGCTGTCACTGGGGGAACTGCACCTCGAACAGCGGGCTGCCGGTCCAGGTCAGCGCGATGACGCCGGGCAAGGTCACCACGAGTTGGAGCACCACCCAGCCCAACAACGGCGCCTACGACGTGGCCTATGACATCTGGTACAACCACGCCGCCACCACCCCGGGCCAGCCCAACGCCGAGGAGATGATGATCTGGATCAATCACACCCCCGGCATCGCACCCGCTGGCTCGATCGTCGCCAACAACGTCTCCATCGGCGGGAACACGTACACCGTCTGGGAAGGCCGCCTGAACAACACGTGGAATGACGTCTCGTACGTTCGGAACAGCGGGACCACGTCGGTCAGCAATCTCGACATCGACCTGCTGGCCGCCGACTCGGTCAGCCGGGGCTACATGAGCAACTCCGACTTCCTGATCGACCTGGAGGCCGGTTTCGAGATCTGGCAGAACGGCGCGGGTCTGGCCACGAACTCGTACTCGGTCAACATCGGCTCCGGTGGCGGTGGCGGTACCGGCGGTAGCACGGGCGCCATCCATGGGATTGGTTCGGGCAAGTGCCTGGACGTGCCGGGTTCGTCGGCGACGCCCGGTACACAGATGCAGATCTGGGATTGCGATGGTGCGTCGAACCAGACCTGGACGCACACCGCCGGCAACCAGTTGACCGTGAATTCCGGTGGTAGCCAGTTGTGTCTTGATGCTTTCAACAACCAGACCACCCCAGGTACCAAGGTGCAGACCTGGACGTGTAACGGTGGGGCGAACCAGCAGTGGAATGTCAATGCCAATGGCACGATCACCGGTGTTCAGTCGGGACTGTGTCTTGACGTGACCGGGGCGTCCACCGCCAACGGTGCCCTGGCCGAGCTGTGGAACTGCAACGGACAAAGCAACCAGCAATGGAAACTCGGTTAGGGAGCGCAGATGGAACCGAACAAGCAACGACTCGGGCGGCTTGCCCCGGTCGGCCTCGTCGTCGCCCTGCTGCTGAGCCTGCTCGGTGTCCAGGTGGCCACCAGCACGAGCGCGCACGCCGCCACCAACCAGTTCCGCGGCGTGAACTGGGCGGACCCGAACGACAACTTCATCACCGGCCCGAACGTCCCCGTCGGGCTGTCCACATCAGACAGCTATGCCACCACCTTCGCGAAGGCCACGCCGATTCTCAAGGGCTTCCAGGCGCTGGGTGCCAACACGGTCCGGATGGGGATCAACGCCGCGACCACGTCGACCTCATGGTGGTCCAGCGTGACCGCGGCGTACGACGCGGCTGCCGGGCTGGGCATGAACGTCATCATCGCACCCTGGCTGCAGAACGGGACGGTCAGCGACACGACGTCCTTCTACCAGATGTGGGACACGGTCATCGGCAAGTACGGCTCCAACAGCAACTTCTACTTCGACATGATGAACGAGCCGTGGGCGTACACCCCCACCGACCTGACCAACTTCGAGGCCGCGTGGCTCGCCCGCTACCCCGGCGTCCCCCGGAGCCGGATCATCCTGCCCGGCTCCTGGGAAGGCAACCTGTGTGCGGAGGGCGCCGACTCGCGCCTGAACGGCACGCTGCTCTCGATCCACATGTACGGCATGTTCGGTGACTCCCACACCACCGAGGCGGCCTGGGTCAGCGAACTGGAGAGCAATCTGTGCGGGTTCGACAGCCGCGCAGTACTGACCGAGTTCGGTGCCCCCATGACCACCGGCCTCAACTACGACGGCCCCAAGGACGGCACCAACCTCGTGTCCTACCTGTACGCGTTCACCGACACCGCGCGCAGCAAGGGCATCGGCATCGTCCTGTGGACCGCGGTGAAGGAGGCAACGCAGACGATGGGACCCGGCCCCTGTGCGAACGCGTCCTGCGCGATCACGTCCCTCAACGGCAGCGGCACCAACCTCTCGCTGAGCGTGACCAACCAGTCCGGGCTCGACCGGCTCCAGTGGGGCTGGGGAATCGGCAACAACCCCGGCGGTGGCGGTGGCGGCGGTGGTACCGGCGGTAGCACAGGTGCCATCCATGGGATTGGTTCTGGTAAGTGTCTGGATGTGCCGGGTGCGTCGACGACGCCGGGTGTGCAGGTGCAGATCTGGGATTGCAACGGTGGGGTGAGCCAGACCTGGGCGCATACTTCCGGTAATCAGTTGGCTGTGTTTTCCGGTGGTAGTCAGTTGTGTCTGGATGCTTTCAACAATCAGACGTCTGCTGGTACGAAGGTGCAGACGTGGACGTGTAATGGTGGGGCGAATCAGCAGTGGAATGTCAATGCCAATGGCACGATCACCGGTGTTCAGTCGGGACTGTGTCTTGACGTGACCGGGGCGTCCACCGCCAACGGTGCCCTGGCCGAGTTGTGGAACTGCAACGGCGGCAGCAACCAGCAGTGGACGCAGGGCTGACGTCACACACCACCCGGGACCGCACCTCCCGGGATCGGCGGCGGTGTGCGCAACGATCCGCAGATCGTCCCGCACACCGCCGCTCCGCAACTGTGACCACTGATCAGGAGTCTCGATGCGTACACCACTGAAACGGTTGCTCACCAAGATCAACTCCACCTGCTGACCGCGCTCATCAGGCCCTGGAGGTGCACAGTGCGGTCAGCGCGTTCGCTGCTTGTTACCGATTTGCTCTGGCTGGCGACGGCGGCCGCCCTCCTGGTCGGCGCGACCGGTGTGATCGCCAGCACGGGCGTCCAGAGCGACGCCCAGGTCGCGGTGATCAACTCTGGTCATCCCGGCGGCGGGATCCAGACCGGCTTCGTCTGGCACACCACCGGTACCCGGCCCGTCGCGGCGGTCACCGTCCCGACCGCTCCCGGAGCCCGTCCACAGTGAACGCAACGGCACAGTCACACCGCCGATTCGCCATGTTCTGATATCCGACTCGATGAGGAGACTGATATGTCAACAAGAACGACCGGGACCTCCCGGCGATACATGGCCCTGGTATCGGGCATGGCGGTGGCCGCGGCCGTGGCGCTCGGGGGTGCCGTCGCGTCTCCGGCGGCGGCCGCCACGACGGCCACCGTGACGGTGAACGCGACGGCCGGGCTCGGCGCGATCCCGCCGAACGGGGTCGGCATGAACACCGAGGTCTACGACGGCTTCATGAACGACGCCCCGATCCCCGGGCGGCTCAAGGCCGCAGGCATCGACGCGCTGCGCTATCCCGGCGGCTCGTACTCTGACATCTACAACTGGCAGACGCAGACCGCCGTTGCCGGCGGCTTCATCGCGGCCAACACGTCCTTCAGCCAGTTCGTGTCCACCCTCCAGGCCGCGAACGCGGGCTCGATCATCACGGTGAACTACGGCAGCGGCTCCACGTCATTGGCGTCCGCGTGGGTGCAGACGGCCGCGACCGACAACGCGAACGTGAAGTACTGGGAAATCGGCAACGAGATCTACGGCAACGGCACCTACGGCGCGAACTGGGAGGTCGACAGCCACTGCAGGACCTCGCTGAACGGCAGCCCGGTGACCATCGGCAGCGAGCCGACACAGACCTTCAACTGCGGCCCGGCAGAATACGCCCAGAACGTGCTCAGCTACATGTCCGCGATGAAGGCGGTGAACCCGGCCGCCCACGTCTGCGCGGTACTGACGACGCCGGGCTTCTGGCCGGACAACGTGACGAACGCCGAGTACCCGCAGTCCTGGAACCAGACCGTGCTCTCGAAGCTGGGCTCGGCGACCGACTGCGTCATCATGCACTACTACCCGACTCCTGGCGGTTCGTCGCCGGCGACCATGCTGAGCACCCCCACCGAGATTCCCGGCATCGTCTCGACGCTGAAATCGGAGATCCAGCAGTTCGCGGGGGTGAACCCCGCCAACGTGCCGATCGTGGTCACCGAGACGAATTCGACAGTCGCCCAGGACGTCCAACCGGGTGCGCTCTTCGCCGCCGACATGTACATGACATGGCTGGAGAACGGCGCCGCGAACGTCGACTGGTGGGACGAGCACAACGGTGCATCTGGTCCGTCCATCGTGGACGGTGCGCAGGACTACGGTGACGGCGGCATGTTCTCCTCGGCCACCAGCAGCAACGGCGTCACCGAACCCGCGGTGGACACCCCCTTCGCCTCCTACTACGGCGCCGAGATGCTCGCCAGGCTCGGCGGGCCGGGCGACACGATGGTGACCTCGTCCGCCAGCAACGCGCTGCTGCGGACACACGCGGTACGGCACGGCAACAACCTCGATGTCCTGATCGACAACGAGGATCCGTCGAACTCGTACACGGTCAACCTGACCTACGACAACTTCACGCCTTCCGGCAGCCCGACCGTCTCCACGCTGGGCAACAACGCCACCACGATCACCAGCACCACGCAGACCTCGGCCTCGTCGGTCACGGTGGCGCCATACACCCTCACTGTCATTCAGATACCGGGCGGCGGCGGTTCCACGAGCGCGCCGGGTGCGCCGGGGCAGCCAACAGTGTCGAACCTCTCGTCGAGCACGTCGGGCAGCAACTCCGGCACGGCGACACTGAACTGGCCGGCGGCCACCGCGGGCACGAACCCGGTCGCCAACTACCAGGTCCACCAACTGGGCAGCGGGGGCAGCAGCACCGTGTGTTTGCGGCTTGCGCAACTACAGGAAGAGGGTAAGATGACGGCGGCCATGGCTTCGATGGCAAAAATGAACAATGCTCGTTTGGCTCGTGAGGTCGTTGCTGACACACGCAAGATGCTTGGTGGCAATGGAATTCTGCTTGAATACCACATTGCTCGTCATCACGCAGATATTGAGGCGGTGTTCACTTACGAGGGAACCGATAAGATCCAGTCACTGATTGTGGGACGGGAGATTACCGGGAAACAAGCCTTCTCGCCGCATTAAGGGTCTGCATCGTTGCGGGTGATTAAGCAGAGCGGACCGATAAATCGGCGATGGCCGCGATGATGCACTTTAACAATTTAACGTAAGGTATTCGGAAGGATACTTGAGAGAGGAAAGGGAGCGCACGCCGGTTGCTTGCAGAATGCGTTGGCTGCCTTGATGAACACTGCCTAACCAGCGATCACTGCGCTCACGCCACGGCTTCCACAAAAACCAATGCGGATGCAGATAAGCCACCTCTTGCTGGAAGCGCCGCCAGACTTTCTCCATCGGGTTGGTCCAGGGAGCATAGGTGGGTAAGAACAGCAACGTGATCTTGCTGGCTCGCGCCTTCAGGCTGGCTGTCACCTCGTCACTCACATGAACCGTCCAATT
>CAVPCF010000123.1:0-114854 GCA_963702275.1 Candidatus Melainabacteria bacterium
CCGTTAATTTGAAACCGGGCTGAACAAGCTGGCGGCTTCGCCTGAGATACTGACATCCGAAAGCCGAAGGCACGGCTGAGACGACTCCCTGCCGTACTTAGCAGTGCGTCTAATCCCCACTTCAAACCTCAGGGAGATCGTCATGATTACTTTGAAGGATGCGCGAAAGATAATTGCAGCAGCGGAAAATAAGGCGGCAGAGATCGGCCAGCCAATGAACATTGCAGTGGCAGACGCGGGTGGAAATCTCATTGCCCATGTGAGGATGGATGGGGCGTGGCTTGGCAGCATCGACATCTCGATCAAGAAGGCATATACCTCACGAGCCTTCGACATCTCGACCAAAGATTTGGCCGAGCATTCTCAGTCCGGTGGCCAATTCTTCGGGATTCATGCGTCGAATGACGGCCGAATCATGATCTTCGCGGGCGGCATTCCCTTGAAACGTGATGGGAAAGTAATTGGTGCGATTGGCGTAAGCGGCGGCTCGGGCGAACAGGACCATGCGGTCGCCGAGGCAGGCGCTGCAGCGTTCGCTGGCTGATGTTGGAAGGAGACCTTGCTGCTCCGGGTGCTGATCGACGCGCACTTTACACTGGATCCTTAGTCGACTCGCTCGGAGCTGAACTGCTGGTGGGTTCACCATGGACGAGTATGAGCTCGGGTCCGGAGCTTGCCCTTCTTCCGGACCACAGGCACGAATTGCCAGCGGCCGTCGAGTCGGCGATACTGTACGAGGTTGACTTGTTTATGACCACTCTCACTGTCCACGTTGATGCCCCTCTGCTGGCGAGACGGCTGATTCATTTCTATCCAGATGGACAGCGAATCGGATAGTACATCAATCTTAAGTGGTTGATTCCCGGTCGGCCGCTCGCGCCAGCGCCGTCAGTTCGTCGGTCGACGACGCGGCCAGGTCGACGTCGGCCCTGATCCCCGGCGTCCGGTCGACGTCCGGCAGGTCCAGCCAGGCCAGGATCGGGACGGTCAGTCCTGCCTCCCGGAGCATCAGCGCCTCGGCGAGCGAGCACGCGCCGAGCCAGGCCGCGCCCGCCTCGACCGCCGCCCTGGCCACCGGGACGGCGCCGTGGCCGTAGCCGTCGGCCTTCACGGCGAGCATCGTGGCGGCACCGGATGCCGCGGCAAGGCCGGCCAGCAGCCGCACGTTGTGCCGGATCGCGTCCAGGTCGACCACGACCTCGGCCCGAACAGGTGTGTGCACGGCTCGATGCTGACACACGCCGGTGGACGACCCGGCCACGACTACCCTGTTGACCATGAAAGAGGCGTACCCGCGGCCGGAATTCGATCAGCTGATCGCCGGTACGACGCCCCTGGACGGCTGGGACTTCTCGCGGATGAACGTCCTGCGGCAACCCGTGCCATGGGACTACGAAGACGTGGTCCGGCGGTATCTGCGGCCGGCGGACGCCGTGCTGGACGTCGGTACCGGCGGCGGTGAACGTTTCGTCTCGCTGGCCACTTCATTCGGCCGTGGCGTCGGCGTTGACATCGATGCCGACATGATCTCCGCAGCCCAGCAGAAGTCCACAACGGACCGGGTCTCGTTCGTCGTGTCGAACGAACGACTCGACGGTGTCGCGGGAGATTTCGACGCCATCCTGAATCGGCATGCGCCGCTCGACCTGCGGGCGGTTCTGACGCACCTGATGCAGCACGGCTACTTCGTCACGCAACAGGTCGGCGAACGGAACATGGCGAATATCCGGGCCGCGCTGGGCCAACCGGCCGGGCGGCCGCCGATCAGCGGGGCGGACATCACGGCAGCCGGGTTACGGCTGATCGCGTTTCTGGAATATGACGTGGAATACGTTGTCCGGGACATCGATTCGCTGGTGTTCTGGTTGACCGCGCTGGATCTGCGGCACGCGTTATCTGGTCATCGCCCAACGGTGATCACAGGCTGGCTGCCATCCGGACCGCCCGGACCGCCTGCGGAACGGCATCCAGCAGCCGGGAGGCCGGGATCGGCGCGCCACGGGCGGCCAGGTCGGCGGCCAGTGCGTGCAGGAAGGCGGCGCAACCGGCCGCCAGCAACGGTTCCAGCCCGGCCGCGAGCAGCGCGCCGACCAGGCCGGACAGCACGTCACCCGAGCCGGCCGTGGCCGGCCAGGCGCCGCGGGCCGGGTTGACCAGGGTCTGACCATCCGGCGCGGCGATCACCGTGGTGTGGCCCTTGAGCAGCACCACGGCGTTGGTCTGCCGGGCCGCGCGGCGTGCGGCGGCGACCCGGTCCGGTCCGACCTCGCCGGCCAGTCGGGCGAACTCGCCCGCGTGCGGCGTGAGCACGACCGGGGTGCCCGGCTCGCGCGCGTCCCACAGGTCAGGGTGGTTGGCCAGCAGGGTGATCGCGTCCGCGTCCACGCATACCGGCACGTCGGCGGCCAGCACGGTCCGCAGCACGTCCCTGGCCGCGCTGCCGGTGCCGAGGCCGGGGCCGACCACCCAGGCCTGCACCCGTCCGGCGTCGGCGACCGAACCGGTGGTGATCGACTCTGGCCAGCGTGCCCGGACCGCGTCGGCCGCGGTGCCGGCGAACCGGACCATGCCGGACGTGGCCAGCACGGCGGAACCTGTGGCCAGCACGGCCGCGCCCGGATAGTTG
Organism: Candidatus Melainabacteria bacterium; assembly: GCA_963702275.1. Classification (GTDB taxonomy): domain Bacteria; phylum Actinomycetota; class Actinomycetes; order Mycobacteriales; family Pseudonocardiaceae; genus DATEPR01. Next base: position 2,627 of record CAVPCF010000123.1, read on the forward strand.
GCAGAGCCTGCTGCCACGCCGGTGACGCCCTGGGTGTACTTGTCGTCGTTCGGGCCGGGCACCGGCCAGGCGGCGCCGACGTCGGCCGCGGTGAGCACGTTCAGGTCGGGCTCGCCCAGTTCCGGGGCGAGGCCGATGTCCACCAGGACCACCCGGCCCGAGCGCACCGCACCGTCGGACAGCACGTGGCATGGCTTGCGGGCGCCGAAGGTGACCGTGACGTCGGCGCGGACCGCCGGACCGGCCACGGCGCCGGTGTCCGGATCGACCCCGCTTGGCAGGTCCACGGCCAGCACCGGGGATGTGATTCTGGCCACCAGGTCGGCGGCGGCCGGGCGCAGCGGGCCGCGCGCGGACAGGCCGACGATGCCGTCGATGACCAGGTCGGCGGTGGCGATCGCGGCTCCGTCGGTGGTGATCCGCCCGCCCGCCGTACGCAGCGCGGCGAGGCCGGTGGCGTGCGCGCGGTCCGGGTCGAGCAGGACGGCGGTCACGGCGACGCTCCGACGGCGCAGGAAGGCGCCGGCCCACAGCGCGTCGCCGCCGTTGTTGCCGGCGCCGACGAGCAGCACGACCCGCGCACCGGCGACCCGGCCCGGCCGCCGCGCCAGCATCGCCGCGGCCTGCACGGCGATGCCGAACGCGGCCCTGCGCATCAGGGCGCCCACCGGCGTGCTGGCCAGCAGCCGGTCCTCGGCCTTGCGGATGTGGTCCGTGGTCCAGATGCCGTACATCCCGTGGCGCTCCCGTTATTCGACAGTGACCGACTTGGCCAGGTTGCGCGGCTTGTCCACGTCGTAGCCGCGGGTCCTGGCGATCTCCGCGGCGAGCACCTGCAGCGGCACGGTCGACACGAGGGGTTGCAACAGGGTGGGCACGGCCGGCACCTCGATCAGGTGATCGGCGAACGGCCGGACCGTCTCGTCACCCTCCTCGGCGATCACGATCGTACGGGCGCCGCGCGCCTGGATCTCACTGATGTTGGACAGCAGCTTGCCGTGCAGCACGGCGCGACCCTTCGGCGACGGCATCACGATGACGACCGGCAGCCCGTCCTCGATCAGCGCGATCGGGCCGTGCTTCAGCTCGCCAGCGGCGAAGCCCTCCGCGTGCATGTAGGCGAGCTCCTTGAGCTTGAGCGCGCCCTCGAGGGCGACCGGGTAGCCGACGTGCCGGCCGAGGAACAGCACCGCCTTGGCGTCGGCGAGATCACGGCCGAGTTCGCGGACCTCCTCGATGGTGCCCAGCACGCGTTCGACGGCGTCCGGCATGGCCTCCAGCTCGGCGAACTCGCGGCCGACCTCGTCCGGGTACTTGGTGCCGCGCGCCTGGGCCAGGGCGAGGCCGACCAGGTAGTTGGCCACGATCTGCGCCAGGAACGCCTTGGTGGACGCCACGCCGATCTCCGGGCCGGCATGCGTGTAGAGGACGGCGTCGGACTCGCGCGGGATCTGCGCGCCGTTGGTGTTGCAGACCGCGAGCACCCGGGCCTTCTGCTCCCTGGCGTGACGGACGGCTTCCAGGGTGTCCGCCGTCTCACCCGACTGGGACACGGCGACCACGAGCGTGTCCCGGTCCAGCACCGGGTCGCGGTAGCGGAACTCGCTGGCCAGCTCGACCTCGACCGGCAGCCGGGTCCAGTGCTCGATGGCGTACTTGGCGACCAGCCCGGAGTGGTAGGCAGAACCGCAGGCGATCACGAAGACCTTGTCCACGTCCCGCAGGTCCTGGTCGGACAGCCGCTGCTCGTCCAGGATGATCCGGCCCGCGTCGAAGTGGCCGCGCAGCGTGTCGGCCAGCGCGGCGGGCTGCTCCTCGATCTCCTTGAGCATGAAGTAGTCGTGGCCGCCCTTTTCCGCGGCCGACGAGGTCCCAGTTCACGCGGAAGGGCTTGGCCGCGGCAGGGTCGCCGTGGAAGTCGGTGACGTCGTAGCCGTCCGGGTGATCACGACGAGCTGGTCCTGGCCGAGTTCGACGGCGTCGCTCGTGTGCTCGATGAACGCGGCCACGTCCGACGCGACGAAGTGCTCGCCGTCGCCGACCCCGACCACGAGCGGGCTGGACCGACGCGCGGCGACCACCTGATCGGGCTCGTCCGCGTGCGTGACCACGAGCGTGAACGCGCCTTCGAGGCGCCGGCACACCGCGCGCACGCTGGCCGGCAGGTCGCCAGCTGTGTCGCCGGCGCGGTAGGCGCGGGAGATCAGGTGGGCGGCGGTCTCGGTGTCGGTGTCGCTGGCCATCTCGACGCCGTCGGCCTCCAGTTCGCGGCGCAGCGCGACGAAGTTCTCGATGATGCCGTTGTGCACGACGGCCAGCCGGCCCTCGGTGTCCAGGTGGGGGTGCGAGTTGCGGTCCACCGGGGCACCGTGGGTGGCCCAGCGGGTGTGACCCATGCCGGCGGTGCCGACGAACCCGGCGCGGCCGATCAGATCCAGCTCGGCCTCCAGGTTGGCCAGCCGGCCTGCCTTCTTCTCGACGGCCAGCCCGCGGTCGGTGACCACGGCGACACCCGCCGAGTCGTACCCGCGGTATTCGAGCCGTCGCAGCCCGTCGAGCACGACATCCAGCGCGGGGCGCTTGCCCACGTAACCCACGATTCCACACACGGGGCACAGCGTAGCTACACCATTGATGTCACTCGGCCGGGTGACCAGCTGTTTTGGTTCAGACCAATTCTGGTTCGGTCGGCTCGACCCGGCCGATGCGCGGCCGATGGACTACCTTCGGTGCCCATGTCCAGCACGGCGCGGCAGCTGTTCGCGGAACTGAGCAGGCCAGGCCCCCATCCGGTGTCGCGCGGCGAGCTGGCCCTTGTCGGGCTGCCCGGCATCGTGTGCACGCCCCGATCCGGTCTCGGGTTGCCGGCCGTGGTGTTCGGGCACGGGTGGTTGCAGCCCAGTGAGCGGTATCACGGCTTGCTGCGGCACCTGGCTTCGTGGGGGATCGTCGCGGCTTCGCCGAACACCCAACGTGGGCCGTTGGCGTCGCATCGGTTGTATGCGGGGGATCTGCGTACCGCTCTCGACGTGTGCGTCGGTGTGCGACTGGGTGACGGTTCGATCAGTGTTTCGCCGGACCGGGTCGGCTTGGCAGGCCACTCGACCGGTGGTGGTGCCGCGGTTCTGGCGGCCGCGGACGATGCCCGGGTTCGGGCGGTGGCGACGGTGGCCGTGGCCGAGGTTCGGCCCACGGCGGTAACGGCTGCGGCCCGATGCGGGATGCCCGGGTTGCACTTGGCGGGTGCACGGGATCTGATCGCGCCGGCCGCCGGTCATGCCGAGGCCATCGCGCAGGCGTGGGCCGGGCCGGTGAGCTTGCGGTCGGTCGCCAAGGCGACCCATCTCGGGTTCACCGAAGGCCGGCACTGGAGCCAGTTGTTGTTGGACGGCAAGCCGGAGCGGTCGACTCACCGGGTTGCCAATGCCCTGTTGACCGCTTTCTTCCTGGTGCAGCTGACGGGCGCGGATCGGTATCGGCCGCTGTTGGACGAGAGCATCAAGCGCTGCCCCATCGACTTTCAGCGGTCGCCCGCTCGTCAGCCGTCCTGAAGCCAGGACTGGGACGAATAGTCGTCATCGTCGTCGACCCGGTGACGCGGCTGGCGACGAACCACCGGCGGCGCCGGGTCCGGATCGGGCGGCGTGAACCAGGACTGCCGCGGCGCCTGCTTGGCCGGCTCGACGAGGTCTTCCGGAATACCGAAGGGCGGTGTCTGCGGATCCGGATCGGGCGCCGGCACCTCGGACACGGAGACCAGTTCGTCGCCGTCGGTCGGGGGCTCGTCGTGGCCGAAGCGCATTTCGGGGGTGGCCTTGCGGTCCTGGGCGCGGCGGCGCATCGCGTTGATCCGGTTCACCCAACGCTCGCCGACGGCCTTGGTGGCCTCGGTCGCCTGGCGATCCGCCTCAGCGGCCTTGGTCGTCGCCAGGTCGACCCGCTCCTGGCTCTCGCGGACCGCTGCCTCTGACGAACGCCTTGCCGCCGCGACGATGTCCTCGTACATTCCCCACCCCGATTGTCACCGACCGTCGTCGAGTGTCCCACTGAAGCGTCCGACGACCTCGTCGGCATCGTCGAACAGCTGGCCCTGGGTGCGCCACGGGTTCGCACCGCGCTGCTGGTCGCCGCCGCCCTGGCCACCGCCGCCGCCCATGCCACCCATCATCGGCATGCCGCCCAACTGGCCGGATTGGCCCTGCTGACTCTGGTCCGGCGCGCCGTCCGGGGCCGCGGCGAGGCCAGCGCCGCCGGGCTGGCCCATCGGGGTCACGTCGGTGCCGGCAACGCCGGCATGGCCGGGCACCGCGGCGCCACCGAACATGTCGTGCGTGCCGTGCTGCGGGCCGAAGAACGCGGCCGCCGCGTGACTGCCACCGACCGCGCCGCCCAACGCATTGCCGAAGGACGACGACGGATCGCTGAAACCCTGCGCGAAGCCGGAGTTGTCCGTGCCGCCCACGAGCGCGCCCGGGTCGCCGGTGGTGGCCGGCAGGGTCGTCTGCGGCATGGCCGACGGATCGATGAAGCCGGCCTGCTGGTTGGTGTCGCTGACCAGCGTCGCGGGGGCCGGCGCACCGGAGGCATCGGCCGGCGCCGAGGTGGCCACCGGAGTGGCGGAGTTGGCCGCGAGCGTGGCCGGGTCCGCCACCGGCTGCGCCGGGGCTGCGGTCGCCATCGGGTCCGCCGTGCCCGGGGCGGTCGGCGTTGCCGCCGGGATTGCGGTGCCGGTGGTCGGCTGGGAGCCGGCGTGGTCGAGGGTGTACGTGGTCGGCTGGCCGGAGCCGTCGTCCACGGTGACCTTGACCTCGCCGCCGGGCTGTTCCTGGGCGGTGATGGTGGTGTTGCCGTCGTGGATCACCGCCTTGCCGTCGGCGCCCGGCGTGATGTGTTGCACGTTCGATGCGCCGACCGGCGTGGCCGTGGTGGCTGGGATGGCTGTGTGGGCCGGTGTGGCCGTTGACGTCGCTGTGGTGCCGTTGCCGAAGGCGATGTCGTAGGACTTGGGCTGGCCGGTGCCGTCCTGGGTGGTCAGCTGCATGGTGCCCTGGCCGTTCGGGCCGGTCATGCTCAGCGTGTTGTTGCCGTGCTGGACGGTGAGGGACTCGGGGGGCGTGCCCGTCGGGTTGCCGGTACCGCTCGGGACCGTGGTCGTCGGCGGGGTCGGGACGGTAGGGGGCGTCGGGATCGTGGGGGGTGTCGGCTGGGTCGGGACCGTCGGCGGCGTCGGGACCGTGGGGGGCGTCGGCTGAGTCGGGACCGTGGGGGGCGCCGGGGTACTGGGGCTCGGGGTGCTCGGGGTACCGCCACCGGCGCTGCTGGGGGCGGTGGAACCACCGGCAGAACCGGAGCTCGAACCGCTGCTCGGACCGGAACCACTGGTGGGGGCGGGGGTGGAGACCTGGATGCCCTGGCTGAGGTCGGAGAACGGGTTCGCGTTGATCTTGCCGAGGCCCTGGTTCATGGCGTCGAACGACTGGCCCACCGTGTCGTGCGTGGACTTGGTGATCGAGTCGAACGAGGTCTTCTTCTGGTCGAAGTTCGGCTTGAACACGGTGTTGAGCCAGTTCGTCGCGTCCATCGACGCGAGGTTCTTCACGTTCTGGCTCAAGTCCCCGTTACAGTTCGTGTCGCCCCAGTCGACATTGCTGAAGACGTTCCATTTCGCCATCCCGCGCAGTTCGTCGTCGTTGGCGTTGAGCTTGGCCGCGTCGATGATCTGCTGGATGTCACTCGGGCCGAAACCGCCGATATCGCTGGCATACATCTTCAACACGGCCTGGGCCCGTTGCAGGACAGCGGTTTCGATGGCCTTCAGCTGATCGGTGATCAGCTGGCCCGCCGCTGTGGTGCCGTCGGTGACGGTCTTGGCGTTCTGCATGAACGTGTTGGTGTACTGCTGCGCGGCCTGGGCGGCCGGGCCCTGCCAGAAACCGCCGAGGGAATTGGTGGCGGTGCTCAGGTTCAGCGAACTGTCCGACAGTTTGCCGTGCGATGTCGCGAGCTGGGTGGCGTCGGCGCGGAACTTCGCGAAGTTGATGCCGCGCAGGTTGTCGTAGACCTTCTTGATGTCGTTGTCCAGGTCCGGCCCGCCGCCGGTCCAGTTCTGGTACGGCGGAATGAAGTACTGGAAGTAGTACATGCCGCGCGAGCCGGGCTCCAGGATCTCGTCCGAGGTGCTCGCGCCGGAACCGCCCTGGGCGACGGTCTTGTTCGCCTCGTTGCCGAGGTCGGTGGTGGCCTGGCCGGCCGCCTGGTCGTTCTGGACCAACTGCTGCTGTTGCTGGAACTTCGCCTGCCCGGCCGCCTGGCTCGCGTTGACGAGTTGGTCGCCGAAGAAGCCCATGCCGTTGAGCTGTGCTGCCTGGCTGAACGAATCCGTCGCGCCGTACGTTTGCGCGTACTGCATGATCTGCGAGTAGTTGTGGACGTAGTCCTGATTCGTGGCCTGCTGGTGGCCTGCGAAGATCGTGCCGTCGAACGGGCTGCCGTAGGCGGCGGACTGGGCGTAGTCGTTGAGCAGTCGCTGTTTGTCCGCGCTGGAGACGCTCGGGTCGTCCAGTTCGGCCTTGACGGTGGACCACTGCGGGTAGTCCGTCATGCGCCCGCTCCCGACTTCGTGATCGAGGTGGAGTTCTGGGTCTCCGCGCCGGCGTACTGGCGGTAGGTGTCGGTGAGCTTGTCGCTCAACGTCGTGGTCGCGCTGCCGAACGCCTTGACGCTGGCGATCACGTTGTCGTGCAGGGCGGTGGCGTACGCGGTGGCCTTGTCGCCGAAGTCGCGGCCGCCGTCGCCAGCGCCGACCTGGGACCTGCCGATCGCGTCCGCCTCGTCGCCGATGGGTCCGACCTCGGCGTTCACCTTGCCGGCGATCCCGGACATCTCGTCACTGGTCTGGTAACCAGCCACCTGCCCCCACCTCAATTCCACTGCGGACGACCTGCCAGCACGATAGCCCCGGATCAGGGCCCGCCACATTGACGCGGCGTCATCGCGAACGGTTCCCCCGCCGGCAATCTTCGCAGCTCGCCACCCGATTCCGCAGCGAAAATCAGCGCACCGACGCGACCACGGTGGCCAGGCGGGACGCGGCAGCCTCCGCCAGGTCGTGCGTCGGCGCCTCCACCATCACCCGAACGAGCTGTTCGGTGCCGGACGGGCGCAGCAGCACGCGGCCCGCCTCGCCCAGTTCCCGCTGGACGTCCGCGACCGCGTCCGCGACCGAGCCCGCGACCGCCACCGCGGCCTTGTCGGTGACACGGACGTTGACCAGGACCTGCGGCAGGCGGCGCATCACGCCGCTCAGCTCGGCCAGGGTGCTGCCGCTGCCGGCGACCCTGGCCATCAGGCGCAGCGCGGTCAGCACGCCGTCGCCGGTGGTGGCGTGCGCGGGCAGCAGCACGTGACCGGACTGCTCGCCGCCCAGCGTGTAGCCGCCGGAGCGGAGCTCCTCCAGCACGTACCGGTCGCCGACGGCCGTGGTGCGCAGGGTGACGCCGTGTTCCCGCATGGCAAGGTGCAGGCCGAGGTTGCTCATCACGGTCGCCACGACCGTGTCGTCGACGAGTTCGCCCGTCTCCTGCATGGCCAGCGCGAGCACGGCCATGATCTGGTCGCCGTCCACCTCGTTGCCCCGCGCGTCGATGGCCAGGCAGCGGTCGGCGTCGCCGTCGTGGGCGATGCCCAGGTCGGCGCCGAGTTCGGTGACCGCGGCCCGGATCGACGCAAGGTGGGTGGAGCCGCAGTTGTCGTTGATGTTCAGGCCGTCGGGCTCGGCGTGGATCGCGATCACGTCGGCGCCCGCCTTGCGGTAGGCCTGCGGCGCCAGCATCGACGCGGCGCCGTTCGCGCAGTCGACCACGACCCGCAGGCCGGCCAGTGACTGGCCGGTGGCGCCGACCAGGTGGTCCAGGTAGCGCGACGCGGCCTCGGGGGCCGCGGTGATCCGGCCGACGGCGGCGCCGGTCGGCCGACTCGTTGGCCCGGCCAGCCCGGCCTCGATCTCGTCCTCGACGGCGTCGGGCAGCTTGTGCCCGCCTGCCGAGAACAGCTTCACGCCGTTGTCCGGCATGGGGTTGTGCGACGCGGAGATCACCACGCCCAGATCGGCGCCCAGCGCGTCCACCAGGAAGGCGACGCCCGGCGTCGGCAGCACCCCCAGCAGCAGCACGTCCGCGCCCGCCGACGCGAGGCCGGCCGCCACGGCCGCCTCCAGCATCTCGCCGCTGGCCCTGGGATCCCGGCCGACGACCGCCACCTGCCGGTGGGACCGGTCGTGCTCGCTGAACACTCTGGCCGCGGCTGCCGCGACGGACATCGCCAACTCGGGGGTCAGCTCGGTGTTGGCCAAGCCGCGAACGCCGTCGGTGCCGAAAAGGCGCGCCATCTGGGTGCCGACCTCCTGCGCATGAACTGGGGAACGACCACGGGAGCAGCACCCGAAAGACGGATGACTGCTCCCGTAGGTTGCCTAACAGGACGCATAGGTTCGCGGCTGCCAAACGACCTGGCCACGACACCCGTTCGGGGCGCGCAGCGCCCCGAACCCGCGGGGGTCTGGGGGTCGCCCCCCAGAAGACACTAACGAGCGACCCCGGTCCACGCTCTCCGTGGACACACGTGTCCCAGAGCGAGTTATCGCTTGCTGTACTGCGGTGCCTTGCGGGCCTTCTTGAGGCCGTACTTCTTGCGCTCCTTCACCCGGGGGTCACGGGTGAGGAAGCCTGCCTTCTTCAGCGACGGCCGGTCGTCGGGCTCGACCTCGATCAGGGCCCGCGCGATGGCCAGCCGCAGCGCACCGGCCTGGCCGGTGATGCCGCCGCCGCGCAGGGTCGCGAACACGTCGAACGACTCGGGCTTCTCGACGGTCACCAGCGGATCCTTGATCAGCTGCTGGTGCACCTTGTTCGGGAAGTACTGCTCGAGGCTGCGGCCGTTGAGCTTGAACTGGCCGGTGCCGGGCATCAGGCGGACCCGGACGATGGCCTGCTTGCGGCGGCCGACGGTCTGGGTCGGCTTGCCGGCGATGACCGGCCTGCTGGGCGGCCGGGTGGCGACCGGTGCCTCTGCGGCGACCGGGGTCTCCACCGGCGCCTCGACGGCCTCGGTGTCAGGGGTGGTCACGGTCTCTTCTTCGGTACGGTCTTCGGCGGTGGTCACCGGTTCACCTTGCTCTTGTCGTTCAGCTCGAACGGCTGCGGCTGCTGGGCCTGGTGCGGATGGTTCGGGCCGGCGTAGACCTTGAGCTTGCTGGCCATCGCCCGACCGAGCCGGTTGTGCGGCAGCATGCCCTTGATGGTCTTCTCCAGCAGGCGCTCCGGCTGCTTGTCCAGCATCTCGCCGAACGACCGCTTGCGCAGGCCGCCGGGGAAACCGCTGTGCCGGTACACGAACGCCTGGTCGCGCTTGTTGCCGGTCAGCGCGACCTTCTCGGCGTTGACGATGACGACGAAGTCGCCGGTGTCCATGTGTGGGGCATAGGTGGGCTTGTGCTTGCCACGCAGCAGCGTCGCTACCTGCGTGGCGAGCCGGCCGAGCACCACGTCCTCGGCATCGATCACATGCCAGGCGTGGGTCAACTCGGCGGCCTTCGGGCTGTACGTGGGCACGGGTCTACCTCGTCGTCACTCTTGTCAGGGGTGTCGGTACGGCGGCTGCTCCGGCCGGTTCGTACCGGGCCGAGGTCGAGCTCCGCACAACAACGTAAGAAGATACCTGGCAGCCTGTTACAGGGTCAAAACGCCCCCGGAAACCGACGCCCCGGTCAGTCTACTCCGGCCACCCGCGACCGACCGCGGCCCCGGTCACCTCGATCAGCGCCCAGCCTTCGCGGCCCTCGCCGGTGGCGTGCAGCAGGGCCTCGTCGCCGGCCGCCAGCCAGCCGCCGGCCAGCGCCGTGTGCAGGTCGATCCACGGGTCGCACGGGCCCTGGCCGCTGAACCGGTACGCCATCGCGGGCGGCGGCGCGCCGGCACCCCAGCTGAGCACCCGGATCAGCCCGTCCCCCCGGCCGACCCGCAGCGCGACAGCGGCAGGCGATGGCAGCTGGCGCTCGATGTCGACGACGGGACACTGATCCACGATCAGCACGGTCGCGCCGCTCTCCGGCATGAACCAGTCGAGGAACTCCAGCACCGCGGTGCCGCCGAGCTCGTCGAGATGGGTCAGGCCAAGCTCCTCGTCCACCCACGGCCGGCCGGCGACCATCCTGGCCAGCGTGGTGACGAACGGATCAGGGTCAGGGCCGCCGCGCACCAGCAGCACCGGCTGCTTGTCCGCCGGCGGCCCCAGTTCGTCCAGCGCGACCGAGGCCACGTCCCGGTCCGGCTCGTCGGCCAGGAACCGCAGCCGGTCCAGCGGCAGCTCGTTGCGCTCGGCGACCGCCCTGGCCAGCGCCATCATGGCCGGGTCGGTGACGAAGTCGGCGATGGACAGGTACCCGGGCCGCTCCAGCACCGCGACCGCGATCGCCTCGACCACGAGGCCGGTCATGAGCGCTCCGTCCGGTCAGCCGTGACTTCCACCACTGCGGCCTGGAAGTACGCGCCGTCGCCGATCGCGACCAGCAGGCACCGGTCGCCGGGACGGAGCTGGTCGGCGCGTTCCGCGTTGGCCAGCGCGACCAGCGCGTCCACGCCGAACGTGTGGCCACCGGCCGGGATCAGGTCGAGGCGGACGCGGTCGGGTGCCACGCCGAGCCGACGGGCGAACGCGCGCCACGACATCGCGGCGTTGGCCTGCGGCATCACCCAGTCGACGTTCGCGCCGGACAGCCCGGCCCGCGCCAGCGCGGTGTGCGCCACGTCGGCCGCCTGGTCGGCGCTCACCTGGTCGAACAGCCGCTGTTGCGACTCGCACAACCGTTGGCCGCGATGGAATCGGGGATCGCGCCGGGTCGCGCCGCCCAGGTAGCGGTAGCGGCCCGGCCGGTCGGCGGCGTCCGAGCGGACCAGGAAGGCGACCGCGGTGTCGGCGAGGAACGTGGTGCCGGGGGCGTGCCGGCTGCTGTCGACGGTGTTGCCCTGGTCGCCGCCGAGTACCAGGACGCCGTCGTCACCGGGCACGTCGTAGGCGGCCATCCGGTCGAGGTAGCGCCGCGCGTAGTCCAGCGCGCGCAGTACCGAGGTGCCGGCGACCTGGGAGATGCCGAAGAACGGCACACCGCCGAGGCCGAGCCCGGCGCGCACCCGGTCGGCGAGACCGGGGGCCGCGCCGAACCGAGGTGCGGGGAGTGCGTGGCCGTAGAGAACGAGGCCGACCGGTTCGTCGCGCAGCGCCCGTGCGCCGACCGCGACCAGCAGGTTCTCCAGATTGTCCCCGGTGTCCACCGCGACGCTGACCTTCAGGTCGACCGCCCCGCAGCCAGGCTCGGCTGCCGGCCCGCGGCCGGGCACCAGGTACTCCTCCATCGACGGGATCGGACTCGGCCGTCCCACCGTCAACCGCGACACACTCACCCGCACGCTGCGCCCCCCACCGCCACGTCGCCCGGCCCTTCCGCCGGCCACCGATGTTCTCCCCTACGGAACACCGACGACCGACGTGTGACAAAGGTTGCCACCGGTCCCTGACATATTGCTGGCCTGCCGCTGGCATCCCCCTCGGTAGGCGGCTTGACGGTGGACCGCCGGTATGGGACGTTCGGCCTTCGGGAGGCCTGGATCGAAGTGGTCCGAACCACCGCCAGGCGGGACCACGGGGATGGTGTGTTGGCACCGAGATTGGCGTTCCGGCTGCTCGGCCCGCTCGACGTGGCTCGGGACGGTGTCGTGGTGCAGATCCGCGCCGCCCGGTTGCGTGCCCTGCTGACGGCCCTGCTCGTGGACGCGAACCGCGTCGTCCCGGCCGGCGAACTCGTGGAGCGGCTGTGGGACGGCACGCCACCGCCCGGCGCGCGCGGCACCCTGCACAGCTATGTCATGCGCCTGCGCCGGGTGCTGGACGACGGCGCCGGGAACGACCCGATCGTCACCCGGCCGGATGGTTACCTGATCGAGACCGACCGGGACGCGCTGGACCTCCACCGGTTCACCGACCTGGTGGCACTGGCCGCGACCGAGCCGGACCCGGCCAAGGTGTCCGCCCTGTTGACCACGGCACTGGCAGAGTGGCGTGGCGAGCCGTTCGCCGACGTGTCCGCCGGATTCCTGACCCGCCAGGTGATCCCGGCGCTGACCGAGCAGCGGCTGGCGGCCATCGAACAGCGGGTCGAGGTGGACCTGGCATTGGGGCGGCACCAGGACGTGATCACCGAGCTGCGCGAGCTGACCGACCGCTATCCGCTGCGCGAGAACTTCTGGGCCCAGCGGATGCTCGCGCTCTACCGGTGCGACCGGCAGGCCGAGGCGCTGGACTGCTACCGACTGGTCGGCCGGATCCTGGCCGACGAGCTGGGCATCGACCCCGGCCCGCAGCTGCGCGGCCGGCACCTGGCGATCCTGGCCAACGACCCGTCGCTGGGCCTGCCGACGGCCCGGCCGCAGCCGCCGGAGGAGCGCTGGGTACCCCGCCAGCTGCCGGCGGGTTTCGGCAGGCTGCGTGGCCGGGAGGGCGACCTGGCCGGCCTTGACCGGTGGCTGCGCGACGCGGAGGCCGATCCGACGATGCCGCTGCTGGCCGCCGTCGTCGGGCCGGGCGGGATCGGCAAGACGGCGCTCGCGGTGCGGTGGGCGCACCGGATCGGCGACCGGTTCCCGGACGGCCACCTCTACGTCGACCTGCGCGGTTACGGCCCTGACCCGGCAGCGAGCCCAGCCGCGGTGCTGGAGACCCTGCTGCACGGCCTGCGCGTGCCGCCCGACCGCATCCCCGCCGCGCTGCCGGAGCGCGCTGCGCTGTTCCGCAGCGTGTGCAGCGGCAGGCGGATGCTGATCGTGCTGGACAACGCGCGGGACGACGCGCACATGCGGCCGCTGCTGCCCGGCCCCGGCTCCCTGGTGCTGGTGACCAGCCGCAGCCAGCTGCGCGGCCTGATCGCCAGGGAGGGCGCGCACCGGGTGGCGCTTGGCCCGATCTCGGTGCCGGCCACCGCGGAACTGCTGGCCGACGTGGTCGACACCGAACCGGACCGGTTCGGCCCCGACGATGTCGCCTGCCTGGTCGACCTGTGTGCCGGGCTACCGCTCGCGGTCCGGGTGGTGGCCGAACGGATGGCGAGGGACGGTCACACGCTGGCGGACGTGATCACGGAACTGCGTGTCACCGACGGCCTGCTGAACGCGCTGGGTTCCGGCGACGACGACCTGACCGACGTGCGGGCCGTGCTGTCGTGGTCCTACCGGGCGCTGGACAGCCGGACCGCGCGGGCGTTCCGGTTGCTGGGCGCCCAGCCGGGCCGGGACATCAGCCTGGCCGCCGCGTCGGTGTTGCTGGCCGAGTCGGCCGCGGACACCCGGCGCCTGCTGGACCGGCTGATCGGCACCCACCTGTTGACCCGCCTCGGCCAGGACCGCTACAGCTGCCACGACCTGCTGCGTGCCTACGCGACGGAACGGTTCCAACTGGCGGGCGACGACCCGGCGCCCATCCTGCGCCTGCTGGACTGGTACCTGCGGGCCGCGGCCAACGCGCGGCAGGTCATGCATCCCACCAGCGCGGACACCCAGATCGACCTGCCGGACCGGTCGATCGCGCCCGCGTTCGACGATCTCACCTCGGCGCTGGACTGGTTCAGCACCGAGTACCCGACCCTGACCACGTGGGTGGCGTACGCGTACGCCACCGGCATCGACGACCGGTGCTGGCAACTGGCCTGGGCACTGGGCATGTTCTTCTCCCGGCGCGCGCTGCTGGCCACCTGGATCGCCACCTGCACCGACGGCCTGGCCGCGGCCCGGCGCAGCGGGTCCTACGCCGGCCAGGGACACATGCTCAACGGCCTCGGCGGCGCGTACATGGACCTTGGCCAGTTCGCCAGGTCGGTGCGGTGTTTCCGGGAGGTGCTCACGCTCGCGTCGTCGGAACACGACACGTTCCTGGAGGCGGCCGCGCTGTCCAATCTCGGTGTCGTGCAGTCGAGGGCCGGCAACGACGACGACGCGCTGACGTATCACCTGCGGTCGCTGGATCTGTACCAGGATGTCGCGGACAGCGCGGCCAGCCGGATCAACGCGCACATCAACATCGGTGACCAGTTGGTGAAGCTGGGCCGGTATCAGGAGGCGATCGAGTATCTGGACCGGGGCATGGCGTTGGTGCTGGAGTCCGGTTTGGACCGTGCGACGAGTACCCTGGTGCACAACAGCGGACTGGCGCTCGCCGGGCTCGGTCGGCATGCCGAGGCGCTGGAGCACTTCGACCGTTCCCTTGAGGTGGCACGGAAGTTGGGCTTCCGCGCGTTGACCGCGAGCAACCTGGAGCAGCGTGGCGCCTCGCTGGCCGCGCTCGGTGACCTCCCCGGGGCCCGGGAGTCCTGGCAGCAGGCGCTGGAACTGGTGCTGGAACTGGGTTTGCCGAACGCGGACAAGATCAGGGCCCGGTTGGCCGACCAGCAGCTCTACATCTACGTCTCCTGAAATGCAGCGGGCCCAAGGGAAATCCCTCGGGCCTCGCCACTGATTCAAATCCGGGGTCAGCCCCAGACGTTGGTGTTCGACGTCTCGGTCTGGCGGTAGGAGTCGTGCGCGGCGTGCACGGCGGTGGCGATCCGGTTCAGCACGGCGGTCAGGTCGTCGGCCGAGTTGTTCCAGTTCGTCTGCACGGCGTGGAACGCGTCCTGCGCGCCACCCTTCCACTCGACCGCCAGCTTCTGGATGCCGGCACGGAGCTGCTCCAGTTGGCCTTCGATGTTGCGGACCTGGGTGTCGATTCCGCCGGCCAAGGTGGAGATGGCGCCGAAATCGACCTTGATCTGGTCACCTGGTGAAGTCATGACACACTCTCTCTTTCTGGGACAGGAAGTCTGATGGGGTTACCGCGGTCGGACCGGTCAGCCGAGGCCACCGAGGATCGTGGTCATCTGGCTGTTGGTCGTGTCTTCCTGCGCCTGGTAAGCCTTTGCATTGCCGGTGACGGCTTCGGCGATCTGGCCGAGGTCCCGGTTCAGCTTGGCGGCGTCCTCGTCGAACTTCGCCATCAGCGTGGTGAACGCGTTGGCGGCCGCACCACCCCACGCGCCGCGCACGTTGTCGACCTCCTGCTGCAAGGTCTTCAGGTTGCCCAGCATCGCCTGGTTGACCTCTTCCATCGTCTGGACGGCCGTCAGCAGCTCGTGGGAACCGGTTTCGAACGAGTTAGCCATGAGAATGGCCCCCTTCGGAGTCTGTCGTTGTCGTACGTTCTTCGTCCGTACGCCACCTACGACGGAGACCCTGCCATGCCTGGTTCCGTGGTGTCGCGACTTTTGCGGAAGTCGTTGCGCCTGTAAACGTTCGCTCCTGTAAATCGGGTTACCACATGATTTGCTCTTGGGAAAAGTCCTCGTCATCGTCACTCGGGCGGGGGGTTCGGCGTCCCGATCCGGTGGTCCGCAGTGGACCCGGAGTAGTCGGCTCGGCGAGGAGTTCGTGGGCGTCCGGGAGGTCGCGCACCGGCAGGCCGTGGTCGGTGCGGAACCCGCCCGCGGTGCGGCGCAGGCCGGGGTCGGTCAGCTCGTCCTGGCGGACCTGGCCGGTGCGTGCCTTGACGCCTTCGGCCAGTGCGTGGGTCTCGCGGCGGAACTTCGCGCTGGTCTCGCGGGCGTCGGACGCCACGCGGCGGGCGCGCACCACGGCGGCGTCCAGCTCGTTGTCGAACTGGCGCATCGCATCGGACAGCTCGGTCATCGGCCCTCCTAACCGGTGATGGTCAGGCCGCTCACCACCTGCTGGCAGGCCTGGGTGACGGCGGCCTGGTCCTGGGTCGGGTACTGGCAGCCGATGCTCACCTGGACCTTGCCCTGGAACAGCACGTACCACTCGATCGACGCGTCATTGCCCGGCTGCTGATAGTAGGCCACCGTCCGGCCGGCAAAGGTCATCTTCGAACGGAAATTGAGATAGCCGACCTTGGCCACCTCCGGCTGCAATTCGTTCACCGCGCGGGTTCGATCGGTTGTGCTGTCATAGGACAGCCGAAATTCCCGGACGTAAATCGCGTCGCCACCGGTCGGGTTGTCCGTCGGTGTGATCTGCACCTCCAGATTGGGTGCATTGCCGGCCGACTGCGACCAGCCCGTCGGCGCGGTGAACTTGTAGTTGTACTGGGCGAGGAGTTCGGAGGCCTGCCCGGTCGTCGACGGGCGCGCCGGTTCGGTGGCCGCCGCGGAACCATTGTGCCGGTTGCCGAACACCAGGAACCCGGCCGCCACCGCCGCCAGCACGACCAGCGTGGTGCCCAGCAAGGCGATCCGCCGTCGCCCACGACGGGCCGGACCGGGCCGGGCCGGTGCCGCCGAGTACGGGGTCGGAGGTGCCGGTGGCGGGCCGCCGAAGCCGGGGCCGGGTCGGCCCGGTGGGCCGGTCACGCCGGCCAGCGGCGCGGGCGGCGCGACGCTGGCGATCTTCCGCGTCGCCTGGTCGGGCAGGCCCGCGGTGCGCATCGGGTCCACCGCGACCGCCCGCAGCGCGCCGCGGGCGACCACGGTCTCCGGCTGGTCCAGGGTGGTCGGGATGATGCCGATCCGCTGGTACACCAGCCGGGCCACCAGCGGGATCCGGCTGGAACCGCCGACGAGGAACACCCCGGACAGCTGGTCGGGCCGCAGGCCCGCGTCGGTGACGGCGTCCATGGTCAGCGCGGCCGCCCGCCGCAGCGGCACGGTGATCAGCGCTTCCAGGTCGTCCCGGGTGATGTGCGCGTCCGGGACCGGTGGCGGCATCGGCACGTCGGTGTACGTGTGCCGGGACAGCGTCTCCTTGGCGCCGCGCACGTCCTGCCGGAACACCCGCCTGCGGCGCCGGTCGGACATCTCCCGGCCCTCCATCAGCGCGCGCCAGTCGTCCCGGTCGGCGTCGGACAGCAGCGAGCCGACGTGTTCCAGCAGCAGTTGGTCGATGTCGGCGCCGCCGAAGTTCGGGTCGCCCCTGGTGGCCAGCACCTGGAACCCGGCCACGGTCTGACCACGGTCCGGTTCGGCCGCACGACGCACCACGGTCACGTCGACGGTGCCGCCGCCAAGGTCCAGCACGGCCAGTGCCGGGCCGCCGCCGGGCATGGCGTGGCTCGCCGCGTGGAACACGGCCGCGGCCACCGGCTCGGGCACCAGCGTGACCTCGGCCGCCAGGCCCGCCGCGGCCTGGCGCAGCACCCGGGTACGGACCGCGCCCCAGTCCGCCGGGTGGGTCAGCACCAGCAGGTCGACGAGGGCGTTGCCGGCCAGGCGCCGAGCCTCGCCGACGGCCCGGCCCAGCACGGCCCGGACCACGTCGAGTACCGGGATCACCGTGTTGCCCAGCAGCAGTTCCGGCTCGTCGATGCGCCGCTTGGGATGCGGCTCGTAGCGCGACGGGTCGATCGCCGCCTGACGCTCGGCCTCCTGCCCGACGAACAGGGTGCCGTCCGACGCCGCGAACACCGCCGACGACATCAACGGCTGGCCGTCCACCACGACGACCTGCGGCTCGCGCCCGTCCACGGAAACCGCGACGCAGGTACTCGACGTACCGAAGTCGACCGCGACGTGCAACGTCATCCGCGCCCTCCAGGCATCACCGACCGGGGGCGGTCCACGCGCCCCGGGCAGCCACCCTAGTCGGCTCTCAGTCAGCCGCCAGCCAGGCCACCTGCATCCGCTGTTGCCCCAGCTTGCGGGTCACGATGGTGCCACGGCCCGGCGGCTGGGCGCTCGGCTTGACCGTGCCCCACAGCACACCCTCGTCCTTGCTGCCGCTGCCGACCAGTCCCGGGCTGGAGATCTCCTTCAGCTTGCCGATCACCGGGTCGTAGGTGGACCTGGACGCGCCACCGGTCCGGCGGGCCACGATCATGTGCAGGCCGACGTCCTTGGCCTGCGGCAGGAAGTCCGACAGCGGCTGCAGCGGGTTGCCGGCCTGGGTGGCGACCAGGTCGTAGTCGTCCACGATCACGAACAGGTCGGGGCCCTTCCACCAGGACCGGTTGCGCAGCTGTTCCTGGGTGACGTCCGGGCCGGGCAGCCTGCCGGTCATCGAGTTGCGCACGTCGGTGACCATGCCCTGCAACTGGTTGCCGGACACGGCGTAGCCGAGCAGGTGGTCGGTGTTGATGAACCCCAGCATGGTGCGCCGGTAGTCCACCAGCAGGATCACCGCCTCCTTCGGAGTGTAGCTGGTGACGATGCCGCGCACGATGGTGCGCAACAGGTTCGTCTTGCCGGACTCGCCGTCGGCGAACGCCACGAAGTGCGGCTCCGCGTCGAAGTCCAGGAAGACCGTTGCCAGTTCGTCCTCGTTGACGCCGATCGGCACCAGTTCCTTCTTCGGCAGCTGTGCCGGCAGTTGGAGCTTCTCGTAGGGCAGCACGTCGGGCAGCAGCCGGACCTGCGGCGCGGACCGGCCGCGCCATGCGCCCCTGATCTTCGCCGCCGCGTCCTGCACACCCGCGGCCACCGACTCCGGGTCGCTTGACGCGTCGATGCGCGGCAGACCGGTGAGAAAGTGCAGCTTCTCCCTGGTGATGCCGCGACCGGGCCGGCCGGCCGGCACGTTCACCGCGACCCGGCGGTCCACATCGGACTCGGTCGGGTCACCGAGGCGCAGCTCGAACCGGGTGCCGAGCAGGTCCTTGAGCGCCGGCCGGATCTCGGCCCACCGGTTGGCCGCGACGACCACGTGCACGCCGAACGCGAGGCCCTGCGCGGCCAGCGCGACCACCTGCTGTTCGAGCTCCTCGAACTCCTGCCGGAAGTTCAGCCAGCCGTCCACGATCAGGAAGGCGTCACCGTGCAGGTCGTCGGCCAGTTCGCCGCGTCGCTTGCGGTTGCGGAAGTCGGTCATCGAGTCGATGGCGTTGTCCCGGAACCTGGCCTCCCGGTCGGTGACCAGCGTGGTCATCTCGGCCACCATCCGGCGGGCCCGGTCCGGGTCCAGCCGGCCGGCCACCCCGCCGACGTGCGGCACGTTCGCCATCGTGGACATCGTGCCGCCACCGAGATCCAGGCAGTAGAACTGGACCTCCTGCGGGGTGTGCGTGACGGCCATGGACATCACCAGCGTGCGCAGCATCATCGACTTGCCCGACTGCGGGCCGCCGACAACGGCACCGTGCCCGGCGGCACCGGAGAAGTCCGCCCACAGCAGGTCGCGGCGCTGCTCGAACGGCTTGTCCACCATGCCGAGCGGCACCTGGAGCCTGCCGTTGCCGAAGAACCCGTTCGCGGAAAGGCCGCGGTCCTCGGTGGGTTGCAGCGGCGGCAGGAACTGGTCGATCGACGGCGGCTCGTTCAGCGGCGGCAGCCACACCTCGTGGGCCGGCGGGCCCTGGCCGTGCAGGCGCTTGACGATGATCTCCAGGTAGCTGGGCTCGTTCTTCTCCTCCTCCTTGGGCCGGGCCTGCTGGATCTGCGGCTGCTCCGGCTCCTTCGGGATCTCCACGTAGTCCGGCACGAAGAGCTTCGGGCGCCGGTCGCTGGTGATCGGCGCGGACGGGCCGACCACCTGCATGCCGGATGGCCGATAGGGCCCGGACACGTAGGTCGCCTTGAACCGGGTCATCGGCTCGCCCTGCACGGCCAGGTAGCCGGAACCGGGGATCGGCGGCAGCTCGAACGCGTCCGGCACACCGATCGCGGCCCTGGATTCCGCGGCGGAGAACGTCTTCAGGCCGATCCGGTAGGACAAATAGGTGTCAAGGCCGCGCAGCTTGCCCTCCTCGAGGCGCTGCGACGCGAGCAGCATGTGCATCTGCAGCGACCGGCCGACGCGGCCGATCTGCAGGAAGATGTCGATGAAGTCGGGCTTCGCGGTCAGCATCTCGGAGAACTCGTCGATGCAGATGAACAACGCCGGCAGCGGGTCGAGATCGGCGCCGTTCTCGCGCATCTTCTCGTAGTCCCATACGTTCTTCGCGTTCGCCTTGGCCAGCAGTTCCTGGCGGCGCGCGCACTCGCCCGCGATGGCGTCCTTCATGCGGTCGACCAGGGTCAGGTCGCCCGCCAGGTTGGTGATCGTCGCGGCCACGTGCGGCGCGTCGTCGAAACCGAGGAACGTGGCGCCACCCTTGAAGTCCACCAGGATCATGTTCAGCGTGGCGCTGGAGTGGGTGGACAGCATGGCCAGCACGAGGGTGCGCAGGAACTCCGACTTGCCTGAGCCGGTCGCGCCGACGCACAGGCCGTGCGGGCCCATGCCCTCCATGGCCGCTTCCTTGATGTCCAGCTCGACCAGCTGGCCGTTCTCGCCGAGGCCGAACGGCACCCGGTAGCGGTCGCGGACCGGCCGGGGCCGCCACGCCTGCTGCACCTCGAAGGTCATCGGGTCCCCGGTGACGCCGAGCATGTCCAGCAGATCCGGGTTGGCGTTCAACGGGTCGTCGTCGCTGGACTCCTGCTGCGCGCCCATCCGGTACGGGGACAGCCGGCGCGCCAACGCCTCGGCTTCCACGGCGGTCATCGCGTCCGGCGCGCCGAACCACTCGACACCGCTGGCGCTGCGCGCGCCGAGCCGGCCGCCGTCCACCATCAGGCGCAGGCCACGGCGGGCCGCGAGGCTGCCCAGCGAGTCGGACAGGTCCAGCAGCGTCACGCCGACAAGGCCCTCCTCGAGGATGATGTTCTCCTCGCGGGTCACCTCGCCGTCGTCGATCACGATCACCACGTGCGGCTGGTCGGCCAGCGGCGGCGCGTTGCGGGTGAAGCGCTGGCGGTCGCGCAGTTCGTCGTCGAGGTACTGCTCGACCTGGGCCAGCGAGCCGGACATCAGCCGCAGCGGGCCGATGCCGTCGACGTGGCTCGGGCTCTGCACGTGCGGGAGCCACTTGGCCCACTCCCACTCCTGCTTCGCCCTGCCCGACGTGACCACCGCGATCAGCAGGTCGTCCGGGGTGTGGAAGGCGGCCATCTGGCCGATCATGGCCCGGGCCAGTGCGCGGACCTGGTCCTTGTCGCCCTGCAGGCCCACCGCGGCGAAGCTGCGCAGCGCGATGGACACCGGCAGTTCGGGCACGATCGAGTGCGCGCGGACGAATCGGCGCAGCGCGAGCGTGGCGATCGGCTCCAGTTCCTCCACCGGACCGGTCTGCGGCGGCACCAGCCGGGTGTCCAGCCGCTGCGAGCCGCGGCCCACCCGCAGGTGCATGAAGTCCGAGTCGGCGGACCGGCGTTCCCACATCCGGCGGCTGGTCGCGATGGACCACAGCACCTGGGGGTCCGGGTGCGCCCACTCGCGCTCCGCGCGCTGTTCGTTGGTCGCTTCCCTGGCCCGTTCCCGCATCTGGCCGAGGTACCGCATGTAGTCCTTGCGGTCCTCGTTCATCTCGCCTTTTTTGTTACCGCGGCCACCGCCGCCGCCGGCCATCATGCCGACGGTGCCCATCATCATCATCCCGCCCATCAGCAGCGTGGAGGGATTGTTCTTGCTGATGACGAACATGAAGGCCATCATCCCGACGGACATGAAGATCATCACGCCGGGCAGGACCTTCATCATGACGTTGCCCGGGATGGTCCTCGGCACATCGCGCGGCGGTTCCAGGTGTACCTCGCCACCGGGACGGCGCGGGGCGGCCAGCCGCGGTGTCCGCTTGAACTGGAGCGTGCTCACGGAACGGGAACCCTCTCGACTCTGATCCACATCGCGCGGGTGTCGGGCCCGCACGACGACCGTAGACCCCGGCCGGCGTCGGGGCGTGGCGAACGGGACAAAAGGCCAGTTCGGCCGGTCGGATCCGACATGTTCACCCGAACCGTCCGACCGCCGTGACCGGTAAGGCCATACTAGGGTCGCTCACCACCGCCGATGGCGGAACAGCACACAGTTACATCTACGTCTCGAACAAACTTGGAGGGCGCTGGTGGCGACCGGAACGACGGTGTTCAGCCGGGTGACGGTGGTGGCACCGCGGACGCGCATCGACGTCGCACTGCCGGCGGACGTCGCCGTCGCCGACCTGCTGCCGATGCTGCTGGACATGGCGAAGGAGGCGACGCCGGACGGCGGCGCCCGGCACGGCGGCTGGTGTCTCGCCCGACTGGGTGAGTCGCCGCTGGATCCCAGCAGGACACTGGCCTCGCTCGGTGTCGTCGACGGCGACCTGCTGCAACTGCGGCGCCGCTCGGAGAACCCGCCGCCCCCGCTGTACGACGACGTCGTGGACGCCATCGCCGAGTCCACCCCGGCCAGCTACCGGCCGTGGACCAAGCAGACCGCGCACCGGATCGGCCACGCGGCCGCGGGTGTCGCGCTGGTACTGGCTGCGGTGGCCGTGCTGCTGTCCGGGCCGCTGGTCGGGGGCGGGAACGGCATCGCGGCCGCCCTTGCCGCCGGCGTGACCGCGGTCATCGCGGTCACCGTCGGCGCGACCATCGCGCATGCCTACCAGGCGAAGACCACGGGTGTGGTGATCGCGGCGACCGGCGGGCTGCCGATGGCGTTCGTCTGCGGCCTCTACGTCGTGCCGGGTGCGCCCGGCCGCGCGAACCTGTTGCTGGCGTGCGTGTTCACGCTGATCGTGGCCGCCGGTTCGATCATGGTCGTCGGCGCGGGCGTCACGGTGTTCGTGGCCGCCGCAACCGCCAGCGGCCTCGGCGCGGTGGCGTTCCTGGTCGCCACGCTCATCGCGGAGCCGACCGCGGGCATCGCGGCGGGCGCCGCCGCGGTCGCGCTGGCCGCGCTGTCGGTCCTGCCGAGGGTGACCATCCAACTGGCGAAACTGCCGCTGCCCACGGTGCCGAGGGACGCGGAGGACCTGCGTGAGGACTCCGGTTTCCCGGACTTCCGGGTGATCGAACGCCGCACCGGCCTCGCGCACGAGTACATGACCGGCATGATCATCGGCTGTGGTGTCACGGCCGCCGCGTCCGCCGTGCTCGCGGCAAGCGGACCGGGCTACTGGGGCATCCTGGAGGGCGCCGCGGTGGCCGCCGTGCTGCTGCTGCGCGGCCGCACCTACGCCAACGGCGCGCAGGCCGTCGCCCTGCTGCTCACCGGCATGCTCACCGCGACCGGGCTGCTGGTCGGCTGGCTGGTCGAGGCGACCGCGCTGAACCGGCTGGTGCTGGTGTTCGGCGCGCTGGTCGTGGTGGCCGCCGGCACGCTGCTGATCGGCATCGTGTTCCCGGAACAGCGGTTCTCGCCGGTGCTGCGGCGTTCGGTCGACGTGCTGGAGGCGGTGCTGATCGTCTCGGTGCTGCCGCTGGCGCTGGCCGTGATGAACCTCTACGGCAACGTCCGGCACATGCACTTCGGCTGACAGTCCACGGGAGACCATCGGATGACCCGCACCACACGGGTGACCGCCATCGCGGCGGCCGTATTACTCGTGGCCCTCGGCGCGCCCGCGTTCGCCACCACCCCGTCGTGGCAGCCGCCGCCGGTCAACATGGCGATGCTGGCCACGTTGCCGGCGGAAAACTCGAAGGGCACGCCGGACGCGACGTTCGCGCGCGACAACAACAAGCAGTGCCTCACGTCCGGTGTGGGCAACGTGCCGCTGCTGGACCGCCCGCCCGCCCAGGACATGCTCGCCATCGACCAGGCACAGCAGTTCTCCACCGGCGGCGGAGTCACCGTCGCCGAGATCGACACCGGCGTGAACCCGCATCCGTTCCTACGCACCAACAATCGCCTGGAGAACGGCGGCGACTACATCCTGGGCGACGGCAACGCGCTGTCGGACTGCGACGGCCACGGCACGATCGTGGCCGGCATCATCGGCGCGGACACCAGGGGCACCGGCCTCGCGTTCACCGGCGTGGCACCGGACGCGAAGATCCTGGCGATCAAGCACACCAGCCAGCTCTACACCACCCAGGACGCCAGCGGCACCCGCGCGGCAGGCGACCTGCTGACCCTGGCAGAAGCCGTCCGGTACGCCGCGGACCAGCCCGACGTCAAGGTCATCACGATGTCGGTGGACGACTGCATGCCGGCCAACAACATACAACTGGCGACACCGGCGGCCATGCAGTTGCAGGCGGCCATCCACTACGCGGTGAACTCGAAGGACAAGGTCGTCGTGGCAGCCGCCGGCAACCTGGCGGTCAACAGCGACAGCACCGACCAGAACGGCCAGCAGGCCACGGCGTGCCAGAACGTGCCGCAGAACACAAACCCGGACCCCAACCAGGTGAACCAGATCGAGGTCCCACCGGTCTACGCGGACGACGTCGTGTCCGTGGCCTCGGTCGACCCGACCACCGGCGCCCCGTCGCCGTTCACCGTGTGGGGCCCGTGGGTCACCATCGCAGCGCCCGGCCAGGGCATCATGTCGGTCGACCCGGCCGCGAACGGCACGGTGTTGTCCAACCGGACCGTGGACAACGGCAAGCAGGTCGAAATGCAGGGCACCAGCTTCGCGGCGCCCTATGTGGCCGGTGTGGTGGCTCTGGTGCGGTCCCGGTTCCCGTCGCTCACGGCCCGCCAGGTGATCACCAGGATCGAGGCCACCGCGCAACACCCGTCCGGCCCCAATGGCCGGAACAACCAGATCGGTTACGGCATCATCGATCCGGTCGCCGCGCTGACGGCCGTGATCCCCGGCCAGAACGGCGTGCCGACCGCACAGAACGTGTCGATTCCCGCCGTGCTCCCGATGGCCGCGGTGAAGGACTGGACCCCGATGCGGGTGGCCATGATCGGCACGGTAGTCGGGATCGCGGTGCTGCTGGGCACCCTGTTCGTGGTAAGGACCGTCCGGCGCAACAGGCCACGACAGGACGGCTGAGTGCGCCGCACGTATGGTCGGGTGGTGGTTCTGGCCCGCGCACGCATCGTCACGTCCGTCCTGCTGGTCTTCGTGGTGCTGATCATCGGTCCCGGTGCGACCGCACTGGCCGCCACACCGTCCTGGCAGCCGCCGCCCGTCGACATGACAGCGCTGCCGGCCGACAGCCCACCCGCCCCACCGGCCGGCACCACGTACACCCAGAAGACGGCATGCATCATGTCCCACACCAACGGGATTTCGTTGCCGGACGAGCCGGCCGCCCAGTCGATGCTGAACATCAGGACCGCACAGGAGTTCTCCACCGGCGCGAACGTCAAGGTGGCGGTGATCGACACCGGCGTCAACCCACACCCATTCCTCGGCGACCGGCTACACGGAGGCGGCGACTACGTGGTCCCCAGCGCCAACGGCACCAACGACTGCGACGGCCACGGCACCCTGACCGCAGGCATCGTCGCCGCCAACACGTCCGGCGCGGGCCTCGGCTTCACCGGCGTGGCACCGGACGCGACGATCATCGCGATCCGCCAGACCAGCACCCTGTTCAGCGCGACAGTCGGCGGCCAGGACACCGGCCAGACCGCCGGCACCCCCGGCACCCTGGCCAGCGCGATAGTGCACGCGGTAAACCTCGGCGCGAACGTGATCACCACATCGGTGGACACGTGCCTGTTGGCTGCTGATGCGGTAACCGGCATGAACACACCCGGCTCGCCGGAGAAGGCGCTCCAGGCCGCGATCCACTACGCGGTGGAGCACAACGTCGTCGTGGTCAACTCGGCCGGCAACGTGTCGTCCCAGCCCGAGGGCAACGGCCAGCAGGCGTCCGCAGGCCCGTGCTCGTCGGTGCAGCAGAACAACAGTCCCGACCCCAACAGCGTGCAGGAGATCGAGATCCCCGCCGTCTACTCGGACGACCTGCTGTCGGTAGCGTCGGTCAGCCCGGTGACCGGCGCCGTGTCAGCGTTCTCGGTGTGGGGCCCGTGGGTGAACATAGCGGCCCCCGGCGAGGGCATCACGTCGATCGACCCCGGCCAGGGTGGTACCGGCCTGGCGAACCTGTTCGCAGAGCCTGGCGGCAGCGGCAACAACCAGCCAGGCCCGATTCAGGGCACCAGTTTCGCAGCGCCCTATGTGGCCGGCGTCGTAGCACTGGTTCGATCTCGGTTTCCGTCTCTCACCGCACGGCAGGTAATGTCCCGCATCGAGGCGACCGCGCAGCACCCGTCCGGCCCAACCGGGCGCAACAACCAGATCGGTTTCGGAATCATCGATCCGGTCGCAGCCCTAACCGCCGTGATCCCCGGCGAAAACGGTGTGCCAGCGGTAGGTGGCACACAGATTCCGGCCCAGGTACCGCTAGCAGCCACAAAGAATTGGGCCCCAATGCGGGTGGCACTGATCGGTACTGTAGCGGCTATCGCACTGTTGCTGAGCACACTATTCGTGGTGCGCACGGTTCGACGCCGTCAGCCACCAACTGATTGATTGAATGACCCAACAAACGCAACCCGCCGGACGAACGAGAGCGGGCTCCCAACCGAGGTGCCTGTTTTACCTCAGCTGGACATCGCCTAAACACGCGGCATTCTATTGCATGCCCAGTCCCTTCTGCATCACCCCGATACGGGCCGATGCAGAAGCCCAAAGCGTGCGGCCCAGCCAAAGGCGAATTCACTCCTCGCCAATAGTCGGCGGAGCCGTACGATCCGGCTTACCGAAGATCTCCCGAGGATCCCCAGCAATCCTGATCTTCGACTTGTGCTCAGCATCCCCACCCTG
The DNA here is from genome assembly GCA_963702275.1 of Candidatus Melainabacteria bacterium. Lineage (GTDB taxonomy): Bacteria > Actinomycetota > Actinomycetes > Mycobacteriales > Pseudonocardiaceae > DATEPR01. The sequence goes on from CAVPCF010000123.1 coordinate 29,186, forward strand.
ACCCCCACGCATACCACCCATACCACCCATCGGCATACCACCACCGGAACCGCCCGGCGCAGCCGGATTCGCCGCAGCCGACTGCGCCGAACCGGGAACCTGACCAGGGCTGTCACCGGAAGGCTGAACCACAGCACCGGACACGGGCGGCGCCCCGGACTGAGCAGCCAGACCACCAACAGCACCAGGCCCAACAGCACCGCCCACATGCACGGCCGGACCACCGCCGACATGCGAAGCCAGACCACCAGCACCGCCACCGCCGACATGCGCAGCAGGACTACCAGCGGCCACCGAATGAGCCGCAGCAGGAGTAACAGCCGGCGGCACACCCGCCGGAACCGAGGGAGCCGGAACAGAAGTAACCGATGGCAGCGGCACCGCTGATCTCGGCGCGCCAACAGCCGGAGCGGACGGCGCCCAGTTCTGACTGGGCATCTTGTGAGCCATGGTGAGCTGCCCAAACATCTGTCCACCATGGACACCCTGACACAACTTCAAAAACGCACTCAACACATCCTGAACAGACTCATACAGCTGCCGACCAGGCTGGTCCAGCTCATCAAGATACTGCCGAGCCCGAGCTTCCCCAGCCACCGGCACCGTCATCGCATCCGACGAATGCTCCGCAGTATCGGCCAACAGATCAACCAACTCCCCAGCGATCTGACGCAACCCGCTCGCCGTCTTGTCCAGAGCATCAGCCATCGCCGTCAGACCGTCAGCCAGGTCGTGCCCGGCAAGGCCCACGTTCTGCATGTAATCCAGAAACGAGTTGGCATCAGCCCCTTGCCACACCGCGTCCAGCCCACCCAACGGCGACGTCAGCCGACTCGTCACGTCCGCAGCAGTACGCGCCGCAGCGCGCCACTTGCTTGCCTCGTCGTTCAGATCGCTCCACCGACCCAGCACCGGCACCAGATAGGACTCGACCGGATCATGGACACCCAACCGGGTGGCCAACTGGGACAGGTAATCCAGATGGCCGTTGACCTTCGCGGTCAGATCAGTCCCGTTCTGAGGATGCACCTGTTCCTCCGGACGTCAGACCTGATGGACGGACTTGATGGCGACAGCCTGCTGCTCGTCGACCGACGAGTGCTCAGCCGCCACGATGCGCAGGTTCGCCCCGGCCGCGTGCGTCGCGGCAGCCGCGCGGGACAGTTGCTGTTGCAGCGCCGCGGCAGCGGCTTGATAGGCCGGCGCAGAGCCGACCGTCCGACCAAGCTCACCGAACGCGGCCGACGTCAACGGACTACCTTGCAGGGCGCGCAAGGCAGCCGCAAGCTCGTCACCCGCCTGCTCCGCCGTGCTCGCGTAACGCGCGATCCAACCGTGGTCGACCTGGATCCCGGCCATTGCACCCTCCTCACGGCATGCGACACCTTGCGCCAGTCCGACGATCGGCGCGACCGCGCGGTTCCGTCAACTGCCCGGCTGGGGGGTCGGCGTGATGTACTGGCCGACGTTGTCGGGCACCGACATCGAGTCGAAGGTCCGCTGCACCGCTTCGACGTCCAGCGGTGCCCCGCCCAACGGCAGCAGCCGCACGATCGACGCGTACGCCGGTGGCACGTTGCCGCTGCTGTCCGCGACACCGAGCACCTGCGCGGTGTGCACGTCCGGCACGCTGAACGCGACACCTCGCGAGTCGATCACGTAGATCGGGCCGTTGCCGAACTCCTTGGCGCTGGACGCCGACCTGATCGCCACACCGCCCAGCGCCGGGTTCATGAAGAAGTGGTTGACCTTGCCGGCGGACGTGGGCTGGCCGATCGGGACCGTGTCCATCAGGCCACCAACACCCTGTGTGTCCGCCGGCAGTCCGAGGTTGACGTCGACCGTGACCCGCGTCTTCGACAACGGCTTCTGCTTGTCGCTGTAGTCGGCGCTCCAGCCGAGGCACATCACCGGCTTGGCATCCGCGGTGATCACCTCGGGCACCGCGTCCGGATACTCGCTCACGTTGACCTGCAGGCCGTTCGTCACCAACGGCACCGACTCGATGACCTGCGGCTGGACCTCCGGAATCTGCTTCTTCCCCGACTCGTTGTCGTCCCAGGCGATCTGCGCGGTCGTGTTGCTGACCAGTTGCTTGCCACCCGGCACCGCGATGTAGTACTGCGGGGTCTGGCCGACCTGCTGCACGAAGCTCTGTCCGATGGTCACGCCCACGGTGTCAAGGGCGTTGTTGGTCGGCGAGCCGATAGGGACAGACAGCTTATGCGCCGGGTTCTCAATGTCAGACACCGTCGGGATCGCGTTCAGCACGGCGGCGCTGACTACCCGGTACCGGGTCTTGTCGTGGATGTTCAGGCCGAGGAGTACGCCCGGGTCCGCGCTGTCGATCTTCGCCTTGACCGCACTGTCGTCGGGGTTGTTCGCCGTGGGGGCGTGCCCGTACACCAGGTAGAGCGTGGTGCCGCCGTCGTCGGACACCAGCAGCGCCTGGCCGATGGCGAGGTTCGTGCCGATGTTCGACTCACCGACCATGACCGTGGTGTCCGGGGCGGTATGGCCGGCCTGGTTCAGCGCGTTGGTGTCCAGTCGGATCTGGTCGCAGACCGCCCAGTCGGTCGGACTATTGGTAGGCCCGGGCAGCTGTGTCGGTCCGGCCGGAATGCCGGTCAGCCTGCCCATCGGCATCGACTTGAGCTGGGCGTCGGACACGACCGTCGGCGTCACCAAGCTCGGTGCCGTGCTGGTCGAGCCGCCGGACTGCTGGTTCGCGGCGGCGGCCAGCAGCAGGCGCGCGGACGCCAGGTTGAAGACCGGGATGAGCTCGTGCGGGTTCTGGCTGACCACGTAGATCTGGCCGGACGGCTGCGCGATCACGATGCCACTGGGCGGCACCGGCGGCGCCGGGTTGAACACGCCGATCAACACGAAGACGACGAGGCCGACGACGGCGAGGATCGCGCCGACCAGTGTCGCCCGCTTGTGTGATCTCATCGGGTCGTGCAGCATCACCGGGTCCCTGCGGACCAGGGCTGACTCCATCCGGCGCAGCACGAATCGGTACGCCTGAACCTGTGACTTGCTGGTAGGTGTTGACGGCATTCTCGTCCTGTTGCTCTCCCGGTCGCGGTACCGTTCGGCAGATAGTCCGTCAGTCGCTCCGGCGTGAACGCGGCGGCGGACTTCGGCAGACCCAGTATGGCTGGCACGAGGGGAAGACCGAGCGGATGTCGGTAACCAGTCCACCGACCGGGACCACCCAGCCGGGGATGGCGGCCGGGGCCGCGGCGCAGGCAGTGGCGGCACAAGCGGCGGCGGCGCCGGCGGCCCCGGCGCGATGCGGGCCGCCATCACCGCCCGGCGGCGCACCATCGGCGCCAGCCTCGGTGCGCTTCCGGTGGCGAACGTCGTGGTGATCGAGGTCGGGCTGGCGGCCGCGCTGATCCTGTTGGCCATCGACAGGGTGAAGCTGCTCTACATCGCCGTCGGCGTGCTGGCGCTGGCCCTGTTGATCGCGTTCCTCCGATGGAGTGGCCGCTGGTTCACCCAATGGGTTGGCTTTGACCCTGCGGTACTCCTTCCGGACGCACACCAGGACCGTCGATCCGGTGCCGTCCACTGAGGAGAACGCCAGCCCGGCGGAGGCGGTGATCGGGCCAGCGGACGCCAGGGTGAACCTGCTGCGCCTGGTCGTGCCGGACCTGGTCGGTCGCGCACGGCACCGACCACGAACGCCGCCAGGTCGGCCTCGCCTGGCACGACGGCGCGTGGACCGCGGTCCTGCTGGTCGAGCCGATGCCGGCAACCTGATCACCCAGGTGGGTGCGACGCCGAACCTGCCGCTGGGCGCGCTCGCGCCGTGCCTTGAGGATCGCGGTGTGGTGCTGGACGCCATCCAGGTGATCTGGCACTGCTATCCCGGCAGCGCCGCGTTGCCGATCACGTCGCCGGCGCTCGCCTCGTACCTCGAGGTGCTGGGCCCGCTGCCCGCCGCGGCCCGCCGGACCACCTGGATCGCGGTCCGGCTCGACCCGCGCCGCTGCCCCGCCGCCATCGGCGAACGCGGCGGCGGCGTGGTCGGCGCCCACCGGGCGCTGATCGGCGCGCTGTCCCGGGTCCGCAGCGCACTGGAGGCGCGGGGCGTGCCCACCCGCCCGCTGGACGCGGACGAGCTGTTGCGCGCCGGGGTGTCCGCGTCGGAACTGGTCGGCGCCGCGCGCGCGAACGTCCGGGTCAGCCTGCGGGAGCGCTGGACGGACGTGACGAGCGCCGGGATCGGCCACGCCAGCTACGCCATCACGCACTGGCCGAAGGGCCGGAACATGAACAGCATCAACGCCCTGACCGGCATCAGGGCGTTGTCCTCGACGGTCACCATGTCGGTCTCGCCCGGCGGCGAGGAGGGCCAGGTCGGCCTGCGCGGGCTGGTCCGGGTGAGCGCGCGGACCCCCGGTGAGCTGGCCGACGCCAACCAGCGGCTGCACAGCGTGGCCCATCGGCTGAACGTGTCGCTGACTCCCTTGCGGGGCCTGCAGGTCGCGGGCCTTGCGGCCACGCTGCCGTTGGGGGGTGCGGCGTGAGGGGCGCGCGCGGCCAGTCCGGTCTCGCGCCGGAGTTCCTGGTGTCGCCTGCCATGCTGGACGCGGTCTCGCCGGCCGGTGACCGCGGCGGCATGGTGCTCGGCTCCGGCCTGAGCAACGAACCCCTCGCGGTGTCGGTGTTGCGCCCGTCGCCGACCCGGATCGTGTGTGTCGGCGGGCTGTATCTGGCTCGGCAGCTGGCGTTGCGCGCGATGGCCACCGGGGCGTGGGTCGTCGTTGCCACGGCGCGGCCCGCCGCGTGGCAGGTGCTGGCCAAGGCCGCCGGTGAGGGCCCCGATGGCCGGCCCGCGCCGTTGGTGCAGATTCGCCGCCTGAATCCGGTCGAGCTGCCCAGGGCCACGGAGGACGGTCCGCTGCTGGTCATGCACGACGGCGGTTCAACGCCACAGGAACTGTTTCCGCCCCGGTCGGCATGGCAGACGACGGTGTACGTGCTGCCGTACCTGCATCCGCAGGCCACCGCGATGGCGAACTCGGCGGATCTGGTGTTGATGCAGCGGCAGCCGGTGGGGCAGGCGCAGTTGGCCGGCCGGATCTGGCGGCTGCCGCCGCCGTTGGTGCAACAGTTGACCTCGTTGAAGGAGGACCAGGTCGTGGCGTTGGGCCGGAACCTGTGGCGCCCCTTGCGTTTGGTGACCACGCCGAGGGAGCAGCAGATCCTCGGGCCGGTTCGCCGCGGTGACTAGACCTCCTTGAAGCGAGCCATGATCTCGGCAAGGAGTTCGACCACCTGCGCGCGCACGGTCGGCAGCTCGACGTGCAACTCGGTCAGCACCGCGGCCGCCACGCCGTCATCGACCGCGAGCAGGCCGAGCAGGAGATGCTCGGTGCCCACGAAGTTGTGGTCGAGCTCCTTGGCCTGGACCATCGCCTGTTCCAGGGTTTCCTTGCCCTTCGCCGTGAACGGGATCCGGGCTGGCGAGTTCTCGGTGCCGGGTTCGAGGCGCGCGTCCACCGCGTCGGCCACCGCCTCGGCCGAGCCGGCCAGCGCCACCAGCACCCGACCGGCCACCCCGTCCGGCTCGCCGAGCAGGCCGAGCAGCAGGTGCTCTGTGCCGATGTAGTGGTGCTTGCGGGCTCTGGCCGCCTCCTGCGCCAGGACGACCACGTGCCGTGCCCGGTCGGTGAAGCCGTCGAAGATGGGGGGCACCCAGCGCTGCTGGGCCGCCTGTTTGGAGACGCCGATGGCCTCGCCGATCTGGGTCCAGGACGCGCCGGCCTGCTTGGCCTGGCCGACGTAGTGACCGACGAGCTGTTCGCCCAGGTCGGCCAGTGTGTGGGCACGCAGTTGGGCTTCGCTGATCCGGGCCAGGTTGTCGGTGGCCGGCAGTTCGGCGTCCATCCGGGCGATGAGGTCGGCGAGGCTGATGTTGAGTGGGCTCATGCGTCAACCGTAGATTGACGCTCAGGGTTCGTCAACCTACAGTTGACGCACATTCCTGGTTCGCGCGGCCCGCGCGGCCAGTTCGTCGTCCGGCGGGTAGTCCACGCCGAGCAGGGTCAGGCCGTGTGGCGGGGCAACGGCCACGGTGCTGGGGCGGGTCGTCGCGCTCAACAGCGACGCGGGCCAGTCGACCGGCAGCCTGCCCTCACCGACGGCCAGGAGCGCGCCGATCAGGCTGCGCACCATCGAGTGGCAGAAGGCGTCGGCGGACACCCTGGCCTCCAGCACGCCGTCCGGCAGCCGGGCCCAGTCCAGCCGTTGCAGCTCGCGGATCGTCGTGGCGCCAACACGTTGGCGGCAGAAGGCGACGAAGTCGTGCTCGCCCAACAGTCGAGCTGACGCGTCGTTCAGAACCGCGACGTCCAGGGGCCGGAACCAGCCCAGTGTGTCGCGCCGCTGCAACGGGCGGGCACCGAACGGATTGTCCGCCACCCGGTAGGCGTAGTGCCGGCGCAGCGCGGCGAAACGCGCGTCGAACGACGCCGGCACCCAGCGGGCACCGAACACGCGGATGTCGGGCGGCAGCATCCGGTTCCACCGGCCGACCAGCCGGTCCAGGTCCTCGCCACACCGCTCGACCTCAAGATGGGCCACCTGGTTCGCGGCGTGCACGCCCGCGTCGGTCCGGCCCGCGACCACCAGTTTGGCCGGTGGGCGGCCGCCAGGGCCGTGTACGGCCAGCACCTCGGCCAGCACGCCCTGGACCGTGCGCCGGCCGGGCTGCGTTGCCCAGCCGGAGAAATCCGTGCCGTCGTAGCCGAAGTCCAGCCGAACGCGGACGAGCCCGCCGTCCCGGTGGGGAACGGCGGGCTCGTCGGCAATCGATGGGCCGGACGTCAGGACTCGTCCTGTTCGGCGGACTCGTCTTTGGCGGACTCGTCCGCCGTCTCGTCCGTCTCGACCTCGTCCGTGGGCTCCGTCTCGTTGACGACGTCCTTGGCGGGGGCCTCGTCGGCCTCGACGACGTCCGCGTCGACGATCTCCGACTCGGTCTTGCTGTCCGCGAACCGGGTGCCGCGGGCGGCCTCGGCCTCCGCGGTCGCGGTCCGCTCGGCCACCAGGGCGATGACGGCCATCTTGGCGTTGTCACCCTTGCGCGGCATGGTCTTCGTGATCCGGGTGTAGCCACCCTCGCGGTTCTCGAAGAACGGACCGATCTCCGCGAACAGCTTGTGGACGATGTCCTTGTCCCGGATGACCTTCAGCACCTCGCGGCGGTTGTGCAGGTCGCCGCGCTTCGCCTTGCTGATCAGCCGTTCCGCGAAGGGCCGCAGCCGCTTCGCCTTGGCTTCTGTGGTGGTGATCCGGCCGTGCTCGAACAGCGACGTGGCCAGGTTGGCCAGCATCAACCGCTCGTGGGCAGGCGACCCGCCGAGACGGGCGCCCTTGGTCGGGGTCGGCATCTGTTGCTCCTCGTTGCGATGCTGCGCTGCCTACCGCAACCGTCCACGAAGGACGGTCAGCAGGGTCAGAGCTGCTCCGTCTCTGCGTAGTCCTGGCCGTCGTCGTGTTGTCCCGGTTCGAGGTGCGAGTCGACACCCCAGCCGTCGGACGGGTAGTCGGACGCGGCCGCGGACGGGTCGAACCCGGGCGGGCTGTCCTTCAGCGACAGGCCGAGACCGACGAGCTTCATCTTGACCTCGTCGATCGACTTGGCGCCGAAATTGCGGATGTCCAGCAGGTCGGCCTCGCTGCGCGAGACCAACTCGCCGACCGTGTGGATGCCCTCGCGCTTGAGGCAGTTGTACGAGCGCACCGTCAGGTCGAGGTCCTCGATCGGCATCGCGAACGCCGCGATGGTGTCCGCCTCCGCGGGCGACGGGCCGATCTCGATGCCCTCCGCGTCCACGTTCAGCTCGCGGGCCAGGCCGAAGAGCTCCACCAGCGTCTTGCCGGAGGACGCGACCGCGTCGCGCGGCGTGATCGACGGCTTCGTCTCGACGTCGAGGATCAGCTTGTCGAAGTCCGTGCGCTGCTCGACACGGGTGGCCTCGACCTTGTACGTCACCTTCAGCACCGGCGAGTAGATGGAGTCCACCGGGATCCGGCCGATCTCCGCGCCCGCCTGCTTGTTCTGCACCGCGGGGACGTAGCCGCGACCGCGCTCGACCACGAGCTCGATCTCCAGCTTGCCCTTGCTGTTCAGGGTGGCGATGTGCAGGTCCGGGTTGTGCACGGTGACACCGGCCGGCGGCACGATGTCGCCCGCGGTCACCACGCCGGGGCCCTGCTTGCGCAGGTACATGGTCACCGGCTCGTCCTCTTCGGAACTGATCACCAGTTCCTTGAGGTTCAGGATGATGTCGGTGACGTCTTCCTTGACACCGGGCACGGTGGTGAACTCGTGCAGCACGCCGTCGATCCGGATGCTGGTGACAGCGGCACCGGGGATGGACGAGAGCAGCGTGCGACGCAGCGAGTTGCCGAGCGTGTAGCCGAAACCGGGCTCCAACGGCTCGATGACGAACCGGGAACGGGTCTCGCCAACGGTTTCCTCGGCCAACGATGGGCGCTGGGAAATGAGCACTTGCGTTCCTTTCGCAGTGGCGACCGCCATATGACGCCGACTGGGATGGCGACCCGGTCCAAGCACCGCTTGGACCGGGCTCAAATCACTTCGAGTAGAACTCCACGATGAGCTGTTCCTGAACGGGTGTGTCGATCTGCGCGCGCTCCGGGAGCTGGTGCACCAGGATGCGCAGGTTCGACGGCACGACCTGCAGCCAGGCCGGCATCGGCCGGTCGCCCAGGGTCGCCTTGGCCACCTCGAAGGGCAGCGTCGCGAACGACTTGGGCTGCACGTCGATGATGTCCCACTTGGAAACCTGGTAGCTGGGGACGTTCACCTTCTTGCCGTTGACCAGGAAGTGGCCGTGGCTGACCAGCTGGCGGGACTGCCGGCGGGTACGGGCGAGGCCGGCGCGGTAGACCACGTTGTCCAGCCTGGCTTCCAGCAGCTGCAGCAGGTTGTCGCCGGTCTTGCCGGTGCGGCGCACGGCTTCCTTGTAGTACTTGCTGAACTGACGCTCCAGCACGCCGTAGGTGAAGCGGGCCTTCTGCTTCTCCTGCAGCTGCAGCAGGTACTCGCTCTCCTTGATCCGACCTCGGCCGTGCTGGCCGGGCGGGTAGGGGCGACGCTCGAAGGCCTGGTCACCGCCGACCAGGTCGACCTTGAGCCGACGGGACTTGCGTGTGACGGGTCCGGTGTAACGAGCCATGATGTGCTACTCCTCCCGCCCTAGACCCGGCGCCGCTTGGGCGGACGGCAGCCGTTGTGCGGCTGCGGGGTCACGTCCTGGATGTTGCCGACCTCGAGACCCGCCGCCTGCAGCGACCGGATCGCGGTCTCCCGGCCGGAGCCGGGGCCCTTGACGAACACGTCGACCTTCTTCATGCCGTGCTCGGCAGCCTTGCGAGCGGCGTTCTCCGCGGCCATCTGGGCGGCGAACGGCGTGGACTTGCGGGAGCCCTTGAAGCCGACATGGCCCGCGGACGCCCAGCTGATCACATTGCCGTTCGGGTCCGTGATGGACACGATCGTGTTGTTGAACGTGCTCTTGATATGGGCGTGCCCATGCGAGACGTTCTTCTTCTCCTTGCGCCGGACCTTCTTGACGCCGGCGCCGGTACGAGACTTCGGTGGCATGTCTGGGGTGATCTCCTAAAGCCGTGAGTGGGCGCTACTTCTTGCCGGCCTTCTTCTTGCCGGCGACCGTCTTCTTCGGGCCCTTGCGGGTGCGGGCGTTGGTCTTCGTCCGCTGGCCGCGCACGGGCAGGTTGCGGCGGTGCCGCAGGCCCTCGTAGCAGCCGATCTCGACCTTGCGGCGGATGTCCGCCGCGACCTCACGGCGGAGGTCACCCTCGACCTTGTAGTTCTCTTCGATGTATTCGCGCAGCTTGGCCACGTCCTCGTCGGACAGGTCCTTGGAGCGCAGGTCGGGGCTGATTCCGGTGGCGGTCAGCAGTTCCATGGAACGGGTGCGACCGATACCGAAGATGTAGGTCAGCGCGATCTCCATCCGCTTGTCGCGGGGGAGGTCGACGCCGGCGAGTCGTGCCATGTGTCCTCTTTCGTCGGTTCCAGGTTTGCTCCCCGACCGCCCCGTGTCGACTCCGTATCACGGGCCCCGGCCTGGAATCCGGGGGTGCACCGGGCCGATGTGGCCCGGCAGGTGCGGGAAGTGCCTCTTTGGTTGGGTGGGTTCTGTCGCGTCGATCCGCTGGTGGGTCCGCTCAGCCCTGGCGCTGCTTGTGGCGCAGGTTCTCGCAGATCACCATGACCCGGCCGTGACGGCGGATCACCTTGCACTTGTCGCAGATCTTCTTGACGCTCGGCTGGACCTTCACGCCTGTTGCTCTCCTGCTCGGCCGCTGCTCGGGGCGCCTGCCCCGGAAGCCTGGAACGTCGGATCCGTCACTTGTAGCGGTAGACGATGCGTCCGCGGGACAGGTCGTAGGGCGAGAGCTCCACGACCACCCTGTCCTCGGGCAGGATGCGGATGTAGTGCTGTCGCATCTTGCCGCTGATGTGCGCCAGGACCCGGTGGCCGTTTTCCAACTCGACGCGGAACATCGCGTTGGGAAGTGGCTCGACCACGCGGCCCTCTACCTCGATGGCCCCGTCCTTCTTGCCCATGTCCTCCGCGTTTCGTGACGGTGATGGATCCGGTGCCCCACGATGATGGGGCTCCGCAGGGCGCCAGCCGACCCCACTTCCGAAGGTTTCGAGAACGAGATCCCCGAGCTTCCCGCGAGCGGCGGGCACGACGGAATGGATGCCACCTGGTGCACCGTTTACCCAGTGTACGCGAGCGGGAGGGGTCCCCCAAAATCAGCCAGGTCCCCATCCGGTAACGGTCGGTTGACCAGGTCTTACTCCGGTAGCGCCTTCTTGCCGCCGGTGTCGGCGACCATCCACCAGATCGCGCCGAGCACCGCGCCAGGGGGGACGGCCACCCACAGCCACCACGGGTAGATGAGGTGCCCGGTGGTCAGGCACACCAGCCCCCAGACGACCAGGTTGAGGGTGCTGATCGAGAGCCAGATGGTGGCCAGCACCCGCAGCGCGGTCGGCGCCCGATGTCGCACCGGCACCGGCGGCCTCGGCGTCGGTCTCGGCACCGGCACGGGCAGGTCGGCGGTGATCTTGGCAAGGTCACCTCGGGTCGTGGCCTGCCACGCCTCGCCGACCCGCATGTCGAACTCGGCCAGGGTGATCAGGCCCTCGGCATGCGCGGTGTGCAGGCGGTCCTGGACGGCCTTCCGGTCGACGTCCGACGCGCGGACCTGGTCCGGCGGAACTCCTTCAGTCACGCGAGTATCTTGCCACCTGAACGGCCGCTTGTGACCCGATTCCCCAGAACCGCCTGCTCCCCGGCTGTCCCCCGTTGCCTAGCGCGGGGGCCGGGCCGCCTGCATCGCGTCCAGCGCGTCATCTGCGGCCAGGACGTCCTTGTGGAAGCGCTTGTGCACCCAGTAGCGCCGGTCGAGCGTGATCGAACCCCAGAGACCGGACGGGTGACCCAGCCGGACCTCACGGTCGTGCCGGCCGAGGATGTCCTGCGGTTTGGTGCCGGAGAAACGCCCGTTGCGCAGGATGACGTAGGCCCGGTCGGTCACCACGATCGTGCGGTAGCCGGCCGCGAGGATGACGATCCACGCGCTCAGGAAGGACCAGTACGGGGATGGCCCGGCCTGGGCCACGAAGATCGCCTGGATCTGCTCGCCGGGCTCGAGGTAGGGGGCGGCTCGCTCGGCGAGCTTGTCGCGTAAGGCCACGTTCGACTCCTGTTTGTGTATAAGGGAGACAGGAGCATAGGACCGGGGCTCGACCCCGCGGTCGGCCGCGTGACAATCGTGATCTCATTTGCCGGTAGCACTTGTGCTACAATCGCGATGTGAGCGTCGTCGTGGGATTGCGGGAACTGCGCCAGCAGGCGTCCGAGTTGGTACGTCGGGCCGAAGCAGGCGAAGAAGTGACGATTACCGTGTCTGGACGCCCCAGCGCACGGTTGGTGTCCGTCTCGCCGCGAACCTGGCGGACCTATGCCGAGGTGGCCGACATCTTCCACGGTCCAGGCGACCCGGAATGGGAAGCCGACCGCGACCGGATCGACCAGCAACTCCGTGATCCTTGGACACCCGCGTGAGGGCCGTCCTGGACACCAGCGTCGTCATCGCGACCGACGTGCCCCCGCTCCAGGGGGAACTGGCCATCAGCTCCGCCACAGTGGCCGAACTGCATTTCGGTGTCCTGATCGCACGCGACGCGGCCACACGGGCGGAACGACTGCGGCGATTGAGCGCACTGCAACATGATTTCGACGCACTGCCCGTCGACGACGCGGTCGCCGCGAGCTACGGCCGACTCGCGGCCGCCGTCGTGGAGATCGGCCGCCAGCCTCGGGCCCGAACCATGGACCTGCTGATCGCGGCCACCGCGCACGCCCACGACGCGCGGCTGTACACACGCAATGCCAAGGATCTCATCGGCCTGGAGCAGCTGATCGACATAGTCCCCGTGTGAGCTGTCAGAACTCAGTATCCACGGATGGCGACCGCGAGAATCGCGCCGCAGTCGATGGGATCGCGCCCGCGTCCCCGACAGCTCGATCCACGCTTGATATCCGGACTGTCGGTGCCGCCGCTACGATGTGGTCATGTCCTCACCTGCCACGCCCCGCTGGGAGTCACGGCCGGTCCCGGCGATGCTGTCAGCGCACACCCCCCGAGCGATCCGGGACGCGCTCGTCGGGACTGAGCAGGTTGAGTTCGAGCAGCGTTACGCCGACGAGATGGCCGCGGCCAGCCGGACCCTGGATCTGACCGGCGTCCTAGCGGTGCTGGACACCTATCGCAAGATCGCCGACATCACGCAACTGCAAGGCGCCGAGGCACATCTGCGCATGCTGGACCAGGTCGCCCGACCTGGAAGACGGCCAGGAAGTCGCCACCGTGTCCGCCCACCAGCACAAGGCGGAGATCAACACGAGGTTGGGCCGCTAACCTGTACACCTACGAAATCCTGCCCGAGGCACGAGACCAGGTCGACGGGCTGCCGATAGTCGCGCTGACCTCCTACGCCGAGTTGATCGCGTTCTTGGAGCTGACGCCTTGGGATGGCAGACCGTACCGGGACGACAAGCCGGACGGGAACATGCGCAAGATCGTGTTCGGACCGGGCGGGGAGGGAATCGCGGTGTACCTCATCTTGGATGACCAACGCCGAGTAGTGGTGGTCAGCGTCGTCTGGGCGGGTTGAGCCAGCCCTACTCGTTCGGGTCGGTGAGTATCCAGGGGCCTTCATCGGTGATGGCTACCGAGTGTTCCCAATGGGCGGCGCGGGAACCGTCGCTGGTGACGACCGTCCAGCCGTCGGCCAACTCGTCGGTGGCCGGGCCGCCCAGGGTCAGCATCGGCTCGACGGCCAGCGCCATGCCGGTGCGCAGGCGGGGGCCCCGGCCCGGCTTGCCGTGGTTGGGCAGGAACGGCTCCATGTGCATGGACGTGCCGATGCCGTGGCCGCCGTAGTCGGGGACAATGCCGTACGTCCTGGCGTCGGAGCGCTCGGACACGTGCACCGCCTGCTCGATGGCGTGCGAGATGTCGGTCAGGCGGGCGCCCGGCTGGATGGCCGCGATGCCGGCCAGCATCGCCGCCCTGGTGGCGGCGGACAGGGCCAGGTCGGCGGGGCCGACGTCGCCGACCGCGACCGTGACTGCCGAGTCGCCGTGCCAGCCATCGAGAATCGCGCCGCAGTCGATGGAGATCAGGTCACCGTCGGACAGGACCTGGTCGCGCGCTGGGATGCCGTGCACGACCTGCTCGTTGACCGACGCGCAGATGCTGGCCGGGAAACCGTGGTAGCCCTTGAACGACGGGATCGCGCCCGCGTCGCGGATGTTGGCCTCGGCCAGTTCGTCCAGTTCCAGCGTGCTCACGCCGGGCTTGGCGTGCTCGGCGAGCAGCGTCAGCGTGCGCGCCACCACCAGGCCGGCGGACCGCATCGCGGCCAGTTCGCCGGTGGTCTTGATCTCGATCTCACGTCCCCGCCGCAACACCGGTGTCACCCGAGTCCGCGTTCGCGCAGCGCGTCCAGCGCGCGCCTGCTGACCTCGTCGACATCGCCGACCGCGTCCACGGTCAGCACGATGTCCCGGTAGTAGTCCAGCAGTGGCGCGGTCTCCTGGCGGTAGACCTGCTGGCGGTAGCGGATCACGTCCTCTTTGTCGTCCTTGCGGCCCCTGGCCAGCAGGCGCTCCACCACCACGTCCTCAGGCACCCGGAACTCGATCACGCCGTCCACCGCGTGGCCGTCCTTGTCCAGGATGTTGGCGAGCACCTCGGCCTGGGCGACGTTGCGCGGGAAGCCGTCCAGCAGGAAACCGCGGCTGGCGTCCGGTTCGCCGAGACGCTCGCGGACCATCTCGTTGGTGACCGCGTCCGGTACCAGGTCGCCGTTGTCGATGTAGCGCTGGACCTCGCGGCCCAGTTCGGTCCGCTGGCCGATGTGCTCGCGGAACAGGTCCCCCGTGGAGATGTGGGGGACGCCGAGCTCCTTGCTCAGCACCGCCGCCTGGGTGCCCTTGCCCGCGCCGGGCGGGCCGATGAGGACAAGTCTCACTACCGCAGGAACCCTTCGTAGTTGCGCTGCATCAGCTGGCTCTCGATCTGCTTCACGGTGTCGAGGCCGACACCGACCATGATCAGCACCGCCGTGCCACCGAACGGGAAGTTCTGGTTGTTCCCGGTGCCGGTCAGGCTCAGGAAGAAGTTCGGCAGTACCGCGACGATACCGAGGTACAGGGAGCCGGGGAGCGTGATGCGGTTCAACACGAAGCGCAGGTATTCGGCGGTCGGCCGACCTGGCCGGATGCCGGGAATGAACCCACCGAACTTCTTCATCTCGTCCGCACGCTCGTCCACGTTGAACGTGATCGTGATGTAGAAGTAGGTGAAGAAGATGATCAGCAGGAAGTAGACGCTGATGTAGAGCCAGTTCGACTGGTTGGTCAGGTAGGTCGCGATGAACTGCTGCCAGCCGCTGGCGCTGGTGGTGTTGCCGGCCAGGTTGGCGATCAGCTGCGGCAGGTAGAGCAGCGACGACGCGAAGATCACCGGGATGACGCCGGCCTGGTTGACCTTCAGTGGCAGGTACGTGGACGTGCCGCCGTACATCCGGCGGCCGATCATCCGCTTGGCGTACTGCACCGGGATGCGGCGCTGGCCCTGCTCCATGAACACGACGCTGGTGATGATGGCAAGGCCGAACACGCAGACCACGACGAAGACCAGCGCGTGGCCGTTGGTCAGGATGTTGTTGCCCTCGCTGGGGATACGCGAGGCGATGTTGGCGAACATCAGGATCGACATGCCGTTGCCGACACCGCGCTCGGTGATCATCTCGCCGAGCCACATGATGATCGCGGTACCCGCCGTCATCGTCGCGACGACGATGGCCAGGCTCCACACGCTCTCGTCCGGGATGACCTTCTGCGCGCAGTTGCCGAACAGCTGGCCGCGCACTGCGAGGGCGATGATGCCGGTGGACTGCAGGATGGCCAGGCCGATGGTGAGGTACCTGGTGTACTGGGTCAGCTTGTTCTGACCCGTCTGGCCTTCCTTCTTCAGCTGCTCGAACCGTGGGATGACCACGGTGAGCAGCTGGACGATGATGCTCGCGGTGATGTAGGGCATGATGCCCAGCGCGAAGATCGACAATTTCAGGAGCGCGCCACCGCTGAACAGGTTGATCAGCTGATAGACGCCGCTGCTGCTGACGCTGCCGATGCAGGCGTTGACGTTCTTGTACGACACGCCGGGTGCCGGCAAGGTGGCGCCGACCCGATACAGCATGATGATCCCGAGGGTGAACAGGATCTTCTTGCGTAGGTCCGGCGTCGCGAAAGCCGAGCGGAATGCGCTGAGCACGCGAGACCTCCTGGGCGGCACCGGCCGCGCTGCGGCTTGGCCCGTTTCGTCGTGGCCGGCGGTTGCCGGCGGGGGCTTTGGCCTGGGTACAGACCAGTCACGCCGCGCGTCGAAGGGACGCGGGGCGTCTGGACGACTCTAACAGGCCGACGCTCACAGTTGACCGGCCAGCCACCGAATCGGCCGAGTCGATCAACGCGGGAGTCGCGAATGGCCGCCTGATTTGTCGGATTATCGGTGGTCCGCCAACACCTCGTGCAGCCGGACCGCGATCCGGGCCGAGTCGGCAGGCGCGATGGCCAGGGTGGCGCCGTCGTTGGTCATCAGGTAGCGCCCCTCCATGGTGTCGAACCACGACACCACCGGGATACCGCGGCGCAGCCTGCCGGTCGCGTCGGCCACGTTGACGCCGAACTGGCCGCCGCGCACCCGGCCCTCGGCCAGCCTCAGTAACAATCCCGCGTCGGCCGCGGGTAAGTCGTTGAGGCCGGTCAGTTCGGTCCGCCTCGCGTCCGCCAGCAGGCGCCGCACCACGTCCATCGGCACCTCGAACGGGTGACCTGGACCGGCGGGCTCGGCCGGCAGCAGAGCCACCACGGACTCCACCAGGCTGCCGGCGCGGATCGGGCCGAGCGCCACGGAACCGCGGTCCTGCAAGGCCAGCACGGCCACGGTGCCGCGTGCCGCCGCGGTGGCGGCCAACGGGCGCACGATCCGCCCGACGGCGTCCACCGAACGCTCCGGCCGGGCCAGCACGTGCAGGAACTCGACCCATTCCGTGCGCAGCTCCGACCCGATGGCAAGGCCCCGGTCGGCGAGCTGTTCGAACACCGCTGCCCGCTCCTGCGCCGTCGGCGGGCCGACCCGGGCGGTGAGCGGGAAGGGCAACCGCCCCAAGTCAAGCGCCGACCACACGACGTTGAACTCGGACAGGGAAAACGTGGCGGCCGGCATCGAAGCTGACAGTGCCAGACAGCCGAACCCAAGGCCACAGACAAACAGAACGGGCCGGCGGAGAAATCCGCCGGCCCGTGTCCGATTACATAAATTACAGCTTGGTGATGGAACCGCCGGCCGCACTGATCTTCTCAACCGCGCTGCCGGAGAAAGCGTTCGCGGTGATGTCCACCTTGACGCCCTCCAGGTCGCCGTTGCCGAGGACCTTGACCAACTGTCCCTTGCGGACCAGGCCGCCGGCCACCAGCTCGTCGACGCCGAGCGCGCCACCCTGCGGGAAGACCCGCGCGATGTCACCGACGTTGACCACCTGGTACTCCACCCGGAAACGGTTGCGGAAGCCACGCAGCTTCGGCAGTCGCATGTGGATGGGCATCTGGCCGCCCTCGAACGCCGCCGGCACGTTCTTCCGTGCCTTGGTGCCCTTGGTACCGCGACCACCGGTCTTGCCCCGCTTGCCGCCCTCACCGCGACCGATGCGGATCTTCTCGGTCTTGGCGCCGGGAGCCGGCCGCAGGTGATGAATCTTGATCGTCATGGCGTCAGTCGACCTCCTCGACGGCCACCAGGTGCCGCACGGTGTGAATCAGGCCGCGCACCTGGGGGCTGTCCTCCCGAACCACCGACTGGCGGATCTTGCGCAGGCCCAGCGTGCGCAATGACTCGCGCTGGTTGCGCTTGCCGCCGATGGAACTCTTGACCTGGGTCACCTTCAGCTTCGCCATGTCACACCGCCTGCCCGGCACGGGCGCGCAGCATCGCCGCGGGCGCCACGTCCTCCAGCGGCAGGCCACGGCGGGCCGCGACCTCCTCCGGCCGCTGCAAGCCCTTCAGGGCCGCCACGGTCGCGTGCACGATGTTGATCGCGTTGTCGCTGCCGAGTGACTTGCTCAGCACGTCGTGCACGCCCGCGCACTCCAGCACGGCGCGCACCGGGCCACCGGCGATCACGCCGGTACCGGCGGAAGCGGGCCTGAGCAGCACCACACCGGCGGCCGCCTCACCCTGGATCGGGTGCGGAATGGTGCCGGCGATCCGAGGCACGCGGAAGAAGTTCTTCTTGGCCTCCTCGACACCCTTGGCGATGGCGGCCGGCACCTCCTTCGCCTTGCCGTAGCCGACACCGACCATGCCGTCGCCATCGCCGACCACCACGAGGGCGGTGAAGCTGAAGCGTCGACCACCCTTGACCACCTTGGCCACGCGGTTGATCGCGACCACCCGCTCGAGATGCGGAGTCTTCTCCTGGGACGGCCCGCCCCTACCGCTGTCGCGGCCTTCGCGGCGGCCGCGGCGCTCGCCGCGCTCGTTGCCACCCTGACCGCCCTGGCCCTGGCCGCCACCGAACTGCCGTGTGCGTCCCGGCATCAGGCGTTCCTCTCAATCTTGGTCCGGTACATCAGAACTCCAGCCCGCCCTCGCGGGCCGCGTCGGCAAGAGAGGCGATCCGGCCGTGGTAGCCGTGGCCACCGTGGTCGAACACCACCTTCTCGATCCCGGCGTCCTTGGCCCGTGCCGCGAGCAGCGCGCCGACCCTGGCGGCACGCGCCTTCTTGTCGCCGTCCATCGCGCGGACGTCGGCCTCGAGGCTCGACGCCGACGCGATGGTGTGGCCGACCAGGTCGTCCACGATCTGCGCGACGATGTGCCGCGCGGACCGGTTCACCACCAGCCGCGGCCGGGCGGCGCTGCCGCTGACCTTCTTGCGCAGGCGGAAGTGGCGGCGCCCCTTCGCGATCCGACGCTTCGTTGAAGCGTCCTTGCCAACCGGCTTGCGCTTGGCAACAGTCGATTCGCTCATGGTCACCTACCCGTCTTTCCGACCTTGCGGCGGATCTTCTCGCCCGAATACCGCACGCCCTTGCCCTTGTACGGGTCCGGCTTGCGCAGCTTGCGGATGTTCGCGGCGACCTCGCCGACCTGCTGCTTGTCGATGCCCGACACGGAGAACCGGGTGGGCGTCTCGACCGCGAACTTGATGCCGGCCGGCGCCTTCACCGGCACCGGGTGGCTGTAGCCGAGGGCGAACTCGAGGTCAGAGCCCTTGGCCAGCACGCGGTAGCCGACGCCGTGGATCTCCATCTTCTTCTCGAAGCCCTGCGTGACGCCGACGATCATGTTGAACACCAGTGTGCGCGACAGCCCGTGCAGCGACCGGCTCTGGCGCTCGTCGTTGGGACGCTTGACGGCCAGCGTGCCGTCCTCGTCCCGCTCGACGGTGATCGGCTCGGCAACGGTGTGCGTCAGGGTGCCCTTGGGTCCCTTCACGCTGACCGTGCGGCCCTCGATGGTCACGTCCACCCCGGCGGGGACGGTGATCGGCAGCTTTCCGATGCGCGACATACCTGCTCCCCTCCCTTACCAGACGTAGGCGAGGACTTCCCCGCCCACACCCTGCTTGCCGGCCTGCCGATCGGTCAGGAGGCCGGTGGACGTGGAAATGATCGCGACGCCGAGGCCACCGAGCACCTTGGGCAGGCCGGTCGACTTCGCGTACACCCGCAGACCGGGCTTGGAGACGCGGCGCAGGCCTGCGATGCTCCGTTCCCGGTTCGGGCCGTACTTCAGCTCGACGATGAGGTTCTTGCGAGTCTCACCCTGTTCGGTGCGGAAGCCCGCCACGTAGCCCTCGCGCTTGAGGATCTCGGCGATGTGGGTCTTCAGCTTCGAGTGCGGCATCACGACCTCGTCGTGGTATGCCGAGTTTGCGTTGCGCAGACGCGTCAACATGTCTGCGATCGGGTCGGTCATCGTCATGGGTGACGCCATCAACCTTTCTCGCCGTGGTCCCCGGATCTCCGACCCGGGCCTGTGGCGAAGTGGAAGTCATAGGGTGGAGCAAATCACCAGCTGGACTTGCTCACACCGGGTAGTTCGCCGCGGTGGGCCATCTCGCGCAGGCAGATACGGCACAGCCCGAACTTGCGGAACACCGCGTGCGGACGGCCGCACCGCTGGCACCGGTTGTAACCCCGGACCTTGAACTTCGGCTTGGCCGCCGCCTTGATGACCAGCGCCTTCTTCGCCATATCAGTTCTCCCTGTTGCGATCCTCAGCGACCATCGCGCCAGATCACTGCTCCTTGAACGGGAAGCCCAGGAGCTTCAGCAGCGCCCGGCCCTCCGCGTCGTTGGTGGCGGTGGTGACCACCGTGATGTCCATGCCGCGCGGCCGGTCGATCGAGTCCGGGTCGATCTCGTGGAACATCGACTGCTCGTTGAGGCCGAACGTGTAGTTGCCGGCGCCGTCGAACTGCTTGGGCGACAGGCCGCGGAAGTCGCGGATACGGGGCAGCGCGATGGTCAGCAGCCGGTCGAGGAACTCCCACATCCGGTCGCCGCGCAGGGTCACCCGCGCGCCGATCGGCATGCCCTCGCGCAGCTTGAACTGCGCGATGGACTTGCGGGCCTTCCGCACCTCCGGCCGCTGGCCGGTGATGGTGGCCAGGTCGCGCACCGCGCCCTCGATCAGCTTGCCGTCCCTGGCCGCGTCGCCGACGCCCATGTTGACGACGACCTTGACCACGCCCGGGATCTGCATCGGGTTGCCGTACGCGAACTGCTTGCGCAGCTCGACCGCGATCTCCTTGCGGTAACGGGTCTTCAGACGGGGGATCGTCTTCTCAGTCGTGGTCATGATCAGATGTCCTTACCGTTCCGCTTGGACACGCGTACGCGCTTCCCCGCGTCGTTCGTGCGGTACCCGACCCTGGTGGGCTTGCCGTCGGAGTCGACCACCATCACGTTGCTCACGTGGATGGCGGCCTCCTGGGTCACGATCCCGCCCGACTGGGCGCCGCGCTGGGTCTGGGTGATCCGGGTGTGCTTCTTGATCCGGTTGACGCCCTCGACCAGGATCCGGTTGCGCTCCGGGTAGGCCTGGATGACCTTGCCCTTGGCGCCCTTGTCCTTGCCGGCGATGACGACGACCGTGTCACCCTTCTTGATCTTCATATCAGAGCACCTCCGGTGCCAGGGAGATGATCTTCATGAAACGCTTGTCCCGCAGTTCGCGGCCGACGGGGCCGAAGATCCGGGTGCCCCTCGGTTCGTTGTCCGGACGGATCAGCACAGCGGCGTTCTCGTCGAACTTGATGTACGAGCCGTCCGGCCTGCGCTTCTCCTTGGCGGTACGGACGATCACGGCCTTCACCACGTCGCCCTTCTTCACCGCGGCACCGGGGATGGCGTCCTTGACCGTGGCGACGATGATGTCGCCGATGCCCGCGTAGCGACGCGACGAACCGCCGAGCACCCGGATGCAGAGGATCTCCTTCGCACCGGTGTTGTCGGCGACGCGCAGTCGCGACTCCTGCTGGATCACAACAACTCCTGACCCGTTGTGGCACGCCAGATTTCCGACCTGACGCGCGCGGTCCGTCCTACTTGGCCTTTTCGAGAATCTCCACCAGCCGCCAGCGCTTTGTCGCCGACAGCGGACGGGTCTCCATGATCTGCACCCGATCGCCGACACCGGCGGTGTTGCCCTCGTCGTGTGCCTTCACCTTGTTGGTGCTGCGCATGACCTTGGCGTACCTGCGGTGCTTCTTGCGGTCCTCGAGCTGGACCACGATCGTCTTGTTCATCTTGTCCGAGACGACGTAGCCCTCGCGGACCTTGCGGTCGTTGCGGGTCACGGTCGTCGTCTCGGTCGTCTCTTCACTCATGCCGCACCCTCACCAGTGCTCTCGTCGGGCGACACGGACAGCCCCAGTTCGCGCTCGCGCATCACCGTGTAGATCCGCGCGATGTCGTGCCGGACCGTGCGCAGCCGGCGATTGTTGTCCAGCTGTCCGGTGGCCATCTGGAAGCGGAGGTTGAACAGCTCCTCCTTGGCTTCCCGCAGGCGCAGCACCAACTCGTCGTCGGTGAGCTCACGGACCTGGGCCGCGGCGGTTCCCGCCCCACTGCCCGCCATCAGAAATCACCACCATCTCGCGTGACGATCCGGCACTTCATCGGCAGCTTGTGGATCGCGCGACGCAGCGCCTCGCGCGCCACGGTCTCGTTCGGGAAGGTCATCTCGAACAGCACCCGGCCCGGCTTGATGTTCGCGATCCAGTACTCGGGCGAGCCCTTGCCGGAACCCATCCGGGTCTCCGCCGGCTTCTTGGTCAGCGGGCGGTCCGGGAAGATGTTCACCCAGACCTTGCCGCCACGGCGGATGTGCCGGTTGATGGCGATACGGGCGGACTCGATCTGCCGGTTCGTCAGGTAGGCGGGCTCCAGTGCCTGGATGCCGAACTCGCCGAACGTGACCTTCGTGCCGCCCTTGGCCGCACCCGATCGGCTCGGGTGGTGCTGCTTGCGGTGCTTGACCTTGCGTGGGATGAGCACGACTCAGCCCTCCCCGTTCCCTGCTTCAGGCGCGGTGGCTTCCGGCGCGGGAGTGCTGTCGACAACGGGCGTCGCGGACGGGTCCGCCTGCTCGGCGGCTGCCGCACGACCGGCCTCGGTGCTCGTCGCGGTGGTGCCCGACGCACCGGAGCGACGCGGACGGGCCGGACGGTCGGGGCGGTCCGAGCGCTCGCGGCGCGGCGCGCCACGGCCGTCGGCCGCCGCGTCCCGCTCCCGGCGCGCACTGATGCCGCCGACGACCTCACCCTTGTAGATCCACACCTTGACGCCGATCCGGCCGAACGTGGTGCGTGCCTCGAAGAAGCCGTAGTCGATGTCCGCGCGCAGCGTGTGCAGCGGCACCCGGCCCTCGTGGTAGTGCTCCGACCGGGACATCTCGGCACCGCCGAGCCGGCCGCTGCACTGCACCTTGATGCCCTTGACCTGCGCGGAACGCATCGCGGTCTGGATCGCCTTGCGCATCGCGCGACGGAACGCCACCCGGTTGGACAGCTGCTCCGCGACGCTCTGCGCGACCAGCTGCGCATCCGACTCGGGGTTCTTGACCTCGAGGATGTTCAGCTGCACCTGCTTCTTGGTGAGCTTCTCCAGTTCGGCCCGGATCCGGTCCGCCTCGGCGCCGCGGCGACCGATCACGATCCCGGGACGGGCGGTGTGGATGTCCACCCGCACCCGCTCACGGGTCCGCTCGATCTCCACCTTCGAGATGCCGGCGCGCTCCATGCCCTTGGACAGCAGGCGGCGGATCTTGACGTCCTCCGCCACGTACTCCGCGTACTGCTTGTCCGCGTACCACCGGGACTTCCAGTCGGTGGTGATGCCGAGACGGAAGCCGTGCGGGCTGATCTTCTGACCCACTAGCGGGCCCCTTCCTTCTTACTCGCACGGCCCTTGGGGGCGGCCGCCTGCGCGTCACCCTTGCGGCCCTTTGCGGTGCCGCCCTTCGGCGTGGCCGACACCAGCGACTCCACCTCGATGGTGATGTGGCTGGTGCGCTTGCGGATGCGGTACGTGCGCCCCTGGGCCCTCGGCCGGAACCGCTTCAGCGTCGGGCCCTCGTCCACATAGGCCGCGCTGATCCACAGGGTTTCCGGGTCGAGTTCGAGATTGTTCTCGGCGTTGGCCATCGCACTGGCGAGCACCTTCGCCACCGGACCGCTTGCGGCCTGCGGCGCGAACTGGAGCACGGCCAGGGCCTCCCGGGCGTTGCGGCCCCGGATCAGGTCGACCACGCGACGCGTCTTCATCGGCGTCATGTGGACGTAGCGGGCGCGCGCCACTGCGCGCGGAAGCTCTTCCGCGCTTGCGGCGTCGTTAGCCATGTCTGCTACCCCTTGCTCGTTACTTGGTTGTCAGTTCGTCTCACAGCGCCTTAGCGGCGGCGGGACTTCCGGTCGTCCTTGATGTGGCCCTTGAAGGTGCGCGTCGGGGCGAACTCGCCCAGCTTGTGCCCCACCATGGCCTCGGTGACGAACACCGGGACGTGCTTGCGACCGTCGTGCACGGCGATCGTGTGCCCCAACATGTCCGGGATGATCGTGGACCGTCGGGACCAGGTCTTGATGACCGACTTCTTGTTGGCCTCGTTCAGCACGTCCACCTTTTTGAGCAGGTGGTCGTCGACGAATGGGCCCTTCTTCAAACTACGCGGCATTCCTTGTCACTCCCTTCCTGCTCAGCGCTTCTTACCGGTGCGACGACGCCGCACGATGAGCTGGTCGCTCGGCTTGCGGCGACGGGTACGGCCCTCTGGCTTGCCGTTCGGGTTCACCGGGTGCCGGCCACCGGACGTCTTGCCCTCGCCACCGCCGTGCGGATGGTCGACCGGGTTCATGGCGACACCGCGGACGGTCGGGCGCTTGCCCTTCCATCGCATCCGGCCCGCCTTGCCCCAGTTGATGTTCGCGTGCTCCGAGTTGCCGACCTCACCGACGGTGGCCCGGCAGCGCACGTCCACGTTGCGGATCTCGCCGGACGGCATGCGCAGCTGCGCGTAGGGACCGTCCTTGGCGACGAGCTGCACGCTGGCCCCTGCGGAGCGGGCGATCTTGGCGCCACCACCGGGCCGCAGCTCGATGGCGTGCACCACGGTGCCCGTCGGGATGTTGCGCAGCGGCAGGTTGTTGCCCGGCTTGATGTCCGCGCGCGCGCCCGCCTCCACCTTGTCGCCCTGGCGCAGCTTGGCCGGCGCGATGATGTAGCGCTTCTCGCCGTCCACGTAGTGCAGCAGCGCGATCCGGGCGGTGCGGTTGGGGTCGTACTCGATGTGCGCGACCTTGGCCGGGATGCCGTCCTTGTCCGACCGGCGGAAGTCGATCAGCCGGTAGGCACGCTTGTGGCCGCCACCCTGGTGGCGCGTGGTGATCTTGCCCTGCGCGTTGCGGCCGCCGTGGCCGTGCAGCGGGCGCAGCAGCGACTTCTCCGGCGTCGACCGGGTGATCTCGGCGAAGTCGGAGACGCTGGAGCCACGACGGCCCGGCGTCGTCGGCTTGTACTTGCGGATGCCCATGGTTGCTTTCGTCCCTTACGCGGCGGGGCCGCCGAAGATCTCGATCGGCTTGCTCTCGGCGGACAGGGTCACGATGGCTCGCTTGGTGTCCTTGCGCTTCCCGTAGCCGTTGCGGGTGCGCTTGCGCTTGCCCTGGCGGTTGAGCGTGTTGACGCTCACGACCTTGACGCCGAAGACCTTCTCGACCGCGATCTTGATGGCGGTCTTGTTGGCCCTCGGGTCCACCAGGAACGTGTACTTGCTCTCTTCGAGCAAGCCGTAGGACTTCTCGGAAACCACCGGTGCGATCAGGATGTCGCGGGGGTCGGGGATCACAGCTGCGCCTCCTCAACCTCGTCGGAGCTCGCCACTGCCTTGCCGGAACGGCCGCGGGCCGGGCCGGCGAGCAGCGCCTCGAACGCCTCGAGGGTGAACACCACGTCGTCGTTGACCAGCACGTCGTACGTGTTGAGCTGGTCGACGGTCAGCACGTGCACGCCGTCGAGGTTGCGCACCGAGAGCCGACCGAGCTCGTCGCCGCGCACCAGCACGACCAGTGCCCTGCGTGCCTCGACCAGGTTGGCCACCGCGGTGCGGGCCGACTTGGTCGACGGCGTCTCGCCGGCGACCATCGCGGTGAGCACGTGGATCCGGTCACCGCGGGCCCGGTCGGACAGGGCACCGCGCAGTGCGGCGGCCTTCATCTTCTTGGGGGTCCGCTGGGTGTAGTCGCGGGGCTGCGGGCCGTGCGACACCCCACCGCCGACGAACTGCGGCGAGCGGGTCGAACCCTGGCGGGCGCGACCGGTGCCCTTCTGCCGGTAGGGCTTGCGGCCGCCACCGGACACCTCGCCTCGGGTCTTCGTCGAGTGCGTGCCCTGCCGGGCCGCGGCCTGCTGCGCGACGACCACCTGGTGCATCAGCGCGATGTTGGCCTGCACACCGAAGATCTCGTTGGGCAGCTCGACGGTGCCGTCGGTGCCGCCGTCCGGGGTGTGCACGTCGATGACGCGCACGTCGGTCTCTGTCGTTTCCGCGCTTGCCATTACTACACACCGCCCTTCGCGGCCGTCTTGACGAACACCAGGCTGCCCTTGGGACCAGGGATCGCGCCCTTGATCAACAGCAGACCCGATTCGGCGTCCACCCGGTGCACTGTCAGGTTCTGCGTGGTCACCCGGACGTGGCCCATCCGGCCCGCCATGCGCACGCCCTTGAACACCCGGCCCGGAGTGGCGCACGCGCCGATCGAGCCGGGCGAGCGGTGCTTGCGCTGCACGCCGTGGCCGGCGCCGAGGCCGGAGAAGCCGTGTCGCTTCATGACACCGGCGAAGCCCTTGCCCTTGCTGGTGCCGGTCACGTCCACGACCGCGCCGCCCGCGAACACCTCGGCGGTGATCTCCTGGCCCACGGTGTACTCGCCGGCGTCGGTGGTGCGCAGCTCGGCGAGCACGCGACGCGGGGTGAGGCCGGCCTTCGTGAAGTGGCCCGTCTCCGGCTTGTTGACCTTGCGCGGGTCGATCGCGCCGAAGGCCAGCTGTACGGCCTGGTAGCCGTCCTTCTCCTGGGTGCGCACCTGGGTCACCACACACGGCCCGGCCTGGACGACGGTGACCGGAACGATCCGGTTCGCCTCGTCGAAGACCTGGGTCATGCCGAGCTTGGTGCCCAGAATGCCCTTCATTTGCCTGTCAGACATAGCTCTCGTTGACTCTCCGCCTCGGCAGCCCGGACGCTTACTGGATGTTGACGTCGACGCTGGCCGGGAGGTCGATGCGCATCAGCGCGTCCACCGTCTTCGGCGTCGGGTCGAGGATGTCGATCAAGCGCTTGTGCGTGCGCATCTCGAAGTGCTCCCGCGAGTCCTTGTACTTGTGCGGCGAGCGGATGACGCAGTACACGTTCTTCTCGGTGGGTAGCGGTACCGGACCGACAACCCGGGCACCGGTGCGCGTCACGGTCTCCACGATCTTCCGTGCCGACGCGTCAATCGCCTCATGGTCGTATGCCTTGAGCCGAATGCGGATCTTCTGTCCCGCCATGGTGGCTGCTCGTTCCTCCCGCGTCGCCCTGCCCTCCGGTAGTGCCCGAAGGACGTCGCTTCGCTCGCCTATTCACAGGTCAATTGCTCGGTGGAGTCCCTCTCCGGTCCACGCGGTCGGGCGTGTCGCCGACCTCGCGCATACCGGTGCTCATGACTCCGGGTCGTTCATTGGTGTGAGGCCTAGCGGCCCAACAGTCCTACTCGTGCCGGGGCGGCCGGTTCAGCCGAAAACGGCTTCACGTCCGGCCGCCCCGCAACGAGCAACCCGTCAAGGATGCCATACGAGTGTTTGGCTTCCAAATCGGTGTGGAAACAGCGTTACTTGATGACCTTGGTCACCTGGCCGGCGCCGACGGTACGGCCACCTTCCCGGATCGCGAGGCGCAGTCCCTCGTCCATGGCGATCGGCTGGATCAGCTTGACCAGCATCTCCGTGGTGTCACCCGGCAGGACCATCTCGGTGCCCTCGGGGAGGGTCACCACACCGGTCACGTCCGTGGTGCGGAAGTAGAACTGGGGGCGGTAGTTGTTGAAGAACGGCGTGTGCCGCCCGCCCTCGTCCTTGGACAGGATGTAGACCTTCGCCTCGAACTCGGTGTGCGGGGTGGTGGTGCCCGGCTTCACGACGACCATGCCGCGCTCGACCTGCTCACGCTTGATACCGCGCAGCAGCAGAGCGGCGTTGTCGCCGGCCCGACCCTCGTCGAGGAACTTGTTGAACATCTCGATGGAGGTCACGGTGGTCTTCATCGACTGCTCCTTGATGCCGACGATCTCCACCTCCTTGTTGACCTCGATGATGCCGCGCTCGATACGACCGGTCACCACGGTGCCACGGCCGGTGATCGTGAACACGTCCTCGATCGGCATCAGGAAGGCCTTCTCGACCTCACGCACCGGCTCCGGGATGTTCTCGTCGACCGCGTCCATGAGCTCCATGAGCTTCGCGGACCACTCGGGGTCGCCCTCCAGCGCCTTCAGCGCGGAGACGCGAACCACCGGCAGGTCGTCGCCCGGGTACTCCTGCATCGACAACAGCTCACGGACCTCGAGCTCGACGAGTTCCATGATCTCCTCGTCGTCCACCATGTCGGCCTTGTTCAGGGCCACCACGATGTACGGCACACCGACCTGGCGGGCCAGCAGCACGTGCTCACGGGTCTGCGGCATCGGGCCGTCCGTCGCCGCGACCACCAGGATCGCGCCGTCCATCTGCGCGGCACCGGTGATCATGTTCTTGATGTAGTCGGCGTGACCGGGGCAGTCGACGTGCGCGTAGTGGCGCTTCTCGGTCTGGTACTCGATGTGCGCGATGGAGATCGTGATACCACGCTGGCGCTCTTCTGGTGCCTTGTCGATCTGGTCGAACGCCGACGCCTTGTTCACGTCAGGGAACTTGTCGTGCAGAACCTTGGAGATCGCCGCGGTCAGCGTGGTCTTGCCATGGTCGATGTGACCGATGGTGCCGATGTTGACGTGCGGCTTGGTCCGCTCGAACTTCGCCTTCGCCACTGGATTGTCCTCCTGGACTTCGTCTCGCTCCGCCATACCGTCGACGCTGTTGTCGATGTTGTCGGTATGACGATCTCATCAGGGTCTGTCGTGCGGAGCCCCCGGGGTGACCCCCGGAGCCCGCACACTTACTGTGCGGTGCTCCGGTTCCGGGTCACTCGCCCGTTGCCTTCGCGATGATCTCCTTCGCGACGTTCACCGGAACCTCCGCGTAGGAGTCAAACACCATGGAGTAGTTCGCCCGGCCTTGGGTCCTCGACCGCAGGTCGCCGACATACCCGAACATCTCAGACAGCGGCACGAGGGCCTTCACGACCCGGACGCCACTGCGCTCCTCCATCGCCTGGATGTGCCCACGACGGGAGTTCAGATCGCCGATGACATCGCCCATGTAGTCCTCTGGCGTGGTCACCTCGACCGCCATCATCGGTTCCAGCAGGGCCGGATTGGCCTTGCGTGCGGCCTCCTTGAGCGCCATGGAACCGGCGATCTTGAACGCCATCTCGGACGAGTCGACCTCGTGGTACGCGCCGTCCACCAGGGTCAGCTTGATGCCGACCAACGGGTAGCCGGCCAGCACGCCGTACTGCATGGCGTCCTGGGCGCCCGCGTCCACCGACGGGATGTACTCCTTCGGGATGCGGCCACCGGTGACCTTGTTGTCGAACTCGTACAGCGCGCCGTCCTCGGTCCGGCCGAGCGGCTCCAGGTTGATGATGATCTTGGCGAACTGACCGGAGCCACCGGTCTGCTTCTTGTGCACGTACGTGTGCTTCAGCACCGTGCCGCGAATGGTCTCGCGGTACGCGACCTGCGGCTTGCCGATGTTCGCCTCGACCTTGAAGTCGCTCTTCATCCGGTTGACGAGCACCTCGAGGTGCAGTTCGCCCATGCCGGCGATGATCGTCTGGCCGGTCTCCTCGTCCTGCTTGACCTGGAAGGTGGGGTCCTCCTCGGCCAGCTTCTGGATCGCAACGCCCAGCTTCTCCTGGTCGGCCTTTGTCTTCGGCTCGATGGCGACCTGGATCACCGGGTCGGGGAACGTCATCGACTCGAGCACGATCGGCGCCTGCGGGTCGCACAGGGTGTCACCGGTGGTGGTGTCCTTGAGCCCGATGGCCGCGTAGATGTGCCCGGCGATGGCTTCCTCGACCGGGTTCTCCTTGTTGGCGTGCATCTGGAAGAGCTTCCCGATGCGCTCCTTGCGCTCCTTGGTGGAGTTGATCACCTGCGTGCCGGCGGCCACCCGACCCGAGTAGACCCGGATGTAGGTGAGCTTGCCGAAGAACGGGTGCGTCATGATCTTGAAGGCGAGCGCCGAGAACGGCTCGTCAGTGCTCGGCCTGCGGGAGACCACGGTCTCGCCGTCCGGCAGGAAACCCTGCACCGCGGGGACGTCCAGCGGCGTCGGCAGGTAGTCGACCACGGCGTCGAGCATGGGCTGCACGCCCTTGTTCTTGAACGCCGAACCGCACAGCACCGGGTAGGCCTGGCTGGTGATGGTCAGCTTCCGGATGCCGGCCTTGATCTGCGCGATGGTCAGCTCCTCGCCACCGAGGTAGGCCTCCATCAGGTCGTCGTCGGTCTCGGCGACGGCCTCGATCAGCTGCTCCCGGTACTCGGCTGCCTGCTCGACCAGGTCGGCCGGGATCTCCTCGACCGTGTAGTCGGCACCCTTCTGCACCTCACCGCGCCAGGTCAGCGCCCGCATCTCGACGAGGTCGACGACGCCGGTGAAGTCCGACTCGGCACCGATCGGCAGCTGGATCACCAGCGGCCGGGCGCCGAGGCGCTCCTTGATCGTCCGCACCGTGAAGTAGAAGTCCGCGCCGACCTTGTCCATCTTGTTGACGAAACAGATCCGCGGCACGTCGTACTTGTTGGCCTGACGCCACACCTGCTCGGACTGGGGCTCGACGCCCTCCTTGCCGTCGAACACGGCAACGGCACCATCGAGCACCCGCAGGGACCGTTCGACCTCAACAGTGAAATCGACATGCCCAGGCGTGTCGATGATGTTGATCTGGTGATCGGCCCAGAACGTGGTGGTGGCGGCAGAAGTGATCGTGATTCCCCGCTTCTGCTCCTCCTCCATCCAGTCCATCGTCGCGGCGCCGTCGTGCACCTCGCCGATCTTGTAGTTGATCCCCGTGTAGAAGAGGATCCGCTCGGTCGTCGTGGTTTTGCCCGCGTCGATGTGGGCCATGATCCCGATGTTGCGGACCTTGGCCAGATCTGTGAGCACGTCGCGTGCCACGGTGTCGTCCCCTGTCTTGAGCGGTGTGGCGCTCACTTGGGCCGACCAGCCTGGTTGGCCGGCCGGTGCGTTACCAGCGGTAGTGGGCGAAGGCCTTGTTGGACTCAGCCATCTTGTGGGTGTCCTCGCGTCGTTTCACGCTGGCACCCAAGCCGTTGCTCGCATCGAGCAGCTCGTTCATCAGTCGTTCGATCATGGTCTTCTCACGGCGCGCCTTGGAGAAGCTCACCAGCCAACGCAGCGCCAGGGTGGTGGACCTACCCGGCTTGACCTCGATCGGCACCTGGTAGGTGGCACCGCCGACGCGGCGGCTCTTCACCTCGATGGTCGGCTTCACGTTGTCCAACGCGCGCTTGAGCGTGACAACAGGATCGTTGCCGGTCTTGTCGCGGGCACCTTCCAGTGCGCCGTAGACGATGCGCTCGGCAACCGAACGCTTGCCGTCCTTGAGCACCTTGTTGACCAACTGGGTGACCAGCGGCGAGCCGTACACCGGGTCGGAGATCAGCGGCCGCTTCGGCGCGGGACCCTTCCGGGGCATGTCAGCTCTTCTCCTTCTTCGCGCCGTACCGGCTGCGAGCCTGCTTGCGGTTCTTGACGCCCTGGGTGTCCAGCGAACCGCGGATGATCTTGTAGCGGACGCCGGGCAGGTCCTTCACCCGGCCACCGCGCACCAGCACCATCGAGTGCTCCTGCAGGTTGTGACCCTCACCCGGGATGTAGGCCGTGACCTCGATGCCGCTGGTCAGCTTCACGCGAGCGACCTTGCGCAGCGCCGAGTTCGGCTTCTTGGGGGTGGTGGTGTAGACGCGGGTGCACACGCCGCGCCGCTGCGGACTCCCCTTGAGTGCCGCAGTCTTCTGCTTGGCGACCTTGTCCTCGCGGCCCTTGCGGACCAGCTGCTGGATCGTGGGCATAGACCGGCTTTCTCCTGCGTTGGCGTCTCGTGCGCACTGCGTCGAATGCACCTGAGACCTCTGTGTACTTGGCCCCTCCGTATCCCGAGGTCGGGCGTGTCGCCCGGCTCCAGGACCCGCGCGGGACCGCTAGTGTCCCAACAGGTTTCGGGAGGACTTCCGCCGCCTGCCGCCAGCCCGGGAGGCACCGAAATGCCTCACCCGACGCGCGCAGGCACGCGGAGTGGCCCGACGTGGGTCGGGCACGATTACCAAAGATACCTCGCGGCCTGTGGTCAGGTCAAAACGGGGTGGGGTTACCCGCCTCACTCATGACGCATCCACGGCGGTGCGATGAGTGTAACGGTCACCGTCGGTGTGCTATTCCCGGCCACCGGTGTGACTGAACGTCACGGGTAGGCTGTCGAGCCGTGATCGCCTATCTGTCCAGCTCCGCCGCTGGCACTCTGCGGCTGGCCGACGCGCGCCGGGTCGCCGACGCGCTGCGCCAGGGCGGGCTGGCTGTACTGCCGACCGAGACCGGCCACATGCTGGCCGCGCTCGCCACCTCCGCGGCCGCCGTCGAGGGCGCCTTCGCGGCCAAGAAGCGGGACCACGCCAAGGTCATGCACGTGGCCTGCTCCTCGCTGTCCATGGCGGCACGGTTCGCGTCGTTGACGCCGTCGGCCGAACGGGTCCTCGGCTCGCTGACGCCGGGGCCGGTCACGGTCGTGGTGCGGCAGTCCGGTCTGCTGCCGGACCGGTTGGTCACGCTGGACGGGACGGTCGGGATTCGGGTGCCGGACCATCCGGCGACGCTCCAGGTCATCGCGGAGGTCGGCGCGCCGCTCACGGCGACCAGCCTGAACGAGTCCGGCAGTGTGGCCGTCGGGCCGGATCCGGCCACGCTGTCGGCGCTTTCGTGGCCTGCTGGTCACGTTGTCCACGTCGTTGACGCCGATGCCGTACCGGCCTACTCGGTACCGTCCACGTTGGTTCGGCTGATCGACGGGGTCGAGATCCTGCGGGCCGGACCCATCGACGCGGACACCATTCGAGCAGTGCTCGAGCTGCCGGTCGCTTAGAAAGTCCGGTGTGCCTTCCAGCAACTCAGCTCAGGAGGTTCTGGAACTCCTGGGCGGTCAGGCCGGATTGCAGCAGGATCGATGCGAGCGTGCCGCGTGCGACGGTCCGGTGCAGCGGCACGATCGTGCGGCGGCCGTCCGGGTGGCGCAGCTTGGCGTGGCTGCCCTTGGTGGACACGTGATCGAACCCAGCTTTTAGCAGCGCGGCAACCACCTGCTTGCCGGACAACTGCGAAAGGGCCGGGCTCACGCGGCGGAAATCTGCACGTCAACCGACGTGACCAGGGGATGCACGAAAGTCGGTGGGGCCGGCTCGTCCTCGAAGTACAGTTCCAGCGCCTCACGCAGGTTGGCCAGGGCTTCCTCCAGGGTTTCGCCCTGGCTGGCCACCTCGACCTCCAGACAGCGCGACACGTACCACTCGCCGTCCTTCGTGACAGTGGCGGTGAAGCTGACCGAGCTCGACATATCCCCAGGATACGGCCTTGCCTCAGCACGGCAAACCCCGCCTGCATGCCGGCCGGCGCTCGTGAGATGCCAGTCGGGTAGCGAAACGGGCCCCGGCGAGAATTCGCCGGGGCCCGTTCGCTGTGCGTTTCCCTTACCGGAAGTCACGACCGAAGTCGTAGTCGTCCAGTGGGACTGCCGCGCCGGTGCCGGTGCCGAAGACATCCGGGGTGTAGTAGCCGTCGTCGTAGGACGGGATGGCGTATGCCGCTGCCCGTGCCTCCTCCGTCGGCTGCACCTGGATGTTGCGGTAACGGTTGATGCCGGTGCCGGCCGGGATCAGCTTGCCGATGATCACGTTCTCCTTCAGGCCGACCAGACGATCGGAACGGCCCTGGATGGCGTTGTCCGTCAGCACCCGGGTGGTCTCCTGGAAGGAGGCCGCCGACAGCCACGAGTCCGTCGCCAGCGACGCCTTCGTGATGCCCATGAGCACCGGGCGACCGGAGGCAGGCTCGCCGCCTTCCGCGACGACCCTGCGGTTCTCCGACTCGAACTCCGCCCGTTCGACCAGCGAGCCGGGCAGGAACTCCGTCGCGCCGGAGTCGATGATCGTCACGCGGCGCAGCATCTGCCGGATGATGACCTCGATGTGCTTGTCGTGAATGGACACACCCTGCGCCCGGTACACCTTCTGGACCTCGTCCACCAGGTGCAACTGCGCCTCGCGGGGGCCCATCACGCGCAGCACCTCGTGCGGGTCCGGCGTGCCTTCCAGCAACTGCTGGCCGACCGTCACGTGGTCGCCGTCGGACAGCGGTCCGTCGACCGTGGCCGCGATCCGCTGCCGCTTGGACAGCTTGTCGAAGACGATCTCCTCGCTGCCGTCGTCCGGGATCAGCGTGATCTTCCAGAACCGCTCGCCGTCCTCGATGCGGATTCGTCCGTCCACGTCGGCGATCGGGGCCTTGCCCTTGGGGACTCGGGCCTCGAACAGTTCCTGGACACGCGGC
The DNA here is from genome assembly GCA_963702275.1 of Candidatus Melainabacteria bacterium. Lineage (GTDB taxonomy): Bacteria > Actinomycetota > Actinomycetes > Mycobacteriales > Pseudonocardiaceae > DATEPR01. Next base: position 63,175 of record CAVPCF010000123.1, read on the forward strand.
AGGCCGGTGGTGATGTCCTCGCCCGCGATACCACCCTGGTGGAAGGTACGCATCGTCAACTGCGTGCCGGGCTCACCGATGGACTGGGCCGCCACGATGCCGACCGCCTCACCGATGTCCACCAGCTTGCCGGTGGCCATCGAGCGGCCGTAGCAGGTGGCACACACGCCGACGGCCGACTCGCAGGTCAGCACGCTGCGCACCTTGATCTTGGTGACGTTGCTGGTGAGCAGCTTCTCCAGCGCCGGGTCGCCGAGGTCGTCCCCTCGGTTGAGGATGACGTTGCCGTCCTTGTCGATCGCGTCCTCTGCGATGGTGCGCGCGTAGACACTGGTCTCCACGTGCTGGTCGCGGATGATCCGACCGTCCGAACCGAGCTCGCCGACCCGCGCGATGATGCCGCGGGTGGTGTCACAGTCGGTCTCCCGGACGATGACATCCTGCGACACGTCCACGAGACGACGGGTCAGGTAACCCGAGTCGGCGGTGCGCAGCGCGGTGTCGGCGAGGCCCTTGCGGGCACCGTGCGTTGCGATGAAGTACTCCAGCACCGAAAGGCCCTCACGGAAGTTGGCCTTGATCGGACGCGGGATGTACTCGCCCTTCGGGTTGGACACCAGACCACGCATACCGGCCAGCGACCGGACCTGGGTCATGTTGCCCGCCGCGCCCGACTTGACGATCGTCGGGATCGGGTTGTCGTCCGGGAAGAAGTCCTCCATCGCCTTGGCGACCTCTTCCGTCGCCTGCGTCCAGACCTTGACCAGCTCGTTGTTGCGCTCCGCGTGCGAGAGCTGACCGCGCTGGTAGCGCTTCTCGACCGCGTCCGCCTTCTTCTCGTACTCGTCGAGGATCGCCTGCTTGTTCGGCGGGACGACGACGTCCGAGATGGCGATGGTGACACCGGACCTGGTGGCCCAGTGGAAACCGGCGTCCTTCAGCTTGTCCAGCGTCTGGGCGACGGTGACCATCGGGTACCGCTCGGCGAGGTCGTTCACGATCGCCGCCTGGCGCTTCTTGAACAGCGGCTCGTTGATGAACGGGTAGTCCGCCGGCAGCAGCTCGTTGAACAGCACGCGGCCCAGCGTCGTCTCCGCCAGCCACACGCTGCCCGGCTCCCAGCTCTCGGGTTCCTGGCCGCGCGGCGGGTTCCGGTCGTACAGCCGGATCTTGATCGGCGACTGGAGCTCGATGACCTTGCGGTCGTAAGCCATGATCGCCTCGGCCGTCGACGAGAACGCGAAGCCGGCGCCCGTGCCGTCCTCCTTGAGCTTGGTCAGGAAGAACAGGCCGGTGACCATGTCCAGTCGCGGCATGGCCAGCGGCCGGCCCGACGCGGGCGACAGGATGTTGTTCGAGGACAGCATCAGGATGCGGGCCTCGGCCTGTGCCTCCGCGGACAGCGGCAGGTGGACCGCCATCTGGTCACCGTCGAAGTCGGCGTTGAACGCCTCACACACCAACGGGTGCAGCTGGATCGCCTTGCCCTCCACCAGCTGCGGCTCGAAGGCCTGGATGCCCAGCCGGTGCAGCGTCGGCGCGCGGTTGAGCAGCACCGGGTGCTCTGTGATGACCTCTTCCAGCACGTCCCACACGGCGTTGCGGGTGCGCTCCACCATCCGCTTGGCGGACTTGATGTTCTGCGCGTGGTTGAGGTCGACGAGGCGCTTCATCACGAACGGCTTGAACAGCTCCAGCGCCATCGCCTTGGGCAGGCCGCACTGGTGCAGCTTGAGCTGCGGGCCGACCACGATGACCGAACGACCCGAGTAGTCGACGCGCTTGCCGAGCAGGTTCTGGCGGAACCGGCCCTGCTTGCCCTTCAGCAGATCCGACAGCGACTTGAGCGGGCGGTTGCCAGGTCCGGTCACCGGCCTGCCGCGGCGGCCGTTGTCGAACAGCGCGTCGACGGCCTCCTGCAGCATCCGCTTCTCGTTGTTCACGATGATCTCGGGCGCGCCGAGGTCGATCAGCCGCTTCAACCTGTTGTTGCGGTTGATCACCCTGCGGTACAGGTCGTTCAGGTCGCTGGTGGCGAACCGGCCGCCGTCCAGCTGCACCATCGGGCGCAGGTCCGGCGGGATCACCGGGACGCAGTCCAGCACCATGCCGTGCGGCGAGTTGCCGGTCACCTGGAAGGCCGCGACGACCTTCAGGCGCTTGAGCGCACGCAGCTTCTTCTGGCCCTTGCCGTCGCGGATGGTGTCCCGCAGGATCTCCGACTCGGCGTTGACGTCGAAGTCCAGCAGCAGCTTCTGGATGGCCTCGGCGCCCATGTGGCCGACGAAGTACTCGCCGTAGCGGTCCACCAGGTCGCGGTAGAGGCCCTCGTCCGCGATGAGTTGCTTGGAGTCCAGCTTGGTGAAGGTGCTCCAGATCTCGTCGAGCCGGTCCAGCTCACGCTGGGCCCGGTCGCGGAGCTGGCGCATCTCCCGCTCGCCGCCCTCCTTGACCTTGCGGCGGACGTCGCTCTTGGCGCCTTCCGCCTCCAACTCGGCCAGGTCGGCTTCCAGCTTCTGCGCCCGCGCCTCGATGTCGGCGTCCCGCCGGTTCTCCGCGCGCTTGCGCTCGACCTGCATCTCGTTCTCGAGGGTGGGCAGGTCGTTGTGCCGCAGCTCGGTGTTCACACTGGTGATCACGTACGCCGCGAAGTAGATGATCTTTTCCAGGTCCTTCGGCGCCAGGTCCAGCAGGTAGCCAAGCCGGCTCGGCACGCCCTTGAAGTACCAGATGTGGGTGACCGGCGCGGCCAGCTCGATGTGGCCCATCCGCTCACGACGCACCTTGGACCGGGTCACCTCGACGCCGCAGCGCTCACAGATGATGCCCTTGAAGCGCACGCGCTTGTACTTGCCGCAGTAGCACTCCCAGTCCCGGGTCGGACCGAAGATCTTTTCGCAGAAAAGACCGTCCTTCTCCGGCTTCAGGGTGCGGTAGTTGATGGTTTCCGGCTTCTTGACCTCGCCGAACGACCACTGGCGGATGTCGTCGGCAGAGGCGAGACCGATACGCAGTTCATCGAAGAAGTTGACGTCTAGCACGTCGTTCTTCTCTCCTCGCGTTAGAAAGTGGATCAGTGGCTGCTGGCCGCCGGGTGAGCCGACATCTCCGTCGGCTCACCCAGCGGCGGCGAGGTCAGTTCACGATGTCGTCGACGGACGCCGACTCGTTCCTGGACAGGTTGATGCCCAGGTTGGCGGCGGCCCGTTCCAGGTCCTCGTCGTCGGTGTCCCGCATCTCGATGGCGGCACCGTCGCTGGAGAGCACCTCGACGTTGAGGCACAGCGACTGCAGCTCCTTGAGCAGCACCTTGAACGACTCCGGGATACCCGGCTCCGGGATGTTCTCGCCCTTCACGATGGCCTCGTAGACCTTCACGCGGCCGAGCACGTCGTCGGACTTGATCGTGAGCAGTTCCTGCAGCGTGTACGCCGCACCGTAGGCCTGCATGGCCCAGCACTCCATCTCACCGAAGCGCTGGCCACCGAACTGGGCCTTACCGCCCAGCGGCTGCTGGGTGATCATCGAGTACGGCCCGGTCGAGCGGGCGTGGATCTTGTCGTCGACCAGGTGGTGCAGCTTGAGGATGTACATGTAGCCGACCGCGACCGGGAACGGGAACGGCTCGCCGGAGCGGCCGTCCAGCAGCACGGCCTTGCCGTCCTGGGCGACCATCCGCTCGCCGTCGCGGTTGGGCATCGTCGCGCCGAGAAGGCCGGTGATCTCCTCCTCCTTGGCGCCGTCGAACACCGGGGTTGCGGTGTTCGTGCCGGGAGCCACGTTGTGCAACTCGTCGGACAGCTTCGCCGCCCAGCTCGGCGCGCCCTCGATCCGCCAGCCCTGGGAGGCCAGCCAACCGAGGTGCAGCTCCAGCACCTGGCCGATGTTCATCCGGCGCGGCACGCCGTGCGTGTTCAGCACGACGTCGACCGGGGTGCCGTCGGACAGGAACGGCATGTCCTCCGCCGGCAGCACCTTGCCGATGACGCCCTTGTTGCCGTGGCGGCCTGCCAGCTTGTCGCCGTCCTGGATCTTGCGCTTCTGCGCCACGTACACCCGGACCAGCTCGTTGACGCCGGGGGGCAGCTCGTCGTCGTCCTCGCGGGAGAACACCCGGATGCCGATGACCTTGCCGTTCTCGCCGTGCGGCACCTTCAGCGACGTGTCCCGCACCTCGCGGGCCTTCTCGCCGAAGATCGCGCGCAGCAGCCGCTCCTCCGGGGTCAGCTCCGTCTCGCCCTTCGGCGTGACCTTGCCGACCAGGATGTCGCCGTCGCGGACCTCGGCGCCGATGCGGATGATGCCGCGCTCGTCAAGGTCGGCCAGCACCTCCTCTGAGACGTTCGGGATGTCCCGAGTGATCTCCTCCGCGCCCAGCTTGGTGTCCCGCGCGTCGATCTCGTGCTCCTCGATGTGGATCGAGGTGAGCACGTCGTCCTGCACGAGACGCTGCGACAGGATGATCGCGTCCTCGTAGTTGTGGCCCTCCCACGGCATGATCGCGACGAGCAGGTTCTTGCCGAGCGCCATCTCGCCGTTCTGGGTGGACGGACCGTCCGCGATCACCTGGCCGACCTCGACGCGGTCGCCCTCGTTGATGATCGGCTTCTGGTTGATGCAGGTGCCCTGGTTGGAGCGGCGGAACTTGTGCAGCCCGTAGGTCTGCCGGGTGCCGTCGTCGGCCATGATCGTGACGTAGTCGGCGGAGAGCTCCTCGACGACGCCCGCCTTCTTGGCGACCATCACGTCACCGGCGTCGACCGCGGCCCGCAGCTCGGTGCCGGTGCCCACCAGGGGGGACTCGGCCCGCAGCAGCGGCACGGCCTGGCGCTGCATGTTCGCGCCCATCAGCGCGCGGTTGGCGTCGTCGTGCTCGAGGAACGGGATCATGGCGGTGGCCACGGACACCATCTGGCGAGGCGACACGTCCATGTAGTCGACCTCGGTCGGGGTGACCGCCTCCATCTCGCCGCCCTTGCGGCGGACCAGGACGCGATCCTCGACCAGCGAGTTGTCCTCGTCCAGGATGGCGTTGGCCTGGGCGATGACGTACCTGTCCTCCTCGTCGGCGGTCAGGTACTGGATCCGGTCGGTGACCTGGCCCTCGACCACCTTGCGGTACGGCGTCTCGATGAACCCGAACGGGTTCACCCGCGCGTACGACGAGAGCGAGCCGATCAGGCCGATGTTCGGGCCTTCCGGCGTCTCGATCGGACACATCCGGCCGTAGTGGCTGGGGTGGACGTCCCGGACCTCCATGCCGGCCCGCTCACGGGACAGACCGCCGGGGCCGAGCGCCGAGAGGCGGCGCTTGTGGGTGAGGCCCGCGATCGGGTTGGTCTGGTCCATGAACTGGGAGAGCTGGCTGGTGCCGAAGAACTCCTTGATCGCGGCGACCACCGGGCGGATGTTGATCAGGGTCTGCGGCGTGATCGCCTCGACGTCCTGAGTGGTCATCCGCTCCCGGACCACACGCTCCATCCTGGACAGGCCGACCCGGATCTGGTTCTGGATCAGCTCACCCACGGTGCGCAGGCGACGGTTGCCGAAGTGGTCGATGTCGTCCACCTCGACCGGCACCTCGGTGCCGGGCTCGCCCTGCGACGGCATGGTCGTCTCGGCCGCGTGCAGGCGGACCAGGTACTCGATCGTCGTGACGATGTCGTCCTCGGTCAGCACACCGGTGGTGTAGGGCATGGCGAGGCCGAGCTTCTTGTTGGCCTTGTACCGGCCCACCTTGGCCAGGTCGTACCGCTTCTCCTTGAAGAAGAGGTTCTCCAGCAGCGTCTGCGCGCTCTCCTTCGTCGGCGGCTCGCCGGGACGCAGCTTGCGGTAGATGTCCAGCAGGGCCTCGTCGGTGCCGGCCGTGTGGTCCTTGTCCAGGGTGGCGATCAGCGTTTCCGAGAAGTGGAACCGCTCACGGATCTGCTCGGTCGACCAGCCGAGCGCCTTCAGCAGCACGGTGACCGGCTGCCGGCGCTTGCGGTCGATGCGAACACCCACCGTGTCGCGTTTGTCGACGTCGAACTCCAGCCAGGCACCCCGGCTCGGGATGATCTTGACGCTGAAGACGTCCTTGTCGGTCGTCTTGTCGATCGACGAGTCGAAGTAAACGCCGGGGGACCGGACCAACTGTGACACCACGACACGCTCGGTGCCGTTGATGACGAACGTGCCCTTGTCGGTCATCATCGGGAAGTCACCCATGAACACCGTCTGGCTCTTGATCTCGCCGGTGGTGTGGTTGGTGAACTCCGCCGTGACGAACAACGGGGCCGCGTACGTCATGTCCTTGTCCTTGCACTCCTCGACGGAGGCCTTGACCTCGTCGAAGCGCGGGTCGGTGAAGGACAGCGACATGGAACCGGAGAAGTCTTCGATCGGCGAGATCTCGTTGAGAACCTCTTCGAGGCCGCCCGTCGGCGCCTCGTCACCCGCGTCGATGCGGCGCTGGAACCACGCCTCATTGCCGGTGAGCCATTCGAACGACTGAATCTGCAGGTCCAACAGGTTGGGAACACCCAGCGGCTCGCGAATCTTCGCGAAAGAGACACGCTTCGGTGCCCCGGGGATCCCAGAACTGTTCGCAATGGAGTTGGTCGCAGCAGTGGCCTGGGTCGGGCGGGAGACTGCCAAGATGCGTCCTTCCAGGGACTCTCTGTAGCTTGACGCCAGGCTGCGCGATAGCAGTCGGACGACCTAGCTGTCAAGGGTGTGGTGGCGCCCAAGATCCTAGCTCTACAAAGAGGGCAAGCGGAAAGAGGGCAGCGCAAATTAGCAGTCTAGCCACACGGACGGCGACTGTCGAGAGAGGGTCGAAAAGCAGGCCCGCTGTTCACCGACAGAGTGACCCCGAGAGCGCCGCCAGTCAAGATGCCACGCCCCGATCACCCTGCCGGACGAGCGGGCGGCTTCCCGCGATGACCTGCCTGAGCTGGGCGAATCCGGACGGCACCGTTCGCGGTCGGCAAAGTTCACCGCACGAACACGACGCGGACACAGTGCAGTCGGGATCCCAACACGTGACGCAGATCTCAATGATTTGATGTCCAGAACTGTACCTGAGAGCCCTCGGCGGCCGTACCGGCGGGTCAGCCGACCGGTCGCGCGGGCTCGCCAACCGGTTGTCGCCCCGGCAGCGAGAACCGGCTGAGTGGCGCCGGCCGAACCGGCCGGCGCCCGAACACCGGCAGTGACCCGGCGCGCGGATCACTGCCGCGGGGATGCGACGGCGGGCGGGCGCTAGAACCAGCGTTCCAGCACGACGGCGACGCCGTCGTCGGCGTTGGACAGGGTGACCTCGTCCGCGGCCGCCAGCGCGTCCGGATGGCCGTTGCCCATCGCGACGCCAAGGCCGGCCCAGTGCAGCATCGGCACGTCGTTGGGCATGTCGCCGAACGCCACCACCTCCTCGGCGGCGACCCCGATCCGCCGTGCCACCTCGGCCAGACCGGAGCCCTTGGTCACGCCGTACGGGGACAGTTCGACCATGCCGACGCTGCTGGAGTAGGTCACGTCGACCGAGTCGCCGACCAGGCCACGGGTGATCTCGGCCAGTTCGTCGCTGGTCATCCCCTCCTGCCGCAGCAGCAGTTTCACCGCGGGGCGGCCCAACAGCTCGGCCCGTGACCCGGTCCGGATGGTGTCGCCGACCCAGGGGTGGCGGTAGCCCTCCTCGGTGAGGAACTCGTGGCCCTCCAGCGCCGCCGCCGAGTCGCCGATCCGCTCGACCGCGACGGCGACCCCGGGTAGCGCGGCGCTCACCGCGTGCACGATGTCATGCAGCAGCACCGGGTCCAGCCGATGTGCCAGCAGCACGTGGTCGGCGGCGATGTCGTAGAGCACGGCGCCGTTGGCGCAGACCGCGTAGCCGTCGAGGCCGGCGGCCGCGGCCGCGGCCGGGATCCAGCGGGCAGGCCGACCGGTGGCCAGCACGACCTGCGTGCCGGCGGCGCGGGCGTTGGCGATCGCGGCCACGGTGCGCGGCGTGACCGTGTCCATCGGGTCCAGCAGTGTGCCGTCAACATCGGTCGCGACGAGTCTGGGAATCTCCACCCCCCAATCCTGCCTGTTCCCTTTCAAGACGAGCCGCGAGTACGCCGCTGTCCCGCCCGACGGTTACCGTCGCAGCCATGCGAGTGGGGATGGTGATCCTGCCGGAGTACCGGTGGTGGGTGGCGGAGCCGAAGTGGCAGGCGGTCGAGCGGTACGGATTCGACCACGCGTGGACCTACGACCACCTGGGCTGGCGGTCGCTGGTCGACGGTCCGTGGTTCGGCGCGGTGCCCACGCTCACCGCGGCGGCCCTGGCCACCGAGCGGATCGGGCTTGGCACCATGGTCGCCTCGCCGCACTTCCGGCACCCGGTGTCCTTCGCCCGCGAGATCACCACCCTGGACGACATGGCCGACGGCCGGCTGTTGCTCGGTGTCGGTGCCGGCGCCCGCACCGGCTTCGACACGACGGTGCTGGGTGGCGCGCCACTGACCGACCGTGCGCTGGTCGACCGGTTCGCCGAGTTCCTTGAGTTGCTGGACGCCGTACTGGTCAACGACCGAACCACCTGGCAGGGCGCGCACTACACGGCGGTCGACGCCCGCAGCGCCCCCGGCTGCGTGCGGCGGCCGAGGGTGCCGTTCGTGGTCGCCGCCAACGGCCCCCGATCCATCCGCCTGGTGGCCAGGTTCGGCCAGGGCTGGGTCACCAGCGGCCCCCGCACCGAGAACGACGACGAGTGGTGGACCGGCGTCGCCGAACGAGCGGAACGACTGGACACCGCCCTGTCCGAAGCGGAACGCCCGTCACACACCGTGCGCCGCTACCTGAGCCTCGACTCGTCGCCGACCTACTCCCTGACCAGCACCGCCTGCTTCACCGACATGCTCGGCAAGGCCGCCCGGCTGGGCTTCACCGACGTCCTCGCCCACTGGCCACGAGCCGAAGGCGTGTACGCGGGCCACGAGTCAGTGGTGGAGGAGATCGCCGCAGACATCCTGCCGACGCTACCCGGCCACAGCCGAACCACCTGACCAGTTGTCCACAGCCGGCCGAGTTATCCACAACTTCTCAGAAAGTACCCCATTTGGGGCTTGACAGGCATAGGGTTGAAAAGGGCCGAAGCCCCCTGGGTTGGGCGGGGGTCTGCCCGCCGGTCGGCAAAGCTGGCACAGCGGCAAAGCTGGCCTGGCGGCGGGAGCCAGTTGCGGCAGGAGCCAGTTGCGGCGGGCCGGACGGGCTTGGCCGGCTAGCAGCCTGGCGTGGTGTTGTCGCCGTTGAACGTGTCGATGTTGCTGATCTTCCAGGTTCCGCCCTGCTTGACCGTGTTGACCGCGATCATGGACTGCGACGTGCTGGTCTGGTTGGTCGACGCCCGGGTGTCGGTCTGCTGTACCAGCAGCAGCACCCTTGCCGTGTCGCCCTGGAGCATCTCGACGCCCTTGGCCTGCACGGTCGTGGTCAGCACCAGCTTCTGGCTCGGCGCCTGCTGCTTGACCACCTTGTACAGCAGGTTGTACTGGCACAGGGCCTTGCCGGTGAGCAGGCGGCCGACGGCGTTCTCGGTCTTCTGCATGTTCGTGTAGTTGTAGGACAGGATCGTGTTCACCGCGGTCACGACCTCGCCGCTGACCTCGGCGGTGCCGGCCGTGTCGACCAGCGCCGTGTTCGACACGGTGTTGCGCGCGTGCGACCACTGCACGCCGAACCAACTGGCCAGGCCGCCGAGCAGCACCGCGACCACGGCCAACGCGATCGGCAGCACCAGGCGCCTGCGAGGCTCGGCGACGTCGGCCCCCGCGAAGACCGGGAAGTCCGCTTCGCCCGGCTCGGCTGCCTCGGGCGACGCCTGCCGGGCGGCCGGCGTCGTGACCGGCTTGGGTCGTGTCCTGCCGGTCGGCCGCGACCTTGGCTGGGGTGTGGGTGCCGGTTCGTCGGTGATGGCCGGGATGACCTGGGTGTCCTCGACCGACGACGGCTCGTCGACCGGGCGGGGCGGGGCCTCCGGATGCCGGCGGCCGGCCACCCTGGCCCGGCGGACCGGGGCCGGTGCGGGAATGGGACGACGACGGGTCGGTGGCATGCCTACTACTTCCTCACTGGCCCGGCGTACCGGCCGGCAGGCCGCTGAGTTTCCAGCCCTGGTTCGGGACGTTGGTCAGGTCCCACTGGAGCGGGACCAGTTTCGTGGTCGGCTTCGCCCCCGCCGCGGACACCGTCACCTGCATGTAGACGATGGCCTGGGCCTTGCCGCTGTCCAGCTGGGTGATCACGCCGTCCAGCACCTTGCCCACGGTCACCGACTTGGCCTGCTGTGCCTGCTTGGTGAACGTGCTGACCAGGTTGCCCTGGGTGAGCTGGGTGTAGAGGTCGCCGGTGGTGGACTGCTTCCACCGGTCCAGCCCCTGCTGCACGTTGTGGTAGTCCAGCGTGGTCAGGTTGATCGAGCCCTGCTCGGCGGCGCGCAGCGCGGCGTCGCGGGACTGGGCAACGCCGGTCGACCGGTCGCTGTGCGCCGCGGTCCACCAGAGCACGCCGAACACGGCCGCCGCCACCGCCGCGACCGCCACCAGCACGATGCCGGCCACGACCAGCGAGTTCCGGCGCGACGGCGCCGCGGGGGCGAGCGTCTCGGTGGTCATCACGTCCTCCATCACCCGAGCCCGAGGAGTTGGGCCAGCGTAACCGGCGACAGCGCGGTTCCGGTCAGCACGGACTGTCCGCCCGAACCGCCGGACGTCGGCGGCTGGCTGCCACTGCCAGAGCCGGCGGCCGGGGCGGGCGGATTGCCGCCGAACGGCGCGTTCTGCGCGCCGCGGACGTCCACCCCGGTGGCCGGCGGGAGCGCGCAGAACGCGTTGGTGTTCAGCTTGGCTGGGCTGGTGTCGTTGGCCGGCCGGTGCGGGGTGCCCTGGTAGCCCTGCACGCACGGCGGCGGGTTGAACAGGTTCAGCGCGAGACCCAGGTGCGCGGTGCCGTCCCCGGGCACCACGGTGCCGGCCGCGCCTGCCAGCTCCGGGTAGGCGACGAGGGCCAGTTCGAGGCCGTTGGACCTGGTCCGCAGGATGTCCGCGGTGGTGGTCAGGTTCGCCAGCAGCGCGCCGAGCTGCGGGCCGGTCTCGGTCAGCAGGTCGGTGACCTGCTGCGCGGCCGGCGGCACGTTCGCGATCAGGTTCCGGATCGCCGGATCGGACGACTTGAGCTGCGCGGCCACCTGCAGCAGCGAGTTGCTGAACGACTCGATCGAGCCCGCCTCGACGTTCTGCGTGTCCAGCACGGTCTTCCCGGTGTCCAGCAGTTGCGTGGTCTGCGGCAGTTGCGACTGGGCGGTCCTGGTGAAGTCGGACAGCGAGTCGAGCAGTTTCTGCAGGTCCGGGCCTGTGCCGTTGAACCCGGCGTTCAGCTCGTTCACCACGCCCTGCAACGACTGCGTCGGCACCGACGTGGCCAGTGTGTCCAAATTGGTCAGCAGTAGCTGGGTGGACAGCGGGACCGACGTGCGGTCCTGGCTGATCACCGAGCCCGCCGCCAGGTAGGGGCCGCTGGTCGTGCTGGGCATCAGGTCGACGTACTGCTCGCCGACCGCGGACCGGTCGGCCACGGCGGCCTGCAGGTTCGACGGGATCTTCGGCGCGCTGGAGTCGATGTGCAGGTCGACCTCGAGGCCGGTCGCGGTCAGGTGCATCCCGGTCACCTTGCCGACGTTGACACCCCGGTAGGTGACCTCGGCGTTGGTGAAGATGCCGCCGCCGTCGGCCAACTCCATCCTGACGGCGTAGCCGGGCTGGGCGATCGAGCTGCCGATGCCGGCGTAGCGCATGCCTGCGTAGACGACCGCGACGACGCCGACGATGGCGAACACGATCACCTGGATGACGACCTTGCGGGTGAGCATCAGTGACAGCCTCCCAGCAGGGTGCCCAGAATGCCGCCAAGCCCCGCGCAGGAACCGGCGCCGGACCCGCTCGGCTGGTTGGGCAGCGGCAGTGGCGGCGGCTGGTTGGTCGGGGTGCCGCTGGTGCCGCCGGTCAGCCCCTGCAGGCCGGGGAGCAGCCCGGACAGCGGGTTCTGGCGGGAGCGGCCCAGGTTGGTCAGCACGTCCGAGAGGTTCAGGTTGATGGTGGCGAACAGGTTCGCGTAGTCGCCGCGGATGCCCTGCGTCGCGTAGTCGGTGAACGGGAACGTCAGCAGCACTTGCAGCGCGTTGGGCAGGTTGGCGCCCGCGTTGGACAACTGCTGGAGCGTCGGCGTGAGCGCCTTCAGGTCGTTGATCAGGTCGGCCTGGCTCTTGTTGATCGTGTCCACCGCGATCCCGGAGAGCTGGCTCAGCGACTGGAGCATCGCGACGAGCTGGTCACGCTGGCCGTTGAGCACGGAAAGGCCGGGGCCGAGATTCGTCAGCACGCCGGCGATCTGGTCGGTCTGCGAGGACAGGGTCGCGGACAGCCGGTTCACTCCGTCGAGGGCCTGGGTGATCTGCGCCGAGTGCGCGTTCAGCCCGGACATCAAAGTGTCCACATTGGACAACAGGTCTCGGATGGCTGGCTCGTTGCCGGTGGTGGCGCTGTTGAGCTCCTTGGCGATGGTCTGGATCTGTTGCACGCCACCGCCGTTGAGCAGCATGGACAGCGCGCCGAACACCTCTTCGACCTCGGTGTTCCGATTGGTCCTTGCCAGCGGGATGGTGGCGCCGTTGGCCAGCGTGCCCGCGCCGTTCTCCGGCGCGACCAGCGAGATGTACTTCTCGCCGAGCAGGCTGGACTGGCGCAGGTCGGCGTCGGCGTTCGCGGGCAGCTTCACGTCGCCGTTGACGCTCAGCGTGACGTCGGCAGTCCAGTTGGCCTTGTTGAGCGAGATCGAGTCGACCTTGCCAACGGCCACGTCGTTGACCTTGACCGTCGACTGCGGCACCAGGTCCAGCACGTCGGCGAACTCGGCGTGCACCGTGTACGGGTGGCTGCCCAGGTCGGCGCCGCCGGGCAGCGGCAGCGAGTAGGCGCCCTGGAAGCCCTGACAGCCGGCCACCAGCGCGACACCGGCCAGTGCCGCGGCAGCGGACAGAACCCGTCGACGCGCGATCACTTCGTGCCCCCCGTCGACGAATTCGGCGTGCCGTAGACGATGCCGGCCAGTGGCAGCGGCAGCGGCGGCAGCTTGCCCTGTTGCAGCGACGTCAGCACCTGGGCCGCGGACGGCAGCGGGAGCGCGCCGGACAGCACGGGCGCGAGCTGGTTGCACGCGTCGGACAGTGCCGTGGGCAGGTTCGCCGGGGTGAGCTGCTGCAGCAGGTGGCAGACCTCGACGATGGGCGGGTTGGCCAACTCGTTGATGTTGGCGCGGGCGTCCAGCGAGCCGGACGCCGCGTTGTAGGAGTTGACCACGTCGTCCAGCGCGAGCGGCGCCTCGTCCAGCACCTCGGCCAGCGACGCCCGCTCGTTCACCAGCACCTTGGTCACCTGCGCCAGATTGTCCACATTGGACTTGATCTCGGCCCGGTTGCTCTGGATGAAGCCCTGCACCTGGCCAAGAGCGCTGCCCAGTTCGGTGACGGCGGCGGCGAGCTGGCCGCGCTGGCCGGCCAGGAACCCGCTCACGTCGGCCAGCTGGTTGGCGAACTTGCGGACCGTTGCGTCGCTGTTGGCCAGCGTCTGGGTGAACTGCGCCAGATTGTCGACCGTGGCGAACAGGTTGTCCTTGTTGCTGTCCAGCGTGGTGGCGACCTGGGACAGCTGGGTGATCGTGTCGTGCAGGCTCTGGCCGTTGCCGTTGAGGTTCGCGGCCAGGCTGTTGAGCAGGTCGGACAGGCTGCCGTTGGCGTTGGCGCCGTTCGGGCCAAGCGCCGTTGAGACCTTGTTCAGGCTGGAGTAGAGCTGGTCCAGCTCGACCGGGGTGGCCGTGCGGGCGGCCGGGATGACGCCGTTGTCACCCATGGTGGCGCCGCCGGTGTAGACGGGGGCGAGCTGCACGTACCGGTCGCTGACCACCGACGGCGCGACCACGACGGCCTGCGCGGTCGCCGGGATCCGGATGCCGCGGTCGACCGACATGTCGACCCGGACCTGCGTGCCCTCCGGCGTGACCGAGTCGATCGTGCCGACCTTCACGCCCAGCACCCGCACGTCCGACCCGGCGTAGACGCCGATCGTCTGGTCGAAGAAGGCGCTGATCTTGCGCGTGTTCGTGCTCTGGAAGATCCACCAGACGACCGCGGCGACCACCAGCGCGAGCACACACGCGATAGCCACACCGCGCGCGAGATCCCGATTGGCCCGAGTAGCGAAGCTCACTGCAAACACCCCACCTGGTTGATCGGGCCGATGGAGGGCGGTATCAGGCCGCAGATGTAGTTGTCGAACCAGCGCCCGTTGCCCACGGTGTTGGCGAACAGCCGGGCGAACGGCGCCAGCAGCTGGATGCCGTTGGCCAGGCTGGCCTGGTTGCTCTGCAACAGGCCGGTGAACTGGTTGAGCTGGGTCAGCACCGGGTTGAGCTGCTTGGTGTTGTCGTTGACCAGCCCGGCCAGCTGCTGCGACAGGCTCCGCGTGCCCGACAGCAGGGTCGCGATGGCCTGTTCGCGCTGCTGGAGCATGCCCAGCAGCAGCGTGCCGTCGGTCAGGAGCTGCTGCACCTGCGCGTCCCGGCTGGCCAGGGTCTGGCTGATCTGGCCGGTGTTGGACAGCAGCTGCGCGAGCTGCGTGTCCCGCGACGAGATCGTCTTCGACAGCGCGGAGAGCCCGTTCAGCGCGCTGCGCACGTTCGCCGGGGTGTTCGCGAACGTCTGCGACAGCACCTCGAAGCTCTGCGACAGCTGGTCGGTGTTCAGCTGGCCGACGGTCCGCGACAAGCCGCTGAACGCGTCGAGCACATCGTAGGGCGATGTGGTGCGCGAGGTCGGGATGGCCGCGTTCGGGTTGAGCGCGGCAGAGCCCTGCGGGTCGAGCGACATGTACTTGGCGCCCAGCAACGTCTTGATCTTGATGTCGGCCGTGCTCTGGTCGCCCACCCAGGCGTTCTTGACCTGGAAGGACACCTTGACGTGGTCGCCGTCAAGGCCGATCGCCGTCACCTTGCCGACCTTGACGCCCGCGATCCGCACGTCGTCGCCGGTGCGCAGGCCCGCGTCCTCGGTGAAGTCGGCCGAATACGTGGTGCCGCCGCCGATGATCGGCAGGTTGTCGGAGTAGAACGCGGCCAGCAGGACCAACACCAGGACCGAAAGGCTGATCAGCCCGATCGCGTAGGGATTGCGCTCCCGGAAGGGCTTCACGGCTTGCACCTCGTCTGCGTCACCGGTTCCACGGGCAGCGTGACCGGCGGGATGAGCGGCGGCAGCGCGACCGTCCCGCTCGCCGAGCACAGGAAGAAGTTGAACCAGGAGCCGTAGCTGGCGGTCGGGATGATCGTGGCCAGCTTCGTCGGCAGGAACTGGATGAAGTGCTGCACGACGTCCTGGCTGTCGTTGAGGTTCTTCGCCAGCGTGCCAAGGCTCGCGATGTCCGCCTGCAACGGCGCCCTGCCCTGGTCCAGCAGGCCCGCGGTGGTGTTCGCGAGCTGGCCGAGCGAGCCGATCGCGTCGCTGATCGGCTGCCGGTCCGCGGCCAGCCCGGACACCAGCTGCTGGGTCGTGGTGACCAGGTCGGCCAGCTGGCTGCCGTGCGCGTTGACCGTGTTCAGGACCGTGTTGAGGTTGTCGATGACCTGGCCGATCACCTTGTCCTTGTTCGCGATCGTGGTGGTCAGCTGCGCGGTGCTGGCCAGCAGCGAGTCGATGGTGCCGCCCTCGCCCTGGAACACCTGGATGATCTCGAAGGAGAGCTGGTTCACGTCGCTGGGTGACAACGCCTGGAACAGCGGCTTGAACCCGTTGAACAGCTGTGTCAGGTCCAGCGCGGGCTGGGTGCGGCTCAACGGGATGCTGCCGCCGGGCGCGAGCACCTCGTTCACCGGGCCGGTGCCCTGGCCAAGCGCGATGTACCGCTGGCCGACCAGGTTGCGGTACTTGATGGTGGCCGTGACGGACGCGGGCAGCGTCACGTCGTTCTGGACGCTGAACGTGACCTCGGCCTGCCGGCGGTCCACGATGTTGATCGACGAGACCTGGCCGACCTTCACCCCGGCGATCCGCACGTCGTCCCCGGTGTTCAGCGACGTCACGTCGGAGAACCGGGCCGAGTAGTCGTTCGTGTTGCCGAAGTTCGCGTTGGCGATGGTCAGCCCGAGCACACCGGTCGCGGCGACGGTGATCACCACGAAGATGATCAGCTTCGTCAGCGGCCCTGCCACACCCCTCACTTGATCGTCACCTCCGTGCCACGGAACAGCGGCCCGATCAACACACTGGACCAGCTCGGAAAGTTCTGCGGCGCCACACCGATGCCCGGCCCGATCAGCTCGGCGAGCAGGCCCTCCTCGGCGGCGGAGTTCGGCAGGCCCATGGTCGACGCGGCGTCGTTGGGCGTCGTGTTGCCCAGAATCGTCTGGGCGTTGGTCGGCGGCAGCAGGCCACCGCTGGTGGTGTTGGCGGCAGGCGGGTGCGATGAGCCGTCCTGGATCGGGCCGTCCGGCGCGTACTGCGGGAACGGGTTGGGCGCCGGGTGCAGGTCGTAGCAGCGCGGGCCCCGGTTGTCCTGGTAGGACGGCGCGTCCTGGTTGGTCTGGTAGGGCCCCCGGTTGACGGTGATCTCCAGGGTGGCGTGCAGGCCCGGCTGGCTGGTGCCCTTGCCGAACGCCTTGTCCACCACCGGCACCAGGTTCGCCATCTGCTTGAGGAAGCACGGGTACTCGGGCGAGTAGCGGGCCAGCACGTCCAGCGTCGGCAGGCTGGCCGAGGCCACCTGGATCAGGTTGTTCTTGTTGGCCTGCAGGAAATTGGTCAGGTTGCCCGACGCGGTGCTCAGCGTCGCGTACAGGTTGGCCAGGTTGTTCTGCTGGTTCACCACGGTCTGCGAGGTCACCGTCAGGTCGTTCAGCGCGTTGAGCAGGTTCGGCGCGGCCTGGTTGTAGGTGTTCGACGTGGTGGTGAGGGCGGCCAGGTCGTGTTCCAGGGTGGGCAGCTGCGGGTTGAGCTGGCCGACGTACTGGCCGAGCTGGGACAGCGTCTGGCCCAGTTGCACGCCCCTGCCCTGCAACGCGGTGGCGATCGCGGTGAGCGTGACGGACAGCTTCTGCGGCTGGACCGCCTGGAGCACCGGCAGCAGGTCATCGAGCACCCGCTCCACCTCGATGCCGCCGGTGGTCCGGTCCTGGCCGATCACGTCGCCCGCCGCGAGGTGCGTTGCCGATGCGTTGTCGGGGATCTGCAGGTCCACGTAGCGCTCACCGAACAGCGTCTTGGGCAGCAGCTGGGCGGTCACGTTGGCCGGGATCTGGTCCACCACACCGGGTTGCAGCGCGAGGTCGATCACGGCGCCGTCGCCGCTTGTGCTGACCGACTTCACGGTGCCGACCAGCATGCCGCGCACCTTGACGTCCGAGCCGGCGGACAGCTCGTTGCCGGTGTGGTCGGCCTTGAGCGTGACCGGCACGATCGGCGTGAACGCCTGGTTGTAGAACAGGATGGTCGCCGCGAGGAAGACCCCGACCACGGCGATCAGCAGCAGGCCGAGCAGCCTGCGCCGCACCGTGCTCAACATGTCGTCGTCCTCCTCATCCCGCGATCCGGACGGTCGTCGTCGTGCCCCAGATGGCGAGGCTCAGGAAGAAGTCCAACAGGGTGACCGTGACGATCGCGGTCCGCACCGCGCGCCCGACGGCCACGCCGACGCCGGCGGGCCCACCGCTGGCCCGGTAGCCGAAGTAGCAGTGGGTCATGATGATCACGACGCTGAACACCAGGATCTTGCCGAACGACCACAGCACGTCCTGCGGTGGCAGGAACAGGTTGAAGTAGTGGTCGTAGGTGCCGGGCGACTGCCCGTAGAACAGGACCGTGATCTCGCGCGACGCCAGGTACGAGGTGAGCAGGCCGATCACGTACAGCGGGATGACCGCTACGAAGCCGGCGATGACCCGGGTGGTCACCAGGTAGGGCAGGCTCGGCACGCCCATCACCTCGATGGCGTCGACCTCCTCGGAGATCCGCATCGCGCCGAGTTGCGCGGTGAAGCCGGCCCCGACCGTGGCCGAGAGCGCCAGCCCGGCCACCAGCGGCGCGATCTCCCGGGTGTTGAAGTAGGCGGAGATGAAGCCGGTGAACGCCGCCGTGCCGATCTGGCTCAACGCGGTGTAGCCCTGCAGGCCGACCACGACGCCGGTGAACACGGTCAGGCCGACCATCACGCCGATCGTGCCGCCGATCACCGCGAGGGCACCGGAGCCGAAGCTCACCTCGGCCAGCAACCGCAGGATCTCCCGGAAGTAGCGGCGCAGCGCCCGTGGCGTCCACGCGATCGTCTTGGCGTAGAAGGCCATCTGGTCGCCGAGGCCGTCCAGTGTCTGGAGTGGACGGTTGGCGACCCGGCGCGCGCGGTCACTGATGGACACCATCGGATCAGCCGATCTTCGACGGAACGAGCTGCAGATACAGCGTTGTCAGGACGAAGTTCACGAAGAACAGCAGCAGGAACGTGATCACTACTGATTGATTGACCGCCTCGCCGACGCCTTTCGGGCCGGGCGCGGGATGCAGGCCCCGATAGGCCGCGACCACCCCGGCGATGAAGCCGAAGATGACCGCCTTGATCTCGCCGATCCACAGGTCGGGCAGTTGGGCCAGCGCGTTGAAGCTGGACAGGTAGGCGCCCGGCGTGCCGCCCTGCATGATCACGTTGAAGAAGTAGCCGCCGAGCACGCCGACCACCGACACCATGCCGTTGAGCAGCAGGGCGATCAGCATGGACGCGAGCACCCTCGGCACGATGAGACGCTGGATCGGCGAGACGCCCAGCACCTCCATCGCGTCGATCTCCTCGCGGATGGTCCGCGCGCCGATGTCAGCGCAGATCGCCGACCCGCCAGCGCCTGCCACGAGCAGCGCCGTGACCAGCGGACTGGCCTGCTGGATGATCGCCAGCACGCTGGCCGCGCCGGTGAACGACTGGGCACCCAACTGCCTGGTCAGCGAGCCGAGCTGCAACGCGATGACCGCACCGAACGGAATGGACACCAACGCGGTCGGCAGGATCGTGACGCTCGCGATGAACCAGGACTGCTGAATGAACTCCCTGGTCTGGAACGGCCGCTTGAAGATGTTGACCATGACGTCCAGCCCGAGGCCGAACAGCCGCCCGGTCTCCCGGAGGGCACCAGCGCCGGGGAACGTGGCCGAAGGACTGCTCACGCAACCTCCCAGCTAGCGTTCGCCGGCCGCATCGGCG
Source organism: Candidatus Melainabacteria bacterium (assembly GCA_963702275.1). Taxonomy (GTDB): domain Bacteria; phylum Actinomycetota; class Actinomycetes; order Mycobacteriales; family Pseudonocardiaceae; genus DATEPR01. Next base: position 82,485 of record CAVPCF010000123.1, read on the forward strand.
GGCGCGCCGATATCGACGACGTCAAGCCCACGTCGCAATCTGTGGACAACAATCTTCCTGTCCACAACTCGCCAGTAACCCCCCCATTTGGGACTTGACAAACGGTACGTTGGAAATGGGACGCCCCCCGGTGGAGTGGTGGGGGCTGCCTCCGGCGTGGGCGGAGTGGTGGGGGCTGCCTTCAGGGTGCGCGCAGTGGTGGGGCTGCCTCCGGCGTGGGCGGAGTGGTGGGGGCTGCCTTCAAGGTGCGCAGTGGTGCGGGCTGCCCTGGGGTGCGTGGAGCGGTGGGGGCTGCCTTCAGGGTGCGCGCAGTGGTGGGGGCTGCCTCCGGCGTGGGTGCAGTGGTGGGGGCTGCCTTCAAGGTGCGCGCAGTGGTGCGGGCTGCCCTCGGGGTGCGTGGAGCGGTGGGGCCTGCCTCAAGCGTGGGTGCAGTGGTGGCGGCTGCCTTCAGGGTGCGCGCAGTGGCGGGGGCTGCCCTCGGGGTGGGTGGAGTCGTGGGGTCTGACTCCGGGGCGTGTCGAGTAACGAGGGCTGCCCTCGGGGTGCGTGGAGTGGTGCGGGCCGCCTTCTGGGTGGGGATGTCGGCTGATTCGGTCGCGCGCTCGCTCACTGGCTGCCGCCCCTGTTCTCCGGGTCCTGCCAGCCGGTCTCGGGCATGCTCGCCACCTGGTGCGTCGGGAGTTGGCCCTGGAAGCCGGACGGCGGCGGCGGGTAGCCGCGCGGCGCGGGGCTGGGCCGGGTGACGGCAGGCATGATCGTGGTCGCGCCGACGTGATACCTGGCCTGCTCGGCAGGGGTCATCGAGTCGATGATCGCCTGTTGGGCCGGCGGCGGCAGGGTGTGCAGGATCCGCATCACCCGGTCCTTGCGGCGGCGGACGGCGTCACGTTCTGGCAGGCCGGGGGTTGGCTGCAACTGCGGCACGATCCCGCTCACGTCCTCGCCGGAGGATCCGTCGCTCTGGCCGGCCTCCATGGCGGCGGCCTCGCGCGCCATGGTGGCGTGGTCCTTCTCCTCCGACATGCCGATCGGGCCGATCCGGCGGCCGTTGAGGAACTGGTTGACCACCGGCTCCTCGCTGGTCAGCAGGACCTCGCGTGGGCCGAACATGACCAGTTCGCGGCGGAACAGCATGCCGATGTTGTCCGGCACGGTCCGTGCGATGTTGATGTTGTGCGTGACGATCAGGATGGTCGCGTCGATCTGCGCGTTGAGGTCGACCAGCAGTTGCGAAATGTACGCCGTACGCACCGGGTCCAGACCGGAGTCCGGTTCGTCGCACAGGATGATCTCCGGGTCGAGCACCAGCGCCCTCGCCAGGCCCGCCCGCTTGCGCATGCCGCCGGAGATCTCACCGGGCAGCTTGCGCTCGGTCCCGGTCAGGCCGACCATCTCCATCTTCTCCAGCACGATGCGCCGGATCTCCGCCTCGCCGCGCTTGGTGTGCTCACGCAGCGGGAACGCGATGTTGTCGAAGAGGTTCATCGACCCGAACAGCGCGCCGTCCTGGAACAGCACCCCGAACAGCTTGCGGATCTCGTACAGCTTGTGCTCGGAACAGGAGACGATGTCGACGCCGTTGATCACGCACCGGCCGCGTTCCGGCTTCAGCAGGCCGATCATCGACTTCAGGAACACCGACTTACCGGTACCGGACGGACCGAGCATGACGCTGATCTCGCCGGGCGGCAGGGTGAGCGTGACATCCCGCCAGATGGCCTGCCGACCGAAGGACTTGGTCAGCCCTTCGACCACCACCTCGACGCCCATCAGACCTCCCGCAGGCCGGTTGCGTGCCGCTCAGCCACTGCAAACCCAATCCCGAGACAGCACAGCGTGACGCCGAACGAGTGACGTCTGATCTGTGCAACGAGCGGGTGGCGGGTAGGTTACCCGCCGGTTCGCTTCCGCGCCCGAGTCGGGCACATGCCGGAGCACGCTAGCGGCTGGCACCCGGGTGGCCGAATAGGGACTCGGTCGATTGGGGCCTATCCCCTATCCGCGCACGACCCCTATCGGGGACATGGCTGAGGGCGGGCACCCCGCAGGTGCCCGCCCTCGGAACGACCGGAATCGGTCGGCTCAGCTCACTTGACGGTGATCTTGGCGCCGGCAGCTTCCAGCTTCTCCTTGGCGGCCTCGGCGGCCTCCTTGGCGACCTTCTCCAGGATGGCCTTGGGCGCGGACTCGACGAGCTCCTTGGCCTCCTTCAGGCCCAGACCGGAGACGACCTCGCGGACGACCTTGATGACCTGGATCTTCTTGTCGCCCGCGCCCTCGAGGACGACGTCGAACTCGCTCTGCTCCTCGACGACCTCGGCAGCGGCGGCGGCCGGGCCGGCGGCGACCGCGACCGGCGCGGCGGCGGTGACCTCGAACTTGTCCTCGAAGGCCTTCACGAACTCGGACAGCTCCAGCAGCGTCATCTCGCCGAAGACGTCGAGCAGCTCATCGGTGCTCAGCTTCGCCATGGTTGGCGTTTCCTTTCAACTTCGGTACCCACACGCGTTCGGCGGGGGCGCGGGATCAAAAACGGGGGTCAGCTTTCCTGCGAATCGTCCGGCACAGCGTCTTCAACGACGGTCAGGACGGCGTCCTCGACGGGACCGCCTTCGGCTGCCTTCTTCTCCTGCAGCGCGGCGGCCAGCCGGGCCACCTGGCTCGCCGGCGCGGCGAACAGGACGGCGGCCTTGGTCAGGTTGCCCTTCATCGCGCCGGCCAGCTTGGACAGCAGGACCTCGCGCGAGTCGAGGTCGGCGATGCGGGTGACCTCGTCCACGCTCAGCGGACGGCCGTCCATGTAGCCGCCCTTGATGACAAGGGCCTTGTTGTCCTTCGCGAAGTCACGCAGCGCCTTGGCGGCGTCCACCGGTTCGCCCTCGACGAAGGCGATCGCGGTCGGGCCGATGAAGAGCGATTCGAGGCCCTGCACGCCCGCGTCCGCGGCAGCGCGGCGGACCAGCGTGTTCTTCGCGACCCGGTATTGGACGCCGGCACCCAGGGCGCGACGCAGGGTGGAAAGCTGCGCCATGGAGAGCCCTCGGTACTCGGTGATCACAGCGGCCGAGCTGTCACGGAACTTGTCCGCGATCTCGGCGACGGCGGACACCTTGGTGGGCTTCGCCACGGTCGCCTCCTTTCTCCTTCTCCAGTGATGATGCGAACCCCGGAGACGACGAACGCCCCGGCGCGCAGTGCGGCACGGGGCGGAGAAGGAGAGCGCGTAACGCGTGATCCTCTTGCCTCGTTCAGCCTGCGCGGGCCGCCCGCATCAGCGGGACCTTGGTTCCCCGTCACCGGGGAAGACCAGCGGTCTTCGGTCGAACACCACCCATATTACCGGTACCGCCGCTGCTGAACCAAATCGCCGCAGGCGGCATGATGGCGGACATGGCCGAGAACCAGCAGCCCCCCGGCGAGCCAACGACGCCGCCGACGGGCCTGCCCGCGCTCCCGGCCGGCGCACCGCCGTCCCCGCTGCCGCCGGGCCTCGACGCCGAGGAGTACCGGCGTTTCCAGGAGTTCCAACGGTTCCAGGACTATCAGCGCTTCACCCAGGGCCAGCAGGACAACCAGCCCGTTCCTGCGCCGCAGCACCACGAACTGGCGACCCACCTGGCCGACATGCGCCAGAAACTGGCCAGGATCGAGCGCGTCACGAACCCGCCGACCTGGCAGAAGGTGCTGCGCAACAAGTGGCTTCACCGGCTGGTCTGGCTCGTCATCGTGGTGGTCGGGCTCTCCATCGCCTACCAGCACTTCTTCGGCTCCAGCCAGCCGAACAACCCGGCTGCCCTGCACCCTGGCCAGGTCCAGGGCAGCGGCCGACTGGCCGACAACCCGGCGGATGCTGCCGCGGCCGTCTACCACCTGATCAGCGAGGACTCGCCGCCCAACGCCTGTCTGGAGTTCGGTAGCTCGGCCGGCACCCAGTTCGCGCACGACCTCGGCGCGGCCGACTGCGCTGCCGCGGTCACCAAGATCTACAACCAGTTGGGCGACGCAGGCCGGGCGGCCTACGAGGTTGTCCGGGTGCCGGAGACCGCGGTGACGACCAACGGCGGCACCGCCGAGGTCAGCTCCTGCGGAATGGGGATCGACGCGGGTCCTCGGCTCGGCATCTTCGTCCTGACCGAGGATCAGTTCCATGGTTGGCGGATCACCGGGCACCGGTCCGAACCCGACCCGTGCCCGGCGCCGCCGACGACCGGCGGCCCGCCGCCAACGTCGTGAGAACTCAGACTGCTTCGTCCACCAGCAGGTTGCGGGTGCGGTTGGGGTCGACCGGGATGCCGGGGCCCATGGTGGTGGAGAAGGTGATCTTCTTCAGGTACCGGCCCTTGGCGGCGGACGGCTTGGCACGCAGCACCTCGTCGAGTGCCGCCGCGTAGTTCTCCACCAGCTTGTCGGTGCCGAAGGATGCTTTGCCGATCACCAGGTGCAGGTTCGCCTGCTTGTCCACCCGGAAGTTGATCTTGCCGCCCTTGATCTCCGTGATGGCCTTGGCCACCGCGGGCGTGACCGTGCCGGTCTTCGGGTTCGGCATCAGGCCACGCGGGCCGAGGATGCGCGCGATCCGACCGACCTTGGCCATCTGGTCCGGCGTGGCGATGGCCGCGTCGAAGTCCAGCCAGCCGCCCTGGATGCGCGCGATCAGCTCGTCAGAGCCCACCTCGTCCGCACCGGCGGCCTCGGCCTCTGCGGCCTTGTCACCGGTCGCGAACACGATCACCCGAGCGGTCTTGCCGGTGCCGTGCGGCAGGATCACCGTGCCGCGGACCATCTGGTCGGCCTTGCGCGGGTCGACGCCGAGCCGGATGGCCACCTCGACGGTCGCGTCCAGCTTGACCTTCGAGGTCTCCTTGGCCAGGTTGGCCGCCTCAAGCGGGGAGTACAGCTTCGCCTTGTCCACCATCTCGGCGGCGGAGCGGTATGCCTTGCTGCGCTTCATGTTCCTCTGTCCTTCTGTCGTGGATCAGTCGTGGTGCGGACCAGCGCGTGGCCCTCCCACAGCCCTGCAACGACGTACGACCGCTGCCGGGCCTGCGTTGTTCCGTTGTCAGATCTTGGAAACCTGGCTGAACGACAGCTCGACGGGCGTCTCGCGGCCGAAGATCGACACCAGCACCTTGAGCTGCTGGCGGTCGGGATTGACCTCGCTGATCGTCGCCGGCAGCGTGGCGAACGGGCCGTCCATGACGGTCACCGACTCGCCCACCTCGAAGTCGACCTCGATGGTCGGCTTGCTCGTCGTCGACGTGGCAGCGGACTTCCCGCCCGCCGGCGTCTTGGCCTGCTCGACCTGCGGCAGCAGGAACTTCAGCACGTCGTCCAGGGTCAACGGGGACGGCTTGGAGGTGGCGCCGACGAACCCGGTCACACCGGGGGTGTTGCGCACCGCGCTCCAGGACGGGTCGTTGAGCTCCATCCGGACCAGGATGTAGCCGGGCAGCACCTTGCGCTGCACCTGCTTGCGCTGGCCGTTCTTGATCTCGGTGACCTGCTCGGTCGGCACCTCGACCTGGAAGATGTACTCCTCCATGTCCAGGGTCTGGATGCGGGTCTCCAGGTTGGTCTTGACCTTGTTCTCGTAGCCGGCGTAGGAGTGCACCACGTACCACTCACCTGGTGCCCTGCGCAGCGCGGATCGCAGCTCGGCGGCCGGGTCCTCCGGCTCCGCGTCGATGCTGGCTTCCTCGGCCACCACCTCGGCAGCCGCCGCCACCTCGGGTGCCTCGGTGTCGCCATCCGCCTCGACCGACTCGACCGCTCCGGCGTCGCCATCGTGCTGCTCGGCGAACAGCTCCTCGTCGGACTGGTCAGCCTGCTGACCGCCGGCAGTGCTGTCTTCGGATGTCACAGTCGGTACCGCTTCCTTTCCGTTGCGATCGCACCAGCCGCGCTGGGCGGGTGCCGGGGTGTTCGGACCTCAGGCGAAGATCCAGAACACGCCCTTGTCGAAGAGCAGGTCGAGGCCGGACACGAGCGCCACCACGAAGGCCACGAAGATCAGCACCACGATGGTGTAGGTAACCTGCTGCTTGCGGGTCGGCCAGATGACCTTGCGCAGTTCGCCGATCACCTCGCGAACGAACCGGGCGAATCGGGAGAAGATCGAGGGACGCCTTTCCCCCCGGTCCCGCTTCGGCGTCGCGATGCCCTGCTCGGCCTTGCTGGCCGTACTCTCCGGCCGTGGGGCGCCACCGCCGACTCCGACCGGCACCTTGTCCTCGACACGACCGCGGGTGGGTGTCTCGCCGCGCGCCGAGGCACGACGTTCCCGCCGAGCCGCGGCGGTGACCGGCCGAGCGGCGCTCTCGCGCTCCGCCCCCGGCTCCTTTTCGCGATCCTCGGTCACACGTCCTCCGCTTCTAGGTTGACGCAGGGGTGACAGGACTTGAACCTGCAACCTGCGGTTTTGGAGACCGCTGCTCTGCCAGTTGAGCTACACCCCTTCGTGGACACATGTGTCAGCATCCCCGCCATTCTGCTCGGGGACGCGTCACACGTACCAAGTCCGGAAGTGTACGGCACGCGAGCACATGGGCTCCAATCGCCTTGTCCGCGTAGGGACACGTCCGGGTGTGGGGCGGATCTCACGATGGTCGCACGGTCTGTCACCATGGCGCTATGGCGGCAATCCAGACCACACCTGATCGTTCGGCAAGTCGAGTGTCCCGGCGCGTCGGCGGTATCGCCCCGTCCGCGACCCTCGCCGTGGACGCGAAGGCGCGCGAGCTGAAGGCTGCAGGCCACCCGGTGATCGCGTTCGGCGCGGGCGAGCCGGACTTCCCGACCCCGGACTACATCGTGGCGGCCGCCGAGGCCGCGTGCGGCCTGCGCGCCAGCCACGGCTACACGGCAGCGGGCGGCCTGCCAGAGCTGAAGGACGCGCTCGTGGCCAAGACCCGGCGTGACTCCGGCTACCAGGTCAAGGCGAACCAGGTGCTGGTCACCAACGGTGGCAAGCAGGCCGTCTTCTCGGTGTTCGCCACCCTGCTCGACCCTGGCGACGAGGTGCTGCTGCTCGCCCCGTTCTGGACCACCTACCCGGAGTCGATCACGCTGGCCGGCGGCGTGCCGGTGCAGGTCACGGCGGACGAGTCGACCAGTTACCTGGTCGGCGTCGAACAGTTGGAGGCCGCGCGCACGCCGCGCACGAAGGTGCTGCTGTTCAACTCGCCGTCCAACCCGACGGGCGCGGTGTATCCGCGCGCGCTGATCGAGGCGATCGGCCGCTGGGCCGTTGCCCACGGCATCTGGGTGGTCACCGACGAGATCTACGAGCACCTCGTCTACGACGGCGTGGAGTCGGTCTCCATGCCGGTGGTGGTGCCCGAACTCACCGACACGTGTGTCGTGCTCAACGGCGTGGCCAAGACCTACGCGATGACCGGCTGGCGGGTCGGCTGGATGATCGGCCCGACCGACGTGATCAAGGCCGCCACCAATCTGCAGTCCCACCTGTGCGGCAACGTGAGCAACGTGCCCCAGCACGCGGCGCTGGCCGCCGTGTCCGGTCCGCTGGACGCGGTCGCGCAGATGCGGGCGGCGTTCGACAAGCGCAGGCGGACCATCGTGGAGCTGCTGTCCGCGATCCCCGGCGTCGAGTGCCCGACCCCGCTCGGCGCCTTCTACGCGTACCCGTCGGTGAAAGGCCTGCTGGGCAAGGACATCCGCGGCACCCGGTCGGCCAGCAGCACGGAACTGGCGGGGGTGCTGCTTGAGCACGCGTCGGTGGCCGTTGTGCCGGGCGAGGCGTTCGGCACGCCCGGCTACTTCCGGCTGTCCTACGCGCTGGCCGACGACGACCTGGTGACCGGCGTGACCCGCATGGCGGAACTGTTCGGCGAAGCCAGGTAGACCCTTCGGTCAGCCGCCGAGCCGGACGACGGCCCTCGGGCGGCCGAGCACCGTCTTGCCGGCGAACGTCGCCGTCAGTTCCACCTGAACGGTGTGGTCCGCGTCGTTCTTCTCGGTGACCCGCCCGGTCACCTCGACGGTCGCGCCGACACCGTCGTCCGGCACGACCACCGGTCGGGTGAACTTGGTGCCGTAGCGCACCACCGCGCCGGGATCGCCGGCCCAGTCGGTGACCAGCCGCGCCACCAGCGCCATGGTCAACATCCCGTGCGCGATCACATCCGGCAGCCCGACCCCGGTCGCGGTGGCCTCGCTCCAGTGAATCGGGTTGAAGTCCAGCGACGCGCCCGCGTACCTGACCAGATCGGCCCTTGTCACCTGGACGGTCAGCGGCGGCAACTGGTCGCCGACGACGACCTCGGCAAAACTCCTGGTCACGCCGTCCCCCTCGCCACCACGGTGGTGGTACCGACGACCACCGGCTCCCCGCCCGCCGTGTCGAGATCGGTGCGCACGGTGATGAAGTCGTTGCCGGCCCTTGACATGATGTTCTCGATCGTCGCCGTCAGCACGAGGCTGTCCCCGGCCATGATCGGCCGGTGGTAGGCGAAGCCCTGCTCGCCGTGCACCACCTTGTCCCAGTCCAGCCCGAGCGTGGGGTCCGCGAGGATGGTGAAGATCGCGTGCATGTTGATCACGATGATGGCGAACGTCGGCGGCGCGATCACCGCCGGATACCCGGCCGCCCTCGCCGCGTCCGCATCCCGGTAGACGGGGTTGGGGTCACCGATCGCCTGAGCGAACTCCCGGATCTTCTCGACACCCACGTCGTAGGCCGGCGCGGGCGGATAGGTACGCCCGATGAAGGACTGGTCAAGAGCCACCGGGCGAGGCTAGCCGACCAAGAACACAAAGCGGCTGCCCGGGCCACCCCGGAGTTGTCCACAGGCCCACCGAACTCGGTCGAACCCCACCTCAAGATCGACTAGACTTGAAATCGGGGCGCCCCCGCAAAAGGCCGTCCCGGTTGCCCAGGACGGCCTGATGTCACACGGCCTGATGTCACTGCGCCGACGAGGTCAGCGAGTCTCCTTGTGGGCCCGATGACAGCCACAGTTCGGGCAGAACTTCTTGAGCTCCAAGCGATCCGGGTGGTTGCGCCGGTTCTTCTTGGTGATGTAGTTGCGGTGCTTGCACTCCTCGCACGCCAACGTGATCTTCGGTCGCACGTCAGTAGCAGCCACAGCCAAAAACCTCCTCGAGACAAGAGACACACACCCGGCAGAACCAAACCCCAGGGGGTCCGGGGGAATTCCCCCGGCCGGGGGTGTGGGGGCTTGGCCCCCACAAGACATTGCGAACGCTCCCGGCTCGCGCAGTCCGCGAGCAAGGAGCACCCCGAGCGGTAGCGGTGGCCGGACTTGAACCGGCGACACAGCGATTATGAGCCGCTTGCTCTACCGACTGAGCTACACCGCCACGCATGACTGAGCCGCGATGCCCCACATGACGGTACACCGCGGCTGGGTCATGGAGCCCCCTTACGGAATCGAACCGTAGACCTTCTCCTTACCATGGAGACGCTCTACCGACTGAGCTAAGGGGGCGGGTCGAGCGAGGAAGACTCTACACAATGCCGGCCGTGGCCCGAAATCGGGTCGTGCTCAGTGCACCAGCGTGAGCACGGTCTCATCGCGCAGGCCGGTGACCGACACGGTCCGCGCCTGCAACCACGCCTCCAACCGCTCCTCGGACAGCGGCCGCGAGATCAGGTAGCCCTGCGCCACGTGACAGCCCATCTCGACGAGCTGGTCCCGTGCGGCATCCTCCTCGACGCCCTCCGCGACCACGGTCAACCCCAACGAGTGACCCAGCTCGACGATCGACCGGACCACGGCGAGGTCACCGAGGTCGCTGCCCATGCCCAGCACGAAGCTCTTGTCGATCTTGACCTCGTCCACCGGCAGCTGCCGCAGGTAGGCCAGCGACGAGTAGCCGGTCCCGAAGTCGTCCACCGCCAGCACGAGGCCCAACGAGTGCAGCCGCCGCAGCACCGGCAGCGCCCGCTCCGGATCGGACATCACGCCGGACTCGGTGAGCTCGAACGTGAGCAGCTCGGCCGGGACGTTGTGCCTGGTCAGCGCGTCCGCGACCCAGTCCGGGAAGGTCTCGTCCTCCAGGTTGCGCACCGACAGGTTGACCGCGACGCTCATCCGGATGCCCCGGTCCAGCCACTTCCGCGCCTTGGCCAGCGACCGCTCCGTGACGAACGTGGTGAGCGCGCCGATCAGGCCGGTCGCCTCGACGGCCGGCACGAACTCGTCCGGCGCGAGCTGGCCGAACTCCGGGTGCCGCCAGCGGACCAGCGCCTCGACGCCGAGGATCTGCCGGCTGGGCAACGCCACCTTCGGCTGGTAGTGCAGGTAGACCTCGCCGTTCTCGATGGCCTGTTTGAACTGGGTGACCAGCTGGAACCGGCGCAGGAAGATCTGGCCCATGCTGGGCACGTACCTGCGGACCGAGTCGCCGTCGGCCCGCGCCGCCCGCACGGCCACGTCCGCGCGCTGGAGCATGGTGTCCACGTCCGGCTCGACCGCGCCGGTCGGTTCGACCTCAGCGGAGACGTAGCCGACCTTCACGCTGGCATCGACGGTCAGCCGGTCCACCGGGTAGGACGCGGAAAGCCCGGTGCGCAGCCGTTCGGCCACCGCGTGGGCCTGTTCCTCGGTGTGGTCGACCAGCAGCGTGGCGAACGTGCCGGCCTCCAGCCGCGCCAGCGGCACGTCCACGCCGAGTTGTTCGCGCAGCCGCCGTCCGGCCGCGACGACCATCCGGTCGCCCCAGGCGTAGCCGAGCGCGTCGCTGATCGTGGACAGCACGTCCAGGTCCAGCCGCAGCACCACGGACGAGGGGTGGTCACGCAGCAGGCCGACGCTGGTCTCGCGGAAGCCGGCCCGGTTCAGCAGGCCCGTCAGCGGGTCGTGGTAGGCGTCGTGGCGCAGCCGGGCCATCAGCCTGCGGTTGTCGACGGCGGTCGCCAAATGGCTGGCCATGGTGCCGACCATCTGCATGTCGGCCCGGCCGAAGCCGCGCCACCTGCTCAGCCGGTCGTGCGCCTCCAGGACGCCGAGCACCTGGTTGGCGCCGCGCAGCGCCACGACAAGCACCTCGTCCACGTCGCGCAGCGCGAGCGAGTCGAGCACCTCCGCGCTGGCGTCGGCGGACCGGAACTGCCGCACGCCCGCGCCCGCCAGCCGCAGCAGCGGGTCCTCGCGGACCGCCCTCGGGTCCAGCCTGCGGACCGGCAGCGGTTGGCCAGCGACCACGGTCTGCATCTCCTGGCGCGGGTCGGGCCACAGCCGCAGCACGACCCGTCTCGCGCCGACCTGGTCCTTGATCCGTTCCGCGATCACCTGCCAGTCCTCGGTCGGCGGCAGGCTCACCGACGGGTCGGCGTCGATCGCGGGCCGGGCGATGTGCTGGCCGGACCGCACCACCATCAGGCTGACGTCGGCAAGCGCCTCCAGGTCCCGCTGCTCGCGCAGCAGACCAGAGTAGGCGAAGTAGAGGGCGAGCACCCCGAGGCTGACCAGCACGACCAGGCCCCAGCCCCACGGGCTGTGCAGGATGATCTCGTAGCCGGTCACCCCGAGCGACGCGTTCAGCAGGCCGACCACCAGCACCCGCCCGACCAGCCGACCCGCGCTGGACAGGCGCATCCGGCGCCCGAGCATGCGCACGGCGACGACCGCGAGCAGCGTGCTGGACAGCGGCACCGCGAGCGCGCCGACGAACGAGCCGATCCACCACGGTCCCGGTGTCAGCGCCCGGCAGATGACGGTCGCGATGGCGAACGCGCTCGCGGCCTCGACCATGAAGACGCCCGCGTTGTAGAGCACCCGGTCGCCCACCTTGCGGGCCACCATCGTGCCGACGCCGGCTACCACGTGCGCCACCAGCACGACCTGGAACGGCGCGATCAGCAGCCCGACCACCATCGGGATCTCGGTGAACGAGATGGTCCACGACACGTCACCGCGCACGTCGATGTTCATCGCGAGGCGCTCTGCCAGCAGGAACCCGACCACCAGCAGCGGCGCGACCCACAACAGGGACATGTGGAAGCTCAGCGGCAGCCACCACGAGACAAGCCCGGCGGCGATCGCGCCACCTGCGAACACCGCGATCGAATAGGCACGGAAGTTGCTGTTGGTGCGCGCGGCATCCGGCGTTGTCACGGGTCGCGACATGTCCGCAGCCACCTGCTGGCCGTTTTCGGACATGCACCCTCCTCGCCCGGTCCCGTAGTCGGTGATCTCAGGACTCCGACGTGGCAATCTGGATGATCACGGCGGTCCGCCTCCGGGGTTGCCGGCGTGACAGGGTTGACGCGCGATCGCCGTCGTACTGTAGCCCGATCGTGCGTCCCGTCCTAGGGTCCGTTTCCTTGCGCACACGGCGCCACCCGCCGAAACAATTTTTCCGGGCGGTGTCGATGGGCTTGTATAGGGCTGTGACAGGCATCGATCTGAGTGATCTCACCGCGGCGCACGCCGCGCGACTCGGTCAGATCGACCGGTTGCTGCCGGTGCCGGAAATGCCCCGATCGGACGACAACACTGAGCTGTTCGGGGTGACGCTGGGCGACACGAGGGCGATCGGCATCGCCACCCGGCGAGCGGTCGACCCCGAACAGGAGGGCGCCACCTGGGGCACGCTGCGCCAGTACCGGCTGGCCGTCCAGCTCGCCGGTACCGACGACCTGGACCGGGCCGTCGACCAGCTGCTCGGCGACTGGAGCGCGCACATCGCCCGGGTCGGCGAGCCGGGCGACCCGGAGGCCAGCGCCATCGTCCGGCTGCCCTCGCGGGACACGGCGCCCGCTGCCGCGCTGCTCAGGCACGGTTTCGCGCCGCTGCTGGTGTGCGCGGTGCGTTCTGGTGGCCGGCCGGTCCCACCCGCGTCGCCCGACGGTGTCCGTATCCGTCCGGCCACCGTCGACGACCTGGCCGCGGCCGTCGCGCTGCACGTCGAGCTGATCGACTACGACGCACCGTTCGGCACTGTCGTCCGCAGGCGGAGCACACCAGCCAACCTGCGCGAACTGCTGGCCGAGGTGCTGGGCCGGGAGCGAAAGAGTGCCTGGCTGGCCGAGCGGTCCGGCGTGCCGGTCGGCTTGCTCACGGTCGACCACACGCTCGATCCGTCGTGGGTTCGGGCCACGATCAGCACCACGTCGGTCGGCTTCGTCAGCTGCCTGTACGTCCGGGCGGCCGAGCGCGGCGCAGGCGTCGGCTCGGCGTTGGTGGCCGAGGGCCACCGGGCCCTCGACGACGCGGGCCTGGCGATGACGCTGCTGCACCACACGTTGCCCAACCCGAGGTCGACCCCGTTCTGGTACTCGCACGGCTATCGTCCACTGTGGACCTACTGGCGCCGGCAGCCCGCGGTGCGGGTCAACTGAACAGCAGCAGCTTCCCCAGCGCCGTCAACCCGATCACCACGATCAGCCCACGCAACACGGCGGGCGACAACTTCCGCCCCACCCGCGCCCCGAGCAACCCACCGATCCCCGACCCGACCGCGATCAGCACCACCACGATCCAGGACACGTGCGCGACGAGCACGAACACGATGCCGGAAGCCAGATTCGCCAGCATGGCCAGCACGTTCTTCACGGCGTTGAGCCGCTGGAGGGACTCGGTGAGCACGACGCCCATGAGGCCGAGCAGCAGCACGCCCTGTGCCGCGCCGAAGTAGCCGCCGTAGATCCCGGTGGCGAGAACGCCGAGCCAGAGCAGCCAACCGTCCGGCCGTTCCGCTTCTTCCTTCGCCCGCCGAGCAGCCAGCCGCCGCGCCAGCCACGGCTGCGCGAGCACCATCACGATGGCCAGCACGATCAACACCGGTACCACGGCACTGAAGGCGCCCGACGGCAGCAGGAGCAACAACACGGCCCCGATGACGGCCCCCAGGACCGAGGCCACCCCGAACCGCCGCACCCGGGCCTGCTGCCCGACCAGCTCCCGTCGATACCCGATGGCCCCGAACAGCGACCCCGGCACCAGCCCGAGCCCGTTGGACACGTTGGCGGTCAGCGGTGGATACCCGACCGCGAGCAGCACGGGAAACGTGATCAGGGTCCCCGACCCGACCACGGTGTTGATCATGCCGGCGACCACTCCCGCGGCAGCCACCACAACGGCCTGCAACGGTTGCACGGCTCTCCCCCTCAGGCCAACAAGGCGGCACGAAAGACGGGCGCGTGCCGCTCGGCGTAGTCGGCCGCAGGCCCCCAGTGGTCCGCGTGACCGGCGGCGTACAGCCGTGCCCACGGCTGGGTGCCGGTACGCGCCCCGCTCCGTAACAGTTCGAACATGCCGCGGATGTGCGCCCAGATCAGTTCCGGCAGCTCAGCCCGCTGCTGTCCATCGAGATCGTAACCGTCAGCGATCGCCCGCAGCCGAGCCCCATCCACATCCGGATCACCACCGTCTCGCATCCCAACGAACCCGTGCGCGGCATAAGCAAGATCCCAGAGCCGAGACCCGGGCCCAGCCCCGTCCCAGTCGATGAACACCCACCGATCCCCATCGATCACCAGGTTCCACGGAGCAAGATCATGATGGCCTCCCAGTGGCCCACGGAGTTTCCAAACCAGGTAGGGTTGGGATCCTTTGGAGGGGGGCGCCCGTCAATCGGAGTCACATGGAACCAACTATTCTGCTCATAGAGCACGGCGATATACTTGTCATCCTGAATGATCTGTATGGGCTGTCCGCCGATCGATCGCAGCAAGCCGAAGGGTAGGCAGCTTCCGGCGTAATCGCCTTTGGCAGCGTCATAGCCCTCCCACCGTTCCTTACCCCACGGAGTGAATGGCAGCTCTGTCGAGACCTTCCCCAGGGGCACGTTCACGTCGACCCCTTTTATCCTATCGTCTCCCAGGCGCGGGGTTAGCCAGACGCCGCCAAAATCCGGTTTGCCGTTCGCCTTGCGAGGCGCCGGCCCGGCTGGGGGTTTGTAGGTGCGCCCCTCCTGGCCGGCGGCCTTCGGAATCAGTGGCCCCATGCCCCACAAAGCTGCCAGCGCTATCGCCAAACTAAAGAAGCGAATCATCATTACGCATCCTCCTCGGGCAAGCCAAATCCCTGCATCCAGCGGCAAAGGGCACTGTACTGACTTACTCAACCCCGGGGCCAGCATCGGCAGAGTGATCGTTTGCATAATCCAAGTTAAGACTGGACATTAGAATATTTCCGGCCAGGAGAAGGTGACCACAGCGCTCATCAGGCCGCGCGTCGGCCGGTCTCTCCCGCTCCCCCCGGCGGTGACCACCATCAGTTCCTTATGAACCGGATCGAGAGCAAGCGAGAATGGCGAGTATCCGGTGAGTTGTTGGGTTGGAATCTTCCAACGCGGCGGAACGTCGCCATTATCATTGATGCTCCAGGCGCCCACAAAGCTGGGAGCAGTGTCGGGTGTGTCTGAGCCTCCGGCGATAATCAGACCCTTCGGTGGATACACCAGGAAAGTGTTGAGATGTCCCATACCGCCCTTGGCCCCGGAAATGATGGCCTTAGGCTTGGCATCTCCGCTGGCAGTGCGATCAAAAATGTACATCTGTCCGCGGGTGTTTCCGCCCGTGTTTACCATCAGGAGATTGTGGATCGGATCCACACCTACCGATCCGGTGATTCCCCTGAGAACTCGCTTGGGCGGCACGTCCCCGTTCGCTCTTAGATCAAATACCAATATCGCATTGGGAACATTGACGGGGACGTATACCTCGTTATTCACCGCGTCGATGCTCACGATAGCGTTGGCGCCGGTAGCCGTACCTTTTATTTGCGTGTGAGGCCCCTGGATCACCCGAACGGGCGCTTCTTCTCCATTGGCTCCTCCGCGGAAAATCAGAACCGCCTGTGCCAGAGGACTCATGACCACGATTTCATCGTGAATATCATCGTAGGAAAAACCGTGCATCGTCCTGCTGATCAGCGTCTTCTGTCCTTCCAATGCTCTTACCGGTGGTGTATTTTCGCCCGCCAGCCTGGCGAACGCCGCAATCTGCGGATGCATCACTCAATTAGGTACCAGAAACTGGTCCCGCTTGCTGTCATAGACTATGGCCTCGGTCTTGCCGAATCTCAGCGACTGTTTGTTTTCTTCCGCGCCGCGGATCATACGCAGCGGAGCGACGTTTCCGTTGGACATCACCGGGTACACGGTCGCCGAAGCGTTGCCCAGGTTGCTGGCCCAGACTTCTTTGTTCTTCGAATCCACAAACACGCCAGCCGGATAGCTGAGATGGGTCTTGTCGCCCTTGATGACCCGCGTCGGCGCCACGTCGCCCTGGTCGTTACCATGGAACACGAGAATCGACTGGCCCACATCGTTGGCCACATACAGATCCCCGGTCGTCGAATCGATGGACATCGCACCCGGCCAATCCAGCTGCGTCTTGGGTCCTTGAATTACACGCATCGGAGGCGCGTCCCCGTCCGCGTTCGTGCTGTACACTGCTATTGCGGGGGCTCAAACCGGCCCGTGCCGGCAACGTCGGCGTCGCTGATGCTGCCCCAGGTGTTGACGAACAGCAATTTGTTCCTGGAATCGACGGCGATGCCATGAGCGTCCGACAGGCGAGTGTTGGGGCCTTTGATGAGGCGCACCGCCTTATCGTTTCCATTGGCGGTCTTGCTGTACACCGCCACCTGAGGAGGATACTGGACAGAAAGGAAAAGCTCCCCGGTAGCGTCGTCGATTGTCATGGACTGCGCGCGATGGGTCACCTTTAGCTTACGGGCGGGTTTGGGATCTCCAGTGGCTTTATTGGGAAACACGACAATCGAGTCTCCCGTGTCGTTCTCCACCGTATAAATGTCGCCGCTCCCCGGATCGACCCAGACGCAGCTGTTGAACTGGATATCGCTATTGCCGCCGGAGATGATCCGCCGCGGCTCTGTCGGCGGGTCGCCGGGCTTGGCGTTGTCAAGTCTGCTGAAGACCCGGATACTCCACTGATTACTATCCTGGAGGTAGACTTCGTCCCTTACGGAATCGACCCCGACTGAGCTGAAGATCGGGGCCGTATCCACGAGGTCGCGGACCGGAGGGCGAGTCACGTCCACAGTCTGTGCGTCCTGCGCGTGAACAGTAGTCTCCTGAAACGCCGCAAACAGACTTTGATCCTGCGACGCCGCGCGCCTTGACGCCTCGTGAGCGGGCAGATCGCAGCTCTCGCCTGCATCGGAGAACTCCTGAATGGAAACAACCCGCCGCGAGTCTGACCACCGTCGCTCCAGCGAGGGCAAGCCCCACAGGCTCAGCCCGACTATATCCCCGCCCGGCCAGGAGTCTTCTGCCCTGGTGCATATGTCTATTTTTGTTTAGGAGCATAACGCCTCGAATTGAATCCGCGCCTCGATTAAAAAACGTACTTCATCGCGAACTGCAACACGCGCGCGGGCGCGGTGGTCCCGGAATCCGGGGTATAGTCGCTACTGATGATACCGAATGTGCTGCTCCCTAAGCTCACTCCGGGGCTGCCGGGATGAACGCTGTTGGTGATGTTGTAGGCCTCAACACGAACTTCCAGCCGCTGTTTCTCGTGGACCGCAAACTCGCGCGTGAGGGCCTGATCCCACTCCCAAAACCCGGGAGCTCGCACCGCGTCGGTGCCCAGGTTTCCGTAGCTGCCCACGGCCGGCGCGGCGAAAGCCGCCGGATTCAACCAGCTCTCGCAGAAGCTCAAGATCGAGCACGCCTGACCCTGGGTCGGCGAGGCGGTATTCAGTGAGCAGCAGATTGGGACGTATTGACGCATCCGAGGAGCCAAAGCCAGTGGCAGGGTCGGGCACAGTATTGGTGGCGATGTAGAGCGGCTCGCCGGTCACGGCGACGAGGGTCGTGGAGAATGTCCAGCCTGTGGCAAGGACGCGCGTGAGGTGATTGCTAAACCGGGGAGTTTGATAGACCAGGGTGACATTGAGAATTTGCCGCTGGTCCAGGTAGCAATCGCCAACGTCCAGGTTGCGGTCCACGGGATAGACGTTCTGGCCATAGCCCTGATTGACATAGTTGTCGCCAGGATTTATTGGTCCACCACCATTCGGTCCGACCTGAGAATCGCGGAGGCCAATGCAATGGGACCAGGTGTAATTGGCGTTGAGGTTCACCTGGTTGTTCACTCTCCACCGGGTGGAGAGCAGGAGACCGTTGTAGCCTTGGGTGCCGCTATCGTCATATGCCGTGATGTTTGACAACGGCGGATCGTTCGGCCTCAGATTCAGCACCCGCCGCTGGTTTATGTTGCTCGACTGGGTGCAGAGACCGGGAGCCGTCAAACCGTATTGCCCCGCGACGCAATTACCGGGGATATAGAGCGCGGGATTCAATTCCACGGAATCAAAGGTGTGGATTATGTGACTTCCGATGTAGGTGGCGGACACGAACAAGCTCGGTTTGATCTGCCGCTGCACGGCGAGATTCCACGAATATTGCTCGGCGGTTTTCAAATTGGATGGAATGGGGAGAAACGTCGGAGGACAAGTGGTAGCGAGGCACGAGATTTGTGCGGGGCTCGGGTATGTGGGGTTGTTTCGATTAAAGCTATAGGGGAATGGATCTCCACCGGGGTAGGGATTGGCCAAATTGACCCCGCTCTGCACTTCAGTTAAACCGAACGGCAGTACGCTCCCGAAGTTGCTAAGTTGAAAGCCATCGATGAAATCGTGGCCGATGCCACCCACACGGAGGGCGGTCTTTCCATCGCCGAACGGATTCCGGCCAAACCGACGCGCGGATCGAAGTTGGCCCATTCAGGGGCGACACCCGAGTTGCCGTGAAATCCAGGGTCGCCGGGATAACTGAAGCCCGGAGGCGCGGTGGGGATGACGGTGCTTTCCAGCCCCGAATAAAAATTAGCCAAGCTGAAGTTGTAGACTTCCCCGTGCATAAAGGAGGGAGTACCAAGGGGTCCCAATTCACGCCATAAGTCAACGTCAGCTTCGGTGTGATCTTCCAAGTATCTCCCGCGTACAGGGCGGGGAAGGATTGCTGGAAGTTCGTAGGATTGGGAGTCGACTGGCGGAGAGTGGCGATCTTGCCGAGCATGAAATCCGCCAGGCCCAGACCCGTGGTCGCGCCAACGGTAATATTCCCGCCCGCATAGGCGAATCCGGTCCTCCGCATAAATATCCGGGTGTAGGATGCGCCGAAGGCAAACTGGTGAGAGCCCGGATTCGGTGAAATCGTCGTTGAGTCCGAAGTTCGTATCGTTCTTTTTGGTGTCGGGGGCTCCGCCAGTAGTCCCGGAGGCGAGCCCAAACGCGCCCGAGACACTGATTTCAAAGTAGCCGGGCAGGTAGCTATACATGGGGATTCCGAGGGTTGAGGCGTCAATGTAAGAAGCTCCGGGGGCAAAGGTATTGATGCGATTGCCGAAGAGACGAACAGAGTTCACCATGGTTGGACTGATCAGATAGGTATCGCCCAGCGTAGCCGCGTTTTCGTTGTCAGCGGTGCCTTGGGCTCCCGCGTAGTAGATGCTGGTGGGGCTAATCGAATACGGGGTGCGGGAGTCTTGGCCGGCATATAGATAGCGCGCAAACAGAGTATGTTTTGGCGTGAGCTGGTAATCGATGCGCGCCGGGATCATTTTATCGTTTTCAGACAGGGGGATTCCGTAATTAATCAAGCCACAGGCATTGAGGGCCGGAGGCAGATAGGAAGTGATCTTCAAAGCCTGCGGGCTCAGGAGAGACGGAGCGATCTGATTGTTGACGAAGGGAGCCGCCAGAGTGAGCTGTTTCCCGCCATTACAGGCGGGGACGTAACGGTGGTGAAGTCTCCCGCCACCATTTGCGCGGTGGGTTCAAAGGTTGTAGTGAAAAACGGACTCTGCCGGGTGTCGGTGCCCTGGTAGCCAAGGAAGAAAAACAGCTTATCCTTCTTGATGGGGCCGCCAAAGGTCCCGCCGAACTGGTTGCGCTTTAATCCGTCGGGGCCGAGGGCGAAGGGATCGCGGCCGTCCGCGTCATAGTTGCGCAGAAACTCGAAGGCATCGCCATGGAAGGAGTTGGTGCCGGACTTGGTGACGGCGTTGACGGTGGCGCCGGAGTGGCCCGTGGTGGACGGACCTGGACACTTGTCGAGAGTCTGAATTCCTGCAGGGCGTCGGGGAAAGGCAGCACGCCACTCTCGCCGGCGAAGAAGTTCATGTGGGGGGCGCCATCCAGGTTGTACTGGACGCCCGATTCATAGCCACCCGCAACCATTATATCCACGCCGGTATTCATGTCAGACGCTGTTGCGTTGTTGCCGATATATTGGGTGGCGGCTCCGCTAAGTGTGATCAGCTGGTAGGCTTGCCGCCCATTGAGGGGGAGGTCGACGATGCGCTGCTGCTCGACGACGTTGCCGACGCTCGCGCTACGTTCCTCAACTTGAGAGGCATTGGCCTCGACCTCGACTTGCTGGTTGGCCTGACCGACTTCGAGCGTGATGGGGATGACGGGCTTGGTGGCGACCTGTAACTCGATTCCTGTCTGGACGTAGGCGCGGAAACCTTCCTTACTGGCTTCCAGACGGTAGGGGCCGAGCGGCAAATTGGGGAGGGTATAGTCCCCCCCCGAGTCGGTCATCACCGTGCGTTTGGTTCCGGTATCAGTTTGCGTGGCGGTAACCTCGGTGCCGGGGACGACGGCTCCGGTGGCATCGCGGACGACCCCGCTAATCTGGGAAAGAGCCTGCGCAAAAACAAGGGCGCCAGTCATACAGCCAATCGCTAGAATGCTCAAACAAGCCTTCATTAATAATTAATCCTCTTCAGGGAGACTCGAAATTGATCGTTTTACGTCATCGAGTCTGTATAGCCGACACACTCCAAATAACAAAAGCCCGTCGCGACTGGCGCAATCGACTAACCTCGCGCAGCATATCGTAGTGCCTGATTGACGGTCAATGGGCCGTTTTGCCTATTGACCTTTCATGTAGATACAAGAAATGTGGCGACCGCTCGATTATCGCGTGTGGGGTGAAGGGAGAAAGTCTGGATGCCGGGCCGACCGGGGGCTATTATTTCTGCGAACCCATGGCTCCCCCGGAATTCGCCATGCTGCTAAAATCCGGGATACACAGACTGGATCCGGCCTTCGGGGCCGGGTGGGTCTGGCACCCATGCAGCGTTGCTCCATTGAGGTGCAGCGGGCATTGTCTGGGCGTTGGCCTGCATCTCGATTCTCTGCTCCGGGGAAGAAGCATTTGTCGCGGGCTATCGCACGGTGTTGTGGATAGCGGCTGGGCTGGCGCTCACCAGTTCTTTGAGCGCCGTGGTGCTGATCAGAGCGGCGCCGCGACCGGAGCATCGATGACGAGGTGACGTCGACCAAACCTGCCGGGGTGGCGGGGACCGTGTCCTCGAACGTGATTCATCGTCATGGCGAAACCATTCTCCAACGGCACTGCTCAGTTTCGTGTGTTCCGTCGAGGGGATAACGATGCCTGGTGAAGGCTAGGGCGTCGACCTCTGAACGCAGCACGTAGATAGTAATGACGCGAAGCTCAAGCAGATTCCGAGCCCCCCAAGATGCGAGGGGAGGCATCTTTGCGGTCCCCACTTCAACAGAGCGGTAGTTTTGAAGCGTTGAATTCAGGATGCCAATCAACATGTTTCTGAACCAGAGCTTCTCGTCAGAGACGGGCATCTCAGTCCTCTTCAGAGCCACTGGCGCACCCTGCGGTTTCGCCTCCGGCAGGGAAATTCATCAGGAACCGCTGCCCGTCGCGGGTGACGGCGAAGCCGGTCTCTTATTTGAACGCCGGATTTTCCGGTACTGCAGCCCCGTCTTTGCGCGGGTCCGAAGCGCCGAAGTGGACGCCGGTGCCGATGCTTTCGAGCGCCTGTCCGCCGCCCATGCCACCTGAATAGGGACCCACGAGCCTGATCACATGCCCCATGGACTCGAGTTCCTTCACCACCGCCGGAGAAATCCGCGTCTCCATGGACAAATCGCAGCCTTCAAACGTACCTTTGGTGAAGCGGGCAGCTTCCATCGCTCCCTGAATATTCATCCCGAAATCGACCACATTGGAAACGAACTGGGCGTGGGCCTGAGACTGATTCCATCCGCCCATGATCCCGAAAGCAATGCGCCTGTCGTCTCTCTGCATGAACGCAGGAATGATGGTGTGCAGCGGCCGTTTTCGCGGCGCCAATGCGTTGGGATGCCCGCGATCGAGCGAGAACAGGCCGCCCCGGTTCTGTAGCGCGAAGCCGGTTCCGGGCGCTACGACTCCGGATCCAAAGCCGCCGAAGTTGCTCTGAATCAGCGAAACCATATTGCCTTCGCGATCCATTGCCGACATGTAGATGGTGTCGGCCGCGGGCAGTTGTGCCAGCCACGTTAGTTCAGTAGGCACCACCGAGCAAGTTGCGTGCTCGGTATTAATGAGCTTCGCGCGCGTCGCGGCAGTATCCTTCGACAGCAGCTCGGCCACCGGCACCCGGGTGTATTTGGGATCGCCGACATACTTCAGGAGATCGGCGTAGGCGAGCTTCTTGGCCTCGATCATCACGTGTAGTGCTTTGACGCTGTTGTGTCCGTACTCGGCCAAGGGGTACTTCTCCATCATGTTAAGCATGGCAAGCGCCGCGATGCCTTGCCCGTTGGGCGGCAACTCCGTGACGGTCCAGCCGCGATAGGTGGTCGATATCGGCTCCACCCACTCGGGCTGGAAGTCTGCCAGATCGGCAGCCGTCCATTCAACACCGTCTTCCTTACCTTCTTTCATCAGCGCCTGCGCCGTAGGACCTTTATAAAAACCGTCGCGGCCATGCGCCGCCACCAGACGGAGAGAGCCCGCGAGGTCGCGATTGCGGAAGATTTCGCCGACCTTGGGCGCGCGGCCATCGGGAAGATATGTGTCTTTGGCACCTTTATTCGCCGACAGTCCTTTGACCGAGGCTTGCCATGACCCGCCGATGATTTCGGTGACTGGAAATCCGTTCTCGGCGTAGTAGATGGCCGGCGCGAGAAGGCGGTCAAGCGGCATGGTTCCGAACTTTGCGTGCATCTTGTCCCAGCCCGCCACTGCGCCGGGAACGGTTACCGAATAGATGCCTTTCTGCGGCATTTTGCTAATGTTCTGGCGCTCGAGGGCCTCGATCGTCAGACCGGTCGGAGCCCACCCGCTAGCGTTCAGGCCATAGAGTTTTCCAGTCTTCGCCTCGTAGATGATCGCGAAAAGGTCTCCGCCCATACCGTCCGACATGGGCTCGACGACTCCCATCACTGCGTTGGCGGCGATGGCCGCGTCGACTGCATTACCGCCCATTTCGAGGATGTGCGCGCCGGCAGCCGAGGCCAAGGTCTGGCTGGTAGCCACAATCCCGAACTTCGTCTCCACCATGGAACGGGCCTGCCAGCGGCCTCCACCCTGCATTCCTTCCTCCTGAGCGAACAAAAAGGGCTGCGTGACGAGCGGAAGCGATGCCAGCAGAAAACAAGAAAACGAGCGCTTATAGATCATTTGAACACTACCTTTCTGAGACCAAAACCTGACCTGGGACGATATTTTCCTTCAACTCAAAACAGAAGTTTCAATGCAAATTCAAATTCGCGCGAGGAACCGAAATCGCCAGCCTGCGAGCGCGTACTGGAGATCACGCCGAAGCTCGATGTCCCTACGACGTTACCGGGCTGGCCGAAGTTCGGCGTGTTGCTGATGTTGTAGCACGAGGCGCGAAACTGAAGCGCCATCTGCTCGTGGATGGGAAAGTTCTTAAGCAGAGACATGTCCACATCGCGAAATCGCGGACCCGTCAGAATATTGCGTCCCACGTTGCCGAATGTACCGAGCGGATTCAGAACGAAAGCCGCTGTATTGAACCAATCCGAGGGGCCGGGATTGGCCACGCTGATGCTTTGGCCGTAGACGAGGTCCGGGCGATCATTGGCGTCGAGCGAGCCGCTCCTCAGGCTCGAAACGACGGGATTGAATGGATTCCCCGATTGATAATTGGCCACCGTTGAGATTGACCAACTGTTCGTCAGAATCTTCAGGTGCGAAGTGTTCGGAATCTGATACAGGACACTTGCTACCACTCGGTCGGTTGCATTGAAGTCACAGAGCCCTTTTTCAGCGTCCAGATCGTAGGAGTTTTGAACCTGCGCGCTTCCGCTGGTCGATGCCGTGTCAATGCATTTCGAAAAGGTGTAGGAGGCGTCGAAAGTCAGGCCCTTCGCGAGTTTGCGATTGGCGCTGAGCCATAGCGCGTTGTAGCTGGACCGCCCCACCGATTCTTCAATCGGAATCGTCCCATATTGAGTAAGCGGTCGAACGCCATTGATGCCCTGGTTATAGTCGAGCGAAATCGGAAGGCGATTCCCGCTGGACCCGATGTAGCCGACCTGGAATATCGTGCTCCACGCCTGCTGCTGGATGTTGAAGTTCCACTGAACGCTGCGCGGCCCCTTGAAATTGGGGCTGATGATCGACGGCGAAAGCGCCGAAGTGGCCCCAGCCGCAAATGGATTCAAAAGCGAGATGTTGCTGTAATCGTATGTGTAACTGGTGGAGAAGGGCGGATTGCTCCCTTGGGTCGCCACGAGGCTGACCACCGGGTCGTCGTAATACACTCCGGCACCCGCCCGGATCACCGTCTTCCCTTTACCGAACGGATCCCATGAAAGCCCGAGACGCGGGGAGAAATCGAGATAATCCGGCTGGTACGGTTTCGCGCCTGTAGAAACCTGGAGCTGATCGGTGGCAAAGTCGAAAATAGAATAGTAATCGTGGCGCGCGGTAGGCACCGTGTTGAATTCGTAGCGCAAACCCAGGTTGAGTGTCAGATTGGGCAGAACCTTGTAATCGTCCTGCATGAAGCCCGCGAAGGTGCGCATGGCAATAGCGGGAGTCGTATCGCCGATCCGGATGGTGGTTGTGCTGGGAATTCCCGCCAGAAAATTGGCCAGCGAACTGAAGTTAATCAGCCCGCCTGTCCCGTCGTTATACGTATTGTTGTAGAAGACCCGATACTCGCCGCCCCACTTAATCGCGTTCTTACCCTTGAACCAGGAGAGGATATAGCTACCCTGATAAGTGGTGTCTTCGCGGCCCGCCGGCTCTGTGTTGATGCCGCCGAACTCGGGTCCGCCCGAAATCCGAATATCCGGATCGACGGTGCCGGGTTCGTTGATGCCGAACGCCGACGGAGGAAGTCCGTCCAGAAAAGAAGCCTGCGGATACATATCAAGCGTGACGCGGTTGCCGCCGAGACGAAGCTCACCTGTGAGGGTGGGGGCGAATATATGGGTATAGCCGATCGAAAGGAAGTTGCGGCGGCCCACGCGAAAGTCGCCGTAGTGAGGTATGTTGTGGTAACCCGTGTCCGAAGCCTCAAGGCGGTGATCGAGCTGGATCATCGTTGACGCGAACAACGTGTTGTTGGAGTCGATCAGGTGGTCGGCGCGGAGCGTCGTGTTGTCGAGCACAAAATAGCGTGGCGCCTGTCCGGTGAAGTTGTTTACCGCAACATTGTTATTGGGCAGAGGTATCAAAGTCAGGAGTTGCGCCACTACCGGGTTAGTCACTGCCGCTCTCTGAGCCTGCGTAGGAACCGTCGTGGTGAAAGTCTCCGTTTCGTTTAACCGGCGACCCTCGTAATTTTCAAAGAAAAAGGTCTTGTTACGACCGTCGTAAATTTTGGAGATCAGTACGGGGCCGCCAATGCTCTCGCCAAAGATGTTGCGATGGAACGGAGCGATCGGCTCGCCAGTGCGCTGTTCTTCCACGGCGCGGGGCGGATCGAAGTAGTTCAGGGCGTCCAGCTTTTCGTTACGCAGGAACTCGAACGCAGTGCCGTGAAGGGCATTCGTTCCGGATTTGGTCACACCGTTCACGTTGATGCCGCCAGTGCGGCCATATTCGGCGGAGAAGCTGTTACTCTGCACTTTGAATTCCTGTATGGCTTCGACGCTGGGCTGGAATGAGATCTGCGTGCCGTCGTTAAGATTGATGCCGTCGATCATGAATGACGCCGAATCGGAGCGGGCACCCGAACTGTTGATGCTGAACGCTCCGAAGGCAGCCTCCGACGTAGACGAACTTCGACCATTGGTTGAACTGATCACGGATCCGGGCGAGAGCACCGCGAGGTCCAGAAAGAACCGTCCGTTCAAGGGAATATCGGTTATGGTTTTCGATCCAATAACGTCGCCTATAGTACTCGATTCCGTCTCGACGGCAACGACTCCCTCAGCAGTAACCTGGACGCTTGTGGCAGCTCCGCTGAGCGACAGGAGGACGTCAGCCCGGCCTCGTTCATCCACCGCGAGAGGGATTGGTGACACGGTCGAGATCTGGAATCCGGGCGCCTCGGCTTTAAGCTCGTATTGGCCTGGCTGCAAAATCGGAAACTCATAGATTCCGGCGGAACTGGTCAAACTCTTAACGGCAGTCTGCTTGCCGAGATCCGTCAGGGTGACAACCGCGTCGGGGACAATGGCGCCCTGCGGATCTTTCACCACGCCGGTGAGGCTGGCATTTTGCGCGGCGCAATTCGACGCCAGCAGCAGGAAGGCCGGAAAAGCCGGAGCTTCGGCAAAATACCTTCGTGGCAAAGCGGTCGTTCGACGTCTTCTACGGTTCATTTCCCCATCCTCGTTTTCTCTGCTTGTTGCAGTGTCTCGATTTGATTTGCCGAATGCCCTCTTTACCAGGGCTGTCTCCGGACGGGGAGAATGGAAGCGCTTCAAAGCGCGTGAGTCTGTTGGCCGAGTACTAAGCCCGTCAACTACTCATGAGTTGCGGTTACTTCCCTGAATAGCGTCCTTCCGTGGCTCTCTCTGCAGACCGAAAAGATAGGCTTCCGACGGGCCGCTCCAGTGGAGTAAAAAGAAAAGACGCCGTAGCCCAGTTCGATCCACGCGCGGACGAGAACTGGCGCTCTTCCGGAGTCGCGCCTCTGGCCACCAGAAACTTAAGCACGGGAGTCGAACCGTAGGAGGTTACTGCGACAGTCATCGGAGCAACGCCGCGCTTGTTCTCAACATTCTCGTCGGCGCCGGCAGCGAGTATCAACTGATTCCTGGCGGCATTTGTGGAAGCATACATGAGCGCGGTAGAGCCGGCGGCGTTTAATGTATTTACCTTTACGCCCACATCGACCAGGAACATGACCATGCTAACGTCCGCAACGACAACCGCATGCATCAGCCCAACCGCATCGTCGATATCCACAGCGCTTTTAGGGAGTTTCTGCACCGCGTGGTGATTTCCACTCATCAAGGAGGAAACGCGAACCATTGAAAAACCTCTCCTCGCCAAATTACGTCGGGCATCGGAGCCGGTTAACAGACTTGGCAGGTGTTACAACTGTGCGCGTGTCTTGGCGCGATGTGAAGGTCGGCGACCCTCAAGTACGGATGCGGTTGTTAATCATCTTACACAACCAGAGTTATTCTACGCAACCAGATCGCGGTCAAAATCGGAAATCCGAAGACGCGTTCGTGTTTCAAATGGTGAGAGCCGCAGAGTGACGATGATCGGTGCTGATGATTTGCCCCTTGTGCGGCTTAGGAAAGGCGCAACAGAGCAAGCTGTCCGGGTAGGTTATGGGGTTGGTGCGGGGAACGTCTCCATCTTTTTCGGGTTCCGATGACCTTCGCCATCCTGGCGCCGTTGGGAAGGGGCTCGCTGTTGCCGGGAACGCAGGCCAAGCAGGCCTTGATCATCACAGGATTAACGAGGATCGCAGCAATAAGGTTTCCTTAGCGACTGATGAAGATAACCTGCCAGCCGTTTTCTCCGAACTCAGAGATCAGGCGGATAAGCGCCCTGTACAGTATCTGGCTGAAAACAATCCCAAACCACGAAAAGGCTAACGACGATGGCGTCAGCGCAAACGGAAAACATGTGTGTAACCGGTGACAAACCCCGCGTTATCTGATTGAAAAACCAGAACAAATGAAATTTGGCGCGCCTTGACCGCCTCCGGCTTGCGTGCAATACTCTTGTTTTGCGTTTGAGGTCACCGCACTGGTCGCAGGATCCCAACCGCGCCCCGAACCGCGCACTTTGCAGCAGTTGCCAGCTGGTTGAGCGGCTTCACCTGTTCCCTTTAAGCATCCAGTCAGGAGAAACTTTTCATGGTTCGCACATTGTTGTTTTTACTGTCGACCGGTGTTGCGGCTTACGCGTCGGGTACGCCTGAGTTGCTAAGCCAAATTCACAGCGGGAACCACGCTGAGGTCGTGAAGTTACTTCACAGTGGCGGGGACGTCAACATGGCGGACGCGGACGGTACAACGGCGCTGATGCATGCCATAATCGAGTCCGACACGAGTATGGTCAAGCTGTTGATCGATGCGGGCGCGGCTGTAAACACGATGAACGAAGCGGGTTCAACGGCGGTAATGTACGCGGCTACCAATCTGGCGAAGGCCGAACTCATCGTTGCCGCGGGTGCCGACGTGAATGCGAAAAACAAGCGCGGAACCACTGCGATGAGCGTGGCCGTCACTGCCTATGGCTCCACTCCTGTGCTTAAGCTCCTGGTGGCAAGGGGCGGCTCCCACTGACAGAATGATGGTCGCGGTGGCGCAAAAGGGAGACCTCGAAGCAATCCAGTATTTGCTCAGTATCGGCGTCAGTCCGGGCGGGAAGGACAGCGCGACGCTGGCGGCGGCTCTGGGATCGGATTGCGTGCCTTGCGTACGCTTGCTCCTCGAGAAGGGCGCGCCTGCCGATGGCGCGCGCGGGGCGCAAGGTGGAGTCCTGTCTCAGACCGCAAAGAGAGCGCTACCCGACCTCTCGGAACTCATGTTCGAACACGGCGCTTCGATCGATATCAAAGATCCGGGATGGCTTTACGCTTCTCATGCAAGCTGCCATCACAATGGCGCCTGCGGCTGATCGGGACAGGATGGTCGAGTGGCTTCTTTCGAAAGGGGCCGATCCGAACGCGAAGAGCGATCGCGGCGAAACTGCCTATCTTCTTGCCTCACGCGCGGGAGCCATCGGCGCCATGGAGATTTTAAAAAAAGCCGGCGCGCAGGAAATGAAAGACGAATGGCCTGTTCCAGCCGGAGCGCCCGATGCGCGTACCGCTGTGCGGAAAGCGCTGCCGTTGCTCGAAACCAGCGGGGAGGCTTTCTTCAAGAATCGCCACTGCGTTTCGTGCCATAACAACTCGCTTCCCCAGATGACGGTGGCGGTGGCGCGCTGATAAGGGACTCACCGTCAATGAAGCGCAGGCGAAAAAGGAACTCGGCTTTGCGATAGAGACCGAGAAGCCCTTTTTCGAGCAGATGCGCCTCGGATCCACCATCGGCGGCGGGGCCGACACGCTGGGTTATACATTAATGGGAATGGCGGCGGGAGGTTATCCGGCGGATGCGCTGACTGACTCGCACATTCATTACCTCTCCATTTACCAATACCCGGACGGCGCATGGCGCACCACAAGCTATCGGCCGCCCTCGGAATACAGCCCGTTCGCCACGACGGCGGTGGTTTTGCGCGCCATTCGTCTTTATCCATTGCCCGGGCGCCGAGGAGTTCGAAGAGCGGTTTGCCCGCGCGAAGAAATGGCTGCTTTCGCACAAAGCGGTATCCGGCGAAGAGCATTGCATGCAGCTGAATGCGCTCGCTTCCGCCGGGGCGACGGCGGATGAGAGAGCGCCTTATGTCAAGTCTCTGAAGGCCATGCAGAATCCGGATGGAAGCTGGAGTCCGGTGGCAAACGTACGAGGCAACGCCTATCAGACCGGCGAGGCGCTCTACGCTTTGCATGTCTCGGGCGACGTGGCGGCCAAAGATCCGGTCTATCAAAAAGGCGTGCAGTGGCTGCTTCGTAATCAGCTCGCTGACGGGACCTGGTTCGTGCCCACGCGAACCACGCCGGGCCAGCCACACTTTGAAAGCGGATTCCCGCATGGCCCAGCCAGTTCTCGTCAGACGGCGGCTCCAATTGGGCGGCGATGGCGTTGTTGTTCACTCTTCCCGACCAGCCCGCCGCGAAACCCGCCGCGCCGGCCGTTCAAAGAGAG
This sequence comes from Candidatus Melainabacteria bacterium, assembly GCA_963702275.1. GTDB lineage: Bacteria > Actinomycetota > Actinomycetes > Mycobacteriales > Pseudonocardiaceae > DATEPR01. The sequence goes on from CAVPCF010000123.1 coordinate 112,403, forward strand.
CGCGGGAAGAATGAACGCCCGGTGCTGGCTGCCCTTGACGCGGCCCACGGAATTGACGGCTGTTGACAAGCGGTCCGGTTTCACCCGATTACACACGCCCCGAAGCGTCCGCATTCTCGTCGTTCAGAGACTAACCGATTTGCAGAGCGGCGCTGCCGGAAGGCAGAGAAAGAGTGTTTGCCATGAACCGTAAAATCATGAGCCGTGTCTTCGCCGGCGCGGCGGTCCTCATGATCGCCTGGGCAGCCTGGACCCAGGATCAGGGCGTTCGTCCCGCTCGCCCCCTGAAGATGACCATCTCGAAGATCAAAAAAGATCTTTACGAGATTGAAGGCGGCGGCGGGAATGTACTCGCCTACGTTACCGGCGAAGGCGTAATTCTGGTGGACGATAAGAATCCCGGCGACCCGTTCCACGATGCGATCGTCGCGCAGCTCAAGACGGTGACGGACGAGCCCGTCAAATACATTTTCAACACGCACTATCACGAAGATCATACCGGCACGAACGTAAAATTCCCCGACGCGCAAATCATTTCCACCCTGAATTCGCGGCTGAACACTCTGGGGCCGGCATGGACCCAGGCTTATGGAGAACATCGCGTGCCGCCAAGGGAGCCTTCGGCGCGAAGCATGCCGGCGCAGATTGTCTTCACGCGGGAGATCTCGGTTTTCTCGGCGGAAAAGAAGTGCGGGCGCGCTTTCTGGGCCGGGGACACACCAACGGCGATGCCGTGATTATCTTTCCGGCCGTCCGCACGATTCATACCGGCGATCTGGTGAGCACCACGGGCGTAACGTTCGGGCCGATGGTCGACTACGACGGCGGCGGCAGCATTGTGGAACTTCCGAAAACACTGACTGAAATCTCCAGGCTCGATTTCGACACTCTGGTCCCGGGCCACGGGCCGGTCACGGATAAGGATGGTCTCACCGCCTATCAGGCGCGGATCGCGAAATTCAAGGAGCGCGCCGCTTTTCTGATTCACAGCGGGAAGAGCAAGGACGAAGTCTGGAAGGTCCTGTCCGACGAATACAGTTGGGCAAATACAAACAATCTGAACTACCAGTGGACCTTGCCGGGCATGATGGCCGAATTGAAGTAGCTGTTTCGAAAAAGGAGAACAAGCGAGATGCGGAAGCAGCCGAATCAACATCAGCAATGGTCCCGGAGAACTTTCGCGGGTGCCGCCTGTTCCCTTCTCCCTGGCGGCCATGTTCCCGCGTCCCGTATTAGCGTTTCAAGGCCAGGGTGGAGGGAGGGGGCAAGGACAGAACGCGAAGATGACGATCGCCAAAGTGAAGGGCGATCTGTATGAGGTGGAGGGTGGCGGCGGCAACGTTGCGGTCTACGTGACCACCGACGGCGTCATCATCGTCGACGCCAAAAACTACGGCCAGCAATTTTACGACGCGCTCATGACTCAGATCCGCACCGTGACCGACAAGCCCGTGAAATACCTGATCAACACGCACTATCATGCGGACCACATCGGCGGCAACGTGCATTTTGTGGATACGGCGCAGATCGTTCAGCACGCGAATGCGCGGAAGTGCATCGTCAATCGCACGGAAACCCGCCGGCCTCCCGCGCCGCAGCCTCCGCAAGGTGTTCCGGGGCAGATCTCTTTCACCCACGAGCAGGTTGTCAGCCTGGGGGGAAGGGAAGTGCGGGCCCGTTATTTCGGCACAGGTCACACGAACGGCGACGCCTTTATCTTTTTCCCGGCGGAGCGGACTCTTCACACCGGCGATATGATGAGCCACCTCGGCGATACCTTCGGTCCGCTGGTGGATTACGACGGCGGCGGCACGATCGTTCAGATTACGAAAACTCTGGACGAAGTACTCAAGCTGGATTTCGACACAGTGATCCCGGGCCACGGACCCGTCACCGACAAGGCCGGTCTGGCCGCGCATCGCGACAGCGTGGAAAAATTCCGCAACCGCGCCTGGAGTCTCATCCATGGAGGCAAGAGCGACGAGGAAGTCGCGAAGGTCCTGGCGGAAGAAAACAGGTGGGCTCCGAACAATCTCAATCTCTGGTGGACTGTGCCGGAGTGTTGAAAGAGTTGAAAGGCTGAGCTATGAACCGCCGATTTTCCGTTGTTTTCGTCATCCTCTCGGCATCCTGTTTATTGAGCGCCCAGGAGGCCGGCAATGCCGCTCCAGCGAACCCCGCGCAACGCGCGCCGGCTCCGCGGGGCCAGGGGCGATCGCTCGTGATCAGCAAGTACGGGATGGTTGCCACCAGCCAGACTCTGGCATCCCAGGCGGGAGCGCAGGTTCTCGAAGCGGGAGGCAATGCCATCGACGCCGCCATCGCCGCCAATGCGGTCATGGGGGTGGTCGAGCCGGAAAGCGATGGGTTGGGCGGCGACCTGTTTGCGATCTACTACGAAGCTAAAACGGGAAAGTTGTACGGTCTTAATTCCAGCGGCTGGGCGCCGAGC
>CAVPCF010000124.1:0-24271 GCA_963702275.1 Candidatus Melainabacteria bacterium
GTCGTCGATGTCGAGCACGCGTTCCCGCGAGCAGCGGATCACCCTGCGGCGCAGCACCCCCATCGGGTGTTCGGCCGTTGCCTGGTAGAACGCGGCAGACGCGGGCGCACGCCAGTCCAACACCAGGTTGTCGAAGTTCTCGTCGCGCAGGCCGAGCCTGCCGATGTAGAGGACTTCACCACGCTCGGTCGTGTCGCCGAGGTCGAGCCGGCCGAACACCAGGCCCTCGTGCTCCGCGTCCAGCGACTGCAGCACCTTGTTCGCGTACTGGACCATCACGTCGCGCTCGATCAGCATCTGGGCCTGCTCGAAGATCGCCTCCCGGTCGGCGCCGTGCGCGAGCTGGTAACCCCGGTCACGCATGGCCTCGGTCTCGGACCGGACCTCGGCCAGCCGCGCGTACACCCGGTCGACATGCCGTTGCTCGACCGCGGTCTCGGCCGCCCTGAGGGAGTCCTGCCGGATGGAGTCCTGCGACACCGGGCGCTCCTGCATCTCACGCTGAACGAAAATGGCCAGATGAAGACGGTACGCCGTCCCGATCGGACGCGAATCATGCGCCGGGCTGATGTGCACGAAACAATGCACGCGGTAACGTCGGTGGTACGGGTCGAACACTGATCAGGGACCATCTCCCGGTGACCAGGATCGTGGCCGGATCGGCAGGCGGGCGGCGGCTGGCCGTGCCGCCCAGCGGCACCCGGCCCACATCGGAACGCGTCCGTGAGGCCATGTTCAGCTCGCTGGAGGCCACGATCGGCCTGGCCGACGCCCGGGTGCTGGACCTCTACGCCGGTTCCGGCGCGCTCGGCTTCGAAGCGCTGTCCAGGGGCGCGGCAGCGGCGACCTTCGTGGAATCCGACCGTCGCGCGCTGGATGTGTTGCGCCGCAACGCGGCCACGCTCGGCCTGCCCGGCGCCGTCGTGCTGGCCGGCCCCGTCGAGGCGATCCTGGCCGCGCCGCCCGGCCGGCCGTTCGACGTGATCCTGGCCGACCCGCCCTACGGCCTGCCCGACGCCGACCTGGCCGTGGTGCTCGACCGGTTGACGGCGGGCGGCTGGCTGGCCGCCGACGGCGTGCTGGTGCTGGAACGCGCCGCGCGCGACAGCGAGCCAGCGCTGCCGGACGGTCTGGCGATGATCCGTTCCCGCCGCTACGGCGACACCGTCACGTACTGGATCGAACCGCACTGAGGCATGCCTCACATCGGAGAGCGCACGGGCGTGTCGCGGCTGCTACGGTCCGCTCCATGAGGCGTGCGGTCTATCCCGGCTCGTACGACCCGGTCACCAACGGCCACATCGACATCGTGGAGCGGGCGACCGGACTGTTCGACGAGGTCGTCGTCGCGGTGCTGATCAACAAGACCAAGCAGGGCATGTTCAGCGTCGACGAGCGGATCGACATGCTCCGCGCGGTGACCGCGCACCTGCCGACGGTCCGGGTCGACTCGTGGCACGGCCTACTCGTCGACTACTGCCGCCAGCACGACGTGAACGCGATCGTGAAGGGCCTGCGCGCGGTCAGCGACTTCGACTACGAGTTGCAGATGGCCCAGATGAACCAGCAGCTCTCCGGCGTGGAAACCCTGTTCATGCCGACGAATCCGCTGTGGAGCTTCCTGTCCAGCTCGCTGGTGAAGGAGGTCGCCCAGTACGGCGGCGACGTCGCGCACCTCGTGCCGGAACTGGTGCACCGACAGCTGCTGGCCCGCTCCGCCGAGCACCGCGCACACAGCTAGCGCGCCGGTCAGGTAACCACCTACTCGGCTGACGCTCCAGTTGTCCACACCCCACGCGAATAGAGTCGCACCCACGCCCAAGATCGAATAGAATGGAAACTGGGGGGATCCCCAAATCTTGAGCTGCCAAAATGCGGCTGCCCGCGAAGTTGTCCACAGGTCCGATCAAAGCTGCGGCGAGGCCCTACCAAGATCGACTAGGATGGACACGGGGGTGGGCCCGAGTTCGTCGTCCGTTTGGGAACGTGGTGTGCTGGAGCGTGCCGACCGGTTCGCCGCCGGCCTCCGCGACCACCGGCAGTTGCCGGGGATCGGCGTCCAGCGCGGCGAACGCGGCCAGGTAGGCCGGGTCGCCAGGGTGCGCGGGTGGCCCCGAGTGGATCATCCGGCCAGCATCGCCACGATGGCCGGCACGTCGGCCTGTCGGGCCGTTCGAATGATGGGTTCGCGCACCCGGCCAGTCTGGCCAATCGGACACGCCCGGCGCCGGCCGGATCCCCGGTTGTTGGATAACCGGGGGTCACAATGTGGGCTGGCAAGGTCCGCTCGTGCGTGGGCGGGGGATAGCGAGAAACCGGGGAGACGCCGTGTACCGGGTGTTCGAGGCGCTCGACGAGCTCGTCACCATCCTGGAGGAGGCGCGGGGCGTCCCGATGACCTCCGGCTGCGTCGTGCCGCGCGGTGACGCGCTGGAACTGCTGGACGAGGTGCGCGACGCCATCCCGGCCGAGCTGGACGACGCCCAGGACGTGCTGGACCGCCGCGACGAACTGGTCGGCAAGGCCCGGCACGAGGCGGAGCAGATCCTGAACAAGGCGGAGGCCCAGGCCGAACAGCTGGTCACCGAGACCCAGGACGAGGCGAACCGGCTGCTGGCCGACGCGAAGACACGGGCAGAACGGATGATCGCCGACGCGGAGGCCACCGCGGAACGTGCCGTGGCCGCCGGCCGCGTCGAGTATCAGGAACTCGTCGGTCGTTCGCAGGACGAGGCGGAGCGGATGCTCCAGGCCGGCAGGCTGAACTACGAGCGCGCCGTGGACGAGGGCGAGGCAGAGCAGGCCAGGCTGGTGTCGCAGACCGAGGTCGTGCAGGCTGCGCACGCCGAGTCGGCCCGGCTCGTGGACGCGGCGCAGGCCGAGATCGACCAGCTCCGCGCCGAGTGCGACGCCTACGTGGACGGCAAGCTGGGCGAGTTCGAGGAACTGCTCACCCACACCCTGCGCACGGTCGGCAAGGGCCGTTCCCGCCTGCACACCCCGATGGTCGGCGCGAACGGCCGCCAGTACGACTACCGCGAGTGATCATTCTTGTCGATTTCACGTTCGGCACGTTCGTCGCGTAACCTGGAACGGCTGTGCGCGGGAAGGCCCCGCCATTGACGTCGCACGGCACCACACCAAATGCCCAATCACCGTTCGTCATCGGCGCGCCCGGCCAAGGCCGGTCCCTGGGTCATCGACACCAGGGACATCGGTCGACGGCCGGGTAGCAGCCGTCGCTACCAGCGCACCGCGGCCCTCGACCAGGAACTCGGCTTCGAGCCGGTGGTCCGGTTGCCGAAGGGCCGTGCCGTCGAGTTCGACGTGCTGTTGGAGTCGGTGGTGGAGGGCGTGCTCGTGACGGGCACGGCCGCCGCCGAGTTCGACGGCGAGTGCGCGCGCTGTCTCGACCCGCTCAGCGAGCGGGTCACGGTGGAGTTCACCGAGCTGTTCGCCTATCCGGACAGCGCGACCGACACCACCACCGACGAGGACGAGGTCTTCCGACTCGTGGACGATCTCGTCGACCTTGAGCCCGTGGTGCGCGACGCGATCGTGCTCGCGCTGCCGGCGGCTCCGCTGTGCTCGCCGGACTGCCGGGGCCTGTGCGTTGACTGCGGCGCTCGGTGGGCCGATCTCGGAGCCGATCACCGGCATGAGAGGATTGACCCTCGCTGGGCCGCTGTGCAGGATCGGTTCGGCGGGGGATCGGACAACTAACGTCGGTGCACCCTGCGAGCCGACTGTGTTTTGACGAGGAGAAGTGGTCGTGGCCGTCCCGAAGCGGAAGATGTCCCGCTCGAACACCCGTGCTCGCCGTTCCCAGTGGAAGGCCACCGCGCCGACCCTGGTCGAGTGCAGCAACCGGGCCTGCCGGGCGCAGAAGCTGCCGCACGTGGTCTGCCCCACCTGTGGGCAGTACAACGGCCGCCAAGTTGTCTCGCCGGCCTGACCGGACCGCGTCACAGTGGTGACCACCCATGGCGGGTAAGAGCCCGGGCGGGCGTACCGACCGCGGTCCGCTGTTGGCCGCGCTCGGTGTCACCTTGGACACCGAGCTCATGGGCCTGTCCCTGACCCATCGCTCCTACGCCTACGAACACGGCGGCCTGCCGCCCAACGAGCGCCTGGAGTTCCTCGGTGACGCGGTGCTCAGCATCGTCGTCACGGACCACCTCTACAACGAGCACCCCACCCTGCCCGAGGGGCAGCTGGCCAAGCTGCGTGCCAGCGTGGTGAACATGAACGCGCTGGCCGGCGTGGCCCGCGGCCTCGGCGACGGCGGCCTTGGCGCGTACCTGTTGCTGGGTCGCGGCGAGGAGATGACCGGGGGCCGTGACAAGGCCAGCATCCTGGCCGACGGTCTCGAGGCCGTGATCGGCGCGGTCTATCTGGAACACGGGCTGGAGGCCGCCCGTGCGCTGGTGCACCGGTTGTTCGATCAGCTGCTGGCCGAGGCGCCGCGTCGGGGCGCCGGGCTCGACTGGAAGACCAGCCTGCAGGAACTGACCGCGGCGGCCGGTCTGGGCGTGCCCGAGTACCTGGTTGAGGAGTCCGGGCCGGACCACCGCAAGGATTTCACCGCGACGGTGGTGGTGGCCGGCAAGAGCTACGGTGCTGGCGACGGGCGAACCAAGAAGGAAGCAGAGCAGAAGGCCGCCGAGGCCGCCTGGAACGAACTGCACGAGCAACTCGACTCGGGCCCCGACGACGACGAGGACGTGCCGCCGCTCGCCGAGTTCGAAACCCCGTCCGAGCCATAACACGGCGATCCGGGCCGCGAACGCGCATTGTGCTGTGCCGCCCATTGTCGGGCCTGTCCGAATGGTCGGAATCTGTCACCGGTTGCCATCTACCTGCCACGAATTAGTTGAGACATCGCACGACGCCGAACACGGCGGCCCGAACCTCCCGATCCGGATCGTCGGGCGCGGGAGAACTCGGGCACGCGCGGGGTGTTCGAGCGGCGCTGCCAGGGTGCCGTGCACGGCACCGCACCGGATGGGTGACAATCCGGTTCGTGCCTGAGCTTCCCGAGGTCGAGGTGGTCCGGCGTGGTCTGGCCGAACACGCGGTCGGCCGGACCATCGCCAAGGTCGAGGTGCGTCATGCCAGGGCCGTTCGCCGGCATCTGCCCGGTGCCGCGGACTTCGAGGGCAGGCTGGCCGATCGCCTGCTGGCCGGCGCGCATCGCCGGGGCAAGTACCTGTGGCTTGAGCTCGGCGGCGGCAGTACCGGGGACGCGATCCTGGCGCATCTCGGGATGAGTGGGCAGTTGCTCGTTCGGCCGGTCGGCGCCGCCGACGAGATCCACCTGCGGATCCGGGTCGCGTTCGCCGACGACGGGCCGGAGTTGCGGTTCGTGGACCAGCGCACGTTCGGTGGGCTGGCGGTGAGCGAACTGGTGGCGTCGCCGTTCGGCGTGGTGCCGGAGCCGATCGCGCACATCGCGCGTGACCCGCTCGAGGTCGGGTTCGACCTGACCTCCGTCGTTGATCGGTTGCGGCGCAGGCGAACCGACGTGAAACGGGCGCTGTTGGACCAGTCGCTGGTGTCCGGCATCGGCAACATCTACGCGGACGAGGCCCTGTGGCGGGCGAAGCTGCACTGGGCCCGACCGACCGACAAGCTGACCCGCAAGCGGGCCGGCGAACTGCTGGCCGCCGCGACGGACGTGATGACCGAGGCGCTCGCGGTCGGCGGCACGTCCTTCGATGCCCTCTACGTCAACGTGAACGGCCAGTCGGGCTACTTCTCCCGGTCGCTGGCCGTCTACGGGCAGGCAGGCCAGCCGTGCCCGCGGTGCGGCACGGAGATCGTCCGCGAGGCGTTCATGAACCGCTCGTCCTACTTCTGCCCGCGCTGCCAGCCACGGCCGCGCTGAGATCAGCCCGCGCCGCTGGTCATCCGGCGCAGCACCGGCACGGCCGCCAGCACGAGCTGGCGGTCGGACTCGTCCAGTTCGTCAAGCCGGCGCCTGAGCTGACCGGCCTGGTCCTTCGCGATGGCCACCAGGGTGGCGCGGCCGGCATCGGTGAGCTGCACCCGGATCGCCCTGCCGTCGGACGTGTCCGGTACGCGCCGCACCAGGCCGGCCGCTTCGAGGCCGTTGGTCACCGTGGTCGCGGTCGGCTGTGAACACGACACCCGGGCGGCCAGTTCGCCGATCCGGGCCGGGCCGACCTCGGCCAGGTGGACCAGTACCAGGAGCTGGGTCGGGTGCAGGCCGGGCGCGGCCGCAGAGCGGCGCAGGCTGCGCACCAGCCGGTGCAGGGCGAGCAGGAAGTCCAGCGCCGTCTCGTCGGTTTGCTGCTCGACCTCCATGAACCGCCAGTCCCTTCGCCCGGTGCGGACCCAGGGTCAGGACGTTCGCACCTCCGGCCGGTAGATGTCCAGCCAGGTCGCCAGATCGAGGGCCCGTTCGAGGCCGTGCCTGGTCCGCTGTCCCAGGGCGCTCGCGTCCAGCGCCACGGTTTCGGCCAGCCAGTCCCGCGAGATGACGGCGAAGGCCGGATTGTCGTGGTCGGCCAGGAGTTCCTTGGCCTGCTGCTGAATCGCGACCGTGTAGCGGGGGTCCTGGGTCGACGGATAGGGACTTTTCACCCGTTCGGCCACCGACTGCGGCAGCACGTCCCGGGTGGCTGCCCGCAGCAGGCTCTTCTCCCGGCCGTCGAACGTCTTCATCGACCACGGCGTGTTGTAGACGTACTCGACGAGCCGGTGGTCGCAGAACGGCACCCGGACCTCCAGCCCGACCGCCATGCTCATCCTGTCCTTGCGGTCCAGCAGTATCCGCACGAAACGGGTCAGGTGCAGGTAGCAGATCACCCGCATCCGTGCCTCGTGCTCGGACTCGCCGGGCAGCGGGTCGACCTCGGACACGGCTTCGGTGTAGCTGTCCTGCAGGTGTCCCATCAGGTCCAATTTGGACATCAGGTCCGGCCGGTACATGGTGCCCGGCCTGCTGCCCGGCGATGACGCGTCGACGCGGGCCAGCCACGGGAAGGTCTTGGCCCGCTGCACCTCCGGCTGGTGGAACCACCGGTAGCCGCCGAACACCTCGTCCGCGCTCTCGCCGGACAGCGCCACCGTCGAATGCTGCCGGATCGCCTTGAACAGCAGGTAGAGCGACGCGTCCAGTTCGCCGAGACCGGTGGGCATGTCCCGCGCGGTGAGCACGGTCCGGCGCACGGCCGGGTCGGCGAGGGCGCTGTGGTCCAGCACGATGTCCTCGTGCTTGGAGTGCACGTGCTCGGCCACGTCGTGCACGAACGGGGCATCCGGCGTCGGCCGCATGTCGTCGGCGACGAAGTTCTCCTGCTGGCCGACGAAGTCGACCGCGAAGCTGCGCACGGTCTCGCCCTGTGCGGACAGTTGCCGCGCGGCCAGGGCGGTCAGCACGCTGGAGTCCAGCCCACCCGACAGCAGGACACACCGGGGCACGTCGGCGACGAGCTGCCGCCGCACGATGTCGTCGAGCAGTTCGCGCACCCGCGCCACGGTCGTTTCGGTGTCGTCGGTGTGCTCGTGGCTGGTCAGCCGCCAGTAGACGGTTTCCCGCAGGCCGTTGACGTCGACCGTGACCACCGTGCCCGGCACGACTTCCCGCATGCCCGACCAGATCGCGGCACCCGGTGTCTTGCTGAAGCCGAAGAGCTGCCGCAGGCTGTCCGCGTCGATCAGGCGGCGGGCCAGCGGGTTGGCCAGGATCGCCTTGGGCTCGGAGCCGAACAGCACGCCGTCGGCGGTGGGGTAGTAGTAGAACGGCTTGATGCCCATGCGATCGCGGATCATCACGAGTTTCTCGGTGCGCTGATCCCAGATGGCGAAGGCGTACATGCCGTTGAGCCGGTCCGCGACGCCCGCGCCCCACTCCAGGTAGCCGTGCAGCACGACCTCGGTGTCGCTCTCGGTCCGGAACCGGTGTCCACGCCTGCGCAGCTCGTCGCGTAGTTCGGTGTAGTTGTAGGCCTCGCCGCTGTAGACCATGACCAATTGGCCGTTGGGCGTGTCGAGCCTCATCGGCTGGGTGCCGCCGTCGATGTCGATCACGGCGAGCCGCCGGTGGCCGAGCGCTGCGTGCCGGGCCGACCAGGTGCCCCGGTCGTCCGGGCCGCGGCAGGCCATGGTCTCGGTCATCGCGTCCAGCGTGGCCTGCTCGTGGGTGAGGTCCCGGTCGAACGCGACCCAGCCGGTGATTCCGCACATCGCGCACGCTCCCTCCGTGTCGGTCTCGTTACGCTGACGTTAAGTACATTCATAGTGAATGGAACTATCCGGGTCAAGCCGACCGTCCGCGTCAAGTCGGCGTCAACGCGGGTCGCCGCCCCGGTGGCCGGGTGCCAACAGGCGCAAACTGGGCAGGTGAACGGTGAGACGCGCCTGCCCCGGCGCGGTGAGTTGCGCATCTATCTCGGGGCCGCGCCGGGTGTCGGCAAGACCTTCGCCATGCTCGGCGAGGCCCGGCGCCGCGCGGAGCGGGGTGCGGACGTCGTCGTCGGTCTCGTCGAGACCTACGGCCGGGACAAGACCGCCGAACTGCTCACCGGCCTTGAGGTCATTCCACGGCGCCGGATGACCCACCGGGGCCAGGAATTCACCGAGATGGACGTGGACGCGGTGCTGGCCCGCGAGCCCGAGATCGCCGTCGTCGACGAGCTCGCGCACACCAACGTCCCCGGCTCCCGCAACGAGAAACGCTGGCAGGACGTGGAAGAACTGCTGGCCGCCGGCATCGACGTGCTGTCCACGGTGAACGTGCAGCACCTGGAGAGCCTCAACGACGTCGTGCAGCGGATCACCGGTGTGCCACAACAGGAAACCGTGCCCGACGAGGTCGTCCGCAAGGCAGAGCAGATCGAACTCGTCGACATCACACCGGAGGCACTACGCCGCCGCCTCGCCCACGGCAACGTCTACCCGGCCAACCGGATCGACGCCGCCCTCGGCAACTACTTCCGGGTGGGCAACCTCACCGCGCTGCGCGAACTGGCCCTGCTGTGGGTCGCCGACCAGGTCGACGTGGCGTTGCAGCGTTATCGCGCCGAGCAACAGATCACCGACACCTGGGAAACCCGCGAACGAGTAGTGGTGTCCATCACCGCGGGCCCGGAAAGCGAAACGCTGATCCGCCGCGCCCGCCGGATCGCCAACCGGGCCGGCGCCGAACTGATGGTCGTGCACGTGCTGCGCGGCGACGGCCTTGCCGGCGCGTCACCGGAGGCCGTGACCCGCTACCGCAAACTCGCCGAGGACGTCGGCGCGACCTACCACACGGTGGTCGGCGAGGACGTGGCCGCCGCGCTGCTGGACTTCGCCCGCGGTGTCAACGCAACACAGCTCGTGCTGGGCACGTCGAGGCGCTCCCGGCCGGCCAGGGTGGTCAGCGAGGGCATCGGCGCCACCGTGGTGCAGCGGTCCGGCTCGATCGACGTGCACATGGTCACCCACGGCGAGGCCGCGCACGGCGCGCGGATGCGGCTGGAGCGCAGCCCGCTGGCCGTCCGGCGCCGGGTCTACGGCTGGCTGCTGGCCCCGGTGCTGCCCGGCGTGGTCGCCGCCGCCGGCCTCACCCTGCATTCGACGTTCGACATCTCCACCAACGCGGCCGGTTTCGTGCTGGCGTCGGTCGCGGTGGCGCTCGTCGGCGGGCTGGGCCCTGCCGTGTTCTCCGCGTTGCTCGGCGGCGTGCTGCTGAACTACTTCTTCGTACCGCCGCTGCATACGCTGGCCATCACCGCCCCACAGAATTTGGTGACGTTCATCACCATGATGCTGGTGGCCGTGATCGTCGCGCTCGTCGTGGACAGGGCGGCCCGCCGGGCCACCCAGGCCGCGCAGGCCAGGACCGAGGCCGCGCTGCTGGCGTCCTACGCCAGGACCGTGCTGATCCACCCGCGCCCGCTGGAGCGGCTGTTGACCCAGGTCCAGGAGAACTTCGGCCTGTCGTCGGTCGCGCTGCTGGAACGGGACGGCACCGGCTGGCAGCGGGTGGCCTGCGTCGGGCCGAAACCGTGCGCCGAACCGGACGACGCCGACATCGACGTGCCCGTCACGCCGGACGTACACCTGGCGATCCGGGGCCGCGCGCTGCCGGCCACCGATCGACGGGCCCTGGAAGCCGCTGCCGGCCAGGCACTGCTGGCCCTGCGCCAGCAGCGGATGACCGCGCAGACCGCGGCGGCCCGCCGCCACGCCGAGACCACGGAACTGCGCACCGCGCTGCTGTCCGCCGTCGGCCACGACCTGCGCACCCCGCTCACGTCGATCAAGGCCGCCATCGGCAGCCTGCGCGACCCGGAGCTACGTCTGTCCGAACAGGACACCGGAGAACTGCTGGCAACGGTCGAGGAGTCCGCCGACCGGCTGGCCGGCCTTGTGGACAACCTGCTCGACTCGTCCCGCCTCGCCACCGGCGCCGTTGAGCCGAAGATGCGGCCGGTCGGCTACGACGAGGTCGTGGCCCTTGCCCTGTCCGGCATCGACGACCGGCGGTCGGTCGAGATCGAGGTGGACGAGCGACTGCCAGCGGTCCTCGCCGACGTCGGCCTGTTGGAGCGCGTGGTGGCCAACGTGGTCGACAACGCCCTGCGGCACGGCCGGGCATCGACCAACGGCGAGATTCCCGTTGCCGTGCGGGGAAGTGCCTACGGCGGCCAGGTCGAACTGCGGGTCGTGGACCACGGCCGTGGCCTGCCGAAGAACTCGGCGAGCGCGTTCGCGCCGTTCCAGCGGCTCGGCGACCGGGATGCGACGACCGGCGTCGGCCTTGGCCTTTCGGTCGCGAAAGGCTTCACCGAAGCCATGGGCGGCACGATCCGCGCCGAAGACACCCCCGGCGGCGGGCTGACCGTCGTGATCTCCCTTCCAGAGTCCTGAGGAGACGACATGAGCACCAAGGTTTTGGTGGTCGACGACGAGCCGCAGATCCTCCGGGCGCTACGGATCAACCTGTCCGCCCGCGGTTACCACGTCCTCACCGCCCCCGACGGCGCCGCCGCCCTGCGCGCCGCGGTGGACGGCAAGCCGGACGTGGTCGTCCTGGACCTCGGCCTGCCGGATCTGGACGGCACCGAGGTGATCGCCGGCCTGCGCGGCTGGTCCACCGTGCCGATCATCGTGCTGTCCGCCCGGACCGACTCCGGCGACAAGGTCCAGGCGCTGGACGCGGGCGCAGACGACTACGTGACCAAACCGTTCGGCATGGACGAACTGCTGGCCCGCCTGCGAGCCGCCGTCCGCCGCTCGACCACGACCGGCGGCGACGACGAGGAGGCGATCGTGGAGACGTCGTCGTTCACCGTCGACCTGGTCGCCAAGAAGGTCCGCAAGGACGGCGTCGAGGTCCATCTCACGCCGACCGAGTGGGGCGTGCTGGAGGTCCTGGTCCGCAACCGGGGCCGGCTGGTCGCGCAGAAACAGCTGCTCCAGGACGTCTGGGGCCCCGCGTACGCGACGGAGTCCCACTACCTGCGGGTCTACCTGGCCCAACTACGCCGCAAACTGGAACGCGAACCGGCCCAACCCAAACACCTGCTCACCGAACCAGGCATGGGCTACCGCTTCGAAGTCTGACCCCGATCAGGGGCCTGTCGGCTTGGTGGTCGTCGTCGGGTTGGTCGTGGGCGGCGCGGTGGTGGTAGTCGGCGGCTTCGAGGTGGTCGTCGTGGGCGGAACCGTGACAGGGACGGTCACCGTCGTGGGGCCGTGGGGGCCGGTTGTGACGATCACGCGCCGCCTCGTGGTCGTGGGCATGGCGGGTTGCGTTGTGGTCGTGGTGGCCGTCGTGATCGGCACTGTCGTGGGCAGGATGGTGATCGAGGTCGGCGAGCTGGTCTGGGTCAGGGTGTCGCCGCTGATGGCCGGGCCGGGGTTGTTGGCAGGCGGGCTGGCCGAGCTGGTCGCCGTGACGGTGGCCACCGTTGCCAGCACGGTCGCCAGTGCGACGCCTGATCCGGCGAGGATGACCATCGCCCGTGACCTGGCGCGATTGTCGGCCGGCGGTGCGATCTGCCCGCGATCGGACGAATCAGTCACAGCTTTCTCCCTGACTGGCGCTGCCGTGTGGAACGGGGTGCAGTCTGCCCTATCGGATGTGGATCATCGACCGAAGTCCTGGGTCCAGTCCCAGCGGTGGGTGTTCAGCCCGATGCCGATGGCCGCGAAGGCGCAGTTCAGGATGTTCGCGCGGTGCCCCGCCGAGTTCATCCAGTCGGTCATCACCTGCTGCGCGCTGGTCTGGCCCTGCGCGATGTTCTCGCCGCCCGGGCTCGGGTAGCCCGCCGCGATCTCGCGCTTGTCGAACGTCACGCCCTCCGGCGTGGTGTGCGAGAAGTAGCCGCGGTTCGCCATGTCGTCGCTGTGCTGCTGCGCGGCCGTGTCCAGGTGCGGGTCGTCGGCCAGCGGCTTGCAGCCCGCCTGGGCGCGGGCCTGGTTGACCAGCGTGAACACCTGTTGGAGCTGGCTGGGCGGCGGTGTGGGCGTGGTGGTCGTGGCCGGACGGGTGGTCGAGTGGGTGACGGTCTGTGTCACCAGGACGCCGGTGGTCACGTGGGGTGTGCTGGTGACGGCGAGCACGTCGGGCTGGACGGCGGCCGCGTTGGCGAACGTGGTCGGCTCGTTGCCCAGCCGACCCGCCATGGTGGCGACGGCGGCCAGAACGGCACCCGCGAGTATCGCCATGAGGCTCACGCGGATGGACGCGTTACCGCGCCGTGACCTGCTCACGGTCGGGCACCGTACCACCCTTTCGGGTGAGTCTGAATGGGTGATGACGAGCCGTTTCCGTGACCAGGCACGATGTCAGAGTGACTGAGCACGTCCGGTTAACCGCGTGGGTGCACGGCCAGGTGCAGGGAGTCGGGTTCCGATGGTGGACCAGGAGCCGCGCCAGGGCCCTCGGCCTCACCGGCAGCGCCAGCAACCTGCCAGACGGCCGCGTCGAGGTGATCGCGGAAGGACCGCGTCCGGCCTGCGAAGCCCTGCTCATGGCGCTGGCGGCCGGCGACACGCCCGGCGTGGTGGACAACGTGGTCGATCAGTGGACGGCGGCCAGAGGTGGTTTGAATGGGTTCCGCGAGCGGTAATACTTCACCTGGACGTGTGAGCCGTCCTGTGACGAAGGGCGGCACCTCCCACTGTTGACCTGGTCGGACCGGTACCCTCGATCGGACGGATTGCTGGGAGGGCCAAGCGCACATGCACCTGAAGAGCCTGACGCTGAAGGGCTTCAAGTCCTTCGCCTCGGCTACCACGCTGCGCTTCGAACCGGGCATCACCTGCGTCGTCGGGCCCAACGGGTCCGGCAAGTCCAACGTGCTCGACGCGCTCTCCTGGGTGATGGGCGAGCAGGGCGCCAAGGCGCTGCGCGGCGGCAAGATGGAGGACGTCATCTTCGCCGGCACCGCCGGGCGTGCGCCGCTGGGCCGCGCCGAGGTGACGCTGACCGTGGACAACTCCGACGGCGCCCTCCCGATCGACTTCACCGAAGTCTCCCTCACCCGCCGGATGTTCCGCGACGGCGCCAGCGAGTACGAGATCAACGGCACCGCGTGCCGGCTGATGGACGTGCAGGAACTGCTGTCCGACTCGGGCATCGGCCGCGAGATGCACGTCATCGTCGGCCAGGGCCAGCTCGGCGCGATCCTGGAGTCCAAGCCGGAGGGCCGTCGCGCCTTCATCGAGGAGGCGGCCGGCGTCCTGAAGCACCGCAAGCGCAAGGAGAAGGCGCTGCGGAAGCTGGACGCGATGCAGGCCAACCTGACCCGCCTGACCGACCTGACCGGCGAACTGCGCCGCCAGCTCAAACCACTGGGCAAGCAGGCCGAGATCGCCCGCAAGGCACAGGCCGTCCAGGCCGACCTGCGCGACGCCCGGCTGCGCCTGCACGCGTTCGACCTGGTCAGCCAGCGTGGCGACCTGGCGAAGGAAGAGGCCGACGAGTCGGCCGTGCGCGCCAGGCGGGCCGAGGTCGAGCAGATCCTGCAACAGTCCCAGGCCGAGCAGAACGAGCTGGAGGAACTGCTCGCCGCCGACGCGCCGAAACTGGCCGCCGCCGCCGACACCTGGTACCGGCTGTCCGCGCTGGAGGAACGGCTGCGCGGCACGGTCCGGCTGGCGATCGAGCGGGCCCGACACCTGTCCACCGAGGTCAGCGCGCCGCAGGGCGGCCGCGACCCGGAACAGCTCGAGGCGGAGGCCGAACACGCCGCCGTCCGCGAGGCGGAACTCCTTGCCGAGGTGGACGAGGCCCGCTACCTGCTCGCCGAGGCAGCCGAGCGCCGGTCCGTGCTGGAGCAAACGGTTGCGGCGGCGGAGAAGGCGCACATCGCGGCGGTGCGCGCGGTGGCCGACCGGCGCGAGGGCCTCGCCCGGCTCTCCGGTCAGGTGGAGGCGTTGCGCAGCAAGACGAACGCCACCGCGGAGGAGATCGAGCGCCTGTCCTACGTGCTGTCCGAGGCAGGCGAGCGGGCCGAACTGGCCGCCTACGAACTCGCCGAGGCCAAGGAGGTCACCGACAGCGAGGAGTCCGACGACGCCGGCCTGCTCGAACGCCACCAGCAGGCCGTGCACGCCGGCGAGACGGCGAGCGCCAGGGTCGACGAGCTGGCCAAGGCGGAACGTCAGGCGGAGAAGGACATCGCGTCGTGGCAGGCCAGGGTGGACGCGCTGTCCCTCGGCCTGACCCGCAGGGACGGCGCGGGCGCGCTGCTGGCGGCCGGTGACCGACTGCCGGGCCTGCTCGGTTCGGTGGCCGCGCTGCTGACCGTCCGGCCCGGCGCCGAGGTGGCGCTGGCCGCCGCGCTCGGCCCGGTCGCCGACGCGGTCGCGGTGGCCGGCGGCGACGACGCCGTCGCCGCACTGGAACTGTTGCGCGGCAACGATGCCGGCCGCGCCGGCCTGCTCATCGGCGGCCGGGCCGGCACCAACGGCCGGCACGAGTGGCCGTCCCTGCCAGCCGGCGCGGACTGGGCGATCGACCTGGTCACGGCCCCGGAACCGCTCCGTCCCGCCCTGGCCCGCGCGCTGGCCCAGCTGGCGGTGGTGGACTGCCTGGCCACGGCACGGGCACTGGTCGCGGCGCACCCGGGCGTGCGGGCCGTGACTACCGACGGCGACCTGCTCGGCGCGGACTGGGCCGTCGGCGGCTCCGGTCGCAGCCAGAGCGTGATCGAGGTGCAGGCCGCGGTCGACGAGGCCAACACCAGGCTCGGCACCGCGCAGCGGGCGCTCCAACAGGCCGGGGCCGCGCTGACCGGCGCGCGGGCCGAGCGACAAGCCCGCCGCGACGAGGTCAGCCAGGCCAAGGAGCTGCTCACCGAGGCCAAGGTGCGCAACGCGCGGTCCACCGAGCGGCTCTCCCGCCTCAAGCAGGCCGCGGGGTCCGCGCAGGCAGAGGCGGACCGTGCGCGCGCGCAGCGGACCAAGGTCGAGCAGTCCCGCGAGGAGGCGGTCGGCCGCCTTGCCGACCTGGAGGAGCGCTTCGCGGCCGCGCAGGCCGAGTCCGTCGACACCGAACCGGACACCACAGAACGCGACCAGGCCGCGGCGGCACTGGGCATGGCGAGGCAGTACGAGGTCGAGGCACGGCTGGCGCTGCGCACCGCGGAGGAACGGGCCAGGTCGTTGCAGGGCAAGGCCGACGGGCTGCGCCGCGCCGCGCGGGCCGAGCGGGAGGCCAGGGAGCGCGCCACCCGGGCCAGGGCCGCACGCACCAGGGGTGCGGCCGTGGCCAACGCCGTGGTCAGCGGCGGCGAGATCGCACTGGCACGGATCGCGCTGTCGCTACGGCTGGCCGCCCAGGCCAGGGACGTAGCGCAGGAGGCGCGAACCGCACGGGAGACCGCGCTGACCCACGTGCGCAACCGGGTCCGCGAACTGGGCACCGAACTGGAGAAGCTGACCGACGCGGTACACCGCGACGAGGTGCTGCGCGCCGAACAGCGCCTGCGCCTCGAGCAGTTGGAGGCTCGGATCGCCGAGGACTTCGGCATCGGCCTGGACGATCTGGTCGCCGAGTACGGCCCGGAGTGTCCGGTGCCGCCAAGCCCGCTGGAACTGGCCGAGTACGAAGCGGCGAAGGAGCGCGGCGAGCTGGTCACCCAGCCCCAGTCCTCGCCGTTCGACCGGGACACCCAGGCCCGGCGGGCCAAGCGGGCCGAACGTGACCTGGCCACCCTGGGCAGGGTGAACCCGCTGGCGCTCGAGGAGTTCGCCGCGCTTGAAGAGCGTTACAAGTTCCTGTCCACGCAGCTTGAGGACCTGAAGGCAACACGCCGCGACCTGCTCACCGTGGTCAAGGAGGTGGACGAGAAGATCCTGGAGGTCTTCGCGTCGGCCTACACGGACGTGGCCCGCGAGTTCGAGATCGTGTTCAGCACCCTGTTCCCCGGCGGCGAGGGCCGGATGGTGCTCACCGAGCCAGACGACATGCTGACCACCGGCGTGGACGTGGAGGCCCGACCGCCCGGCAAGAAGGTCAAGCGGCTGTCGCTGCTGTCCGGCGGGGAGAAGTCGCTGGTCGCGGTCGCCATGCTGGTCGCCATCTTCCGCGCCCGCCCATCCCCGTTCTACGTGATGGACGAGGTCGAGGCGGCGCTGGACGACACCAACCTGCACCGGCTGATCGGCCTACTCGACCAGCTCCGGGTGTCGTCGCAGCTGATCATCATCACGCATCAGAAGCCGACCATGGAGATCGCTGATGCTCTGTATGGCGTCAGTATGCGCGGCGACGGCATCAGCCAGGTCATCTCGCAGCGGATGCACCGCCGTGAGGCAGCTCATGGTCCGGCTGCCGGGGTATCGTCTGGGCCTGCGGTGTCGTCTGGGCTGGAGCTGGGCGAAGATGCGGGCGGTACCGCGTCAGGTGACGGCTCGCAAGGTGGTGCCGCGTCAGGCGGTGCCGCGTGACGCAGTATCGCGTCAGGTGGTGGCCTGCAAGGCGGGTACCGCATCAGGTGGTGGCGCGTCAGGCGGCGGTGCGGAAGAGTGCCCATGCGATCTGTGGATAGATTGCTGGTTGTCCACAGATTGCCGGCGAATCCCCCTTTTGGGGCTTGACAACGGTAGATTGAAAAAGGGCCGTAGCCCCCTTGGGTTGGGCGGGGGTCTGTCCTTTGGGGTGGTGGGCGTCTTGGCGTTCGCTGTTTGGCTGGTCCTCGCGGTTTGGGCTTCTGCATCACCCCGATCCTTCATTGTCGTTACGGTTGGTGGTGGTTTGTCAAGGCGGGAAAGAGTACCTTGACAAACCACCACCAACCGCTTTAAAGGGCGGCCCGTATCGGGGTGATGCAGAAGGACTGGACGAACAACGGAATGCCGCGTGTTTAGGCAAGGTCCGCCGGAGAGATTAAAGAGATGCGGGGGCTGGGAGCCTGCTTTTGTTCGTCCGGCGGGTTCTGTTTGCTCGGTGAGACCCGCCTCGGTTGGGTTCCTGGTCTTGTTTTGTCCGGCGGGTTCTGTTCGCTGGTGAGGGCCGCCTCGGTTGGGTGCCTGCTTTCGTTCGTTCGGCGGGGGCGTCTGGTCTGTTGGCCCAGTCTGGTTCTGTGTGAGCGGCCAGTACCGGCCAGGGAAGGTAGGCGTGCGAAGCCAAAGCGTGCCGACCGGCACAACGGAACACGCGATTTTGCCGGGTCCTGAGGGTTGGCGAAGGATTGGGCGGGCCTGCCTGCGTGCGGCAGGCGATTTTTGCTTGGATCCGGTGGCCGCTGAAGTGGCTGAGTGCCGCGGCGGGTTGAATTGACCCGCCGCGGCACTCATGGTGTTGGTCAGTATTTGTTGGGCTTTGCTGGTGCTTGAACGGCTGCGGCGCTGTCGGCGTTGGGTGTGGCCACGTCGGTGGCCGGAGCCACTACTGCCGGGCACACCGTCCGGAAGAACGCGTTTGTTACCACGCCTGCCTTGTTGGTGACCAGCTTGACCGGGTTGCCGACGTTGATCACGTCAGCGCAGGCCAGGTTGGTCAGTGACCCGCTCCAACGGGACGCCAGGAACGTGAACAGGCTGTTGGCCGCCGCGGGGTCCGGTGACGGTGCCTTGACGAAGAAGTTCCTGTCCTGCTGGATGCGCTTCGCGCCGACGGACAGCAGGGTGGAGCAGTACGTGGTCGGCGTGGGGATGTCGGTCCTGGTACTGCTCATCGCCGGCTGGTCGACGCCGGATCGGTAGAGGGTGGTCTTCGCGAGGTTCGCCTTGCCGTTAAACACGACCATCGGGTCGTTGGTGGGCACCAGGGCGATCGGGGCCTGCTGGTTCGCCGCGGCGAACAGTTCGTTCAGCGCCAGTGAGGACACCTGCTGGCCGGGGTTGGTCAGGTCCGGCACGGTCCACGGCTTGCAGCCCAGCGCCGGGTCCACGAAGCCGTCGAGCAACAGGTTGTCGCTGCCGTTGACCAGCGTGGTCGCGTCCCGCAGGCGGGCCGCGTTGGCCGCGTTGTTCTGGGCCATCCGGCCGTTGGGGCGCACCAGGTAGCTGGTGATCACGTTGTCGCTCTGGTCCTGGTCGATCAACCCGTAGTCACGGGTGGTCATGCAGGGCAGGCCGTCCTTGCCCTTGGCCAGTGCCGGGATCTTGATCTGGCCCTTCGCGGTCGCCGCGTTCGCGGCGGTGAAGAACGCCTGCGCGTTGCAGAATGCGAACTGGCCGAATATCGAGTTGTGGGCACCGTTCGTGCAATTGCCGTGGCGCAGGCTGTTGCCGTGCGAGCGCAGGGTGAGATTGCCGCCGTTGAACCCGAACCAGATGCCGACTACGGCATTTGCCGGCAGGGTCGGTACTACTTCCGCCATCGCCGGATCCGCGCCCTGGTTCACCACGAGGGGGCGGTAGACCGAGAGCGCGCCGGTGGCCGGATTGAGGACCGTTGCCTCGACGAACGCGGACTGGGCCGTGTTGGCCTCGTCACACTTGCCGCCGGCCGGGTCGGTGGCGACGAGCTGGTAGGGGGTTGCCAGGCCGGTCGCGCTGAGCGGATCGGTCGGTACCACCAGCGAACAGTCCGGATTGGGCGTGGCAGGTGCCGGTGCCGCGGTCGGCGCCGCGTTGGACGCGCCGGAGAACAGGGTGAACGCCGTCGCGGACGCGGCCAGCACGAACACCGGCACGATCACGGCGACGCGGAATCTGACTGACGACCACAATTTTCCATGGGTGTGCTCTCGCGGAGCTCCGTGTAAGCCGCGATGGTTCTGCTGACGCAACCCCATGCTCCTTTCGATGTCCATGCCTGTTTTGCGGGCAGGGAGAATGGCCAGGTGTTACTGAACAAACGCGTGGTCAAGTGGCGGCTTTCGGCGCCTGCCGTGCGCTGAAACCGTTTGAGGAGGACATCCTCTGGCCAGCGTCGACGCCGTAAAACCGCAGGTCACAGCCTTATATCGGGGTTGTCACTGTTAGATCACGGGGAAGTTAGCGCAACCCGATCGGAGTAGCGACCCGAAATGTCCGATTCATGGCGATGAGCCTTCAGCGGGCTCTCAGGGTCGCCGGGCGGTCCGCTTCCGAGGGCCTTTGCTCGCGTCACGCGCTGAGCGTGTCCAGGATCTGTTGCCCGTACTTGGCCAGCTTGTTCTCGCCGACACCGGACACCTTGCCCAGCTCGGCCAGCGTGGTCGGCGCGTCGGTCGCGATCTGGCGCAGCGTCGAGTCGTGGAAGATCACGTACGCCGGCACGCTCTGCTCCTTCGCGGTGGCCGCCCGCCAGGCCCGCAGCAACTCGAACACCGGCACCGCCGACGCCGGCAGTTCCGTTGGCGCGGCCCGCTTGGCCTTGCCCGCGGCGGCCGGTTTCGACGTCGCCACCTGCACCGTCTCGCGGCGCATCGGCACATCGCGCCGCTTGCCGAGCACGTCGGCACTGCCCTCGGTGAGCTCCAGCGTCCCGTGGTCGCCCTCCACCGCGAGCAGCCCCTGCGCGAGCAGCTGCCGGACCACGCCGCGCCACTCGATCTCCCGCAACTCGCCGCCGATGCCGAAGACGGTCAACGTGTCGTGGTCGTGCTGGATGACCTTGGCGGTCTTCTTGCCGAGCAGGATGTCGATCAGGTGGCCCGCGCCGAACTTCTGCCGCCGCTCCTTCTTGAGCCGGAACACCGTGGACAGCAGTTTCTGCGCGGCGATCGTGCCGTCCCACGACTCCGGCGGCGTCAGGCACGTGTCGCAGTTGCCGCATGGTTCGCCCTGTTGGCCGAAGTACTCCAGCAACCGGACCCGCCGGCACGCCACCGTCTCGCACAGCGCCAGCATCGCGTCCAGATGACTGCCCAGCTTGCGGCGGTGCGCGTCGTCGCCCTCTGAACCGTCGATCAGCTTGCGCTGCTGCACCACGTCCTGCAGCCCGTACGCCAGCCACGCCGTGGACGGCAGCCCGTCGCGGCCTGCGCGCCCGGTCTCCTGGTAGTAGCCCTCGACCGACTTCGGCAGGTCGAGGTGCGCGACGAACCGGACGTCCGGCTTGTCGATGCCCATGCCGAACGCGATCGTGGCCACCATGACCAGCCCGTCCTCGCGCAGGAACCGGGCCTGGTGGTGCGCGCGGGTCCGCGCGTCCAGCCCGGCGTGGTAGGGCAGCGCCGGGATCTCGTTGTCCACCAGGAACTCGGCGGTCTTCTCCACCGACGCCCTTGACAGGCAGTAGACGATGCCGGCGTCGCCCGCGTGCTCACCGCGCAGCAGGTCAAGCAACTGCCGCTTCGGTTCCGCCTTCGGCACGATGCGGTACTGGATGTTCGGCCGGTCGAAGCTGGCCACCACGTGCCGGGCGTCGGCCAGGTTCAGCCGGGTCGCGATCTCTTTGTGCGTGGCCTCGGTCGCGGTCGCCGTCAACGCGATCCTCGGCACGGTCGGCCAGCGCTCGTGCAGCGCGGACAGGGCGAGGTAGTCGGGCCGGAAGTCGTGGCCCCACTGGGCAACGCAGTGCGCCTCGTCGATCGCGAACAGCGAAATCGTACCCCGGTCGAGCAATCGCAGCGTCTGCTCGCCGCGCAGCCGCTCCGGCGCCAGGTAGAGCAGGTCCAGTTCGCCGCTGACGAACGCGGACTCGACGAGGCGCTGCGACTCGTAGTCCTGTGTGGAGTTCAGGAATCCGGCCCGCACGCCCAACGCGCGCAAGGCGTCGACCTGGTCCTGCATCAACGCGATCAACGGCGAGATGACCACGCCGACGCCCTCGCGCACCAGCGCGGGAATCTGGTAGCACAGCGACTTGCCGCCACCGGTCGGCATCAGCACCAGCGCGTCGCCGCCGGCGATCACGTGCTCGATGACCTCCTGCTGGGGGCCACGGAACGAGTCGTAACCGAAGACCCGACGCAGCACCTGGAGCGCATCGGTTTCGGTCTCGGTCACGGGGGACGCCATCGGCCCATCCTACGAGGAAGCCCGACACCCCATCCGCGGTTATCCACAGCGTTCGCATTTGCGCTGCTGGACTCCGTGCGAGGATTGAGCGCGTGTCCACAACGACCGTGATCGTGATCATCGTCGCCGTTGTCGTCGTGCTGCTCCTCGTGCTCGGCACCAGCCTCGTGCTGGCCCGTCGGCGCCGGATCAGCCTTGACGCCAAGGGCAGGGACGAGACTCCGAAGCCGACCGGCTATCAGGCGGGTGGCGGAATCTCGCTGGCTCCCGGGGGTCCGGCAACCGTCGTCCCGCCGCCGTCGGACGACACGATCACCGAACCCGTCCCGGTCCAGCAGGAACCGCCGACCGACTCGCTGGCCATCCAGGACGTGCTGGCCGAAACGACGCGCGCCGAGGTCGACGAGATCGCGCCGCCCGCTGGCCGGCTGGAACGCCTGCGCGGCAGGCTGGCCCGCTCGCAGTCCGCGTTCGGCCAGAGCCTGCTGGGCATCCTGGGCGCCGGTGACCTGGACGAGGACTCCTGGACCGACATCGAGGACACCCTGCTGATGGCCGACCTTGGCGCGGCCACCACCACCGAGATCGTGGCCACCCTGCGCGCCGAACTGGTGTCCCGTGGCGTGCGCACCCCGGAGGCGGCGCGCACGCTGCTGCGCGAGGTGCTGATCAACGCGCTGCACCCGGACATGGACCGCGCGGTGCGGGCGCTGCCGCACCCGGACGGGCCCGCTGTCGTGCTGGTGGCCGGCGTGAACGGCACCGGGAAGACCACCACTACCGGCAAGCTGGCCAGGGTGCTGGTCGCGGATGGCCGCCGGGTGCTGCTCGGCGCCGCCGACACGTTCCGCGCCGCTGCCGCCGACCAGTTGGAGACGTGGGCGCATCGCGTCGGCGCCGAGGTGGTGCGCGGCAAGGAGGGCGCCGACCCGGCCGCGGTCGCGTTCGACGCGGTGAAGCGCGGCATCGAGGCGAAGGTGGACACCGTCGTGGTGGACACCGCGGGCCGCCTGCACACCAAGACCGGCCTGATGGACGAGCTCAGCAAGGTCAAACGGGTGGTGGAGAAGCAGGCCAAGGTGGACGAGGTGCTGCTCGTGCTCGATGCCACGACCGGCCAGAACGGCCTGACGCAGGCCCGCGTGTTCGCCGACCTTGTCGACGTCACGGGCATCGCGCTGACCAAAATGGACGGCACAGCCAAGGGTGGCATCGTGTTCCAGGTGCAGCGCGAACTCGGCGTGCCGGTCAAACTGGTCGGCCTCGGCGAGGGCCCGGACGACCTTGCCCCGTTCGAACCGGCCGCGTTCGTGGACGCTCTGCTGGGCTGATCAGTCGCATGATCAGCCGATAGGTTGGGTACCACTGGCGTGCCCGGTTCAGATGAGGAGTGCCCGATGGTGCACAGGCTGGCTCGACTGCTGCTGGCGGCGATCTTCATCCACAGCGGGGCGGACATACTGCGCCACCCGGAGCGGCGGGTCGCGATCGCGACACCGTTCCTGGAGTCGGTCGTCAAGAAGGTCGGCGACTCGCTGCCCGAACAGGTGCCAACCGACCCGGAGACCCTGGTCAAGGTGGATGCCGTGGTGAAGCTCGTCGCCGGGCTCGGGCTCGCGCTCGGCCGGTTCCCCCGGCTGTCCGCACTGGTCCTGGCCGTCGACCTGATCCCGACCACGTTGGCCGCGCACTCGTTCTGGGACATCGAGGACCCGACGGCCCGCAACGGCCAGCGCACCCACTTCATGAAGAACCTGGCCCTGGTGGGCGGCCTGCTGATCGCCAGCACCCACAGCAGGAAGAAGTCCTAGCCGGGTCGATAGGCCGACACCAGGAACGACGCCGTGACCTCACGGTCCCATGTGAACTCGCTTTGCCGTTGATGCACCCGTCGTACCACGTAGCGCCGTACCCGTGCGTCGCCAAAGTACAGATCCGCAGCCACCGACATGCCGTCACGTATCGGCAGCCGCATCCGCGCTTTCAGCACAGCGTCAAATGCAAACGATCTGACACCAAGGATGCTCAGCGGCCGCAGGTCCTGCTGCGGTTGGGCGATCAGAACGGTGATGTCCCAACCCAGCATGGCGCGGTCGACCAACCAGCCGCCGACACAGGACACCACATCGGCCACCGTCGGTGCCACCACAGTGAGCCGGAACCTGCAGTCGTCGCCCTGCGCGCGCAGGTCGCGGCGCCCGAGCTTGTACACCCAGTCCGGCTGAATCGGCTCGGCCGAGGCCAGTGTAAGGCCGACTTTATGCAGAGGCGTACGAGACCGACCGTTTCTGTCCTGCGCGGTTGATTCCGATGGTGGCAGCCGTCACCGCCACGGCGGCTGTCTCGATGGGGCGCCAAATCTTGCGTGTCGTCCGAATTCACTGGGGAGAAGGTCTTTCCATGTTCTGGCGGCATCGGGGGAAACGGGCCGCTCTGGCGGAACCGTGTCCATCCGGTGTCGCGTACTCCCGGTGTGTAGGTCGTATTCGGCGAAGTCGACCGACGTAGAGAGAAGATAGTACATACTATATCTTTCGCAAGGGGATTCGGCGATTGCACTGCGGTAGAAATCGGCACGCAGAGACTGGGCCCGACTGCGGGTGCCGGCGGCTTCTTGTCGTTCTTTATTTCTGAAAAGCCCTTATGCAGGGCAAGATCGGCTGGTTGAATCGTCGGGCCCCATCCCCCGGCCATATGCCGCGCCGCAGGTCAGTCGGCCTACTCTATCGCCGCCTTGAGCCGCAAACGAGAGAAATTGTATATCCCATATTATATCGAGCGTCCATGTTCGCTAACGTCGAGTGGGCACCGTCGAGTGGTTGTGGATACGAGCGGGGGCCCAGGACCGTGAGCGGGCCACCGAATCGGAGAGGACTCAACAAGTGGACAAGTTGGACAACAAGGTCGCGGT
>CAVPCF010000125.1:0-4683 GCA_963702275.1 Candidatus Melainabacteria bacterium
GGCGGTTCCACGGCAGGAAATACAACTGTTCGTAGCCGGGCGGCCCGTACGGCGCGCCGATGGTGAGCGCGCCGGGGTTGGCCGTGGAGAACGCCAGGAAGATGTCGCCCGAGAAGTGCGAGCCCGTGGTGCCGGTGCGAGCGAGGCCCAGCGGGACGCGGCGGGCCAGCGCCGTGCACTGGCCGGGCAGTAGCGGCGCGTCGGTGGCGATGATCGCGATGACCGAGCCGGCGCCCGGTGGGACGCGCCAGTCGGTGTCCTGCATCGGATTGTCGGCGGCCAGCGCCGGGCCGACGGGCACGCCGCAGACCGTGAGTTCCTTGCGGGAGCCGAAGTTCGCCTGTACGAACGCGCCGACCGTGTACGTGTCAGGGCCGTAGTCCACGAGCCGGGACGACGTGCCGCTGCCGCCCTTGAACTGGTAGCAGTTCATGCCGGTGCCGCCGCCGATCGAGCCCTCGGTGACCGGGCCCGGCCGGGCCGCGTCGATGGCCGCGATCGCGTGGGCCGGCTGGACGGCGGCGGCGTTGATGTCGTTGAGGTAGCCGTCCCAGGTCTCGGCGACCACCGGCAGCAGCCAGTCCCGTGCGACGGCGGGCTTCGCCCGGTTGACCCAGTCGATCACGCCGCGATGGGCCGGGCCGATCGCGTGGGTGTTGGTGATCAGCACCGGCAGTCGCAGGGCGCCGGTCTCGGTGAGCCACGTCGTGCCGGTCATCTCGCCGTTGCCGTTGAGCGAGTACCAACCTGCCGCGCAGGACACCTCGACGTCCTCGTGCGGGCGCGGCAGCACCGCCGTGACGCCGGTGCGGATCGCGTCGCCCTCGATCAGCGTGGTGTAGCCGACGGCGACGCCCGGCACGTCGGTGATGGCGTTGTGCGGCCCGGTGCGGCCGGTCAGCGGGAGGCCCAGCTCACGTGCGCGCATCGGATTCCTCCAGGTCGCAGCGGGTGGCGTCGGCCGCGTAGGCCAGGAGCAGGCGTTCGGCCACCGGGCGGGTGAACGTCGGCACGGCGTGCGTGAGGTGCAGGCCGAGACCGTCCTCCAGCGCGACGAGGTTGCGCGCGATCGTGGTCGGATCACGGGTCAGGTCGAACACGCCGACCGCGGCACCGGCGGCGAGCACGGCCGTGTAGAGCGCGACCTGCCGCTCGTAGAGCTGGATGTGCTGAGCCGCGTACGAGGCGTCGGTGCGCGCGTAGACACCCAGTTCGTAGAGCAGGAAGCACAGTTCGTCGGTGCGGCTGGTGGGCAGGCCGGCCCGGATCATCCCGACCAGCCTGCGCTTCTGGTCGGGCTCGGCCGCCGCAGCGGCTTCCCGTTCCGCGCAGAACCGGTCGACGGCCTCGCGCTGCACCTCGTAGAGCAACTCGTTCAGCGTCGGGAAGTAGTAGAGGACGGAGCCGGTCGACATGGCCGCCTGCTGGGCGATGTCCCGCAGGCGCAGGCCGATGATGCCGCGTTCCAGGATCGCCTGGCGGGCTGCTGAGACGAGTTCGGCGCGGCGTTCGTGTGCCCGGCTCGGTCGTGCCATGGCCCGATTCTTCACACAACAGTCGAAGAACACAAGCACGACTCACGGTCGCCAAGACGTTACCGAACAGGGTATTGACAGCGTCGGACGCTGAGTTCTTTGATTCTTCATCAAAGAACTAGGAGATGCCATGACCGAGTCGGCGGCACCACAACGACCCAGGCTGCGGCGCGGGCTGCGGGTCATGGCCACCCTGCTCATCACGCTGTCCGCGATCACCCCGGCGTCCTCGGTCTTCATCATCGCGCCTGGTGTGCTCGGGCAGGCCGGCAGCGGCGCGTCCTGGAGCTTCGTGATCGCGGGTGTCGTCGGCGTCTTCATGGCCTTCGTCTACGCGGAACTGGCGTCGGCCTATCCGTTGTCCGGCGGCGAGTACGCGATCGTGGGCCGCACGCTCGGCAAGCTGCCCGGTTTCGTCACGCTCGGCCTGTTGCTGATCACCCAGTTGCTGATCATCGCGGTGATCGCGCTGGGTGTCGGCACGTACCTCGCGGTGCTCTTCCCGAACCTCGACGCGCCGACCGTGGCCGCCGTGACCACGGTGCTCGCCACCGTCCTCGCCGTGTTCGACATCAAGGTCAACGCCTGGGTCACCGGCGTCTTCCTGGCCATCGAGATGGTCGCGCTCGTCGTGGTGAGCGCCCTTGGCCTGCTCCATCCCGCGCGCTCGCTCGGCGACCTGCTCACGCACCCGGTGGCGGCCGGCAGCGGCGGCGCGCTCGTGCCGGCAGCCATCGGCGTCATCGGGGCCGCGACGGCCGTGGCGATCTTCTCCTACAACGGTTACGGCTCCGCCGTCTACTTCGGCGAGGAGACAAGGGACGCGCACCGCGGCATCGCCCGCGCGATCCTGTGGGCGCTGGCCATCACGATCCTCGCCGAACTCGTGCCGGTCACCGCCGTGCTGATCGGCGCGCCGTCGCTGGGCAAGCTGTTCGGCGCGGCCAACATGATGACCTACTTCATCACGTCGCTCGGCGGTGCCGGCCTCAATACCGCGATCAGCCTGGCCATCGCGCTGGCGATCCTGAACGCCGTGCTCGCCATCATCCTGATCACCGCCCGGATGATGTTCAGCACCGGCCGCGACGCCGCGTGGCCTGCGCCGGTCAGCCGCGCGCTGGCGTCGATCCACCCGAAGTTCGCCACACCCTGGATC
This sequence comes from Candidatus Melainabacteria bacterium, assembly GCA_963702275.1. Lineage (GTDB taxonomy): Bacteria > Actinomycetota > Actinomycetes > Mycobacteriales > Pseudonocardiaceae > DATEPR01. The sequence continues at coordinate 2,695 of CAVPCF010000125.1, forward strand.
GCCACGATCGTGGTCGGCGTGATCGCCGCCGCGCTGTGCTACGCCAACGAGCAGTTCCTGCTGGTCACGACCGCGACCACGATCGTGGCCGTCTACGCGGCGCTGTGCCTGTCCGCGGTCAACGGGCGCCGCAACGGTGCCACCAGCCACGCCGCGTACCGGATGCCGCTGTTCCCGGTCGCGCCGATATTGGCGCTGGCCGCGCTCGGTTACGTCGTCTACGAGAACGCGCTCGACCCGAAGGTCGGCCGCCCGAGCCTCTACGTCACGGTCGGCATCGGCGTCGTGTCCGCCGCCTACTACCTGCTGGTCCTGCGCCGCCGCGGCACCTGGGAACTGCGCGGCCCCGCGGACGAGTAGACCGTCAATCATTGGTCTAGTCCAAGCCCTTGACAGTGCAAGTGGTCTAGGCCACATTCGGTCTATCCGGCACAACGGCGGCAAAGGAGCGGACCGTGAAGCGAATACTGTCCAGGACAAGGCTGGCTCGCGTCGCGTTGGCGATCGTCGTTGCCGGACTCGCCGTTCCGCTGTCGACCCAAGCCCATGCCACCGGCACCGCCGCGCTGCCGGCGTGTCCATTTTGGACCAACGTGGTGCCGCCGGTGCGCGGTGTCACGCCATGGGTGCCACCGTTGCAGACGGCGGCACCGGTGAACTTCACCAGCCGCCTGCCCACCCCGACCGGCGTCGTCGGCACGCTGTCCGGCGGCCAGGTGACCATCACCCTCAACCGGATGCCGGGCGCGCAGGCGTACCGCGTGTGGCGCAACGGCCAGTCCGTCGCCTGGATCACGGACTGGGGCCAGACCACGCTGACCGCCGTCGACACGGCGCCGTGCCAGAACGCCTTCTACACCGTGGTCGCGATGAAGGACCAGAGCGGCTCGGACGCGTCCATGGGCCAGCTCTCCGCGCCCTACCAGCTCTCCGCCGCCGGCACGGTCGTGCCGTGGCAGACGCCGGTCGGCAGCACCATCTCGATGCTGGTCACCTCGTACAACGACGGCGGCCAGACCGCGTCCGCCTACAACGCGCAACTCGGCGTCTGCGCCGTCGATCCCCGGGTGGTCCCGTGGGGCACGTACTTCACCGTCCCCGGTTACGGCACCTGCTACGCCGGTGACATCGGCACCTGGATCCAGAACGACACAGTCGACGTCTGGCTGCCGGGCAGCCAGGCCAACAACTGGGGCGTGCAGAACCGCACGATCACCATCATCGCCAACCCGTTCACGCACTGACCGACAGCGAACGGGTGACCCACCTACCCCGCCTGCCTGCTACGTTGTCGACGTGGTCGGGTGGTGGGAGGTCGGCATGGAGCGTCCGAACTGGGCCCCACTGGATGTCGACCTGAATCAGCCCAGCATCAGCCGGATCTGGGACTGGTTCCTGGACGGTTCGCACAATTTCGCCGTGGATCGCGAAGTGGCCGCTGAAATGTTGGCGCTGATGCCGGAAGGCCCGCAGATGGCCCAGGCCAACCGCGCATTCCTGCGCCGCGCGGTGCGGATGTGCGTGCGGTCGGGCATCACCCAGTTCCTGGACATCGGCTCCGGCATTCCCACGGTCGGGAATGTGCACGAGATCGCCCAACTGGCCGACCCAACCTGCCGGGTGGTGTACGTCGACGTCGATCCGGTGGCGATCAGCCACACCCGCCAGATCCTGGCCGGCAACGAACGCGCCACCGTGGTGCGCGGCGATTTCCGCGAACCGGACAAGATCCTGGCCGCCGGCGAACTGCGCCGGATGCTGGACTTCGACAAGCCGATCGCCCTGATCCTGGTGGCGGTCCTGCACTTCATCCACGACAGCGACGACCCGGCCGCGATCATCCGCCGTTTCCACCGGGAACTGGTGCCGGGCAGCCACCTGGTGATCGCGCACGGCAGCCGGGACACCGAGGGCATGCCGCGCGAGAACCTGCATTCGGCCCGCGAGATGTACCAGCGATCCGTCGCCCAGGTGTCGCTGCGCCCGGCC
>CAVPCF010000126.1:0-5459 GCA_963702275.1 Candidatus Melainabacteria bacterium
GTGCCGCGCCGCGCGCGGATCCTGCGGTTCAGTCCGAGATCCTGCGGTTCAGTCGGGGGCCCTGCGGTTCAGTCCGAGATCCTGCGGTTGAGTCGCGGATCCTGCGGTTCAGTTCGGCTAGCGACGACACCGCGCTCCCATCCGAGCTGTCTGAGCGCGCCTGACGGAGACCCAGCCGAGCTGTCAGCGGGCTTGGCGGTCCCGGTGGTTCGGCCACCTGCGACCGGCCGGGCCGCGGTCGCGCGCGTGAGCGGACCTGGGTCGGGTCCTGGATGCGGCGTTCTCGTCGAAGGGTGAGGTTTGGTTAGGTCTGGCAACAATCGATTCGGTTAGCGACAGGGTGGCCGAATAACCTGGGAGTCGTGCCCACCACCGCTGATGAGAAACCTGAGCTGAGCTCCGACCAGGCCGGCTGGATCCGTCGTCTGCTGACGGCGGCGTGGCGACATCGCGGTCTGGTGATCACGGTGGTGGTCAGCTCGGCGCTCGGCGTCGGGCTCGAGGCGGTCAGTCCGCTGCTCATCCGGCTCGGTGTCAACGACGCGATCGCCGGGCGCACCAACCGGCTCGTGCTGCTCACGGTCATCCTGGCGGTGCTGGCGCTGATCCGGTTCGTTGGCGCCTTCCTGCGTCGCTACCTCGCCGGCAAGCTCGCGCTGGACGTGCAGCACGACCTGCGGCAGGCCGTCTTCACCTCGGTGTCCCGGCTGGACGGTGGCAAGCAGGACGCGCTGCGCACCGGGCAGGTGGTGTCCCGCGCGAACACCGACCTGCAACTGGTGCAGGGCTTCATGTCCATGGTGCCGCTGTCCATCGGTGTCGTGGTGCTTGTCGCGTTCTCGCTGGTGGCGATGCTGTGGCTGTCTCCGCTACTGACCCTGATCGCGCTGGTCGTGGTGCCGCTGCTGGGCCTGGTGGCGGCCCGGTCGCGTCGCAGGCTCTTCCCGGCCACGTGGTCGGCGCAGCAACGGGCCGCGGACATCGCGCAACTGGTCGAGGAGACCGTCACCGGGGTGCGGGTGGTGAAGGGGTTCGGCCAGGAGGGTCGGGAGACCGGCCGGCTGGAGAACTACGCACGTCGGCTGTTCGCGGAGCGGCTGCGCGCGGCCCGGCTCCAGTCGCGGCCGAACGCGACCATGTCCGCGCTGCCGCCGCTTGGCCAGGTCGCGGTGCTGGCGCTGGGCGGCTGGCTGGCGCTGCGCGGCCAGATCAGCATCGGCACGTTCCTCGCGTTCGCCAGCTACGTGGCCACCCTGGCCGGCCCTGCGCGGCTGCTGTCGGGGCTGGTGATCATCGGCCAGATGACCAGGGCCGCGGTGGAGCGGGTGTACGAGCTGATCGACTCGCAGCCCGAGATCGTGGACGCGCCGGACGCGGCGGACGTGCCGCCAGGGCCGGTCGAGGTGGTGCTGGACGACGTCCGGTTCGGCTACACGCGCAGCGAACCCGTGCTGGACGGGGTGTCGCTGCGTGTCGAGCCGGGTGAGACGCTGGCGCTGATCGGCACGTCCGGGTCTGGCAAGTCGACGGTTTCCCTGCTGCTGCCCCGGTTCTACGACGCGCAGGGCGGCGCGCTGCTGGTCGGGCCGCCCGGCGCACCGCTGGACATCCGGACGCTGCGCCTCGCGTCGCTGCGCCGGACCGTCGGCGTGGTGTTCGAGGAGGCGTTCCTGTTCTCCACCACGGTCCGCGCCAACATCGCCTACGGCAGGCCGGACGCCACCGACGACGAGGTCCGCACCGCGGCCGCCGCGGCAGAGGCGGACGAGTTCGTCGCCGCGCTGCCCGATGGCTACGACACCGTCGTCGGCGAGCGCGGCCTGACCCTGTCCGGCGGCCAGCGGCAACGGATCGCGCTGGCACGGGCCCTCCTGTCCGACCCTCGGGTGCTGGTACTGGACGACGCGACGTCGGCCGTTGACGCGGCCACGGAAGCCGCCATCCAGGACACGCTGCGCGCCGTGACGGCCAGCAGGACCACGCTGATCATCGCCCACCGCCGCTCCACCCTCGCGCTGGCCGACCGGATCGCGGTACTGGACCGCGGCCGGGTGGTCGACGTCGGCACCGAGGCCGAACTGCGTGAGCGCTCCGAGCTGTTCCACGCCCTGCTGGCCGCGCCTGGCGACTCGATCGACGAGCTGACGGAGCTCGGCCGCGACGGGCGTGAACCGGTCGGCCCGGACGGCACGACACCGGCGCTGTGGCCGCCGCCCGACCCGGACAGCCAGCAGGTGACCAGCATCGACACCAACCAGCTCGCCACGGGCCCCGGCTTCGGCGCGTTCGGCGGCCTGCCGGCCACGCCTGAGCTGATCGCGTCGGTGGCCACCCTGCCGCCGCCGACGGACGTACCGAAACTGCCCGGGGTCGACCTGCGCGCGCCCGATCCGCGGTTCCGGCTGGCCGGGCTGCTGCGGCCGGTCCGCAGAGCGCTGCTCGTGGCACTCGTGCTGGTCGCGCTGGACGCGATGGCCACCGTGGTGCTGCCGGCGCTGATCCGGTCCGGCGTGGACAGTGGCGTGTCCGTGCACCGGCTCACCGAGGTGTGGGTGACCAGCGGTGTCGCGCTCGTCGTGGTCGCGGTGGACTGGGTGGTGCTGGCGAACCAGACGGTGATCGCGACGAAGGCCGGCGAGACCGTGCTGTACCTGCTGCGGGTGCGCAGCTACGCGCACCTCCAGCGGCTCGGCCTGGACTACTACGAGCGCGAGCTCGGCGGCCGGATCATGACCAGGATGACCACGGACGTGGACGCGCTGTCCACGTTCCTGCAGACCGGCCTGATCACGGCCGTGATCAGCGTGCTGACCGTGGTGGGCATGGCGGTGGCGATGGTGGTGATCGACCTGCCGCTGGCACTGGTCGCGCTGTGCGCGCTGCCGGCGCTGCTGGTGGCGACCGTGGTGTTCCGGCGCCGGTCGTCGGAGGCATACGCGGAGGCGCGGGAACGGATCAGCGCGGTCAACGCCGACCTCCAGGAGAACGTGTCGGGTCTGCGGGTGGCGCAGGCCAACACCCGCGAGCAGTTGGCCAGGGATCACTTCGAGCAGCTCTCCGACGACTACCGCCAGTCCCGGCTGCGGGCCCAGCGCTACATCGCGACGTACTTCCCGTTCGTCACGTTCCTGTCCGAGCTGGCCCAGGCCATCGTGTTGGGTGTCGGCGCGACCTGGGTGGCGCACGGCTCGCTGACCGCGGGGGTGCTGGTGGCGTTCCTGCTCTACCTGAGCCAGTTCTTCGCGCCGGTGCAGCAGCTCTCCCAGGTGTTCGACGGCTACCAGCAGGCCCGCGTCGGCCTGCACCGGATCGGTGACCTGCTGCGCACGCCGAGCACGGTGGTGCCGGCGGCGCGACCGGTGCCGGTGCCGGCCCGGCTGCGTGGCGAGGTGGAACTGCGGGACGTGAGCTTCCGTTACGGCAGCGCCGAACGCCCCGCGCTGGACCGGGTGTCGCTGTGCGTGCCGGCCGGCCAGACCGTGGCACTCGTCGGCGCGACCGGTGCCGGCAAGTCCACCCTGGTGAAGCTGCTGGCCAGGTTCTACGACGCGACCGGCGGCAAGGTCCTGGTGGACGGCGTCGATGTGCGGGACTTCGACCTCGGCGGGTTCCGGCGCAGGCTGGGTGTGGTGCCGCAGGAGGCCCACCTGTTCACCGGGGACGTGGCCGACAACGTGCGCTACGGACAACCGGACGCCCCGGACAGCGCGGTGGAGCAGGCCGTCCGTGAGGTCGGCGCGCTGCCGATGGTGGCCGGGCTGAGTGACGGCTTCCACCACCAGCTCGGTGAACGCGGCCAGGGCCTGTCCGCGGGGCAGCGGCAGCTCGTCGCGCTGGCCAGGGCCGAACTCGTCGACCCCGACCTGGTCCTGCTGGACGAGGCGACGGCGGCGCTTGACCCGGCCACCGAGTCGGCGGTGCTCGCGGCGAGCGAGCGGATGACGCACCGGCGTACCACGTTCGTGGTGGCGCACCGGTTGGCCACCGCGGCAAGGGCGGACCGGATCGTGGTGCTGGACGCGGGCCGGATCGTCGAGGACGGCAGCCACCGGGAGCTGATCGCGGCCGATGGCACGTACGCCCGGCTGTGGCGCTTCGGCTCCGCCGACGAGCCGCGCGACGACGCGGGGCACGTCGCCACCCGCGCCTGGCACGACGGGTCCGAACGCGCCGGATAGCGCCCATCCGCGCAGCGTCCGGACCCCGGATCGATCCTGTGACGGACCCGACGTTGCGGGCAATCCGTTGGTTATGAAACGGGCACGCGAGAGGGCTAGCCTTGCGGATGGAGTTTTCACGGGATCCACCGCGAGACGGATAGGGGCGAGCACCAACCGTGTCCAGCAGCACCGCGTCACAGTTCGGTCCGAACGAGTGGCTTGTCGAGGAGATGTACGAGCAGTTCCTCGCGGACCCCTCGTCGGTTGACCCGGCGTGGCACGACTTCTTCGCCGACTACAAGCCGACCCAGCGCGCGGCAGGCGTCGGTGACAACGTCGCCCAGCCCACCGGCAGCGCCGCGACCGAGGTCGCCACGCCGATGAAGGCCACCGCCAACGGTCAGGTGGCCACGGCGCCCAGCCGGCTGGCCCCGCCGGCCACCGCGCGACCGGCCACCGCGCCGCCACCGACCCCGCCGAGGACCGGGCCGAGCACGGGCCTGCCCAGTACCGGCAAGCCGGCGCCGGCCGCGGCAGCCAAGGCCGCGCCCGTCAAGCCGGTCGAGGGCGAGAAGATCAGCCCGATCCGCGGCGCGGCCGCCATGATCGTGAAGAACATGCAGCAGTCGCTGACCGTGCCGACCGCGACCAGCGTGCGCGCGGTGCCGGCCAAACTGTTGGCGGACAACCGGATCGTGATCAACAACCACCTGAAGCGGACCCGGGGTGGCAAGGTCTCGTTCACCCACGTGATCGGCTACGCGGTGGTGCGCGCGCTCCAGGCGTACCCGAACATGAACCGGCACTTCGCCGAGATCGACGGCAAGCCGACCGTGGTCACGCCGGAACACGTGAACTTCGGCCTTGCGATCGACCTGCCCGGCAAGGACGGCGCGCGCACTCTGGTGGTGGCGTCGGTCAAGGGCACCGAGGCGATGTCGTTCAGCCAGTTCTGGCAGGCCTACGAGGACATCATCCGCAAGGCCCGCGGCGGCTCGCTGACCGCGGACGACTTCAGCGGCACCACGATCTCGCTGACCAACCCCGGCACGATCGGCACGAACCACTCGGTGCCGCGGCTGACCGCGGGCCAGGGCACGATCATCGGCGTCGGCGCGATGGAGTACCCGGCGCAGTTCCAGGGCACCAGTGAGCACGCGCTGGTCACCATGGGTGTCAGCAAGATCATCACGCTGACGTCCACCTACGACCACCGGATCATCCAGGGCGCCGAGTCCGGCGAGTTCCTGCGGCGCATCCACGAGCTGCTGCTGGGCGAGGACAACTTCTACGAGGACA
>CAVPCF010000127.1:0-63944 GCA_963702275.1 Candidatus Melainabacteria bacterium
AGCCACGCGGCCACCATCGCCTCGGTCATCCCCGCCGGCAGGGTGAAGCTGCACCAGCAGGTCGGGAACGGCACCCGCAGGTAGCCGGCGTCCAGCAGCACGTTGCGCCAGCAGCCGCCCTCGAAGTCCAGGAACCGCACACCCCTGCTGGTGATCACGTTGTTGTCCGGGCACGCGTCGGACGGGCTGAACGCCCGGTGGCTGTGCGAGTCGAGCAGCCACGACGAGTTCGCGGACCGCCGGTGCGCCGCGCCTGAGGTGACAACGCCGATGGCGTCGGCGAGCAGTTCCGGCAGCTCCTCGAAGGCCTGGTGACCGGCCGACGACAGCGGATCGGTGACCCGCGAGGTACCCAGCCGCCGCGACAGCGCGTCGAAGTCGGCCTCCCGCCCCGCCGTGCTGGCGTGCAGCCGGCCGAGCGACCGGGACCAGGACAGCAGGGCCCGCTCCGCCGCCTTCGGATCGCCGCTCAGGAGCTTGTTCTCCAGCGTCGGCGCCCGGCCGAGGTCCTCCAGCACCACGAGCCGCGCCGCGCCGTCGTGCGCGAACATCTCCGGGCACATCCGGTCTTCCGGCGAGAACGCGTTGAACAGCTGGTAGCTGACAGCTTCCTGCACGAAGGAGTCACCGACCGGCTGCTGGTCGGCGGGGCCATAGCGCTTCACGACGAGGGTGCGCGGCAGGGAGAAGGGTGAGGACGCGACACGGACCCGCACCACGGTCGACTTGCCGCTGCCACCGAGATGCTCCGGGTCGGCCAGCCGAATGGTTGCGCCGAAACGGTGACTGAGCACCTGCTCAGCCCGCGCGACCGTCTCGGACACCGCCGACTCGATGCCCCCGATGGCATCCGATGAGCCGGTGGTGGTCTCCACACTCATCCCCTCCGACCCTACTCGCGGCTCGACCCGATGTGGCGTTGTTCCACCCGATACGACGCCTGAGAAATCCCTGCGAATCAGGCAGGGGACTCGCACAGTCGACGCACGCGCAGGCGACCGTAGTGCCCGGACCGGCACCCGGCAGGCACGACCAGGTAACGGATTGCGGTCTTGTCAGAACAACGCCGTTGTTCAGGTCGTGGGTGGTTTGGCGTCGACGCCGGCTTCCTTGCGCTGCTGCGGGGTGATCGGGGCGGGTGCTCCGGTCAGCGGGTCGTAGCCGCCGCCGGACTTCGGGAAGGCGATGACCTCGCGGATCGAGGAGTACCCGGCCAGCAGCATCGCTATCCGGTCCCAGCCGAACGCGATGCCGCCGTGCGGCGGGGCGCCGAACTTGAACGCCTCCAACAGGAACCCGAACTTCTCGTTGGCGTCGGCCTCGGAAAGGCCCATCACCTCGAACACCCGCCGCTGCACGTCGGCGCGGTGGATACGGATGGAGCCGCCGCCGATCTCGTTGCCGTTGCAGACGATGTCGTAGGCGTAGGCCAGCGCGTTGCCCGGGTCCTGTTCGAACCGGTCGATCCACTCCGGCGTCGGCGAGGTGAACGCATGGTGCACCGCGGTCCAGTTACCCGACCCGACGGCAACGTCCCCACTGGCCACCGCCGACGCGGCGGGCGTGAACAGCGGCGCGTCCACCACCCACACGAAGGACCAGGCACTCTCGTCGATCAGCCCGAGCCGGTGGCCGATCTCCAGCCGGGCCGCGCCAAGCAGCGCACGCGCACCCTCCGCGTCGCCCGCGGCGAAGAAGACGCAGTCCCCCGGCTCCGCGCCGGCGGCCTTGGCAAGGCCGTCCCGTTCGGCCTCGGACAGGTTCTTGGCGACCGGGCCGCCGAGCGTGCCGTCCTCGCCGACCAGCACGTAGGCAAGGCCCTTGGCGCCACGCTGCTTGGCCCAGTCCTGCCAGGCGTCCAGCGTGCGGCGGGGCTGGTCGGCGCCACCGGTCATCACCACGGCACCCACGTAGGGGGCCTGGAAGACACGGAACGGGGTCTCGGCGAAGTAGTCGGTGAGCTCGGTCAGTTCGAGCTTGAAGCGCAGGTCGGGCTTGTCGGTGCCGTAGCGGGCCATCGACTCGGCGTAGGTGATGCGCGGGATGGGCAGCGTGATGTCGTGGCCGCCCAGTTCCCGCCACAGCGCGGTGACGATGTCCTCGGCCAGCGCGATCACGTCGTCCTGCTCGACGAAGCTCATCTCGATGTCGAGTTGGGTGAACTCCGGCTGCCGGTCGGCCCGGAAGTCCTCGTCCCGGTAGCAGCGGGCGATCTGGTAGTAGCGCTCCAGCCCGCCGACCATCAGCAGTTGCTTGAACAGCTGCGGCGACTGCGGCAGCGCGTACCAGGACCCCGGCCGCAGCCGGGCCGGCACCACGAAGTCCCGCGCCCCCTCCGGCGTCGACCGGGTCATCGTCGGCGTCTCGACCTCGACGAACCGATGCCGGTGCAGCACGTCCCGCGCGACCCGGTTGGCCTCGCTGCGCAGCCGCAACGCCTGGGCGGGCCCGGCGCGGCGCAGGTCGAGGTAGCGGTACTTGAGCCGGACCTCCTCGCCCACCTCAAGGTGCTCGTCCAGCGGGAACGGCAGTGGCGCGGCCTCGTTGAGCACGTCCAGTTCGGTGACGGTCACCTCGACGGCCCCGGTCGGCAGTTCGGGGTTCTCGTTGCCTTCCGGCCGGATGACGACCTCGCCGACGACCCGCACGCAGAACTCGGCCCGCAGCCGGTGCGCCCGCTGCGCCATCTCCCCTTCACGGAACACCACCTGCGCGGTCCCGGAGGCGTCCCGCAGATCGATGAAGATCACTCCACCGTGATCGCGCCGCCGCGCCACCCACCCGGTCAGGGTGACGGTCTGTCCGGCATGAGAGGCCCTGAGCGTGCCGGCCTCGTGCGTCCGCATCACGGGAAGCGATCTCCTTGCTGGTCGAAGGCTTGTACCAGCCAAGGTTAGCCAACCCCCGCCAGCAGATTTCCCGAGGTAGGGCTCAGTAGGACTTGGGCAGCTTCAACGTGTGTTGGGCTACGTAGTTGAGGATCATCTCGCGGCTCACGGGAGCGATGCGGCCGGCTCGGGACGCGGTCAGCAGGGCGCCGAGGCCGTACTCGGAGGCGAGGCCGTTGCCGCCGTGGGACTGGATCGCCTGGTCCACCGTTGTCGCGGCTACTTCGGCGGCCGCGTATTTCGCCATGTTGGCCGATTCGCCGGACTCGCGGTCCAGGCCCGCGTCGTACAGGGCCGCTGCTTTCTGGGTCATCAGGCGGGCCAACTCCAGTTGGATCGCGCACTGGGCCAGTGGGTGCGCGAGGCCCTGGTGGGCGCCGATCGGAGTGCCCCAGACGTTTCGCGTGCGCATGTACGCGGCTGCCTTCTCCAACGCGTGGCGGGCCAGGCCGGTGGAGAACGACGCGGCCATGATGCGTTCCGGGTTGAGGCCGGCGAACAACTGCGCGAGGCCGGCGTCCGTCGAGCCGATCAGGGCGTCCTGCGGGAGGCGGACGTTGTCGAAGAACAGGGTGAACTGGCGTTCCGGCGAGACGATGTCCATCTCGATCGGCTGGTACGTGAAGCCGGGGGCGTCCGTCGGCACGATCATCAACGACGGCAACAGGCGTTGGCCGGCCGCGTCGACGTGGCGCGCCACCACCAGCACGGCGTCGGCCTCGTCCACGCCGGAGATGTAGTACTTGCCGCCGGACAGCAGCCACTCGTCGCCGTCGCGGCGGATCGACGTCGTCAGTTTGTGGGAGTTGGAGCCGGCGTCCGGCTCGGTGATGGAGAAGGCCATTTTCGTTGTGCCGTCGGCGAAGCCGGGCAGCCAGCGGCTCTTCTGCGCCGGGGTGCCGAAGCGGGCGATGACCGTGGCGCAGATCGCCGGGGAGACGACCATCATCAGCAACGGGCAGCCTGCCGCGGCGAACTCCTCGCAGACCGCGGCAAGGTCGCCGATGCCGCCACCGCCACCGCCGTACTCCTCAGGCACGGCAACGCCAAGGTAGCCGAGCTTGCCGGCTTCGGCCCACAGTTCGCTCGTCTTGCCGCCGCCGCGTGCCTTGGCCACGAAGTAGTCGCGGCCGTAGCGGGTGGCCAGATCGCGCACGGCGGCCCGCAGTGCCTGGCGTTCCTCGGATTCCGTGAATGCGACGCTCATGACTCCTCCTCGATCACGGCCAGTACGGCACCCGCGTCCACCTGCTGTCCCACGGCCACCCGCAGTTCGGTGACCACGCCACCGGTCGCGGCGACGAGCCGGTGTTGCATCTTCATCGCCTCCAGCACCAGCAGTTCGTCGCCCGCCTCGACCGTGGCGCCCTCGGCGACCGTCAGGCGGGTCACCGTGCCGGGCATCGGCGCCACCGTCGCGCCGTCAACCACCCGCTCTGCCGGGTCGGCGAACCGGGGCACCTCGGTCAACGCGACCGCGCCCAGCGCCGATTCGACCTCCACCCGCCGGTCGTACGCGGTCACCGTGAACCGCGTGCGCACACCGGACAGGTCCAGCACGACTTCGCCCGCCGACGCCGACACCAGCGTCACGTCCGGCACGGTGCTCGTGCGCAAGCCGTCCCGGGTCAGCAGGTAGTCCACTTCGATCGTGTCATCGCCGGCCAGGTAGGCAACCCGTTGCGGTTGGGAGGTGAGGTTGCGCCAGCCGCTGGGCACCGCCGGTTGCACGGCCGCCGTGGCCCGCCGGCCGGCCGCCGACGCCAGGGCCGCCGCCAATGCGAACGGACCAACCGCGGGCGACGCCTCGAACGAATGCCGGTCCAGATAGCCCGTGTCGGTGTCGCCGGCCAGGAAGTCCTTGTCGCGCAACACGTTCACCAGCAGGTCGCGATTGGTGGTCACACCGTGGATCTGCGCCCTTGCCATTGCGGCGGCCAGCATCCGGGCGGCCGAAACCCGGTCCGGACCGTAGGCGATGACCTTAGCCAGCATCGGGTCGTAGAACGTCGACACCGCAACGCCATCCGCGATGCCGCTGTCCAGCCGCAGCCCGAACCCCGACGGCACATCGAAAGCAGCGGCCACCGACGGCACATCGAAATGCAACACGGTGCCGGACTGCGGACGGTATTCGGCATCCTCGGCATACAACCGGACCTCGATGGCATGCCCATGCGGCACCGGCGGCGAAGCGGGCAACGGCGTGCCCTCGGCAATGGCCAACTGCCACGCGACAAGATCGAGGCCGAACACGCACTCGGTGACCGGATGCTCCACCTGAAGCCGAGTGTTGACCTCAAGAAAGTGAAAACCGCCGTCCGACGCGAGCATGAACTCGACCGTGCCGGCCCCGACGTAACCGATGGCGCGAGCCGCGGCGACAGCAGCGTCACAGAGCTGCGCACGCACCGCGGGGGTCACCGCAGGGCTCGGTGTCTCCTCAAGGATCTTCTGATGCCGACGCTGGATCGAACACTCCCGCTCCCCCAACGCCCACACCGTGCCGTGCCGGTCGGCCAGAATCTGCACCTCGACGTGCCGAGCCCGCTCCAACAACGGCTCACAGAACACCGTCCCGTCCCCGAACGCCGACTCCGCCTCCTCCCGCGCCAACGAGACCGACGCGGCCAGGTCGGCAAGCGAACGCACCACCCGCATCCCCCGCCCGCCACCACCGGCGGATGCCTTGACCAGCAACGGCAGCTCAGCCGAAGTGACAGAAGACGGATCAAGCTCGGGCAGCACCGGCACACCGGCCGCCTGCATCCGCTTCTTGGCCGCGATCTTGGACCCCATCGCGTCGATGGCATCCGGATCCGGCCCGACCCACGTCAGCCCGGCATTGAGCACGGCACGAGCGAAAGCGGCGTTCTCGGACAGGAAGCCGTACCCGGGATGCACCGCGTCCGCGCCGGCACGCAGCGCGGCCGCCACGACGGCGTCGATCCGCAGGTACGTGTCGGCAGGCGCGCTGCCGGGCAGCCGGACGGCGGTGTCCGCCTCGGCCACGAACGGCATCGACTGATCCGGGTCGGCGAAGACCGCGACCGGCGAGATGCCGAGCGACCGGCAGGTGCGGAACACCCGTCGGGCGATCTCGCCCCGGTTGGCCACCAGCAGCGTCCTGATCACGTGGCTCACATCCTGAAGACGCCGAAGCCGTCGGCGCCGGTGACGGGTGCGGTGTGCACGACGGACAGGCAGATGCCCAGCACGGTTCGGGTGTCCCTCGGGTCGATCACGCCGTCGTCGTAGATCCGGCCGGACAGGTACATCGCCGCGGACTGCGACTCCACCTGCTCCTCCACCGTGGCCCGCATCTGCGCGTCGAACGCCTCGTCGTAGTCCTGGCCACGCGCTGCCGCCGCCTGTCTGGCCACAATGGACAGCACGCCGGCCAGTTGCGCCGGTCCCATCACGGCGGACTTCGCGTTGGGCCAGCTGAACAGGAAGCGCGGATCGTAGGCCCGGCCGCACATGCCGTAGTTGCCGGCGCCGTAGGACGCGCCCATGACCACGGTCAGGTGCGGCACGGTGCTATTGGACACCGCGTTGATCATCATCGCGCCGTGCTTGATGATGCCGGCCCGCTCGTAGTCCTTGCCGACCATGTAACCGGTGGTGTTCTGCAGGAACAGCAGCGGCAGGTGCCGCTGGTTGGCCAGCTGGATGAACTGCGCAGCCTTCTGTGCCTCCTCGCTGAACAGCACGCCGCGCTCGTTGGCGAGGATGCCGATGCGGTAGCCGTGGATCGCCGCCCAGCCGGTGACCAGGCTCGATCCGTAGCGTGGCTTGAACTCGTCGAACACCGAGCCGTCCACGATGCGGGCGATGACCTCGCGCGGGTCGAACGGCACCTTCAGGTCGGTCGGGACCAGCCCCAGCAGTTCGTCGGGATCGTGCCGCGGCTCGGCGAAACCCGGTACCGGTACCGGGCCTTCCTTGTGCCAGTTCAGGTTCGCCACGATGCGGCGGCCGATCCGCAGCGCGTCCAGTTCGTCCTCGGCCAGGTAGTCGGCAAGGCCGGACACGTGCGCGTGCATGTCGGCGCCGCCGAGCGACTCGTCGTCGGAGTCCTCACCGGTGGCCATCTTCACCAGCGGCGGCCCGGCCAGGAACACCTTGGCCCGGTCGCGCACCATCACCGTGTGGTCGGACATGCCAGGCAGGTACGCGCCACCGGCGGTCGAATTGCCGAACACCAACGCGATCGTCGGCACCCGGCGGGCCGACGACCTGCTCAGATCGCGGAACATCCGGCCACCGGGGATGAAGATCTCGCCCTGCGAGTTCAGGTCGGCGCCGCCGGACTCGACGAGTTGCACCAGCGGCAACCGGTTCGCGGCGGCGATCTCGCTGGCACGGAAGCTCTTGCGCAGCGTCCACGGGTTGCTCGCGCCGCCACGCACAGTCGGGTCGTTGGCCACGACGAGGCACTCGATTCCCTCGATCACGCCGAGCCCGACGACCACGCTGGCGCCGACCGGGAACTCGGTCCCCCACGCGGCCAGCGGGGACAGTTCGAGGAACGCGCTGTCCTGGTCGAGCAGCAGCTCGATCCGTTCCCTGGCAAGGAGTTTGCCGCGCTGGTGGTGCCGGTCGACGTATTTCTTGCCACCGCCTGCCAATGCCTTGGCGTGTTCAGCGGCCAACTCGTCCAGTCGGGCCAGCATGGCCGCCCGGTTCTCCCGGTACGTCGACGTAGTCGGGTCAAGCATGGTCATTCGGTGAACCCCCATCGCCGTGCCGCGAGGTCGGTGAGCACCTCGCTGGCGCCGCCGCCGATGCCCAGGATGCGGGCGTCCCGGTAGTGCCGCTCCACTTCGGACTCACGTAGGTAGCCCATGCCGCCATGCAGTTGCACTGCCTCGTTCACCACGAACGAGCACGCCTCCACCGCGGTGTTCTTCGCGACGCACACCTGCGCGACGACCTCGTCGCCTGCCGCGATCCGCTCGGCGATCGACCGGGTGTACGTGCGGGCCAGCTCGATCCGGCTGGCCATCTCGACCAGCTTGTGCCGCACGACCTGCCGCGAGATCAGCGGGCGGCCGAACGTGGTCCGCTGCCGCACCCAGCTCAGTGCCAGGTCGAGGCAGCGCTGCGCGGTGGCGTAGGCCTGCACCGCCAACGAGATCCGCTCCGCCTGGAACTGCCGCATCAGCGCGGCGAAGCCTCGGTTCTCTTCCCCGACCAGGTTGGCCACCGGCACCCGTGCATCCACAAAGGATAGTTCGGCCGTGTCGGAGCAGTGCCAGCCCATCTTGGCCAGTTTGCGGCTGCGGGTGAAGCCGGGTGTGTCGCGCTCGACCACCAGCAGGCTGATGCCGGCGTGGCCGGGGCCGCCGGTGCGCACGACGGTGGTCACGAAGTCCGCCCGCCATGCCGACGTGATGAACAGCTTGGCGCCGTTGACGACGTAGTGGTCGCCGTCCCGGACCGCGGTCGTCCGGATCGACGCGACGTCCGAGCCCGCGTCCGGTTCGGTCACGCCGAGCGACCCGATCAGCTCGCCTGCCAGGGTCGGCCGCACGAACCGGTCGATCAGGTCCGGGTTGCCGTCGTCGACGATGTGCGGCAGCGCGATGCCGTGTGTCATCAGTCCGGCGACCAGTCCGGACGAGCCACCGGCTTGGATCAGCTCCTCCGCGACCACCAAGGTGTCCAGCAGGTCGCCACCGGACCCACCGGCCGACTCGGGAAACCCGATGCCGAGCAGGCCCAAGCTCGCCGCGGTCTTGTGCAGTTCGCGCGGCAGCTCGCCGATCTCTTCCCAGTCGGCCAGGTTCGGCACGACCTCGCGCGCCACGAAGCGGCGCACCGTGGCGCGCAGTTCCTGGCGTTCCGGCGTCTCGAAGCTCACAGCAGCACCTCCGGCACGTCCACGATCCGCGAGCGGAGCCACTCACCCAGCGCCTTGGCCTGCGGGTCGAACCGGGTGGACGCGGCGACACCCTGGCCGAGCAGGCCGTGCAGCACGAAGTTGACCGCGTGCAGGTTCGGCAGCGGATGCCGCTCGATGTCCAACTCCTTGGCCTCGGGCAGCAGCGCGCGCAGCCGGTCGGTGGTCAGCTCGGTGGCCAGCCAGCGGTAACCGTCATCCGACCGGGCCCAGACGCCCAGGTTCGCGTCGCCACCCTTGTCGCCGGACCGCGCACCCAGCACCGTGCCCAGCGCAACGCGCCGCGTGGGCCCGGACAATGGTACCGGGGCGGTGAAGTCGGGCTGGTGCGTGACATGGCCCGAGTGCGGCGGGAGCGACACGCGCTCGCCGCTGGGCAGGACGGCCACGTGCCGGACCTGGTCGGCCGGGACGTACTCCGGGCGGTACACGCCGACCGGCGTGCCGTCGGCCGGTGGCGCGGTGAGCGTGAAGCCGGGGTAGGACGCCAGTGCCAGCTCGACGCACGTGCGCGAGAAACCCTTGGCGCGCTTGGCATCGGGCGTGCGGATGGTGGCGTGCAGGAGCGCGCTCGCGGTTTCCTCTGTGTCGGCGTCGGCGTGGTCGGTACGGGCGAGGGTCCACGTGATGCCGTCGGCGCCGATCTCGGCGGCCAGTTGGCGGCGGGCCAGTTCGGCCTTGGCGTCGATGTCCAGGCCGCACAACACGAACGTGGCGCTGTTGCGGAAACCGGCCAGTGTGTTCAGGCACACCTTGAGGGTGTCCGGCGGTGATTCGCCGCGCACGCCGGAGATCCGCACCCGGTCGGTGCCGGCAGGGGTCAGGCTGATCGTGTCGAAGCGGCTGGTCACGTCCGGGCCGAGGTAGCGCGGGCCCGCGATCTCGTAGAGCAGTTGCGCGGTCACGGTTTCCACCGTCACCGCGCCCCCGGTGCCGGGATGTTTCGTGATCACCGACGAGCCGTCCGCGTCGATCTCGGCGATGGGGAAGCCGATGTGGGTCGCGTCCGGCAGCTCGGTGAAGAAGGCGTAATTGCCGCCGGTCGCCTGGGCACCGCACTCGATCACGTGCCCGGCCACGGTAGCGCCGGCCAGCCGGTCGTAGTCGTCGCGGGCCCAGCCGTAGTGCGCCGCGGCCGGCCCGACCACAAGGGACGCGTCGGTGACCCGGCCGGTCACCACGACGTCCGCACCTGCCCCCAGGCACGCCGCGATGCCCCAGCCGCCAAGGTAGGCGTTCGCGGTGAGCGCGCCGTCCAGGCCGAGTTCGGCGGCGCGCGGCAGCAGGTCGTCGCCCTCGACGTGCGCGACCCGCACCGCCAGCCCCAGCCGGTCGGCCAGCGTGGTGATCTCGGCGGCAAGGCCGGCCGGGTTGAGGCCGCCCGCGTTGGTGACGATCCGCACGCCCCGGTCCATGGCAAGGCCGAGGCACTCCTCGAGTTGGTGCAGGAACGTGCGGGCATAGCCGCCCGCCGGGTCCTTCATTCGCTGGCGGCCCAGGATCAGCATGGTCAACTCGGCCAGGTAGTCGCCGGTCAGCACGTCGAGCGGCCCGCCGGTGAGCATCTCGCGCATCGCGGCGAAGCGGTCGCCGTAGAAGCCGGAACAGTTGCCGATCCGGAACGTCATGCGAACTGCCCCGCCTTCCGGCCGGCACCGGGCAGGCCGGCGAATGCCTGCGCGATCGGCACCCATTCCGTGGCGCGCTCGCCTGCCACGGTCAGGTCCAGGTCGTCCGGGTGCCGGCGTTGCGTGACCAGCAGGCAGAAGTCCAGCGCGGGCCCGGTGATCCGGTCCGCCGCGTCGTCGGGGCCCCACGTCCAGCGCTCGCCGCCGGGACCGGTCAGCTCGACCCGGAACGGCGCCGGCACCGCGCGGCCGTGCACGGTGAACGCGAAGCCGACCGTGCGGACACCGATATGCGCCACGTGCCGCAACCGAGCCGTCGGCACGCGGGCGATGCCGAGCGCGTCGGCCACGTCCTGGCCGTGCGCCCAGGTCTCCATCAGCCGCGCGGTGGCCATCGACGCGGCGCTCATCGGCGGCCCGAACCACGGCAGTCTGGTACCGCCCGGCACCGCGCGCAGTGCGTCGACCAGGTCGGCACGGCCGCGGCGCCAGTCGGCCAGCAGCACGGCAGGCGGCACCGCGGCACCGGTCGCGGCCACGGTGTCCACGAAGCCGGTCGGATCGGCCATGGCGGCGTTCACCTCGGCCTGGAACCGGTCCGCGTCGGTGACCGCCAGCAGTGCAACGCGATCGGTCCAGGCCAGATGGGCCACCTGATGGGCAACCGTCCAGCCGGGCGCCGGGGTCGGCATGCGCCAGCCGGTTTCGTCCAAAGTGGACACCGTGCGGTCCAGGTCGGCGCCCTCGGCGGCCAGGTCGGTGAGAAGTTCGGCGATCATCGCTCCTCCGCGCGCAGTGCCTGATCGACCATGTCGGCCCACTGTCGGACGATCCCGGCCCGCCGCCTGCTGTCGTCGGTCAGCAGGTTCGCCAGCGCGAGGCCGCGGGCCAGGTCGAGGGTCGCCTGGACGGTCTCGCGCACCCCGGGCCTGCTCTCGTCCGCGGCGAGCAGCCGGACCGCGATCCGGTGACACTCCCGGCCGAGCCGCGCCTCCAGGCCGACCACCAGGTCCGTGAGATCCGGGTCGGTGCGGGCCGCGACCCACAGTTCCAGCGCGGCGGTGAACAGCGGACTGACGAAGAAGTCGACGATGAACTCGACCGCGGCCGCGGTCCGGTCACCGGTCGCCGGCAGTTCGGCGGCCCGATCCAGCATGGTCCGCACCCCCTGGGCGCCGACGTACTCGACGGCCGCCGCAACCAGCTCACCCCGAGTGCGAAAGTGATGCAACTGCGCACCCCGCGACACCCCGGCCCGCTCAGCGACCAGCACCGTCGTCGTCCCGGCCCACCCGTGCTCAACCAGGCAGTCAACCGTCGCCGCCAACAGCTTGCGCCGAGTCTCCCGGCTACGGTCAGCCTGCCGCTGCCGCGTCTGCACCACCACGCTGCGAGTCTGGCCGTGCAATAACAAACAGTCAAGCCTGACTTTTACTGTGGACGACGAGCAGGTGGCCGCCCGGCCACCCGCTCGTGGCCAGTCAGGCGCCGGGGCCTGAGTAGATCTGGGCGGCCGGGGGCGCGGTCACCGCGACCGGCACGTTCCAGTTCGTGAAGTCGAGTTGGCCGCCGCCCTGGGACGCCGCCGGTACCAGCCGCATCAGGTAGTGCGGAGTGGCGGTGGCGATGGCCGCCGTCGTGCCGTCGGTCAGGGTGTAGAGCTGGACGGCGGTGCCGTTGACGGTGTCGGTCTTGCCGAGCTTCGCGTTGTCGCCGCCGATCTGGCCGGCCAGGGTGCTGATGAACGACGTGTAGTCCAGCAGCGGCTTGATCGAGGACACCAGGTCACTGCCCGACATCAGCGGCGACGTGGACGGCACCCACTTGTTCAACATCAGCTTGCCGGCGGCGCTGGTCGCCGTCACGCCGCTGCTCTTCATCAGGTCCGTGGTGAACTGCAGGTAGTCGGCTGTCTTCGTGGCGATGATCGGGATGTTCATGCCACCCTCCCCCAGGGTGCCCGACGCGCTGCCGTCCTTGTTCAGTTGGAGATCCAGCGACACCGTGCTGCCGCTGTCGGTCACACTGCCCTTGATGTGCACGGCCGACGCGCCGTTGATGGCGGTCTTGACCTGGTTCATCACCGCGGCCGGCGCCGCCGTGGTCGTTGGCGCGGGAGCCGTGGTGCCGGACGGCGAGCTGGTGCCGCACGCGGTGAGTGCGACCAGGGTCGTGGTGCCGAGCACGAGGCCGAACGGCAACCAATGACGAGACATGACGACATTCCTCCGAAACGGGGCAGGGACCGCAAAGCGCCCGTCTGTCGGGCGTTGGCGGCAATCGTGCCCGATACCCGAATCCGATCCGTCACCGGCTACCCCGAACGGGGGTCGCCCACGGGTGCGACGATCTCATCAGCAGCGACGTGGAGGTGCGAGTGAACTACGGCGAGACCTATGGCGATCCCGGGCATCCGGTGATCCTGTTCGTCGAGGACGACCCGTCGCCCGCGCTGTGCGAGCGACTCGCCGCGGGCGCCCGGTGTGTGGTCCGCCACTCCGGCGACCCGGTCGCCGTGCTCGACGACCTCGCGCTGGACCGCGTGCACCTGGTGGCGCGGGACGCCGATGCCGCGCGGCGCGTCCTGCTGGCGCGCCCGGATCGGGTCGCCTCCCTGATCCTGCTCGGCACCGCACCCGAACCGGACACAACCGTGCCAACGCTGGTGATCGAGGACGAGGACGCCGTGCCCGCGATCCTGCGGCACACCGCGGGCGGCTGGCAGCGGCAGGCGAGTCGACTGGCCGCGCCAGCGGTCGCCGCCGGCACGCCGACCGCGTGGTTCGAACAGCTCTACAGTTCCGCCCGCCGCGGCGAGGTGGACATGCCGTGGGACTGGAACCATCCCAACTCGCTGCTCGAACAGTGGTCGTCGGGACACAGCGGCAACGGTCGCCGGGCACTGGTGGTGGGCTGCGGCCTCGGCCGGGACGCCGAGCACCTCGCCCGACTCGGTTTTGCCACCGACGCGTTCGACGTGTCCGAGTCCGCCATCGCCACGGCGCGGGCACGACGGCCGGACTCGCCCGTCCGCTACCGGACCGCCGACCTGTTCGACCTGCCGGCCAACTGGCGGGGCGCCTTCGACCTCGTGGTGGAGAGCTACACCGTGCAGGCACTGCCGCGTTCGGTTCGCGCCATCGCGATCGCCGCGGTGGCCGCACTGGTCGCGCCCGGCGGGACACTCCTCGCCATTGCCGTAGCGGCTGACAAAAAGGACGATGTCTATTCCGGACCACCGTGGCCACTGGATCGTGCCGAGCTCGAGTCGTTCGCGACTCACGAATTGACACAAGTTCGAATCGACGCCATTCCCGACCCGACCGATCCGGACACCCGCCGCTGGTTGGCCGAGTTCCGCCACGTCGACGGGTCGCCGGCGGGTCCGGCCGAGTAAGCGACCGACCAAACATTCACCCGTTCGCGGCCATCCCCAGTTGCGAACCTTGACTTGACTTAACGGGTTCGCTGCCATCATTCGGTCGACACACTCCGTCGATACGGAAAGGCAGCCAATGGGTGCATGGGGCACTGGGCCGTTCGATAACGACGACGCGGCCGACTTCGCCACGTCGCTCGATCATCTTCAACCCGACCTACGGGTCGACGCGATTCGAGACGCGCTGACCGACGCGCTGGAGCAGACCGACTACCTGGACCGGGACGTGGGTGGCGCCGCGGTGGCGGCGGCCGCACTGGTGGCCGCACAGGGTGGCAACGGCTTACCAATCGATTGCATTCACGGCCCGAAGCAGTTGATTCCCGAACTGTCGAGCGATCTTCGCCCGATCGCCGCACTCGCGCTCGCTCGAGTATTGGGCGAATGCTCGGAACTCAACGAACTATGGATCGACTCTCCGGATGGAGAGGCATGGTTGCATATGGTGGCCCAGCTCACCGAGGCGCTGAGCACCGCCCCGGTCCAGCAGGACTGCTGACCGTGGCCCCGGACCAGGGCTACAACAGGCTCAGCTGGTCCTGATCAACGGCAGCCGGCGCCCGCGTGCCGGCGGGCAGGCTGCCGGCTGGCCAGACCGCTCGAACCGTCCCGGGCTCGGCATCGCCCGCCTCCTGGTTGTTTGACGCAGCAACCTCATCCCCCTGTCGTGGCGCCAGACCGTGCCGGCGCAGCAGCGGACCCACTCGATCCGCCAGCAGCCTGCCGTACCGCCGGTCGACGTAGCTGCCCCGGCCGTAGATCGCCCGGTAGGTCTCGATCAACTCCGGATGCTCCCGCCGCAGCCACGCGGCGAACCACTCCTTCGCACCGGGCCGCAGATGCAGCGGCAGCACCGTGACACCGGTCGCGCCCGTGTCGGCGATCGCGGCGAACAGGCGATCCAGTTGGGCTACTGAATCGGTCAGACCAGGCAGTACGGGCGCCACGAACACCCCGCACGGCAGACCGGCCTCGCGCACCCGGCGCACCAGTTCCAGCCGCGCCTGCGGGCTCGGCGTGCCCGGTTCCAGCGTGCGGTGGATGTCCCGGTCCAGCAGCGCGATCGACACGCCGACGCCCACCGACACGTCCGCGGCCACATCGGCCAGCAGCGCGATGTCCCGCGACAGCACGGTGCCCTTGGTCAGGATGGACAGCGGCGTGCCGGACCGGCCCAGCGCGCCCACGATGCCGGGCATCAGCCGGTAGCGGCCCTCCGCCCGTTGGTAGGGGTCGGTGTTGGTGCCCATCGCCACGTGCTCGCGCTGCCAGGTCCTGGCGCGCAACTGGCTGGCCAGCACCTCGACCGCGTTGACCTTCACGATCACCTGGGAGTCGAAGTCATGCCCGGAGTCCAGGTCGAGATAGGTATGCGAGTTGCGGGCGAAGCAGTTGTGGCTGACCACCCCGTCGGCGATGAAGTCGCCGGTGCCGGTGGTGATGTCGAACAGCGGCAGCACGTCGCCGGTCGGCTCGATGGACACCACGTCCAGCGCGGCACCGGACTTGATGGCCAGGCCGTCGATGGCGCGTTTCGTGGTGTCGGCCGGGTCGACGGTGTGGAAGAACCGGAGGTGTTCGGCCAGGCCGCCGTTGAGCCGGACCACGTGCGGGCCGAGTTCGCGGCCGGGATGCTCCACCGTGTAGCCGAAGTGGAAGCGCTTGAGCGCCAGCAGCACCGCGTGCACGATGTCCGGATCGGAGTTGCGGATGCGCAGCACCCGGTTGGCGTGGCCGCCCCGGACGTCGAAGACGCCGGCCAGGAAACCCTTGTACCACTGGTCGGTCGGGCAGTGCGGCCAGTCGTCGACCAGCGCGGTGTCGGCGTCGGCGTCGGTGATGCCGAATCCGGCCAGGTACCGCCGTGCGCGCGTCAGCACGTCGGCGTCCGCCTCGGCAAGGCTGAAGCGGGCCACGCGGTCGCGGTAGGCGGCGCCCGCGCCGCCGCGCAGGAGCCCCGACAGGTAGCCGCGCCGGTAGTCGGCGTCCTCGGTCGGGGGCGTGGCGAACCGGCCGGTGCCCATCAGCTTGTTGCCGGTCGTCAGGTGTGGCCTGCGGCCGTGGCCGGTGGTGTCACCGGTGACGTGCTTCCAGCCGCGCTCGGACAGGAACCGGTGGTCGCCGCCCGCGACCAGCTCGGTCCCGTCGGCCAGGGTGATCCGGTAGGCCGGCTGCTCGGTGGACCAGTGCGCGAGCACCTCGGTCGGCGTGTAGCGGCGGTAGCGGCCCCGCCGGACGGTGCCGTAGACCCGGTCCCCCACCGCCAGCTCGGCGATCGGCTTGGTTCGGCCGCCGGCCAGCAGGATCGGCGTGTCGCCGTGCAGGCAGTAGGTGCAGCCGTGCGAACAGCCCCGGTACGGGTTCACCGTCCAGCTGAACGGCATGGACGATCCGCCGGGCACCCGGTTGAGCACCGAGCGCGCCCGGACCTCGTGGAACACCAGGCCGTTGAACTCCGGTGTGCGCACGCTCCGCACATGTTCCCCGATGCCCGGTAGTGCCGCCTGCTGCTGGTTGTCGACTCGCTGTCCGTCCCATCGCACCTATCGATTCGAACACATGTTCGAACAGGCGTCAATCGGATTCGCATATCATCCGGATCATGTCCGATGCCGTGATCCGTCCCTACCGGCCAGCAGACCGCGACGACGTCTACGACGTGTGCCTGCGCACCGCGGACTCCGGCGGCGACGCCACCGGCATGTACCGGGATCCTGACCTGATCGGGGACCTGTTCGCCGGGCCGTACCTGATGCTGGCGCCGGGCTTCGCGTTCGTGCTGGACGACGGCGAACGGGTCAGCGGCTACGTGCTCGGCGTGCCGGACACGGTCCTGTTCGCCCACCAGCTGCGGGACGTGTGGCTGCCGCTGGTCGGCGCCAAGCACCCTAAGCCGGCCGGGCCGCCTGCCAACCGGGACGAGGAGATGGCCGACCTGCTGCACCGGCCGGAAAACCTGATCAACCCGGAACTCGCCGACTACCCGGCCCACCTGCACATCGACCTGCTGCCGGCGTTCCAGCGGGCCGGGTGGGGTCGCAAGCTGATCGTCACGCTGCTCACCGCGCTGCGCAAGGCGGGTGTTCCTCGCGTGTATCTGGCCATGCTGACCACCAACACGGGCGCCGGGGCCTTCTACGAACGCCTTGGCTTCCACTCGCTGGACGTGTCCGATCCCGGCCCGATCACGTTCCTGGGCCGGTCGACCGAAATCTAGTCCAGCGCGGCAACGAACTGCGTGACCTCGTCCGCCGGCACCCGATGCGCCAGCCGGCCGCCCGGGGCCAGCGCGGCGATCCGGTACAGCGGGCGCTCGGCCGCGCCCGCGCCGCGGGCCTCCGCGCGCAACTGGGCCACCAGGAGTTCCGCGTACACGAGGCCACCCGGTTCCGCGCCGCCGGCCAGCGCGTCGGCCAGGCGGCGCAGCGCGATGATGTCCAGTTCGCGCCCGCCGACGCCGGTGTAGGTGGCCACCGCGATGTTGATGGTCCTGCCCTTCGGCGGCCCGGCCACCAGGACGCCGACCGCGCGCGTGCCCCGCACCTCGGTGATCAGCAGCTCGATCCGGGTCAGGTGCCGCACGTCGACCGACCGGGTGCCGAAGGCCCGCACGGACACCACCGCGCCCGTCAACCAGCAGCGCCGCCGAGCCTCCCCCAGTGCCAGCACCAGCAGCGGCACCGCGACCACGACGGCCGTCGCCAGGCCGGCAAGCGCACCGGCGAACAGCCCGACCGCCCCACCCAGCGCCGCACCGATCACCACGGCGGTCCCGGACACCACCACCGCCCGGCGCACGACCACCGCGCGGGGCAGCAGGTCCAGCGAGATCGGCTGGGTCGGCGGCTCGGTCACGGCTCGGCCAGCGCGTCGCGCACGGCGTCGACCAGGTTGGCCAGTGGGACCGTGGTCTGGTCGCCGGTGGCCATGTTCTTGAGCTGCACCACGCCTTCTGCCAGGTCCCGCTCGCCGAGCACCAGCGTGCACCGGGCACCCGACCGGTCGGCCGCCTTCATGGCGCCCTTCAGGCCCCGGCCGCCGTAGGCCAGGTCCACCCGGATGCCGGCCGCGCGCAACGCCCCGGCCGCGACCACCAGCCGGTCCTTGGCCGTATCGCCGAGCGGCACGCAGAACACGTCGCACGACGAGGAATCCGCGATCTCCACGCCTTCGGCCCGCAACGACAGCAGCACCCGGTCCACGCCGAGGCCGAACCCGATACCGGACAGCGCCTGGCCGCCCAGTTCGGCCATCAGCCCGTCGTACCGGCCGCCGCCGCCGATGCCGGACTGCGCGCCCAGTCCGTCGTGCACGAACTCGAACGTGGTCCGCGTGTAGTAGTCCAGCCCGCGCACCATCCGGTTGTTCTCGGTGAACTTCACGCCCAACTCGGTCAGGTAGCCCTTGACCCGCTCGTAGTGCTCGCGGCACGGATCGCACAGGTGGTCCACCATCAGCGGTGCGTCGGCGAGCAGTTCCCGCACCTCGGGTCGCTTGTCGTCCAGCACCCGCAACGGGTTCAGTTCGGCCCGCTGCCGCGTCTCGTCGTCCAGTGGCAGCGCGCGCAGGAACTCCTGGAGCCGGTCGCGGTAGTCGGGACGGCAGTTCGCGTCGCCGAGCGACGTGAGCTCCAGCCGGTAGCCGGTCAGGCCGACCGCGCGGAAGCCCGCGTCCGCGATGGCGATCACCTCGGCGTCCAGGGCCGGGTCGTCGCCGCCGATCGCCTCGACACCCGCCTGCTGGAACTGCCGGTAGCGCCCGGCTTGTGGCCGCTCGTAACGGAAGAACGGGCCCGCGTAGCTGAGCTTCACCGGGAGTTGGCCGCGGTCGAGGCCGTGTTCGATGACCGAGCGCACGACGCCTGCCGTGCCCTCCGGCCGCAGCGTGACCGACCGGCCGCCGCGATCCTCGAACGTGTACATCTCCTTGCTGACGACGTCGGTCGATTCGCCGACACCGCGCGCGTACAGCGTGGTGTCCTCGAAGATCGGCAGCTCGATGTAGCCGTAGCCGGCCAGCGCGGCCGACCGCAGCAGGGTGTCCCGCACGGCGAGGAACGCGGCGCTGGTGGGCGGGTAGTACTCCAGAATGCCTTTGGGTGCGGCGAAAGTAGCCATGACGGTGCTGATCACAGTCCTCGGTGTGGGGCGGCGGGCGCGTCGGACGTGTCCAGTCCGACGAGGAACGGGTTGCTCGCCCGTTCCCGGCCAATGGTCGTGGTCGGGCCGTGGCCCGGCAGCACCACCGTGTCGTCCGGCAGCACGAGCACCTTGTCCCGCAAGGACGCCGTCAGCCGGGCCGGATCGCCGCCGGGCAGGTCGGAACGTCCGATCGAACCGGCGAAGAGGGTGTCGCCGGACAGCAGCAGCCGCCCGCCCTCCTCGGTGTCGGTCCGGAACGTCACCGACCCGCCGGTATGGCCCGGGGTGTGGTCGACGGTGAGCAGCAGGCCCGCCAGGTCCAGTTCGGCGCCGTCGGCCAGTTCGCGCACCTCGGCCGGTTCGCGCACGTCCAGCCGTCCGCCGAAGAAGCCGAGCGAGGCCGGGCTGATGCCGCGCAACGGGTCGGTCAGCATGTCGCGGTCGTCCGGGTGGATCCAGGCCGGGATGTCGTTGCCGTCGCAGATCGGCGTAACGGAGAACATGTGGTCGAAGTGGCCGTGGGTGAGCAGCACGGCGACCGGGGACAGCCGGTGCTCGCGCACCGCAGCGAGCACCGGTTCGACCGCGTCCTGACCCGGGTCGACGATGACGCACGGCGCCCCGGCGTCGGCGGCGAGCAGGAAGCAGTTCGCCTGCAGGGCCCCGGTGGGGAACCCGACGACCAGCACGAGAGACCTCCGAATCCGAGCACGTCCGAGCACCGGCAACCGTAGCGGCGCACGGTGGACGAACCGCGGGCCCGATGGTCATGGCCGTTGCCAGGCACTTCACAGCGTACCGGGACCGGCCCGCACACACTCTTCATATACCCGACCCATAGACTGCCGGCTGTCACACCGATGGCTGAACACCCCGGGGAGGGAGCAGGTGCCGAGCAACGAGCAGCGCCGCCAGGCAGCGAAGCGGAAACTGGAACGCCAGTTGTCCCGTCGTGTGGAGCGTGCCAAGCGTCGCAGGCTGAATGCCGTCATCATCACCGTGATCGCGGTGGTGGTCGTTGTCGGGAGCATCTACTTCCTCACCACCGGGCACGGCGGCACCAATACGGCGGCCGGTTCGTCCAGTGCGCCACCCACCACGCCGACCAAGCCCGCGGTGACGTCGAAGGGCCCGTGCAAGTACACGACGACGCCGTCGACTCCCGCGCCGGCCGGCAAGAACGTGTCGCTGCCCCCCGATCCGGCCGCGACCCCGAAGACCGGCAGCCTGACGGTGGACCTGAAGACCACCGCCGGCGACATCCCGATGACGCTGGACCGTGCCGAGGCGCCGTGCACCGTGCAGAGCATGCAGTACCTGGTCAACCAGAAGTTCTTCGACAGCACCCCGTGCCACCGCGAGACCGACTACCCGAACCCGAACCCGCTGTTCGTGCTGCAGTGCGGTGACCCGACGGGCACCGGCAGCGGCGGCCCCGGCTACAGCATCCCGGACGAGTTCCCCAAGAACCTGAAGGTCGCGCCGACCTCGACGCCGCCGCCCTCCGGCCAGCCCGCGCCGTCGGTGTACCCGGCCGGCACGATCGCGATGGCCAACAGTAGCCAGCCCAACTCCGGCGGCAGCCAGTTCTTCCTGGTGTACAAGGACTCCCAGCTGCCGCCGAACTACACCGTGTTCGGCACGATCACGCCGGCCGGCATGACCGTGCTCGGCAAGATCGCGGCCGCCGGCATCACGCCGGGCACCGACCCGAGCACCGGCTCGGCGACGCCCAACGACGGCAAGCCGAAGACCCCGGTGACGATCACCCAGGCGACCGCGACCGCGGCCTGACGAACCAACTGGACGGAAGGGGCGGTATGACCGCCAGGGTTCGGCGCGGCCTGCTCGGCGGCGCAGCGGTGGCGCTCGCCCTGTCGGTCGCGGGCTGTGGCCAGTCGACCAGCGGCGCCGCCTCCTCAGGCGGCACCAGCACCACGACGGCGGTCACGACGACCACGTCGGCGGCGCCGCTGCCGACCACCGGCTCCGCCCAGTGCGACTACACCGCAACGCCCGGCCAGCCGGCACCGGCCGGGCACCAGGTCGGCATCCCGCCGAACACCGCGCCGAGGGCCGGCACGGTCAACGTCACGCTGCACACGTCACAGGGCGACATCCCGATCACCATGCCACGCGCCAAGGCGCCGTGCACGGTGGCCAGTTTCGCCTACCTGGCCGGCAAGAGCTACTTCAACAGCACGCCATGCCACCGCCTGACCAGCGCCGACTCGCTGAAGGTGCTCCAGTGCGGCGACCCGACCGGCACCGGCACCGGCGGCCCCGGCTACACCGTCCCGGACGAGAACCCGACCGACCTGCCCTCGGCGGCCGGCGGCGCGTCGCTCTACGCCAGGGGCACCATCGCCATGGCCAACACCGGCCAGCCGCACAGCGGTGGCAGCCAGTTCTTCCTGGTCTACGCGGATTCCCAGCTGCCGCCGAACTACGCGGTCTTCGGCACGGTCGGCGCCGCGGGTCTCCAGGTACTGGACAAGATCGCCGCCGCGGGCGTCGGCAGCGGCGGCCAGGGCCCGCAGGACGGCCCGCCGGCCACACCGGTGACCATCACGTCGGCCAGCGCGTCAGCTGGCTGACACGACCCGGTAGACGTCGTAGACGCCTTCGACGCTGCGGACCGCCTTGAGCACGTGGCCCAGGTGCGTCGGATCGCCCATCTCGAAGGAGAAGCGGCTGACCGCGACACGGTCGCGGCTGGTGGTCACCGACGCGGACAGGATGTTGACCTTCTCGTCGGCCAGCACCTTCGTCACGTCCGACAGCAGCCGGTGCCGGTCCAACGCCTCGACCTGGATGGCGACCAGGAACACCGAGGAAGACGACGGCGCCCACTCCACGTCGACCAGCCGATCGGGTGAGCCGAGCAGCTCACCCGCGTTGGTGCAGTCCACCCGGTGCACGCTCACCCCGCCACCCCGGGTGACGAAGCCCAGGATGTCGTCGCCGGGTACCGGGGTGCAGCAGCGGGCCAGCTTGACCCACACATCGCTGGCGTCCTTGACCACGACACCGGCGTCGCCGGAGCCGCGCCGCCGGGTCACCGTGGACGGGGTGGACCGCTCGGCCAGCTCCTCCTCGGCGTGCTCGACGCCGCCGAGCAGCGCCACCAGCCGCTGCACGACGTGCCGGCCGGACAGCTGGCCCTCGCCGATCGCGGCGTACAGCGCGGTCACGTCCGGGTAGCGCAGTTCGCGGGACAGCGCGATCATCGAGTCGGCGGACACCAGGCGCTGCAACGGCAGTCCGACCCGGCGGACCTCCTTGCTGATGGTGTCCTTGCCGGTCTCGATCGCCTCCTCGCGGCGCTCCTTGGCGAACCACTGCTTGATCTTCGTCTTCGCCCTCGGCGACGCGACGAACGACAGCCAGTCCCGGCTCGGCCCGGCGCCCTCGGCCTTCGACGTGAAGATCTCGACCTGCTCGCCGGTCTCCAGCTTGCGCTCCAGCGCGACCAGCCTGCCGTTCACCCGGGCGCCGATGCACTTGTGCCCCACCTCGGTGTGCACCGCGTAGGCGAAGTCCACCGGCGTCGACCCCGCCGGCAGGCTCTCCACGTCGCCTTTGGGGGTGAAGACGAAGATCTCCCGCGTGGTCAGGTCGTAGCGCAGGGCTTCGAGGAACTCGCCTGGGTCGGACGCCTCACGCTGCCAGTCGAGCAGTTGGCGCATCCAGGCCATCTCGTCGACGTCGCCGGACTTGCCGTCGTGCGAACCGCGGGTCTCCTTGTAGCGCCAGTGCGACGCGATGCCGTACTCCGCGACGCGGTGCATGTCGCGGGTGCGGATCTGCACTTCCAGCGGCTTGCCGTCCGGCCCGATCACGGTGGTGTGCAAGGACTTGTAGACCCCGAAGCGGGGTTGCGCGATGTAGTCCTTGAAGCGGCCCGGCATCGGCTGCCACAGCGAGTGCACGACGCCCATCGCGGCGTAGCAGTCCCGCACGTCGTCCACCAGGATGCGCACGCCGACCAGGTCGTGGATGTCGTCGAACTCCCGGCCGCGCACGATCATCTTCTGGTGGATCGAGTAGTAGTGCTTGGGCCGCCCCTGCACCTCGGCCTCGATCCGCGACTCCGCGAGATGCTCGGTCAGCTCTTCCTTCACGGTGCGCAGGTACGTCTCCCGCGACGGTGCCCGCGTCGCGACCAGCCGCACGATCTCGTCGTACTTCTTGGGTTGCAGGATCGCGAAGGCGAGATCCTCCAGCTCCCACTTGACGGTAGCCATGCCGAGGCGGTGCGCCAGCGGCGCCAGCACCTCCAGCGTCTCGCGCGCCTTGCGAAGTTGTTTCTCCGGCGGCATGAACCGCATGGTCCGCATGTTGTGCAGCCGATCGGCCAGCTTGATCACCAGCACACGCGGGTCACGAGCCATCGCGATGACCATCTTGCGAATGGTCTCGGCCTCGGCGGCCGCGCCGAGCTTCACCTTGTCGAGCTTGGTGACCCCGTCCACCAGATGCGTGACGACGCTGCCGAAGTCGGCCTCCAGCCGCTCCAGCGAGTAGCCGGTGTCCTCGATCGTGTCATGCAGCAGCGCGGCGACCAGCGTGGTGGTGTCCATGCCCAGCTCGGCCAGGATGGTGGCCACCGCGAGCGGGTGCGTGATGTAGGGGTCGCCGGACTTTCGACGCTGGTCGCGGTGCTTCTCCTCAGCCACGTCGTAGGCGCTCTGCAGGAGGGCCAGATCGGCGTTGGGGTGCAGTTCGCGGTGCACGGCAGCCAGCGGCTCGAGAACCTGTTTCACCGAGGAGGACCGCTGCGCGGTGATCCGCCGCGCAAGCCGCGCCCGAACCCGACGTGTGGTGGACGGTTGCCGTCCGGTCACCTGCTCGGTGGCGGCCGCTGCCGCATCAAGGTCCTGACTCACGCACGCTCCCGACATCCCTGGTCGGACACCGGATCACCGAACGCGACCCGAAATCAAATGGTACGCCAGAGGGAGCAACGCCGTTCAACCGCAGGTCAGCGGGCCGCTGCTACCAGCGCTCCACCTAGCTGTCAAGCCACCTGTCCACAGGTCCGCGGGTTGTCCACAGATTTCCGGCGGACCACCCATTCGGGGCTTGACAGGCATAGGGTTGAAAAGGGCCGAAGCCCCCAGGGTTGGGCGGGGGTCTGCCTGTGGTCGCTTTGGCTTTGTTCGCTGGTTTGGGTGGCACGTTTTGGCTTTGCCGCGCCTGCTTTTCCCCGATCCCTGATTGTGGGTTTCGGTTTTTGGTGTTTTGTCAAGGCGGGAGAGAGTACCTTGACAAAACACCAAAAACCGAAGTGCGGCTTGGGATCGGGGAAAAGCAGGAAGAAATGGTCATACAGGCTATGCCACGAGGCGTTCGAAGTCCCGTCGAACCGGAAAGAGGCGCCTCGGTTGGGAGCCGCTTCGGTTCGTCCGGCGGGTCCCGTTCGATGGTGGTCGCCGCGCCCCGGTCGGGAGCCCACTCCGGTTCGTCCGGCGGGTCTCGATCGGTGGTAGTCGCTGGCGGCTCGGTTGGGAGCCTGCTGTCGTTCGTCCGGCGGGTCGCCGTTTGGTAGTGGTCGCTAGCGCCTCTGTGACAGCCTGCTTCTGTTCGCCCAACGGGTTCCCGTTCAGCGGTGGCCTCTGGACCCAGACCAGGCGCGACCCGCCGGACGAACGAGAGCAGGCTCCCAACCGGGGCGCGAGCGACCACCATCGAACGGGACCCGCCGGACGAACCGGAGCGAGCTCGCAACCGAGGCGCCTCTTTCGCCTCCGGAGGACCTGGCCAAAACCACGCGGCATTCCGTCGTATGCCCAGTCCTTCTGCATCATCCCGATACGTGCCATCTTTAAAGCGGTTGTTGGGGGTTTGTCAAGGTACTCTTTCCCGCCTTGACAAACCCCCAACAACCGTCACGACAATAAAGTATCGGGGTGATGCAGAAGCCCAAAGCGTGCCGACCAGCCAAGCAGAGAGGACACCAACGAAGCCCCTCGTAACAGCACCGGGCGGGCCGCCACGTCAAACGGTCCGCAGCGCCGTCACAGGCCAGTCGGACAAAGCGGCCCGGCCGTTCAGCGCCGCCAGTTCGAGCACAACCGAGACCCCCGCGACCGAAGCACCAGCTGCGGCGACCAGTTCACCGGCCGCCCGAGCCGTGCCACCGGTAGCCAGCACGTCATCAATGATCACAACGCGCTGGGCCGGCCGCAGCAAGCCATCGGGAAGTTCGAGGCAAGCAGTCCCGTACTCCAGCTGATATTCCACCCGATGCGCGACCACCGGCGACTTGCCCGGTTTACGCACCAACACCACACCGATACCAGCCGCATAGCCGACCGCGGCGCCCAACAGGAACCCCCGCGCCTCAATAGCGACCAGCGCGTTCACGTCCGACGGCAGGCCGCCGACCAGCGCGTCGGTCAGCGCCCGGAACGCCGTCGCGTCCGCGAACACCGGACCGAGGTCGCGGAACAGCACGCCCGGCGACGGGAAGTCCGGGATCTCCCGGACCAGCGCCAACGCGTCGTCCAGCGACAGAACCCGCTGGGCCACGCTCAGCGCTTCCGCTTGCCGGTCGGTCGGCCCGGTTTGCCGGCGGGCTTGCGGTTCTGGGACGCCTTCGGTGTGCGTGCCGGCACCGACGCGGCGGCCGCGTAGGCCCGCTCCCGGCGTACCTCGTCCGCGATGTCGTCGTCGTCTGCGGCTACCGCGATACCTTCGTCGCCTTCGGCCACCGCGTCGCGCTGTGCCTGGCGTTCTGCCAGGTGCTTGCGGCGGGACAGGACCCGACGTGCCTGCTGCCGGTAGGGCTCCTGGCGCATCTTCAGGTCCACCAGCAACGGGGTGGCCAGCAGCAGCGACGACGCGGCACCGACGAGCATGCCGACCAGCTGCACCAGCGCCAGGTCGGTCAGGGTGCCGACACCTAGCAGGCCGATGCCGACCACGAGCAGGCCCAGCACCGGCAGCAACGCGATCAGCGACGTGTTGATGGATCGCATCAGCGTCTGGTTCAGCGCCAGGTTCGCCTCTTCGGCGAATGTCCGCCGGGTCAGGCCGAGGATGCCTCTGGTGTTCTCCTTGACCTTGTCGAACACCACCACCGCGTCGTACAGCGAGAAGCCCAGGATGGTGAGCAGGCCGATCACGGTGGCGGGGCTGACCTCGAAACCGACGATCGAGTACACGCCTGCCGTGATGATCAGGTCGTTGCCCAGCGCGATCAGCGCGGCCAGCGCCATCCACCGTTCGAAGTAGATGCTCAGGAACACCGTCACGAGCACGAGGAACACGATCAGGCCGATCAGGGCCTGCTGCGAGATCTGCGCGCCCCACGACCCGCTGACCGCCGAGTCGCTGATCGCCGACTGGCTGGGCTTGCCGGTCGAGTCGAACGGCTTGAACTGGTTGTAGAGCGCCGTCTCGACCTTGCTGACCTGGTCGCTGTTCAGCGTCTCCGACTGGACCTGGATGCTGGCGTTGTTCCCGTTGCCGACCAGCTGCACCGATGCCGGCGGGTGGCCGAGCGTGTCGCTGTAGGTGGTGGAGACGGCCGACGTCGATGCTAGGCCGTTCGCGCCGTTGGCCGGCATCTGGAGCTGCGTGCCGCCCTTGAACTCGATGCTGAACGTGAAGCCCCGCACGATGATCGAGACGAGGCACACCAGCACGAGCAGGCCGAAGAACACGTAGAACCGGCGGCGCTTGCCGACGATGTCGAACGCGCCGGTGCCCGTGTAGAGCCGGTAGAAGATGCTGGGCCGACGGCCCGGCTTGACCGGCTGATCGCGGGTGGACATCTCAGGCCTCCTTCACGACGGGAGCGGCCGCTGCCTTCGCCGCACGCGCGGCCGCACCCGCGCGCTGCACGGCGCCGAGGCCGGACAGGCTGGGCTGGGACAGGGTCTTCGACTTGGACGCGAGCGCCACCAGCGGGTGCGTCACCAGGAACACGATCAACAGGTCCAGCACGGTGGACAGGCCCAGCGTGAACGCGAAGCCCTGCACGTCCTGCACCGCGAACACGTACAGCACCACGGCCGCGAGGAAGCTCACCGCGTCCGACGCCAGGATCGTGCGCCGGGCCCGAATCCACGCCCTCGGCACCGCGGACCGGAAGGTTCTGCCCTCCCGTACCTCGTCTTTCAGACGTTCGAAGAACACCACGAACGAGTCCGCCGTGATACCGATCGCGATGATGAAACCGGCGACACCGGCCAGGTCCAGGCTGTAGGAGATCCAGCGGCCCAGCAGTACCAGCAGCGCGTAGATGACCACACCGGACAGGCCGAGCGACAGCACGGTCAGCACGCCGAGGGCCCGGTAGTAGAACAGGCAGTACACCATGACCAGCGCGAGGCCGATGCTGCCGGCGATCAGGCCGGCGTTCAGCGACGCCAGACCGAGCGTCGCGGAGATGGTCTGCGCGTTGGACGAGTCGAACGCCAGCGGAAGCGAGCCGTACTTCAGCACGCCGGCCAGCTGAGCGGCCGCCGTCTGGGTGAACGAACCGGAGATCTGGGTGTTGCCGCCCAGGATCGCCTGGTTGATGACGGGCGCGGACACGACCTGGCTGTCCAGCACGAACGCGGCCTGCTTGCCCACGTTCGCCGAGGTGTAGGTGGCCCAGGTCTTGGCGCCGCCGCTCTTGAACGTCAGGTTGACGACGAAGCCGGCGCCGTTCGGGTCGGTGCCCGAGGTGGCGTCGCTGATCTCGGTGCCGTCCAGGAACGACTTGTCGAGGATGAACTTGGCCTGGCCCTGCTGGTCGCACGCGATCAGCGGCTTGGTCGAGTCGTCGTTGCCCCGCAGCGGGTCCGGGGTGTTCACGCCGCACTGGAGATAGCTCAGCGCGGCCTGCTGCGATGTGGAGTCGGTGCTCTGGCGCACTGCCTTGCACACGTTGATCAGCGCGGACTGCTGCGCCCTCGTGAGCGTCGGGACGCTCTTGGGCGGCTGGTAGCCCCAGCACTCACCGTTCTTCGTCGGGTCGGTGCCCACACCAAGCTGGGTGATGTCGACCCCGCCCACGATGGCATCGTTCGCGGTCGATCTGGCCGGCGTGGTCGTCGGCGCGGTAGGCGCTGTCGTGGCCGGCGCGGTGGTGGTCGCGGCCACGGCTGCCTGGTGCGCGCCGAGCGGGCTGGCGTGATAGTCCTGCGGTTTGGTACCGGTGCTGGTCGGCGCGGTGACGCTCGGCTTGACCGTGGCGGAGCTGGTGGCCGGCGCGCCCGTGGTCGGCGTGGTCGAACCGGACGGCTTCACGGACCCGCTGGGCGCGGTGGTCGTGGTCGTGGCCGGGATCGGCCGGCCCGCGGCGACTTCCTGCGTCACGGGACGGAACACCAGCTTGGCGGTCTGGCCGAGGCTCTTGGCCTCGGAACCCTGGTTGCCCGGCACCGTGATCACGATGTTGGAGCCGTTGCGGACAACCTGGGCACCCGTGACGCCGAGCCCGTTGACGCGGGTCTCGATGTCCTGCTGGGCCTGGTCCAGTTGCTGCTGGGTCGGCGGCTGGCCGTTGAGGGTGCGCGCGGTCAGCGTGACCGTCGTGCCGCCCTGCAGGTCGATGCCGAGCTTGGGTGCGGGCTTGTGGTCGCCGGTCAGGAAGACCAGGGCGTACAACACGACCACGATCAGGGCGAACACCCAGAGGTAGCGTCCCGGGCGGATCTGCCCAGCCGGTGGTGCCACGGTGTTTCCGTCTCCTCGAGTCCTCAAGCGTCCGTGTTGCGGCGCTTTGGCGTGTGCCGGCCAATGTCGCCCTCGGCGACGCTGGTTTCGAGCGTGGCGTCTCAACTACCGGGAGTGACGCCACGTTCGTGCGCCCCACCCGCTCGTGCCGGGTGGGGCGCACGCAGAGCCTACTCCGCACGCTGTGAGACGCGCGTCACCTCTCGTGTCGATACCAGGCCGCGGTCGAGACGGGCCGAACGGCTCAGCGAGCCTTCTTGCTCGACTGCTCCAACGGGGGCGCGACCTGAGCCGTCGACTCCGTGCTCGGCTCCGGCGTCGCGTCCTCGATCACCTCGTGATCGACATCGTCATCGGCGTCGTAGACGTCGTCCGCATCGTCGGCCGGCAGGCCGACGGTCGAGTCGGCCACCTTCTCCCGAACGGCGGCCCGCAACCAGCTGGTCACGACGCCGGGGGCGATTTCGATGTCGATACTGGTGTCCGTGGTGGTCACGACGGTGCCGTACAGGCCAGACGTGGTCATCACGCGGTCACCGTAGGACAGCGAGCTCTGCATCGACTGCTGCTGCGCCGCGGCGCGCTTCTGCTTGCGGGTGCCCATGAACAGCGGCACCGCGAACAGCACGATGATCAGCGGCAGCAGAAGGGTGGAAAAGTTCATTATTCTCCGATCGGTGTGACACCGCTCATCCGCTTCTCCACATTATGCGTCGCGGCGCCGGTACCGAGTGTGCCAGGTCGCGAAGAGACTACTCGTCGAGCAGCGGTGACGTCGTCTCGCCCACCGCATCGGCCGGCGGGACCAGCCCCAGATGAGTCCACGCGGCGGCCGTGGCGATCCGGCCGCGGGGTGTGCGCGCCAGCATGCCGGCCCGCACCAGGTAGGGCTCGCAGACCTCCTCGACGGTGGTCGGCTCCTCCCCCACCGCGACGGCGAGCGTCGACACGCCGACCGGCCCGCCACCGAAGGAGCGGACCAGCGCGGACAGCACGGCCCGGTCCAGCCGGTCGAGGCCGAGGTCGTCCACGTCGTAGACCTTCAGCGCGGCCATGGCCACGGCCAGGTTCACCGCGCCGTCCGCCCTGACCTCGGCGAAGTCGCGGACGCGCCGCAGCAGCCGGTTGGCGATCCGGGGCGTGCCACGGGAGCGCCGGGCGATCTCGGTCGCTCCGTCCGGCCGCAGGTCGACGCCGAGAATGGCGGCCGACCGGCGGAGCACCCGCTCCAGGTCGGCCGGGCTGTAGAACTCCATGTGCGCGGTGAACCCGAACCGGTCGCGCAACGGCCCGGTCAGCGAGCCGGACCGGGTGGTCGCGCCGACGAGCGTGAACGGCGCGATCTCCAGCGGAATGCTGGTCGCGCCGGGGCCCTTGCCGACCACGACGTCCACCCGGAAGTCCTCCATGGCCAGGTAGAGCATTTCCTCGGCGGGGCGGGCGATGCGGTGGATCTCGTCGATGAACAGGACGTCGCCCTCGACCAGGTTGGACAGCATCGCGGCCAGGTCACCGGCGCGTTCCAGGGCGGGTCCGGACGTGACCCGCACCGCGGTGCCCAGTTCGGCGCCGATGATCAGCGCGAGGCTCGTCTTGCCGAGACCGGGCGGGCCGGACAGCAGCACGTGGTCCGGTGGGCTGCCGCGCCGTTTCGCGCCTTCCAGCACGAGCGACAGCTGTTCGCGCACCCGCGCCTGCCCGACGAACTCGGCCAGGTTGCGCGGCCGAAGGGTCGACTCGACGTCGCTCTCGGACGGCCTCGCGACCGGGGAGAGGGTATCGTCGTCGTCAGCGTTCATCGGCTCGCTCCGCACGGAAACCGTTGTCGCGCAAGCGTTTCCCGGCCCGGTGCGCGCGATGATCACTCGAACAGGTGATCATTACCGAAGTCGGGAGCAAACCACCCGGTCCCGTTCGTTGAGCGAAGAAAAACAGCGCGGGCTCGCGACCGCCCCACTGCCCGCGACCTCGCCGCATCGCCTGCTTCCGATCCACCGCCTGACGCCGACCCACCATCCGAAGCCAACCCACCCGACCGCAACCCACCACCCGATCCGAACCCACGGCCCAACCCGAACCCACCATCCAAGCCGAACCGACGGCCCGACCCGAATCCGCCGCCCAAGCCGAACCGCCCGAAGCCGAACCGGCCCGACCCCGAACCGCCCGAAGCCAATCCACCGACATCCGACCCCGAACCGCCCGACACCCATCCACCGACGCCCGACCCCGGCTCGCCGGGGCTCGACCTCGACTCACCGCTTGCGACCGAGAGTGGTCAGGGCTTTCCGCAGCACGCCGGCAGTATCCGACACGCCGTTCTCGGCCAGGACACCGTCCACCGTCTGCTCCGCCTGCTTGGCCGGGAAGCCCAGGCCGAGCAGCGCATCGACCACGGCGGTCCGCACGCCGCCGGCCGGTCCCTCGGCCGGGCTCGCCAGGCCGGGCAGCGCGCCGACCTTGTCGCGCAGCTCGATGACCAGGCGCTCGGCGCCCTTGCGGCCGATGCCGGGCACCTGGGTGAGCGCGGTGAGGTTGCCGTCGGCCAGCGCGGCCCGCAGGGCGTCCGGCTCCAACACGGCCAGCGTGGCCAGCGCGAGCCGGGGTCCGATGCCGGACACGGTCAGCAGCAGGCCGAACAGGTCCTTGGCCTGGCCGTCCGCGAAGCCGAACAGGGTCAGCGAGTCCTCCCGCACCACCAGCGCGGTGGCCAGCTTGGCCTCCTCGCCGCGGCGCAGGGTGGCCAGCGTGGCCGGCGTGGTGCGGACCTCGAGACCCACTCCCCCGACCTCGACCACCGCGTGGTCCAGGCTGATCTCCAGCACCTTGCCGCGTACCGACGCGATCACCGGCCGGTCCCTCCCGCTTGTCTCTCCGCTTGGTTCGCCACTGCAGCATCCCTCGCCACTGCAGCATCTCTCGCCACAGCAGCATCCCTCGCCACAGCAGCATCCCTCGCCACAGCAGCATCCCTCACCACAGCAGCATCCCTGCGCGGCTGCTGCCAGGCGTGCTTTGTGGTGTTTGGCCAGTTCCTTGGCTCGTGCCTCCGCCTCGGCGAGGCGGTCGCGCATGGGGGCCCGCCAGAGGTGGCAGATGGCCAGTGCCAGGGCGTCGGCCGCGTCGGCGGGGGTCGGTCGTTCTGCCAGGTTCAGCAGGCGGGTCACCATCGTGGTCACCTGGGCCTTGTCGGCTCGGCCGGAGCCGGTGACGGCGGCCTTCACCTCGCTGGGTGTGTGGAACATGACCGGCAGGTCGCGGCGGGCGGCGGCCAGCGCGACCACCCCGCCCGCCTGTGCCGTGCCCATCGCGGTGCGCACGTTGTACTGGCTGAACACACGCTCGATGGCCACCACGTCCGGCCGGTACTCCTCCAGCCACCGCTCGACCTCGACGGCCAGCCGCAGGAGTCTCCTGGACAGGTCGTCCTCGACGGGGGTGCGCACCACGTCGACCGCGACGCACCGCACCGTGCGGCCGGCACCGCCGTCCACCACGCCGAGCCCGCAGCGCGTCAACCCCGGGTCGACGCCCAGCACTCGCACGACCCGCTCCTTCCGCACAACTGTTCGAAACCTTACGGGCCCGACTCGGCGTCTCCGTTGACCGACACGCCCCCACCAGCCGGTTTCGCCAGCACGAGCACGCGCACGCCGACGTCGTCGACGTATTCGTCCACCGGCTCGTAGCCGGCCCGCCGGTACATCCGCAGGTTGTCCTCGCTCGACGCGCCGGTCACCAGCCACAGCCTGCGGACGCCGACCGGTGCCGCGGCCTCCAGCGTGCCCAGCAGCGCACGGCCGACGCCGCGGCCCTGCATGTCCGGCGCCACCGCGAGCCGGCACACCTCCATGCCGTCCCGATCGTCCGGCCTGCCGCGGACCGAGCCGATCAGCCGGCTGCCCAGCCAGGCGCCGAACACCAGGACGTCGGGCGCGTCGATCTCGGCCAGCACCTCGGGCAGGGTCTCGCGCAGCGGCGGGATGTGCGCGTTGTAGCGCTGTGCCTCGCTCAGATAGGCGGCCCGCTGCACGGTGAACAGCTCGCCGGCATGGTCCGGCCCGACCGCGGCGATCCGGATCACGGGCCGTCCACGCCCGGCGTCCAGCTCTCCGGGCGGCCGCTGATGGTCAGGATCCGCTGCCACGCGCGGAAGCCGTCCGGCGCGTCCCGATCCCACGGCCAGTTGCCGTGCGGCGTCGGCACGATGATCTGCAGTGCGGCGAACTCTCCCTTGGCGTACAACAGGAACGCGCTGCCCAGGTACTCCTTGTACCAGGGCTTGGCGACCGTCTCGAACGCCACCGGCACACCCTGGAAGAAGCCGTCGTCGACCATGCCGGCCCGGAACCGCTCGCCGCCGCTGGCCCGGGTCACGTACGCCGACAGCAGCACCTGGGACATCTCGGACGGCAGCCCGACCACGACGGCCTCGGCCACCCCGAAGCGCCGCCACGCGCCGACCGTGAACGCGTACGGCGCGTAGTCCTGGCCGCCCGCCACCTGCACGATCGCGTTGCCGTGCTGTTCGGCCTGGTCCAGCAGCCAGCGGCGGAACTTCTCGTCCTTGGCGTTGAGCGGGTGCGGCACCGCGACATTCTGCGACACGGCGCCACCCGTTGTCAGGTGCGCCCCCGGCCGTGCAGCTTGCCGAAGCCGTAGACGACGAACCCGAACACCAGCACCCCGCCAAGGAACTCGAACACGACACCCAGGAAGTCACTCGCGCTGGGGTCGAGGAACGGGTAGATCGGCGGGCCGTTGCCGACGTACGCGATGTAGAACAGCAGGTACGCCAGTGGAAACGCCAGCCACGAGACCGGATACCACCACCGGGCGTTGCGCTGGTCGCGGCCGACCAGGAGCCAGTCCAGCGCCACGAGTGCCGGGGTCAGCACGTGCTCGAACAGCGACCACGACTGGCTGAGGTCGCCGCCCAGCATGGTCAGGAACGTCACGCTGACCAGCGAGAGCAGCACGGTCAGCGCGCCGCGCAGCCACGGCGTCTCCGGCTCGTGCCGCCTGCCGCCGGTGAACACCGGGAACACCAACAGAAAGCCGTAGCTGAGCGCGGCGAGCAGGCTGGCCTGCTGGCTGAGCGCGGCGAGCGCGTCCGAGCCGGTCGCGTCCCGCATCGCAAGGCTGAAGCCGACGATCGCGAACACCACGATCAGCAGCCGCCACACCGTCACCCCGAACAGCACGCCGGGCGCGACCCGACGCCGCGCCCGGTTCGGCCACTCCTGGTAAGGCGGCACCGGTCGGAAGGGTGCCGCACCCCGATTCGCCATGCTCTCCCCCGACGAGCCGCCGCTACGCGTCCAGTGCCGCCATGATGTCGTCGCTGACGTCGAAGTTCGAGTACACGTTCTGCACGTCGTCGCAGTCCTCGAGGGCGTCGATCAGGCGGAAGACCTTGCGGGCGCCGTCGGTGTCCAGCGACACGGTCATCGACGGCAGGAAGCTCGCCTCTGCCGACTCGTAGTCGTAGCCCGCGTCCTGCAACGACTTGCGGACCGCGACCAGGTCGGTCGCCTCGGACACGATCTCGAAGCTGTCGCCGAGATCGTTGACCTCCTCGGCGCCGGCGTCGAGCACCGCGAGCAGCACGTCGTCCTCGCCGAGGTCGCCCTTGGGGACGATCACGACGCCCTTTCGGTTGAACATGTACGACACCGAGCCAGGGTCGGCCATGTTGCCGCCGTTGCGGCTCATCGCGGTGCGGACCTCGCCTGCCGCGCGGTTGCGGTTGTCGGTCAGGCACTCGATGAGCACGGCGACCCCGTTGGGTCCGTAGCCCTCGTAGGTGATCGTCTGCCAGTCCGCGCCGCCTGCTTCCTCACCGGCGCCGCGCTTGCGGGCCCGCTCGACGTTGTCGGCGGGCACGGAGGTCTTCCGCGCCTTCTGTATCGCGTCGTACAGCGTCGGGTTGCCGTCCGGGTCACCCCCACCGGTTCGCGCGGCGACCTCGATGTTCTTGATCAGCTTCGCGAACAGCTTGCCGCGCTTGGCATCGAGGTGAGCCTTCTTGTGCTTGGTGGTGGCCCACTTGGAGTGGCCGCTCATGCCACCTCCTCGCTGGCGCTCGTCGGCCGCATTCGCGAACGCACTGCGCTTGTCGATTCGCTCGCAAGCTCGCTCATACTTCTCTCGCAATCATCCGCACAAACAGTTCATGCACCCGGCCGTCGCCGGTCAGTTCCGGGTGGAACGCGGTGGCCAGGACATTCCCCTGCCGAACCGCAACGATTCTACCTGCGGCGACACCGGCCGCGGGTGAGTCGGGCACGGTGGCCAGCACGGTCACGTGGTCGGCGGCCGATTCGACCCAGGGCGCCCTGATGAAGACCGCGTGCACCGGCCCGCCTGACACGTCGGCGAAGTCCAGGTCCTCCTCGAAGGAGTCCACCTGCCGGCCGAACGCGTTGCGGCGCACCACGATGTCCAGCGCGCCGAGCTGGTGCTGGTCGGGCCGGCCGTCGCGCAGTTCCTTGGCCAGCAGGATCATCCCGGCGCACGAGCCGTAGGCCGGCATGCCGTCGCCCAGCCGCGCGCGCAGGGGGTCCAGCAGCTCGAACGTGTCCAGCAGCCTGCTCATCGTGGTCGACTCGCCGCCGGGCAGCACGAGGCCGTCCACCTCGGCCAGTTCGGCGGGCCGCCGCACCGGCAGCGCCCGCGCCCCGGCCGCGCGCAGGGCGGCCAGGTGCTCGACGACGTCGCCCTGCAGGGCGAGCACGCCGACCAAGGGTTGACCCACCGTGCCGCCCTCCGGTTTCGCTCCGACACGGAAACAGTACCGGTGCTGCTCAGCTCAGTGGACGCCGAGCAGCCGCAGGCCGGCCGTTGTCACGACGGCTCCCACCACGGCCACCAGGAACGGCAGCCGACGCAGCGCCAGCAGGCCACCGACCAGCACGCCGGCCGGCCGAGCCCACCCGGCGAAGCCGTGACCCGCGGTGAGCGCGGCGGTGGCGACCAGGGCGACCAGCAACACGCTGGCGGCCACGGACAGCAGCCGACGCACCCGGTCGCCGAGCTGGATCCGGCCGTGCAACAGGGGCCCGGCCACGCGGAAGGCGTAGGTGCCGCCGGCCAGGGCGAGGATCGCGACGAGGTTCATCCGCGCACCACCAACAGCCCGAGCAGGGCGAGCGCGACCGGCACCCCGGGCGGCAGGACCGGCGTGAGGGCCAGTGCGATCACGGCGCCCGCCGCGGCCGCCCGCAGCGTGGCCGTGTCCCGCAGCGACGGCAGCACCAGCGCGAGCAGCACCACCGGCGACGCGGCGTCGAGGCCGAGCGCGGCCGGGTCGCCGATCAGCCGGCCGGCGAGCACACCGACGAGCACGCCGAAGTTCCACACCACGAACAGCAGCAGGCCGGATGTCCAGAACGCGGCCCGACGACGCACCAGATCACCCGGCGCGATCTTGTCCTGCGCGATGGCGAACGCGACCGACTCGTCGACCATCACGTGCGTGCCGAGCAGCCGGACCGGCAGCCGCCCGCCCAGCACGTCGGCGACGGCGAACCCGAACGGCAGGTGCCGGGTGTTGAGCAGGAGCCCCGCGACCGCGGCCGCGATCGAGCTGCCACCGGCCAACACCACACCCAAAGCGGCGAACTGCGCCCCACCGGCGAACACCAGCAGCGACATGGCCACCGGCACCCACGGCGCCTGCCCACCCGACACCGCGATCGCCCCGAACGACGCCCCGACCACCCCGTCGGCGACGCAGACCAACGCGATGTCACGCAGCAGGATCCGGTCCATCGTTCGCCAGAGTGAACACACGTCCATTAGAATGAACACCTGGACACCGTTCGTCAAGTCGAACGGTCAGCCTTGTGGAGCGAACGATGACACAGGACAGCGGGCCACCACTGGCGAGGATCGCCATGGCCATCCGGCACGAACGGGACCGCGTCGGCATCTCGCTGTCCGAGTTGGCCAAGCGCGCCGGCATCGCGAAATCCACGCTGTCCCAACTGGAATCCGGTACCGGCAACCCGAGCGTGGAGACGCTGTGGGCGCTCGGTGTCGCGCT
Source organism: Candidatus Melainabacteria bacterium (assembly GCA_963702275.1). Lineage (GTDB taxonomy): Bacteria > Actinomycetota > Actinomycetes > Mycobacteriales > Pseudonocardiaceae > DATEPR01. The sequence goes on from CAVPCF010000127.1 coordinate 36,724, forward strand.
CGGCGTGCCGTTCAGCCGCCTCGTCGACCCACCCCGCCCGGCCGTCACCGTGCTGCGGGCCGGCGAGGGTTCGGTGTTCCACTCCGAACGCGCCGACTACACGGCGACCCTGCTGTCGGCCTGCCCGCCAAGGGCCCGGCGGGACATCTACGCCATACGCGCCGACCCGGGCGGGGCGCGGGAATCCGACCCGCACGGCCCCGGCACGGTCGAACACGTCTGGCTCGGCTCGGGAAAAGCGTTTGTCGGCCCGGCGGGCGAACTGGTAGAGCTAGGCCCCGGGGATTACGCGTCATATCCCGGCGACGTGTCACACGTGTTCGAGGCAACCGAACCCGGCACCGCCGGCATGATCGTGATGGAGCACATCTGAGGGGGCCTGCGATGGGCATCGTCCTGACCACGGATCGGTTGGTACTGCGCCAATTCACCATGGCCGACGAAGACAACGTGGTCGACCTGGACAGCGACCCGGACGTGATGCGCTACATCAACGGCGGCCGGCCAACACCGCGTGCGGAGGTCCGTACCGTCTATCTGCCGGGCTGGATGAGCTACTACGCCCGATACCCCGGCTACGGTTTCTGGGCCGCCGAGGCCGACGGCGAATTCATCGGGTGCGTCAACCTCCGCCCACCCGCCGGCCACCCGACCGACGAGCCGGAACTGGGCTACCGACTGCGCAAATCGGCCTGGGGCAAGGGTTACGCCACGGAGATCTCCCGCGCCCTTGTCGACAAGGCCTTCACCGACTGCGGCGCACAGCGCGTGTACGCGGACGCCATCATCGTCAACGCGGCCTCCCGCCGAGTCATGGAGAAGGCCGGCCTGACCCTGGTCCGCACCTTCCACACCCCGGGCGAGGAATTCGACGAAGTCGAATACGGCATCACCAGAACGGAATGGCTGGCCAGCCGATCGCCGAGGGAGCAGCGATGCACATCTTCCTGACCACGGATCGGTTGGTACTGAGGCGATTCACCATGGCCGACGAGGACAACGCCGTCGAACTGGACAGCGACCCGGACGTCATGCACTACATCACCGGCGGCCGAGCCACACCCCGCGAGGAGATCCGGACCGACTACCTACCGGCCTGGCTGAGCTACTACACCCGATTCGACGGCTACGGCTTCTGGGCCGCCGAGGCCGACGGCAGGTTCATCGGCTGGTTCCACCTCCGCCCACCCGTCGGCGGCCCACCGGACGAGCCAGAACTGGGTTACCGACTGCGCAAATCGGCCTGGGGCAAGGGTTACGCCACAGAAGGCTCCCGCGCCCTGATCGACAAGGCCTTCACGGACTGCGGCGCACAGCGGGTGTTCGCCCTCACCATGGCCGTCAACACAGGCTCGCGCCGAGTCATGGAGAAAGCCGGCCTGACCCTGATCCGAACCTTCCACCAGGACTGGCCGGACCCCATCCCCGGCGACGAACTCGGCGACACCGAATACGCCATCACCAAGCAGGAATGGCTGGCTCAACACCGAATGGCCTAGACCACCGGACGGACGGAAGAGGACGCTGACCAGCGGATTCAAGGATTGCCAATGCATCGCGAAAGCGTGATCGGGCACTCTACCGGCGGGCGCCTCCAGCAGGAGCGCACACCACTCGCGTAGATAGGGTCACCATGCGACGCGTCCTCATCGCGCTGGGGCTCGCCCTGGCCGGCATCGGTATCGCGGTCGGGTTCAGCGCTCCCGCGAACGCCACCCCCACCCCGCCGGGCCCCGGCTGGGTCTACCAGAACAGCTTCGGCTGGCCCGATGCATGCTCCTCCGCGGGCTACGCGGGCCAGCAGGCCGGCCGGTGGGTGGAATACGAATGCCAGGAAGTCGGTGCGCCCTCCTGGGACGCTCCCGGCCTGTTCTGGCTGTGGGTGGTCTACTGACGAACTGAGCCCAGCACGCGGCGTCGCCGTGTGCTGGGCTCAGTTCGCCCCCTGCCTACCAACCGCGGTCGGCGAGCCGATGCGGTTCCGGCACGTCCTCGACGTTGATGCCGACCATGGCCTCGCCAAGGCCGCGCGACACCTTCGCGATCACGTCCGGGTCGTCGTAGAACGTGGTCGCCTTCACGATGGCCTCGGCGCGCTTGGCCGGGTCGCCGGACTTGAAGATCCCGGACCCGACGAACACGCCTTCCGCGCCCAGCTGCATCATCATCGCGGCGTCCGCCGGTGTCGCGATGCCGCCCGCGGTGAACAGCACGACCGGCAGCTTCCCGGCGACCGCGACCTCGCGCACCAGTTCGTACGGCGCCTGCAGCTCCTTTGCCGCCACGTACAGCTCGTCCGGGCTCATCGACCCGAGCTGCCGGATCGCCGCGCCGATCTCGCGCATGTGGGTCGTGGCGTTGGAGACGTCACCGGTGCCGGCCTCGCCCTTGGACCGGATCATCGCGGCGCCCTCGGTGATCCGCCGCAACGCCTCGCCCAGGTTCGTGGCGCCGCACACGAACGGCACGGTGAACTGCCACTTGTCGATGTGGTTGGTGTAGTCGGCCGGGGTGAGCACCTCGGACTCGTCCACGTAGTCGACGCCGAGTGACTGCAACACCTGAGCCTCGACGAAGTGCCCGATCCGGGCCTTGGCCATCACCGGGATGGACACCGTCGCGATGATGCCGTCGATCAGGTCCGGGTCGCTCATCCTGGCGACGCCGCCCTGGGCACGGATGTCGGCGGGCACGCGCTCCAGTGCCATCACCGCGACCGCGCCAGCGTCCTCGGCGATCTTGGCCTGCTCTGCGGTGACCACGTCCATGATCACGCCGCCCTTGAGCATCTCGGCCATGCCGCGCTTCACCCGGGCCGTCCCGGTTTCCGGAACCCGCGTTGCGTCGATGGAGGTACTCACGGCTCACATCTCCAGGAATTCGGCGACTCGCCACCGCACGGTAACCGCACGTCAGTGGCCTGTTAGCACCCATGTTACGTGGCAGGTGGCCCTTGTGAGCAGGCCAATTCGACGCTAACTGACCAGGCCACTTCCCGATCGTCCGCCTGGCTGGCGCTGGTCCGGCGGGGTTGTCCGCATCGGGCAACGGGTGTGAGATCGAGCACAGTTACCGATAGCAGCCCTGTGCCTGATCAAAAAGCAGTGCCGGATCGAAGGCAGTGCCTGATCACAAGCGACGGCCGGCCGGTCCGGTCCGCGCGGGAGGTGGAGCGCAATGAGCGCCAAGAACACGGAAGGCGGCCAAGCCGCTGCCCAGAACGGAGTCGCGGTCGCTGTAGACGACCCGGCCAAAGTACGCAACGTCGTCCTCGTCGGGCCGTCCGGGTCGGGCAAGACCACGCTGACCGAGGCCCTGCTGGCCGCCACGGGCGTACTCAGCCGGGCCGGCTCCATCACCGACGGCACCACGGTCTGTGACCACGATCCGGCCGCGGTGCGCCAGCAGCGCTCGGTCGGGCTGGCGGTGGCGCCGCTGGTGCACGAGGGCATCAAGATCAATCTGGTGGACACGCCAGGGTATGCCGACTTCGTCGGCGAACTGCGCGCCGGGCTGCGTGCCGCGGACGCCGCGCTGTTCGTGGTGTGCGCGGCGGAGGGCATCGACCCGACGACGGTCGCGCTGTGGCAGGAATGCGCGGCGGTCGGCATGCCGCGCGCGGTCGTCATCGCACGCCTTGACCACCCACGTGCAGACGTGGCGGGCGAGATGGCGGCCTGTCAGGCGGAGTTCGGCGCGGGCGTGCTGCCGCTGTACCTGCCCGCACCGGAGGGCGCGGCCGGTCTCGTCGGCCTGTTGTCCGGCCGGTACTACGACTACACCGACGGCTACCCGCCGAAGCCCGGCGAGCCACCGGCGGGCGATGCGGACCGGATCGAGGCGGCCCGCAACGAGCTCATCGAGGGGATCATCGCCGAGAGCGAGGACGAGACCCTGATGGAGCGGTACCTGGGCGGCGAGGAGATCGACAGCGACACGCTGGTCGCCGACCTGGAGACCGCGGTGGCACGGGGTTCGTTCCACCCGGTCATCCCGGTCTGCGCGACCACCGGGGTCGGCGTGGCCGAACTGCTCGAGGTGCTCGTCGGCGCGTTCCCGTCGCCGCTGGAGCACCCACTGCCCGACGTCACCGACCCGACCGGCCAGCCGCACCAGCAGATCACCGCGAACCCGGACGGACCGCTGGCCGCCGAGGTCGTGCGCACGGCCGTCGACTCCTACGTCGGCCGGGTGTCGCTGGTGCGGGTGTTCTCCGGCACGCTGCGGCCAGAGCGACCGGTGCACGTGTCCGGTCACGGACTGGCCGACCGGGGCCACTCCGACCACGACAACGACGAACGGGTGGCGCACATCTACTCGCCGCTTGGCGCCAACCTGCGCGAGGTGCCCTACTGCGTGGCCGGCGACCTGTGCGCGCTGACCAAGGTCGGCTCCGCGGAGACCGGCGACACCGTGTCCGCGCCTGAGGACCCGATCCTGATGACCCCGTGGGAGATGCCGGAACCGCTGTTGCCGGTCGCGGTCGTCGCCCGCACCAGGACGGACGAGGACGCGTTGTCCCGCAACCTGTCCCGGCTGGTGGCCAGTGACCCGACGCTGCGAATGGAGCGCAATGCAGAAACGCACCAGCTGGTGCTCTGGTGCATGGGCGAGGCGCATGCGGACGTGGTGCTGGCCCGGTTGAAGGCGGGCGGCGCCGAGGTGGACACCGAACCGGTGAAGGTGTCGCTGCGCGAGACGTTCGCGGGCACCGCCAAGGGCCACGGCCGGCACGTCAAGCAGTCCGGCGGGCACGGCCAGTACGCGGTGTGCGACATCGAGGTCGAGCCGCTGCCGCGCGGCGGTGGCTTCGAGTTCGTGGACAGGACCGTGGGCGGCGCGGTGCCGCACCAGTTCATCCCGAGTGTGGAGAAGGGCGTGCGGGCCCAACTCGCGATGGGGCTGCACGGTAGTCATCCAGTGGTCGACGTGCGGGTCACCCTGTTGGATGGCAAGGCGCACAGCGTGGACTCGTCGGACGCCGCGTTCCAGACCGCGGGCTCGCTCGCGCTCAAGGACGCGGCGGCCAACGGCCGGATCACGCTGCTCGAACCGCTGGACGAGGTGTTGATCATCATCTCGGACGACCATCTCGGCACGGTTCTCGGTGACCTGTCCGGCCGGCGCGGCCGGGTGCTGGGCACCGAGCCCGGCAAGGTGGGTCACACGGTCGTGCGGGCCGAGGTGCCGGCGAGCGAACTGCTGCGGTACGCGATCGACCTGCGATCGATGAGTTCGGGCAATGGCACGTTCACCCGACGTTTCGTGCGGCACGATCCGCTGCCGGAACATCTGGTTGCTTCGACGAAGTAAGTACTCGGGTGCCGCACTGGTTCGTACCGGTGCGGCACCCGTGGTCGAATTGCGATTCTCAGTCGGAAATCGATACGCCGACGATGTCGCCGGTGTCAAGATAGCGCTTGATCTCACCCGAACGGCGGTGCTGCCGGACAACGGTGTCCACCGCACACGAACCCGCGCCGAGCGCGGCAATCAATCCGAAGATGAGGCTGAACAGCGCCGACGTCTCACCACCGGCCGCGGTTGGCAGTAGCGCGTGTGGCATGTGCACCGTGACATAAACGTATGCCATGACGACGGAACACAGTAGCGCGGTCGCTCTTGTGTACCAGCCCACGGCGACCATGGTGCCGCCGACCAGGGCGATCAGGGCCGCCCACCAGCCGGGCCACGTGCCGAGGGCAAAGGTGCCGCCGTGCGGGCCGGTGCCGCCGAGCACGCCGAAAAGGCCGGCCGCGCCATGGCAGGCGAAGAGAGCGCCGATGACCACCCGGACCATGCCATGGATTGCGCCGACCAGTCGGGGAGATGGTTCGTTTGATTGCGGGATCACTCGGGTATTCCCTTCAAGACGGCAGCGGGCCACCTGGGCGAGAGATGGCGGCGAAAGCAGTGCACCTGTCGACTCGTACGCCATCGAAGGGCGGCTTGGATTGCCGGCATTGGGCTTACGCCGCACACAATTAACAGATCTAGAGCAGCCGGCGCATACACAAATGCGGCGGACAGCGCAGATGAATGGGGCACCGGTGACGTTCGGCATACCGACGGCCGACCGCGCACACCGACGAAGAACAGCGGGCCCCGGTGAAACGTTCACCGGGGCCCGCTGTTCGGTTCTATGGATTGCGAAACTAGGGCGCCATCCCGACCGGTTGCGGCCGCCGCTCCTCGCCGGACGGCTCGTCCGGCTCGTCGGCGCTGCGGCGGCCCAGCTTGGACGGCCACCAGTTCCACCGGCCCAACAGCACCGCGGTCGACGGCACCAACAGGGTGCGCACCAGGAACGTGTCCATCAGGATGCCCACCGCGAGGCCGACGCCGATGTCCCGCACCTGCTGCCCGCCGCCGCCCCCGGCGATCGCGAACACCGCGAACGTGCCGGCCAGGATCAGCCCGGCGGACGTGACCGTGGTGCCCGTGGTGCTCAACGCCTTGGTGATGGCCTGGCGCAGCGACAAGCCGTGCGCCTCCTCGCGTATTCGGCTCATCACCAGGATGTTGTAGTCCTCGCCCAGTGCCAGCAGGAAGATGAACATCAGGAACGGCATGAAGAACGTCAGCCCGCCGGAGCCGCCGATCTTGATGAACACCAGCACCGCGAGGCCAAGCGCCGCCAGGTAGGACAGGCCGACCGACGCGATCAGGTACAGCGGCGCGACCAGGCTGCGCATCACCAGGGCCAGCAGCACGCCGATGACCAGGATGGCGATGGGAATCACCGTGCCGAGGTCGCTACTGGAGATGGAGCTGATGTCGTGGATCGCGGGCGCCACGCCGTCCACGCCGGAGTCACTCGCACCGACGGCCCCGGCCACCGAGGTGACCGCGGCCCGGATCGCCGGCACCGCGTCCTGCGCCGGTGTGCCCTGCGGATCGCCAGCGGTCAGGCCGACCAGGTACTGCACGGTGTGCCCGTCGGCGCTCACGTACTGCCCGGTGGCCCGATACGCCTGGTACTGCGCGGGCGGTACGTGCAGCGACGCGGGTGGCACCGGCGGCAGCGCGCCGGCCGGGCCGAGTTGGTCGTGCAGTTGGACATACAGCGCGGCCGGCAGGGTGGCGCCATTGGGGTTGAGCGGGCCGGTGACCGTGGTGAACTGACCCGATGCGGCCAGTTTTTGCGCCGCGTCGGCGAGCACCTGCGGATCGCTCCATGCTGTGCCGGGCAGGCGGAACAACACGCCGGTCGGGGATGCGGACAGCGCGGGGAAGTGCTTGGTCTGCAGGTCGGCACCCGCAGCCGAGTCACTGCCGGTGGGTGCGGTGACGCCGCCGCCGAACCCGGTCGCGTGGTAGCCGAGGGAGGCGAACGCGAGGCCGCCGAACAGGATCACGCCCGCGACCAGCGTGACGACCGGCCGCTGCACGATTCGCGCCGAGATCCGGCCCCACACGCCGCTCCTACCGACGCCGCTCCGGATCTTCGTCGGCCAGAACACGGCCTTGCCCAGGATCGCCAGCAGGGCGGGCAGCAGCGTCAGCGCGGCGAACAGCATCACGCCGATCCCGATGGCCAGCGGCACGCCAAGGTCGGCGTAGAAGCTGAAACTGGCCGCCAGCAACGAAACCAGCGCGGCGATGACGGTGACGGCGGAGAAGGTCACCGACTCGCCGACCCTGGCCACCGCCCGCACGATGGCCTCGCGTGGTGCCAGGCCCCGGCCCATCTCCTCGCGCACCCGGAACATCAGGAACAGGCCGTAGTCCGTGCCGGCGCCCAGGATCAGCACGATCATCAGGAGCTGTGCGATCGGCGACACCTTCAGCCCGGCCTGCGCGGCCGCGCCCACGAGCGGGTCGGACAGCCGGACCACCAGGAACGCCGGCACCAGCGTGACGACCGGCGCCAGGATCGACCGGAAGATCAACAGCAACAGGATCAGGATGAACCCGACCGACAGCAACTGGAGTTGCGAGCCGGTGTTGCCAGACGCCGACTGGTTGTCGACCTGCTCGGCCACCTGTCCGGTCAGGTGCGCCTGCAACCCGGCGGGCAGGCCCGCGGACGTGATCGCCGAGCGCAGCCCGTTCACCACCGGCGTCTCACCGTTCGGTCCGCTGGCGAACGTGACCAGAGCCTGGAGCTGATCGGCCTGCAGGTCCTTCGACTGACCGCTGTCGCGTACCTGCACCACGCCGGACACCTTGGCCAGGTCCGCACGCAACCCGTTGATGGCCTGCTGGTCGGACGCGGTGAGCTGGCCGCCGTCCCGGGCGACGATCACCGGAATCGGCTGGACCCCGGAGCGCTGGAACGCGCCGGCCAGCACCGCCGCGTGCGAGCTCGGCGCGCTGGCCGGCAGGAAGTCCGCGTTGTTGCTGTTGGTCTGGCTGGCCATCGACGGTAGCAGCTGCACGGCCGCGACCGTGCCGGCCAGCCACACAACCACCACCAGCCACCGGAACCGGACCGAGAACCGGCCGATCGCGGCGAACACCGCACCCACTCTGCCGGCCCCGTGGCCGCCCTCGTCGCCGGTGTCCACCGGCGCCCCCTCGTCGGTCGCGCGCATGCTCGGATCTCCCTAGGTCAGCATGTGGTGGTACCCCTACCGCGGGAACAGCCTGACCGGCCGACCGGTCCGACGCGTCAACCCCCGGGTGGGTCTTGCGGTACGCAACCGCAGTGCATCCCCACCCCCACGTACCACGAATGTCGTACGTAACGTCACACCTGCGGTGGACGGCAGCACTGCCCCCGGAACGGAGAGTAGCCGACCCAACCTGAGAGTCCTGAGAAGGATCAACCCAGTTGGCGGCGCAGTGAGTCCAGGTCACCGAGGACCCAGGCATCGACGAGAACGTCGTCGGACGCGGTGAAGAACGCGGCGCCCGCGTAGCTGATCGCCGTGCCGGTGCCGGGCACGCCGAGGAGCATGCCTCGGTGGTGGCCGGTGTACCGCAACCGAGCGGCCGCCCGATCGCCGGACACAACTACGTCCACGACCTCGTTGTGGCTGTGCTTATTGATATGAGGCGGGCACGGCGGCGCGGATCACGTCCCGGTACTCGCGCCAGCCGGCCCGACCTCGCTTCTCGTCGCCGAGGGAGCCGCGGAACGTGAAGTCGGGAGCCAGGATCTGGTCCACGACCCCGTCGTCCCACTGGTTCCACGCCCGTGTGTAGAACGCCTCGACGAGTTGCTCGATCACGTGTTCTGTGGGAAGCCCAGGTTCACGCCGCCGTGCGACGGGTCCAGCCAGCGGCTGGTGACGACCTTGCCCCTGGTGAAGAAGTGCACCCCGTCCGGGCCGTAGGCGTGCGAGTCGCCGAACAGGGAGTCCTTCCAGCCGCCGAACGAGTAGTACGCGACCGGGACCGGGATCGGCACGTTGACGCCGACCATGCCGACCTCGATCTCGGTCTGGAAGCGCCGGGCCGCGCCGCCGTCGTTGGTGAAGATGGCGGTGCCGTTGCCGTACGGGTTGGCATTCACCAACTCGATGGCCGCGTCGTAGCTGGGCACCCGGACCACCGACAGCACCGGTCCGAAGATCTCGTCGGTGTAGACCGACATGTCCGGCGTCACGTGGTCGAACAGCGTTGGGCCGAGCCAGAAGCCGGCATCGTCGCCGTCGACGTCGTGGCCCCGGCCGTCCACCGCGAGGGTCGCGCCCGCCGCGACCCCGGTGTCCAGATAGGACACCACTCGATCGCGATGTGCCGCGGTGACAAGGGGTCCCATCTCGCAGCCGGGCCGCCGGCCGTCGCCCACGTGCAGCGACGCGATCCGCGAACGTACCCGGGACACGAGCTCGTCGCCGGTCGGGTCGACGGCCACGACCACCGAGATGGCCATGCACCGCTCCCCCGCCGAGCCGAAACCGGCCGACACGGCCGCGTCGGCGGCCAGGTCGAGATCGGCGTCGGGCAGTACCACCATGTGGTTCTTGGCGCCGCCCAGCGCCTGCACCCGCTTGCCGTTGGCGGTGCCGCGCCCGTACACGTACCGCGCGATCGGCGTCGACCCGACGAACGACACAGCGCGAACCTGGGGATGATCGAGGATCCGGTCGACGGCGACCTTGTCGCCGTGCACCACGTTGAACACCCCGGCCGGCAGCCCGGCCTCGGCCCACAGCTCGGCAAGGAAATTGGCGGCGGACGGGTCCTTCTCGCTCGGCTTCAACACCACGGCGTTGCCACACGCGATCGCGTTGGGCGCGAACCACAGCGGCACCATGGCCGGGAAGTTGAACGGCGAGATGATGCCGACGACGCCGAGTGGCTGGCGCAGCGAGTAGACATCGACCCGGGTGGACGCGTTCTCGCTGAAGTCGCCCTTGAGCAACTGCGGGATGCCGCAGGCGTACTCGACCGACTCCAGCGCCCGCTGAACCTCACCGCCCGCGTCCGACAGCACCTTGCCGTGCTCGGCGGTCACGATCTCGGCCAGCTCGGCCTTGCGCTGGTTCAACAGTTCCCGGAACCCGAACAGCACGTTCGACCGGGCGGTCAGCGACGCGTGCCGCCAGGCGCGCCACGCCGCCGACGCGGCCGCGACGGCCTGGTCCACCTCGGCGTCGGTGGCGAAGTCGACCTGGCCGGTGGTCTCGCCGGTCGCCGGGTCGTAGACCTTCCCGGTTCGTTCCGCCACCCCGCCCCACGGCTTGCCGTCGATCCAGTGGGTGATCCGGCTCATGGCTTCAGCTCCTCGTCGACGACCGCGATGGACTCGGTCAGGATGCCGATGGCCTCCTCGGCCTCGTCCTCGGTGAGCGTCATCGGTGGCGCCAGCCGCAACACGTTCCCGTACAGGCCGCCCTTGCCGACCAGCAGGCCGCGCTGCTTCGCCGCCTCGGAGACCTTCGCGGCGGCGGCCGGGCTCGGCTCGTTCCCCGGCGCGACCAGTTCGACGCCGATCATCAGGCCCTTGCCGCGCACGTCCCCGACCACGTCGTGCCGGTCGGCCACATCGCGCAGGCCACCGATGATCCGGTCGCCCAGTTTGGCCGCGTTGGCCGGCAAGTCGTTGTCCAGCAAGTACTTCAGGGTCGCGTTGGCGCCCGCGGTGGACATCGGGTTGCCGCCGAAGGTGGAGATCGAGTTGGCACTCAGGCAGTCCATCAGCTCGGCCCGCGCGACCACGCCGCCGATGGCCAGTCCGTTGCCGAGGCCCTTGGCGAACGTCATCGCGTCCGGTGTCACGCCGTGTGCCTGGATGCCCCAGAAGTGTTCACCGGTCCGGCCCCAGCCGGTCTGCACCTCGTCGGCGATGAACAGCACGCCGTACTCGTCCAGTACCTCCTTGAACGCGCCGAACAGGCCGTCCGGCGGCACGTTGAACCCGCCGACACCCTGGATCGGCTCGGCGATCATGCACGCGATGTCCCCCGCGGTCGTGGTCTGGATCACGTCCCGCAGGTCCGCGACGCAGGCGGCGATGTACTCGGCGTCGGACAGGTCACGGAACGGGTCGCGGTAGCGGTAGCCGCCGTGCACGTGGCTGACGTTGAAGGGCCGCAACGATGTGGCCGACCAGCCCCGGTTGCCGGTGATGGCGACCGTGCCGAAACCACGGCCGTGGTAGGAGTTGCGCAGCGTGAGCACCTGGTTGCTGCGGCGGTACTGGGTGGCCAGCATCAGCGCGGACTCGTTGGCCTCGGTACCGGAGTTGGTGAAGAACACCTTCGCGTCCGGGATGCCGGACAGCGCCGCGATCTTCTCGGCCAGCTCGACCTGCTGCCGGATCAGGTACAGCGTCGAGGTGTGCAGCACGCCGGTGTCCAGCTGCGCCCGGATGGCGTCGCTGATCTCCTTGATGTCGTAGCCGATCGCGTTGGTCAGGATGCCGGCGAAGAAGTCCAGGTAGGTGCGCCCTTCCGCGTCGGTCACCCGCCTGCCGTCGGCCCGCACGATCTCGATCGGCTCGTCGTAGTAGAGGGCCAGCCAGTTCGGCAGCACGGTGCGGTGCCGCGCCAGCAGCTCGGCGTGCGTCATGGATCCTCCCTGAGACGGGTGCTGTCCTGAGTGTGGCCAGGCGCGGCCGGTCACCGCCACGGACACTGTGTATCCGAAACCGGCCGGCTGGATTACGTTGTGCACACTCCTTGGAGGGAGCCCGATGTATCCGACCGTCGCGGACGTGCTGGCGCTGCCGGTGCTGCGCCGCGGCCGGCCGACGCTGGTCGCCGGCCGGAACGGCACGGACAACAGGGTGCGCTGGGTGCACGCGGCCGAGGTCGCCGACATCGCGCACCTGTTGCAGGGCGGCGAGCTGGTACTGACGACCGGCATCGCCCTGCCGGACGACAATCCGGCCCTGACCAGGTACGTGGACGAGCTGGCAGGCGTCGGCGCGGCCGGGCTCGTGGTCGAACTGGTCCGACGCTGGCGCGACGGCCTGCCGCCCGCGCTGGTCATCGCGGCCGACCGCAGGGCGTTGCCGCTGGTCACGCTGTCCGACGAGACCCGGTTCGTGTCGGTCGCCGAAGCGGTCATCGCGCTGATCCGGGACGCCCAGCTCGCCGAGCTGCGGGCCGCGGAGCAGGTGCACGAGACGTTCACCGCGCTCACCGTGTCCGGCGCCGAACCGGCCGAGGTGCTGCGCGAGGTGGCCAGGTCCGCGCGGCTGCCGGTGGTGCTGGAGACCCTGTCGCACGACGTGCTGGCCTACGACTCGGCAGGCGCCGACCCGACCACCCTGCTGGCCGACTGGCGCACCCGGTCCAGGGCGGTCACCGTGCGCGAACGCACCGGGTACCACGCCCAGAACGGCTGGCTGGTCACGGTGGTCGGCGCACGCGGCGACGACTGGGGCCGGCTGGTGCTGCTGTGCCCGGAACAGCCACAGCACCCGCAGGTCGTGGTGGTCGAGCGGGCCGCGTCGGCGCTGGCCGTGCACCGGTTGCTGGCCAGGGACCGGGAGACCCTGGAACGCCAGACCCACCGCACCCTGCTCACCGAACTGCTCGCCCCCGGCGCGCTGCCCGCCGACCTGACCACTCGCGCCGCCGCGCTCGGCATCCCGCTGGAGGGCCGCACGCTCGTCGGTATCGCGGTCCGGCCGCGCACCGCCGCCAGCCCGGCACCGGCGTTGGCGGCTCAGGAACTGTTGCGGGACCTGGCCGACGCGACCGTGTTGGCCGCGCGCCGCGCGTCGGTGCCGGCGTTGGTCGGGGCGGTCGACGATACAAGCGTGCGGGCGTTGATCACGGTCGATCGTCCGGTCGAGCCGACGTTGCGTCGGCTGGCCAAAGGAATTCATGACGCCGTCGAGCCGAATCCGCGTGCGTTGCCGGTGGTGGTCGCCGTTGGCACGACGGTTGGCTCGGTGGTGGATGCTCGTCGGTCCCTGGTTGAGGCCGCGCACGTCGCACAGGCGGCGCTCCGTACCAACGATCGGCGTGATTACCATCGGCTGGCCGATGTTCGCTTGCGCGGGCTGCTGCACCTGCTGCGGGAGGACGAACGTCTGGTCGCCTTTGCTGAACGTGAGTTGGGGCCGCTGTTGGCCAGGGACGCGGCGGCCGGCAGCCGGTTGGTCGAAGCTTTGCGGCACTACTGCGAGCACGGCGGCAACAAGTCGGCCGCCGCCGGTGCCGCCCATTTGTTCTCGTACGGCCTACTACCAGCAGTTGGCGCGGATCGAGCAGGTACTCGGTGTGTCCCTTGAGGATCCGGAGTCGATGCTGTCGCTGTACGTGGCCCTGCTGGCCGCCGACTAGCGCCGGTACTCGGCCAGCCGCGGCCACAGGCCGACGCCGAGCAGCCCGACGATCAGCACGACCACCACCGCCGGCAGCAGACCCGACCACCCGGTCAGATCATCCGTGCCACTGCGGACCGCCTGATCGAACACCTGCTGCTTCAACGAGATCAGGTGGGCCAGCGCCTGGTCGTACCGACCAAGGTTGTAACTGGAGTAACCCAACGCGGTCCCGGTGTCGAACTGGATCGCGTCGCGCAGGCTGCCCTGGGCCAGCGTGGCACGCATGGCCCGATCGGCCAGTTCGAAACCGGCGTAGCGAGCCATCGCCCGCACCGCGGCGAACCGTTCGACCGTCGACGTCGTGTGGTCGGCCTCGACCCGGAAGTCGCCGCCGAACCGGACGTCGCCGGTGTTGTAGGCGTCCAGCGTGGTGCGCAGGGTGGCGTCGTAGTGGTTGATATCGACCCCGGCCAACCCGATGACCTGCTGCGACTCGTCCTGGAACGCCTGCTGGTACTGCGCGGCACTGGCCGGGTCGACCAGGTAGCGACTCTCGTTGGCGGCCGCCTCCTGGCTGACCGCCCGCGCCTGGGACAGCGCGATGATCGGGTCGAACGCGTCCTGCTTGGCCGTCCGCAACTGGCTGGCCGCCCCGGCCAACAGCGTCGGAACCAGCACCATCACGGCCAACGCGACCACGGTGGCACCGGCGATGGCCGGATTGAGCCGACGACGTAACCGGCGCCGCAGCACGACCTGCGCGTAGGCCAGCGCGGCCATCAGCAGGATGCCGATCACGATCACCCAGACCTCAGCCGACGTCGCCAACGACTGGTCCTGCGTGTACGTCGCGTCCAGCGCAGCCTGACTGGTGGCGATCAGCGACTGCGTGTCGCCCAAGAGACCGGGCATCAACGCCGTGGCCTGCCGATACACGGCCAACGTGGTGGGCGACGGCTGACCGGCGGGACCCGCGTTCAGCGACAACGCCTCCCCGGCGAGCGCCTGGTACTGCCCGAAGCGATCCAGGATCGACGTGACGCCGTTGGCGACCGTCGGGTCGCTCCCGCCGATCGCGGCGACCTTCTGCAGGTCACCGTCCGCCTGCGAGCGGCCCTGGGCGTAGACATCGAGGGCGTGTTTGCGGTTGTCGGAAAGACCCACGTCGTTGCCGACGAGGAGCACGTTGGCCACCTGGGCGTCCATGTCGGACAGTGCGACGTAGAGATCCGCGCTCGCGGCGACCTGCGGTGCGGCCCGCTGGCTGAGCTGGTCGAAACCACCCCGTAACGAACCGACAACCGACGCGACCACGATCCCCAGCACAATCGCCGGCAGCAACACGGCAACGGCACACCACCGGATCGCACTCGGCGTGCTCAGCTTCCCCCGGACACCAGCGGCACCGACCGCGACAGCCACCACACCGAAACGCTAGCCACAGCCGGACACGGCTTGATCAAGATCCGCACAACCGGACGCGAACATCGCATGACCAGCCGACTCGGCGGTCCGCACAGTATGTACGCACAGGCCACCAACGGTGGACACAATGACACTGCCCTTTTCGGGCCGGCCAGTCGACCATTCCCGGATGCGACCACCTCAACGGGGGTAATCCATGCCAGCGACCAACCAGATCACGCACCCCGACGGCAGAGTCGAACTGGCCGACCCGTCGGTCATCGCGGACAGCCCGTACGCCAACCAGGAGCTCGCCCCGGTGCCGGTCGCGAAACGCACCTGGCACACCTACAACTACGCGGCGCTGTGGATCGGCATGTCGCACAACCTGCCGACGTACGCGCTGGCGGCGGGCCTGATCGCGATCGGCATGAACGCGTGGCAGGCGCTGATCACGATCGCGCTTGGCAACCTCATCGTGCTGGTCCCGATGCTGCTCAACAGCCACGCCGGCACCAAGTACGGCATCCCGTTCCCGGTGTTCGCCAGGGCGTTCTACGGGGTGCGCGGCGCGAACGTGGCGGCGCTGCTGCGGGCGTTCATCGCGTGCGGCTGGTTCGGCATCCAGACGTGGATCGGCGGCGAGGGGATCTACGAGATCATGGGCAAGCTGGCCGGCAACGGCTGGCTGCACGCCAGCCAGCTGCTTGGCCAGCCGTGGACGCTGTGGCTGTCGTTCGCGATCTTCTGGGTGATCCAGGTCGGCATCATCTGGCGCGGCATGGACACGTTGCGCCGGTTCGAGAACTGGGCGGCGCCGTTCGTGCTCGTCGTGTTCGTCGCGCTGCTGATCTGGATCCTTGGCAAGGCGGGCGGGTTCGGGCCGCTGCTGTCGCAGCCGGGGTCCCTTGGCTGGGGCAGCGCGTTCTGGAAGGTGTTCCCGGCGTCGCTGATGGCGATGATCGCGTTCTGGTCGACCCTGTCGCTGAACATGCCGGACTTCACCCGCTTCGCGCGCAGCCAGCGCGGCCAGCGGCTCGGGCAGATCCTCGGCCTGCCCACCACGATGACGTTCTTCTCCGTGTTGTCCATCCTGATCACGTCGGGCACGATCGCTGTCTATGGCAGTGCGATCTGGGACCCGATCCAGCTGTCCGCCAAGTTCTCCAACCCGGCCGTCGTCATCCTCGGCCTGGTCACCGTGCTGGTGGCCACCGTGTCGGTGAACGTGGCGGCCAACGTGGTGTCCCCGTCGTACGACTTCTCCAACGCCGCGCCCCGCTGGGTGAGCTTCCGGACCGGCGGGATCATCACCGGGGTGGTCGCGGTGCTGATGCAGCCGTGGCGGCTGTCCAACCCGCACGTCTACATCTTCGTGTGGCTCGGCTTCTACCGCGGCCTGATCGGCGCGGTGGCCGGCGTGCTGGTGGCCGGGTACTGCGAGATCCGGCGGACCCAACTGGACCTTGCCGACCTGTGCCGGGCAGGCGGCGGGCGGTACTGGTTCAGCGGCGGGTGGAACGTGCCGGCGGTGGTGGCGACCGTGGTCGGCGCGCTGCTCGCGGTCGGCGGCGCGTACTCCGCACCCGGCCAGGGCCCGTTCCCGGCGGACGGCCTGATCCCGATGCTCAAACCGCTCTACGACTACTCGTGGGCGGTGGGGTTCCTGGCCGGTTTCGTGGTCTACCTGGTGCTGTCCCTGCCGGCCCGCAGCAAGGCCCCCGCGCCGCTGACCCCCGTGGTCGCGACGCAGGAGTGACATCGAACAACGAGGGAGACGCAGTGGCAGAGATCGTCAGGGCCGGACTCGTCCAGCAGGCCTGGACCGGGGACAAGCAGTCCATGATCGAGGCGTCGGTGCGCGCGATCGAGACGGCGTCGTCTGCAGGGGCCCAGGTGGTGTGCCTGCAGGAGCTGTTCTACGGTCCGTACTTCTGCCAGGTCCAGGACGCCGACTACTACTCCTACACCGAGTCCATTCCGGACGGTCCGACGACGCGCCTGATGTGCGAACTCGCCCGGCAGCACGGCGTGGTGCTCATCGTGCCGATGTACGAGGTGGAACAGCCCGGCGTCTACTACAACACGGCGGCCGTGATCGACGCGGACGGCCGGTACCTCGGCAAGCACCGCAAGAACCACATTCCGCAGGTGCAGGGCTTCTGGGAAAAGTTCTACTTCCGGCCAGGCAACCTGGGCTACCCGGTGTTCGACACGGCGGTCGGCCGGATCGGCGTCTACATTTGCTACGAGCGGCACTTCCCGGAAGGCTGGCGGGCGCTGGGCCTGGCGGGCGCGCGGATCGTGTTCAACCCGTCGGCGACCAGCCGTGGCCTTTCGCAGTACCTGTGGCGGCTTGAGCAGCCGGCAGCGGCCGTCGCGAACGAGTACTTCGTCGGCGCGATCAACCGGGTCGGCATAGAGCCGTTGGGCGACAACGACTTCTACGGCCAGACGTACTTCGTCGACCCGCGCGGGCAGCTCGTCGGCGAGCAGGCGTCGGACACGAAGGACGAGGTCGTGGTGCGCGACCTCGACATGGGCACCCTGGCCGAGGTCCGTGACCTGTGGGCGTTCTACCGCGACCGCAGGCCGGAAACCTACTCGTCACTGGTGCAGGGCTGAACAACGATGACCATTCTGATCAGCGGCGGCACGGTACTCACGTCGACCGGCGCCATCGAGGCCGACGTGCTCGTCGACGGCGAGACGGTCGCCGCGCTGCTCGAACCGGGCAGGCCGACCCCGGCCGACCGGGTGCTCGACGCGACAGGGAAGTACGTGCTGCCCGGCGGCATCGACGCGCACACCCACATGGAGATGCCGTTCGGCGGCACGCACTCGGTGGACACGTTCGAGACCGGCACCAGGGCCGCGGCCTGGGGCGGCACCACCACGATCATCGACTTCGCGGTGCAGGCAAAGGGCACCTCACTGCTGTCCACACTGGACAAGTGGCACGCCAAGGCGGACGGCAACTGCGCCGTCGACTACGGCTTCCATATGATCGTCTCCGATGTCAACGACACCTCGTTGAAGGAGATGGAGTCCTGCATCGACGCCGGGGTGAACAGCTTCAAGATGTTCATGGCCTACCCCGGCGTCTTCTACGCCACCGACGGCGAGATCCTGCTGGCGATGCAGCAGGCGCAGCGCACCGGCGGCCTGGTGATGATGCACGCCGAGAACGGCATCGCCATCGACCAGCTCGTCGCGCAGGCCGTCGCAGCTGGCCGTATCGCGCCCGTCGAGCACGGCCTGACCCGCCCGCCGGAACTGGAGGGCGAGGCGACGTCGCGCGCGATCGCGCTGGCCAAGGTCACCGGCGCGCCGCTCTATATCGTGCACCTGAGCGCGGCGCAGGCACTGGAAGCCGTGGCGGCGGCGCGGAACACCGGCCAGAACGTGTTCGCCGAGACGTGCCCACAGTACCTTTATCTATCCATTGAGGACCTGGCGCGGCCCGGCTTCGACGGCGCGAAGTTCGTCGCGTCGCCCCCGTTGCGGCCGAGGGAACACCAGGCGTCGCTGTGGCAGGGGCTGCGCACCAACGACCTGTCCGTGGTGTCCACCGACCACTGCCCGTTCTGCTTCAACGAGGGCGGCGATGGTGGCAAACAGTTGGGGCGCGGCGATTTCTCGAAGATTCCCAACGGCATCCCCGGCGTCGAGCACCGGATGGACCTGCTGCACCAGGGTGTTGTGGCCGGCGAGCTGTCGCTGTCGCGGTGGGTGGAGGTCGCGTCCACGACGCCGGCCAGGATGTTCGGGCTGTACCCGCGCAAGGGCACCATCCAGCCCGGCTCGGACGCGGACATCGTGATCTACGATCCGACCGCGACCCAGACGCTGTCGGTGGACACGCACCACATGAACGTGGACTACTCGGCGTACGAGGGGATGTCGATCACCGGCCGGGTCCGGACGGTGCTGTCCCGGGGCCGCGTTGTCATCGACGACGGCGAGTACCACGGCGCTGCCGGCCACGGGCGGTTCCTGTCCCGCGCCCTGTCGCAGTACCTGAACTGAAGGGGGACCGTCGTGGATTTCGGCATCGTCCTGCAGACCGATCCGCCGGCCAAGGCCGTCGTGGAGACCATGCGCGTGGCCGAGGGGCTGGGTTTCCGCTACGGCTGGACGTTCGACTCGCACGTCCTGTGGCAGGAACCGTTCGTGATCTACTCGCAGATCCTGGCGGCCACCGAAACCATGATGGTCGGGCCGATGGTGACCAACCCGGCCACCCGGGACTGGTCGGTGATCGCGTCCCTGTTCGCCACGCTGAACGACATGTTCGGCAACCGCACGGTATGCGGCATCGGCCGGGGCGACTCGGCCCGCCGCGTGATCGGCCAGCAACCCGCCACCCTGGCCACCCTGGCCGACGCGATGCACGTGATCAAGGAACTGGCCGAGGGCCGCTCGGTCGTGCACCACGACACGCCGGTTCGGATCCCGTGGGTGCGCGACGGCAAGCTCGAGATCTGGATGGCGGCCTACGGACCCAAGGCGCTGAAACTGGTGGGCGAGCAGGCCGACGGGTTCATCCTGCAGACCGCCGACCCGGACATCGCCCGCTGGACCATCGGCGCGGTCCGGGCCGCCGCGGTCGCCGCGGGCCGGCCGGCGGACGCGGTGACCATGTGCGTTGCCGCGCCCGCCTACGTCGGCACGGACCTCGCGCACCAACGGGACCAGTTGCGCTGGTTCGGTGGCATGGTGGGCAATCACGTCGCCGACCTGGTGGCGAGGTACGGCACGTCCGGCCCGGTACCCCGTGCGCTGACCGACTACATCGAGGGCAGGGCGGGCTACGACTACAGCCATCACGGCCGGGCCGGCAACCCGTCGACCGACTTCGTGCCGGATGCCATCGTGGACCGGTTCTGCCTGGTAGGTCCCGAATCGGCGCACGTCGAGCGGTTGCGGGAACTGGCGTCGCTCGGTGTTCAGCAGTTCGCGGTCTACCTGATGCACGACCAGGCGGAGAAAACCCTGGTGGCGTACGGCAACGACGTGATCCCGGCGCTGGGCTGAGCCTATTCGCCGGTCTGGCCGTCGATGGTCTCGCGGAGCAGGTCGAGGTGGCCGCAGTGGCGGGCGGTCTCCTCGATCAGGTGAGTCAGGGCGTAGCGGAGGTTGAAGTCCATGTCCGGCCCGGCCGCCATGTCGTCGAGGTCGGCTTCGGCCACGACCTGGCGGGACCGCTCGCACTCGGCCTGGTAGCCGGCGACCAGGTCGGCGAGTTGGTCCTCCGGTCGCAGCCGGAACGCCTCGTGGCCGCCCGCCGGCTCGGTGGCGGCGCCCGCGAAGTCGACCGTGAACCAGAACCACTCGACTGCCGTGAGGTGTTTCACCAGCCCGGCAGGCGACAACGCCGACGGCGCAACGGACCTGCGGTGCGCCTGCTCGTCGGTCAGCCCGGCCACCTTGTGCACCACGGTCGCCCGCAGGTAGTCCAGCATCTCGGTCAACATCGCGCGCTCGGCGACGTTCTCCCTCGGCCGGACCCGCTCAACTCTCACAGCCATGGCCTGGAGCATCGCACAACACCCCCGACGGCCCGTGACCAGCACCATCAGAGCCAAGCCCTGTGAATCCAGTTCACAACCAAATCGGTTGACGACGAATGTCACGTCCACCGTTTGATCACATGCCAACCCGCAGACCGGCGACACCAGCTATCGGCCTGTGTCGACAGTTCACAGGGAGACCGGTTGGCAACCGACGTCACATCCGTCTGCGACGGGACCGGATCAACCACCGGTCACCCGGAATCGGGCGTATGGCTGTCCGCGCTAGCGGATCGGGCAGGTGCGGCTGTCCGCGCTAGCGGATCGGCCGGGTGCGGCCGTCCCAGTTGCCGGCGAGCAGGGTCGGCAGGAACTCGGCGAGCTGTTCCGGATAGATCGTGTCCGGTGTGGACTTCAGCTCGCGCCGGGTCCACCATCGGTGGCCGTCGATGGTGTCCCGCTCCAGTTGGGTGAAACCGTCGTGTCGCACCGCCGCCACGTCCGACTGGGACACGCGCATCAGGAAGAACCACTCCTCGCTGTGGAATGCGTCGCCGTCGAAGGGGAACGTCACCCGGCGCACCCAGGCCGGCCCGATCAACTGGTCCTCCGTGGCCAGCAGGCCGGTCTCCTCGTGCAGTTCGCGGACCGCCGTCGCACGCAGGTCCTCGCCGTTCTCCACGCCGCCGCCGGGGGTGAACCAGAACCACCCCGGTCGGGCCGGGTCGCGGCCGTGGAGCAGCAGCACCCGGCCGGCCGGGTCGGTGAGCACGAGCCGGGCCGAGCGGCGCCGCGTCAGCGCGACCGGTGCCGCGGCCGGGTCGGGCTCTGCGATCTCGAAGTACTCCGGCCGCACCGCGGTGCCGGCCAGCCGCAGCCACCGGACCAGCCTGCGGCGGCGCAGCGCCCTGGTGTCCCGCACGGCGTCGTTGTGCACCCGGCGGGCCAGCACGACCCGCTGTTCGCTGTCGTCCAGCTCCTCGGCCAGTCCGAGCGGGATCGCGGCCCGGTCCAGTTCGCCGAGCAGCTGGGACAGTTCGTTCTCGGCGGCCTCGCGGTCCACCCGGTCGGCCAGTTCGGCCCGGTCCGCGACGGCACGCAGCGCGTCCGCAGTGGCAGGCGGCAAGCAACCGGCCGCGACAACGGCCCTGGCCACCACGGCCCGCCGGGCGAGTGCGGCGTCCATGCCGGCCCATGCCGCGTCGGTGCGCACGTGCAGCCGGTCCAGCCGGGTCGCGGTGCCCAGCAGCCACGGCCCCAGCACCAGCGCGACGAGCAGCACCACGACGAGCACCACAACGACCGCATGGTCCATCCGTCAATTCTCCCCGGCCTCGTGCACCCGCCCGGGAGTGGCCGCGATCGCCGTCTTGTACACGCGGAGCACCCGGGTGGTCAGCACCGACCAGTCGAACGCGGCGACCCGTTGCCGCGCCGCCGCCGCGAGTTCGGCCCGGCGACCGGGATCGGCCAACAGGGCGCGGATGCCGGCGGCCAGCGCGGCCTCGTCCTGCACGGCGGTCAGGGTGCCGACCGCGCCGTCGTCCAGCACACGCCGAAAGGCGTCGATGTCGCTGGCCACCACGGCGGTGCCGGCGGCCATCGCCTCGGTCAGGATGATGCCGAAGCTCTCGCCACCGGTGTTCGGCGCGCAGTACACGTCCATGCTGCGCAGCGCCTGCGCCTTGATCTTGTCGTCGGCCTGGCCGAGCAGCACGATGCGGTCGGCAAGTTCCGGTCCCGCGGCTTCGCGCAGGTCGTCCGGGTCGCCCCGGCCGACGACCAGCAGTTGGAGGTCCGGGAAGTCGGGCACCAGCCTGCGCAGCGCGCCGAGCAGCACCGTCATGCCCTTGCGGGGTTCGGTGAACCGGCCGACGAAACCGACCGTGCCGCCCGCGCGCGGGTAGCCGAGCAGCGGCTCCGCGTCGGCGAAGAAGCCCACGTCGACGCCGTTGGGGATCTCCACCGCGTCGCCGCCCAGGTGTTCCACCTGGACCCGCCGGGCCAGCGCGGACACCGCGATCCGCGCGGTGATCTTCTCCAGGAACGGTTGCAGGATCAGCTGGAACGCGCTCAGTGCCCGCGACCGCGGTGTCGACGTGTGGAACGTCGCCACGATCGGGCCGTCCGCCACCATCAGCGCGAGGAAGGACAGGCTGGGCGCGGTCGGCTCGTGCAGGTGCAGCACGTCGAAGTCGTGGTCCCGGATCCACCGGCGCGCCTTGGCGAACGACCGCGGACCGAAGGACAGCCGGGCCACCGACCCGTTGTACGGGATGCCCATCGCCCGCCCGGCCGGCGTGACGAACGACGGCACCGGGCTGTCCTCGTCGGCCGGGGCGAGCACGTCGACCTCGTGGCCGAGCCTGCGCAGTGCTCTTGCCAGGTCCATCACGTGGGCCTGGACCCCACCGGGCACGTCGAGCGAGTACGGGCAGACGATGCCGACCTTCATGCCGGGTCCAGTACCAGGTCGGCCGTGTCGGCGAGCCACAGTTTCTGGGTCATGTGCCAGTCTGCGGGTCGGGCCGCGATGTCGCCCGCGAACACGTCGGCCAGCGCCTGAGTGGCCGCGGGGACGCCTGCCTTGTCGGCCACCCGGATCGGCGGGTGGATCCGGAAACCCCAGCCGTCGTCGGTGAACCAGCTGCCGACCGGGAGCAGCGCGGCGCCGGTCCGCGCGGCCAGCAGGGCCGGGCCGCCGGGCAGCCGGGCCTGCTCGCCGAAGAAGGTGACCGGTATGCCGGCCGACGTGAGGTCCCGGTCACTGACAAGACAGATGACCCGGTTCGCGCGCAGTCGTTGGGACAGCACGACGAACGGATGCCGCTCGCCGCCGGTCAGCGGCAGGATCTCGAAGCCGAGCGACTCCCGGTAGGCCACGAACCGGCGGTACAGCGACTCCGGCCGCAGCCGCTCCACCACGGTGGTGAAACCGCCGTAGCGACGCGCCGTCCATAGCCCGGCGACGTCGAAGTTGCCGGCGTGCGGCAGCGCGACAACGGCGCCGCGCCCGGCGGCCAGTGCGGCGTCCAGGTTCTCCCTGCCGTGGATGCACGGGTCCACCCGCTCGTACATCAGGTCCGGGTTCATCGACGGCAGCCGGAACGTCTCGCACCAGTAGCGGGCGTAGGACCGCAGGCCCGCGCGGACCAGCTCGTGCAGTTCCTCGTCGCCCGCCTGGGGCACCACCCGGGCCAGGTTGCGGCGCAACTGCGACGCGCCCGGCCCGCCGCGCCGCGCGGCCCGGTCGGCGCCGAACCGAAACGCCGCACCCGCCACACCGGCCGGCAACAGCCGCACCAGCCGCCAGCCTGCGCCGAAGCCAAGATCGGCCAGCTTGCCGGCGAACGTCGTCACGTCGTGGCCTCCCGGTTGTCCGACTCGAGCGCACGCGCCGACCGCCACACCGCGAGCAGCCGCTGCCCGACCGTGATCAGTGCGAGCACGGCGAGCAGCAGCAGTGCCACGCGCGCGGCATACGGCACGCCGAGGCCCTGGGTGCCGGTGCCGGCCAGCGCGATGATGAACCGTTCGGCCCGCTCGACGAGCCCACCGTCCGCGTCGAGACCCTCCGCGTCGGCCCGTGCCTTGATGTAGGAGATGACCTGCGCGCAGACCAGGCACACCAGGGCCGCCGCGCCGGTCAGCCGGTCACCGGCCACCACGAAAGCCCACCAGGTGATGGCGCCGAACAGCACCCCGTCGGCGATCCGGTCGCAGCTGGCGTCCAGCACCGTGCCGAACCTGGTGACCCGGCCCGCCGTGCGGGCCATCGCGCCGTCCAGCAGGTCGAACAGCACGAACACGGTGACCAGGGCACTACCGAGGAACAACTGGTTGCGCGGGAAGAACACCAGCGCGCTGACGACGGTGCCGACGGTGCCGACGACGGTCATCGTGTTCGGGGTCAGGCCGGCGCGGACCAGCCACGCGCCGACCGGATCGGTCACGCGGGACACGGAGGCACGGGCGAAGATGTTGAGCATGACGCTGCGGTGCACCTGCCGGTAGGGGTCACTGGCTTCGGCAGCGTATCTGCCCAGTTGACCGGCTGAACGAAGCTCGGCTGGCCGCGTGGGTCAGGGAATCCAGATACCGGCGAACGGATCCGGCCCCGCCTTGCGGATTGTGGCGCAGATCTCACCGAGTTGGTTGATCTGCTCGTCGGTCAGGTTGTCGAACAGCAGCGACCTGACCTGCTCCACATGGCCCGGCGCGGCGTCGGCGAGGACGGCGAAGCCGGCCTCGGTGAGCACGGCGAAGGCGCCGCGCTTGTCCGAGGGGCACTCCCGCCGTTCGATCCAGCCCTCGGCCTCCATCCTGGCCACTGCGTGCGACAGCCGGCTGCGGGAGAATCGGTTGCGTTCAGCCAGTTCACTCATGCGGAGGGTTCGGTCGGGTGCCTCTGACAACGAGACCATTATCTCGTGTAGGTCGCTGGCATGCGGGAATCGCGCTGGAGCTGGCGTTCTATCTCGGTCTCCAGCATGCGCGTGGCCGCGAGGTAGTTGCGCCAGACCCGCTGATGCTCCTTGCTCGACCAGCGAACCTCTGCCAATGTGCAACTGTACTCCTATGGTTGAAAGCTCAACCATAGCGTGCTAGGTTTCAGTTGAAACTTCAACCTCGAGCTAAGGAGATCCGGCCATGAGCACTGCGGCCGCCGTACCCCCCGGCTACGTCGCCGGAACCTGGAACGTTGACCTGGCCCACTCCGACGTGTCGGTGATCGCACGGCACTTCATGGTCAGCAAGGTCCGCGGCCACTTCAACGACTTCGCCGCCACGATCGTTACCGCGGAGAACCCGCTGGAGTCGTCGGTCACCGCGACCATCCAGGCCGCGTCCATCGACACCCGCAACGAGACGCGTGACAACCACATGCGCAGCCCCGACTTCCTGGACGTGGAGAACCACCCGGAGATCACGTTCAGTCCACCGGCCTACGCACCGCGGGCGACGACTTCGAACTGGACGGCAACCTGACCATCCACGGCGTCACCCACCCGGTGACCCTGCAGTTGGAACTGTCCGGGATCGGGCCGGACCCGTACGGCGGTACCCGCATCGGCGTGTCGGCGCAGGGGACGATTCTGCGCAGCGACTTCGACATGAAGTACCACCCGGTTATGGAGACCGGCGGTGCTGTGGTGAGCGACAAGCTGGAAGTCCGTCTGGAGATCGAGGCGGTGCTCGAGAAGCCGGCAGCTTAACTCTCGTTAGCACTGTTCCGCAGGGGTCCGGCAAAGTCGCGTTTTCTGCTTTCGTGATGGTGGGTGTCGCCATTGCTTGGCTGCGACTGTGCCGGGCCCTGCGTTTTGGCTCGCTGTCCTGTGTTTGGCTGGGCCGCGTGGTTTGGCTTCTGCATCACCCCGATACTCTATTGTCGGTAACGGTTGTTGGGGGTTTGTCAAGGCTGGAAAGAGTACCTTGACAAACCCCCAACAACCGCTTTAAAGAGGCCCGTATCGGGATGATGCAGAAGGACTGGGCAAACAGCGGAATGCCGCGTGTTTAGGCTGTTCCCCGGGAGCAAAGAGGCGCCTCGGTTCGGAGCCTGCTTTCGTTCGTCCGGCGGGTTCCGTTCCGTGGTGGTCCTCGCGCCTCGGTTCACAGCCTGCACCCGTTCGACCGGCGGGTTCCGTTCCGTGGTGGTCCTCGCGCCTCGGTTCACAGCCTGCACCCGTTCGACCGGCGGGTTCCGTTCCGTGGTGGTCCTCGCGCCTCGGTTCACAGCCTGCACCCGTTCGACCGGCGGGTTCCGTTCCGTGGTGGTCCTCGCGCCTCGGTTCACAGCCTGCACCCCTTCGACCGGCGGGGTTCCATTCCGTGGTGGAATTCAAAGAGCGCATCGGTTGGGAGGCGATTTCGTTCGTCCGGCGTATCGCGTTCGCTTGGCGAGGCCCGCCTCGGTTGGGAACCCGCTCCCGTTCTTCCGGCGACTCGCGTCTGGTCTGGCTCGGGCGGGGGCTCGTCCGCCATCGACGCCACTAGGACAGCCCCCGCCACTCCACGGGGGACGTCCCATTTCCAATCTACCGTTTGTCAAGCCGAATGGGGGGGTTACTGGTGAGTTGTGGATCGATTGAAAGTTGTCCACAGATTTGCTGAACCGCCGGGCGCGTGACGCTGTGCTAGATCGTCATGGCGGCGGCCAGGCGGTGGCCAGCATTGTTCGCGTTTCGCCCAGTAGTTCGGGTATACCTTGGTGTGGCCTATTACCGGCATGAAGTTCGCGTCGCCGCCCCAGCGTGGGACTACGTGCTGGTGCAGGTGGGCCGCGATGCCGGCGCCGGCCACCACGCCCTGGTTCATGCCGATGTTGAAGCCGGTGGTATGGCACATGGCGGATCACGGCCATCGCCCGTTGGGTGAACTGGGCGAGTTCCACCGTTTCCGCGGGGGTCAGGTCGGTGTAGTCGGCTATGTGCCGGTACGGCACCACCATCAGGTGGCCTGGGTTGTACGGGTACAGGTTCAGCACCGCGTACACCAGCGCTCCCCTGGCCAGAATCAGCGCAGCCTCGTCCGGCAGGTCGACTATCCGGCAGAACGGGCAGCCATCGGGGTCCGAGCCGACCGGCTTGTCCGCGCCCCTGATGTATGCCATCCGGTGCGGGGTCCAC
>CAVPCF010000128.1:0-16371 GCA_963702275.1 Candidatus Melainabacteria bacterium
TGTTTTGTAGCGCTTGGCTCAGTTGCGTATTGCTCTACCAGTCGCTGTACAGCCGGCTCACCGTCAACCTCGGCCGGTCGTCCGGAGGGCAACGGGCGATGGACACAGCATCGCGGCTGGCCGCCCGCGCCGCGAGCGGTGCCGCGCCCGACCCGGAACTGGAGGCGACATACCTGCAGTTCGGCCGGTACCTGATGATCAGCGGTTCGCGCGGCAGCTGCCGACGAACCTGCAGGGGCTGTGGCTGGACCGAACGACGTCCGACGTGGATGTCGGACTACCACACCGACATCAACGTGCAGATGAACTACTGGCTGCCCGACCGGGCCGGGCTGGTGGTCCTGCTTCGACGCGTTCGCCGACTACTGCTGTCGCCAGCTGCCGGGGTGGACGGCCACGACCCAGAGCCTGTTCCAGAGCTCGAGCCAACGGGTTCCGGAACAGCGCGGCAAGGTGGCGGGCTGGACCACCGCGATCAGCGACGAACACCTGGGGCGGCGGCGGGTGGTGGTGGCACCCGGCCGGCAACGCCTGGCTGTGCAACACCGCTGTACAGCCACTACCAGTACACGCGGGACGCCGGCTACCTGCAGCAGGATCTACCCGATGCTCAAGGGCGCCTGCCAGTTCTGGGAGGCGCGGCTGATCACCACGACGATGACCGAACCGGACGGCAGCACCGGCAAGTCCTCATCGACGACGCCGACTGGTCGCCCGAGCAGGGGCCGACGAACGCCAAGGGCATCACCTACGCCCAGGAACTCGTCTGGCAGCTGTTCGCCAACTACACCGAGGCCGCGCCGAGTACTCGACCCGGATTCCGCTTATGCCGCGACGATCTCCGGCCTGCAGAGCGAGACTGTACCTGCCGGCAGGTGAGCCCCGCGACCGGCTGGCTCGAGGAGTGGATGACGCCGGAGAACCTCGGCGACCCGACCCACCGTCACCTGTCGCCGCTGATCGGCTTGTTCCCCGGCGACCGGATCACCGCGGACACCAGTCCCGCCGACGCTGATCACCGGCGTCCGCAACCTGCTGACCGCGCGGGGCATGAACAGCTTCGGCTGGGGGATGGCCTGGCGCGGCGCGTGCTGGGCACGGCTGAAGAACGCGGACAACGCCTACCTGGCGGTCACGACCGTGCTGAAGCCCTCGGTGAACTTCAGCAACGGGGCGGCGATCAACTTCTTCGACATGTACAGCTTCGGCAGCAGCTCGGTGTTCCAGATCGACGCCAACTTCGGCACCCCCAGCGCGATGATCGAGATGCTGGTCTACAACCGCCCGGGCCTGGTGGAGCTGCTGCCCGCGCTCCCGGACGCCTGGTCGGCCGCCGGCAGCGTCACAGGCGTCCCGGTCCGCGGCGCGATGGCGCTGGACATGGCATGGTCCGGTGGGCAGGTGACCACGGCGACCCTGCACGGCACGCCCGGCGCCGGCATCACCGTGAAGTTCGGCGCCTGGTCCCAGGCGGTGACCGTCGGCAGCGGTGGCACCGTCACGGTCACCCCGCCTCCGCGCGCGACGGTCTTCAACCTGGTCAACCGCCGCAGCGGCAAGGCGATCGACGTTCCCGGATCGTCGACGACCGCCGGCACCGCCCTGATCCAGTACACGCTGCACAATTCGCCGAACCAGCAGTGGAAGTTCGCCCCGGCCGCAACCGGCTACACGATCACGAACGTCAACTCCGGCATGGTCGCCGACGTCAACGGCGGCAACACCGCCGACGGCACCGCCATCATCCAGTGGCCCGCCAACACAGGCACGAACCAGGAGTGGACGCTCGCTGACGCCGGCGACGGCTACGTCAAGCTGGTGTGCGTCCGCAGCGGCAAGGTGATGGGGGTCAGCCAGGACTCGACGTCGGACCTGGCCGGCATCACCCAGCAGACCGACACCGGCGACATCAGCCAGCACTGGCAGCGGATCGCAGTGGGCTGACGTCGACACCACGGCGCGCACGGACCGGCGGCGACGCACTCGTCGAGGTGTTGGGCGGCCTCCCTGGCGTAGGTGCCGGGGACCGCGTCCGTGTATTGCCGCTGGGTCGCCACGGTGGTGGTTGTGGCTGCCGAAAACTCATCCATGCTGGTCGTGGGCATACGTGCCGAGATTGCCTGCAGCCCTGACCACTGCGCGATGCAACCCGAGTGGCGCCCCTACACCCGAGCCGACTCCCCTCCCGCCGCGAAACATAGTGGGAGGCCTACCTCAGATCCCGGCCCGCAGGGCGCGAAGGACCGAAAGTCCTCCGCTCTTCCCACATCGCCACGGGTGGACGGTCAACCGCGACCGACGAGCCACACGCGGCGAACAACGCGGCGTCACTCCCCTCGCTCGCCGTCACGTCCGGCATCACCCGACACGATCGCTCCCATCCGTACGCCACGTGGAGGAACGCGACCCGGAACGGCCGCGACAATGGTGGGAGGCCCGTGGGAGCGTTATCGCTGCTCGTCGGGGTCCGATAGCCGACTGCCGAATGCAGTCGCCGCTCGTTGTATGTCTTGATCCAGTTCTCGATGTCGCGGCGCGCGGTGGCGCGGTCGGGCCATGAGTCGGCTCCGATCTCGGTCTTGATCGTGGCGAAGAAGGACTCAGCGGCGGCGCCGTCGAGGCACGAGCCGGTGCGGCTGGTGCTCTGCCGGATCTCCAGCCGTCGCAACGCAGTCTGATAGGTCTTCGCGTGGTATTGGATCCGCGATCCGTGTGCATGATCGCATTGCCGGCCACTAGCCCGCGCCGGTGGGCCGCAGTGATGGCATCGATGGCTAGGCTCGCGCGCATGTGCGGCGCGATCGCGTATCCGATCACCTTGCTGCACAGGTCCACGGCGGTCGCGAGGTAGAGCCAGCCCTCGCCGGTGGGGAAGCAGCTGATGTCGCCGATCAGCTTCAGGCCGGGCATCGGCGCGGTGAACCGGCGACGGATCAGGTCCGGGACCTTGGCCGCGCCGGCATCTGCCTTGGTCAGATTCCGGCGTCGGGTGATCCCGCTGATCCCATTCTGCTGCATCAGCCGGGTCACGATGCGTCTGCCGACCGGGACGCCCCGCCGCTGCAACTCGCGGGTCACCCGCGGCACTCCGTAGGCCGGATGCGCCGTGTGCACCTCGAGGATCAACGCGTCAGCCGCCGGCCGTCGTACTCACGCTCCCGGCGCTTGCGTCCGGCGCGGACCCACGCGTAGTAGCTGCCGCGATCGGTGACCAGCACGCTGCACAGAAGTTTCACGCTGAACCGTCCGCGGCGCGCGTCGATGAACGCGAAGCGCTCCCGCGCAGGCGCACCGTGGATCAGCGGCGCCGCCGCTTCGCGCAGCACCTCGTTCTCACGGCGCAGGTTCCGGATCTCGCGCTCGGCGCGGCGCAACTCAGCCCGCAACCGAGCGACGGCGGCGACCGATTCGGCATCGACACTCTCCGGCGCACTGTGATCAACTCGATGACACATGATCGAACCTTGTCGTGGCCGATACGTCACAGTCGAACACTTTGCCGAACTGCTGCAACAGCGACCCCGAACAGTGGCTCCTCGTCCCACGAGAACGAGTCTCAACGGCAGGGGTGGGAGAAGCGACGTGACAACTCCACGGTTTAGGCGGCTCGTTCGTACTCACAGATCAGGCCGCCGAGGACCGGCTTCCGAGTGATGCGCGCCGCGGGGAACGGAACGATATTCGGTGCGTCCAACAGAGCACGCAGATCCAGGGCGCGGTGGGCGCGACCGGTGTTGTAATGCTCGACGTACTCGCTGAGCACGTGCTCGAGGTGGCGCTGCCCGAGCAGTACCATCCGGTCGGTGCACTCGGCGCGTACGGTGCGTACCCAGCGTTCGGCATAGGCGTTCATCCGCGGGCACTGCGGCGCGGAGCGCAGCACCTAGATGCCCTCCGCGGCGGACACCGCGTCGAACGCATCAGTGAACTGCCCGGCCCGATCTCGGATCAGGTACCGAAGATCGGCTACCCGGTCGCCGAAATGCCAGGTGAACTGCCTGACGGCCTGCGCCGTCCACGTTGTCTACCTCGCGACCGTCCTGGACCTGTGTAGCAAGGAGCTGATCGGGTGCGCGATCGCGCCGCACATGCGCGCGAGCCTGGCTGTCAACCCCAGCCCTCGCCGGTCTTGAAGCAACTGATGTCCCCGATCAGCTTCAGCCCGGGCATCGGTGCGGTGAAATCCCGCCGGATCAGATCCGGGACCGCGGCCGCTGCCTGGTCCGGCTTCGTCAGGTTCCTGCGTTTGCGCCGGGTAATCCCAGCGATCCCGTGCTCACGCATCAACCTCGCGACCCGACGCCGGCCAAACTCGATGTCCTGCCGCTTGAGCTCGCGGGTGACCCGCTCGGCCCCGTAGGCCGGATGCGCGGTATGGACCTCCACGATCAGCTCGAGAAGCTCCCGCTCCTCTTCAGCTCGCGCATCCCGGCGACCTTCGGCCCTGGCCCATAGATAGTAGTTACTCCTATTCGTCACCAGAATCCGGCAGAGGCGCTTGACCGGAAACCGATTCCGAAGACGGTGAATGCACGCGAACCGCTCATGCGCGGCCCTCCTCAGGCTCCACGCCGCCCTGGCGAACGACCAGCAGGATCGCACAGGACGCGGACGGTCGGCGTCGACGTGTCCGGCGGCAGTGGTTAGCAGGTGGTGCTGGCGCGGGCGCTCTATGCGGTCCGCACCGGCGCGCGACTGCTCGTCCTCGACGAGCCGACCGCGCATCTCGACGCCATCGGCATGTTGATTCGCTCAGGAATCGGCGGATGTAAAGCCTCCCGCTCCGGTTACTTTCAGAAATCCAGGCGTGGCGAAGCCCTGACGGCCGAGGCCGGTGTCGCGTACCCAACTCCTGATCAGAGGCCCTGCTGGTGGTCCGGTTTCGGCCCGAGGTTCGATCGGTCCGATGTTACGGGGCAATTGACAGGTCGTGCCTTGGCATTCAGCATCAGCTTCGATCTAGGCACCGGTATTCCACGGAGACCATCAAGAACCTCGGTAGGACTACTACGCGGCGCCTCAAAGGAGAGGTCTTGTATGTCGAAATCCATGTCTCGCAGGCAATTCGCGACCGCGGCCGGCGGCGCGCTCGCGGCGTCGGTGTTCGCGCCCTCGCTTGCGCGGGCGGCGGGCGCCGACCCGGCCGCCACGTCGGCGGCTACGGATCCGTATACCCAGGCATTCCTCAACCAGTACAACAAGATCAAGGATCCGGCGAACGGCTACTTCAGTTCTTCCGGGATCCCGTACCACTCCGTGGAGACGCTGATCGTCGAGGCGCCGGACCACGGGCACCAGACGACTTCGGAGGCGTTCAGCTTCTGGATGTGGCTGGAGGCGACCTATGGCCGGGTGACCGGGGACTGGACGGCGTTCAACAACGCATGGACCACGGCCGAGCACTACATCATCCCGCAGCACGTCGATCAGCCAAGCAACGGCTCGTACAACCCCGCTTCGCCAGCGACCTACGCTCCTGAGTGGCCGGAACCCAGCGGCTACCCCAGCCCGCTCGACACCTCGGTGCCGGTCGGTCAGACCCGCTCGCCGGTGAACTGACCTCGACCTACGGCACCTCGGATATCTACGGGATGCACTGGCTGATGATGAAACGTACGGCTACGGCAACACGCGGGGACCGGCGCGGAAGCCGGCCCGACCGCGGCCGGGCGTCGAGTACATCGACAGCTACCAGCGCGGCGCGCAGGAGTCGGTGTGGGAGACGATCCACAGCCGACCACTGACCTGTTCAAGTACGGCGGCAAGAACGGATACCTCGATCTGTTCGTCGCCCAGACCAGCGCCTATTGACAGCAGTGGAAGTACACGAACGCCCCGGACGCCGACGCCCGCGCCGTCCAGGCCGCGTACTGGGCGTACAAGTGGGCCTCGTCCCAGGGCGCTCAGGGCCAGATCGCCGCTTCGGTGGCGAAGGCCGCCAAGATGGGCGACTTCCTGCGGTACGCGCTGTTCGACAAGTACTTCAAGCAGATCGGGAACTGCACCAACGCTTCGAGTTGCGCGGCCGGCAGCGGTCGGTCATCCGAGCACTACCTGCTGGCCTGGTACTACGCCTGGGGCGGGGCGGAGCCCGGGGCGGCTGGGCCTGGCGGATCGGCGACGGCGCCTCGCACCAGGGGTATCAGAACCCGCTGGCCGTCTGGGCCATGTCGAACGTGACCGCCCTGGTTCCCATGTCTCCAAGCGCGAAGAGCGACTGGACCGCCAGCCTGGCACGGCAGATGGAGTTCTACCAGTGGCTCCAGTCCGCGGAAGGCGCCATCGCCGGCGGATGCACCAACAGCTGGAACGGCCAGTACGCCGTCCCGCCGTCTGGCGACTCGACGTTCTACGGCATGGCCTATGACTGGGAGCCGGTCTACCACGACCCGCCGAGCAACAATTGGTTCGGGATGCAGGCCTGGTCGATGGAGCGGCTCGCGGAGTATTACTACGTGACCGGCAACGCCACCGCCAAGACGGTGCTGGGCAAGTGGATCACGTGGGCCGCCTCCGAGACCACGGTCACCTCCACCAGCTTCCAGATCCCGTCCACGCTCGGCTGGTCCGGACAGCCGGACACCTGGAACCCGGCCAGCCCGGGGAGCAACTCCGGACTGCACGTGGCGGTCGCGGACTACGGCAACGACGTGGGCGTCGCCGCAGCCTACGTCAAGACTCTGACCTACTATGCCGCCAAGTCCGGCGACACCACGTCCGCGGCCCTCGCCAAGAGCCTGCTGGACACGATGGCGAACTACGCCGACACCAAGGGCATCGCGGTGCCCGAGAGCCGCACCGACTACAGCCGGTTCAGCGACCCGGTGTACGTGCCTCTCGGCTGGTCGGGCACGATGCCCAACGGCGACCCGATCGCCCCCGGGGCCACCTTCATCTCCATCCGCTCCTGGTACAGGAACGACCCGGACTGGCCGAAGGTGCAGACCTACCTCAGCGGCGGGGCCGCGCCCACGTTCACCTACCACCGCTTCTGGGCACAGGCGGATATCGCCATGGCCTACGCCGTGTACGGCGAACTGATCGCCAGCGGCGGCACGACCGGCGGGGATATGACTCCGCCTACCGTGCCGACCGGTTTGACCGTCACGGGCACCACCAGCAGCAGCGTCTCGCTCTCGTGGACCGCCTCAACCGACAACGTCGCGGTGACCGGCTACAACGTGTACCGGGGCACCACACTGGCAGGGACTACGGCCACAACCTCGTACACCGACTCCGGGCTGACAGCCTCCACGCAGTACGGCTACACGGTCGAGGCCTACGACGCTGCCGGAAACACCTCGACCGCGTCCACCGCCGTCACCGCCACCACCTCCGCCGGATCCACCGGCGGCAATGGTCCCAGCTGCACCGCGACGTACAGCATCAGCAGCGACTGGGGCAACGGCTTCAACGCCAACGTCACCATCACCAATACCGGCACCACCGCCACCAAGTCCTGGAAGGTCACCTGGACCTGGGGCGGCAACCAGACGATCACCAATATGTGGAACGCCACCGACACCCAGACCGGCACGGCGGTGACCGCGGTCAACGCCGCATACAACAACGTCATCGCCCCCGGTGCAAGTACCAGCTTCGGCTTCGGCGCCTCCTATTCCGGCACCAACACCGCACCCACAGTCACCGTTACCGCAACCTGACCATCCGCACAGCCCACCCTGAGAGCAGCCCGACGCGTCGACCCCCGACTCCGGCCGCGCGCACCAGCCTGCGCGCGGCCGGATCGTGGCCGCCGCAGGATCGGCGCATCGTCGTCCTCGACCTCGGCGAGCTGATCGCGGATGGGAACGGCGGGAGCTGGGCCGACGCATCGGCGCGCGCCCATCGGCCAGGACATGGCCGAGGAACTGCCCGCGCTGAACCCTCTGCTGGCCGAGCCATTCGACACCCGGCTACTGCTGACGCCGGTCGTCGACCGCTATTCGATGATCACAGTGCGGCAGAACAAGTACTCCGCGCCCGCCCGCCTGATCAGGCGGCCGGTGCGGGTGATGCCTGTGGGTGCCGAAAATTCATCCATGCTGGTCGTGGGCGTGCGTGCCGAGATCGGCTGCAGCCCTGACCACGGCACGATGCAGCCCGAGCAGCGCCCCCTTACGCCCGAGCCGACTCCCCTCCCACTTCCAAGCCGAGTGCGAGGCCACCACGGTCCCGGTCTGCGGGGCGCGGAGGACCGAAAGTCCTCAGCCCTTCCGGCGCCTGTAGGGGCTCTTTACGCCGCGTGTGCCCGTGGCCTGGTGTTATGCAGGCCGAAGGTTCGCGGTTTAGGCGGCTCGTTCGTACTCGCAGATGAGGCCGCCGAAGACCTTCAGCCACGGGGTCGCACAGGGCATCACGACTATCGCGGCTGTCTGTGGCAGGGATTTGGGTTATCGCGGTCGCGTTTCTGGTCGCGGGACGGTGGGTGTGGCTTCGGCATGAGTGTGGGTGTTACGGGCAGGTGGTCGGTGCGGGTCGTCCGGCGAACCGGTCGGAGAGCCAGCCGATCGCGGCGGGCAGGCCGGCGGTTTCGCCCGGCGATGTGGTCGCCGGGCACGACCGTGAACACGGTGCGGACACCCGCGGCGCACCATGCCTGGTTCAGGGCGCTCGCCTGGCCGATCGGAACGATTTCGTCTAGCGCCGCGTGGTACTGGAACACCGGTACGGTCGGGGCCGGCCGGGTGATCAGGTTGTTCTCCGCGTACACGGCGGCGACATCGGGTTGCGCGTCGAACTGCTGGATGGTCTCGCCGCCGGTGGAGTAGTCGGTGAACTTCTTCAGCGGGTAGCTGGCGAGGGTCTGCACGACGCACTGGGTTTTCAGCGACGCCTCGGTGGCCTTGCCCGCGGCGCTCAGGGTGCGTCCAGCGGGAACTGGCCTGGGTAGGCCTGCTGGAGGCCGATCAGTGCGTACAGCTGCAGGCCTTCGCCGATCAGGCTGCCGTCCAGGGATTCGGCCACGTTCTGGACGTCGGCCGGCACGCCGCCGGACACGTCGGTGATCAGGTTGAGATCAGGGGCGTAGGAAGGGGCCAGCGAGGCCGCCCAGGCCGACGCGCCGCCGCCCTGCGAGTAGCCCATCGTGGCCCACCGGGTCGCCGCCGTGATGCCCGTCCCCGGGACGGCGGCGGCCGCGCGGGCCATGTCCAGCACGGTGTGCGCCTCGGAGGCCCCGGCAACGTAGGTGGAGGTGGAGCCGGTGGTATAGCCCTCGTAGTCGCTGACCGCGACACCCCAGCCGTTCGCCAGCAGCGCTTCGACCGGTTCGAGTTCCTGTTCGGTGTCGACGACGAACTGCTTGGACGGCGCGCATTGCGGCCCTGGGCCTTGGGTGCCGGCCGCGAGATCCACCCATGGCCGCGAGACCGGCGCCAGGCCACGGCAGCGTCGGGGTGAACACGGTGCCGGTGACCGCGATGTCGGCGTCTGGGCGTCGCGGGAGTGGTACATGACCGTGGTCGCTGTCGCGGTCAGCGCAGTCGCGGGCACCGTCGCGGGCCGGGTGCGGATGATCGCGCCAGGCTGGCCGGGCGGCAAGCGGTACGGCGCCTGGTAGAAGTCCGCTGGCGTGGCGACAGCGGACCCGCCGGCGGAGGCCGCGACAGGAGACAAGACCGCCACGGCCAGCGCGGCAGAGCCGAGAAGACTGGCGACAATAGAACGACGCACCGCAACCTCATTTCATCGACGTGAACCCGCCCCAGTCTCCCGGACGATTCCCCAGTGCCGGCCGCGCCGCGCGGTATCGAGGCTCTCCGAAAACTGAGTGCCTGTGGGTGCCGAGAACTCATCCATGCAGGCCGTGGGCATGCGTGCCAAGATCGGCTGCAGCCCTGACCACGGCGCGATGCAGCCCAGCGGCGCCCCCTACGCCCGAGCCGACTCCCCTCCCACTGCCAAGAAGAGTGGGAGGCCACCTCGGATTCCGGCCCGCGGGGCGCGGAGGACCGAAAGTCGTCTGCTCCTCCCACATCGCCACAGGTGGGCGGTCAACCGCGACGGACGAGCCACACGCGGCGAAGAACGCGGCGCCACTCCCCCGCGCGCACCGTCACGACGCGGCACCACCCCGACACGACCCCTCCCATCCATACGCCACGGAGGAGGGACGCGAGCGCCGACAACGGCCGCAATGGTGGGAGGGCCATGGGAGCGGTAGCGTTGCCATCCCATAATCCTTGGGTCGTGGGTTCGAGTCCCACCCGTCCTAGCAAGGTTGGACATCCGGCCACGCGGTCAGCCTGGGCTTTCTCTCCATTCTCGCCCTCATGGAGTAGACCGTCCGACGGACTTTCGGGTGAAAGCGAGACGGGCCCGGAATGATCTTGGCCGGATCCAAGGTGAACAAAAGCCCCGTGAGCCACGGTCTCGAACATCCACGCAGCCCAGTCGGCATGCGACAGTTCTGGCACCCAGTAGGACGCCGGGAGCCCCCTATGCCTTCGTTGACATGATGACTCGCGAAACGATATATGTTGCTTGTGAACTCATCAACACGGACGGAACAGGTCTTCCTGATCCTCCTCGCGCTCGCCGGCGAGCCGCTCCACGGCTACGGGATCGTGCAGGAGGTGGCCGCGCTTACCGGCGGCAGCACCCGGTTGAAGGTCGGCACCCTCTACGGCGCGCTCGACCGGCTCAGCGCCGAGGGCCTGCTCGCGCTCGACCGGGAAGAGGTGGAGTCCGGCAGGCTGCGGCGCTACTACCGGCTGACCGACAGCGGCGCCGCGGCACTGGCCGAGGACGCGGAGCGGATGGCGGCCATCGCGCGGGCCGCGACGCATCGTCTGCGGGCGCGGGGCCCGGCGATCGGCGGCGCGAGCACAGTGGGAGGTGCGGCTTGAGCGGGCAGCAGGGCACACCGGCGCAGGATGCGGTCGCGGTGAGCTACCAACGGGTCCTGATGCTCCTGCCGCGGAGCTACCGGGAGCAGCGCGGCGAGGAGATCCTCGGCACGCTGCTCGACGCGGCGCAGGACGAGGGCCGCAGCCGTCCCGCGGCCAAGGAGATCCTCAGTATCCTGAGCCTCTCGCTGAGCGTGCGGACCGGAGCCCCGGGCGGTGGCACGCGGGCCGAGGCCTTCGGAGCGCTGCTGCGGCGGGTGGCGCTGGCGGGCCTGCTCCTGCAATCAGCCGTCTACGTGGTTTACACGTTCGGCTTCGCGCGGGAGGCCGACGTTTTTTGGCGGTCCGGCCACGACGGAGGTTTGGCCGCGCACTATGTGGCAGCGGCGGCACTGTACGAGGCGGTGGAGGAGGCCGTAGCGGTCCTCGCCGCGTCGCTGGCGCTGGTGTCGCTGGCATCCGGGCGCCGACGTTCGGGGCTGGCGCTCGCTGCAGTCGGGCCACTTTCTATGGTCGTGGGCGTGAGCGTTCGATTCGGCGACCCCTTCTCGCCGGGGCTCACCTGGTCGACGAACGGGACGTACTTGGCCCTGCTCAGCCTCGGGTTGCTGTCGCTGATCGCCGGGGCGCTCGGATTCCACCGGGCCGACGGACTCAGATCGGCTCGACGCTGGATCGTCGCGCTCATCGCCGTGGACGGCGCGCTGCTCGCGGTGAACGCGATCGTCGTGCAGACACACGTCGACATACCCGGCATCCAGTTCCTGCTCCCAACGATCTGCGTCGTTCCGGCCGTTGCGTTCGCGGCCTGGGCCGGCCGTTTCTCGCCGATCTGGCCCCTCGCCTTGCTTGTGACCGGCGCACCGGGGCTCGCCCTGCTGCCGCGCACGATCACCGACCTCGGCGCCGGTATGCGCACCTTCGGCTTCGGCGTATCAGGGACATTCGATGCACTCGGCACGGTGAGCCTGATCGGCGAGGTGCTGTTCGCCGGGATCCTCGCCTGGTCGCTTTATCGGCACAGGGCAACGCGCGTCGTAGCCGACGCCGTCGGGTGAGACGACAAGCCTTCGACGCGACGTAGCAGTACCCGCAATGTGCCAGTGCTGGTCGAAGACTCGGCCACCAGCTTTGACCTGCGCTTCCTCGATGGGCATGATCACCATCCCGAGGACACCGCTCACTCGCCTCGAGCGCCGTGAAACCGTTGCCGCGCGCACCGCGGCGGTGCGGGCAGGTCGGAGTCGGACGCACCGGCAAGCCAAGGCGCCTCCCATCCACCACACGGGTGGGAGGCACGACTCCCACTCCAACCAACACACGCCGAGGACCGAAAATCCTCTGCTCTTCCCACAGCGCCACGGGTGGGCGTGTAGGGGCTCTTAACCCGGCCCGCGCGCGTGACCTGGCGTTATGCAAGCAACGTATTTGCGGTTAGGCGGCTCGTGTGGCTTATGCGCCATCGTCGGATCCTGTCGGCGCCCAGGCGTGATCTGATCACCTGCCGCCGGTTTCTCCAGGCGCACGCGGCCACTGCGCTCGCTGCGGGCATCGAGGTCGTCAAGACCCCGCCGCGATCCAAAGCCCCACATCAACCCAGGTCACAGGGCCAGCGGAGATAAAGAGCCCCTACAAGTCTAGGAGCCGACGACGACGACCGTGGCCGACTCGGTGGCCGCGGCGTCCTGAAGCAGCGTCCGGATATTCGGCGCGTCGCGGTCGAGGAGTGCGTGCAACTGCTCCTTCGCCGGGCTGCCCGGCGAGAATCGGACGAAGAACCACACGCGTGGTCCCGAGACGACGAACGGGAGCGGCGCGCCGGGCACCTGCTTGTGCGCCGCGAGCGCCGCAGCGGCGCGGGCATAGACCGGGTCGGACCCGGCGTGCGCGTTCAGGTGATCGCGCAGCGCGACCCGCGCCATGGGGGTGCTCGAGCTGCGCTCGGAATCGACCCGCACGGCCAGACCGTACTGCGCGTTCTCGGCGAGCCGCGCCTCGGCCCACGCGAACTTGTCAAGCTTGATCGGCGCCACCCCGCGCGGACCTCGCAGCGGCCCCCGCGGTTCCTTCGGCGGGAGCAGCGGACGCGCGGCGCGGTTCTGCCAGCGGTAGGCGAACCAGAGCAGCGCGGCGATCGTGACGACTATGCCCGCGACGATCAGGAACGTGGCGACGCCGTTGTCCCCGTTCGCGGCGTCGGAGTACGTCGTCGTCTTGCCCGATTCGACGTCCCGGCAGACCTCGCCGGGCGACATGGTCTCATCGCCGCAGCTGACCGTGTGGCCGGTCTTCATCACGACGCCCCAGATGAGCAGCGCCGGACCGGCCGCGAAACCGACCGCCATCCGCCAGATCACGTCGAAGCGCGTCACAGGTTGATACCGCATTCAGTACGTTCCCTTCGTATCCTGATACACCTACGCCGAACGATACTGAGCACGGCGGTTCGGGACCAGTCCCGAACCGCCGCACTCGTGCGCGACATCGCTGCCGTGACGTGACGATCGATTACGCGGAGGCTGGCTCAGGAACCTGAGTCGCGACCGCTACTACCCGCTCGGCTCCAGCGTCGGCTACGTGACCCTGGACGGGGTGACCTACAACGTATACAAGGGCTGGAACGGCTCGAACAACGTCTACTCATTCGTCGACACCAGCACCGTGACCTCGGGCACCTTCAACGTCCTCGACATGCTCAAGTGGATCCAGTACGCCAAGGGCTGGATGTCCAACGAGACGCTCGGCAAGGTGCAGTTCGGCTGGGAGATCACCACGGAGAATCCGGGCCAGAACTTCCAGGTCGACATCTACTCGGGTCGCTTCGGCTGAGCGGAGTCCGGCGAATCCGTGCAGCGAAACTCGCTTCGGACACGGTTCCCCGAGCGGGCGGCCGCACTGTGCCGTGGCGGTCAGCCAGTCAGTTCAGTCAGCTCAGCGTGCAGCTGAGCGTCGGGGACGCGTTGGTGCCGGAGTAGTTCGCCTGGAAGCCGAACGAGGTGTTGCCGCCGGGTGCGAGCGGCGCCGTTGAAGCTCGCGTTCGTGACCGTCTCGCCCTGCCCGCCGCGGCTCTCCACACCGTTCCAGACGTTGACGATCTGCTGGTTGCCGCCCCAGTTCCAGGCCACCTTCCAGCCGTTGCCGGCCGCGGAACCGTTGTTCGTCACCGTCACGTTCGCGGTGAAGCCGCTGTTCCACTGGTTGGTCACCACATAGCTGGCGACGCATCCGCCACCGCTGCCACCAGCCGAGGAGGTCGTGACGGTCACGCCAGAGGATTGGGCGGAGACGTTGCCAGCCGCGTCGTAGGCGGCGACCGCATACGTGTACTGCGTCGACGGCGACAGGCCCGGTATCGGTGAACGTGGTCCCGGTGCTCGTGCCGACCTGGACGCCGTTGCGGTACGCCCGGTACCCGGCCACCCCGACGTTGTCCGTGGACGGCGACCAGGACAGCGAAGCGGAGGAGCTGGTCACGCCGGTGACCGCGAGGTTCGCCGGCGACGAGGGCGGAGTCGTGTCACCGCCGCCGTTGGCCGTCGCCGTGACGGAGAAGCTGTTGGTGCCCAACCCCTGGCCGCCCTGCCAGATCTCGAAACCCGCCTCGACGTCGATCAGGTAGTTCGACGGGATTGATCGAGCCGCGCGCCACCGCGTCCTCGAACAGGGCCTTGAGATCGAGATTGCTGACGGATGTGGCGCCCGGGTTCAGCACGTAGGAGATGATCTTCCATGAGGTCTGCTGCCCGGTCCACACGTTCCAGTTCAAGCCGTCGACGTTCGTGGTGGCGGTCTGCGAGCCGAACGGCTGCACCCCGCCGCGGCTGTTGATCCAGATCATCACCTCGGTGCCGTCCGGCTGGCCGCTGGTGGTGGGCGTGGAGTTGAACCAGATGTCGTAGGCGACGTCATACGCGCCGGACGAGGGCTGAGTCGTGCTCCACGAGGAGACGGCGCTGCCCAGGTTGCTCATCTGGATCGGAAAGCCGCTGTCGCCGGTGCACAGGCCCCAGTGGCAGCCCTTGTAGATGGACGGGTAGGTGGCCGGCGCGCCGCCGCTCAGGTTGAAGTTCGCGGTGGACACCGTCCACGCGGTCCCGCCGGTGTACGTGATGCATTGCGGCGCGCTGGAGTTCCACTCGTTGGCCTGGATCATGTAGTCGCCGGCCGCGATCGTGCCGGTGCCGGAACACGTGGTCGTGGCGGCCTGCGCGACCGGCACGGCGACGACGGACAGCGCCGCGGCGAAGGCGATCGCCAGGGCAGCGGCGAGCGCACGCGGGCGGAGGAATCTTCGAGCCATTTGGTTTCCATCCCTTCGAAAGACGGCCGAAGCCGGAGAGGCACGGCAGCCGCGGTTTTTCGGCGTACACCGCGTCGCTCGGGAAGGTGCCAAGGCGCCACCGGAGGCTCAAGGGCCGACCGCGTCGACGCGACGGCCGCGGCACAATCGGGATGCCGGACACCGCAGGTCGGAGTGCTGTGAGTACCGGGCGCGGGGGGACCGGGCGGTCACGGAACCATGAAACTTACAGGCGTCACCCGGCACGCAGGGCAAGAGTACGAACCATTCTTTGACCGCCTTCCCAGTCATTCGTACTATCCGGCCGAGCCCTTCGAGGACAGGAGGATGTCTGCGAAACTCACCGATCACCGGTCGTGGCTCGCCGCTGGCGTCGCCGCGACGGTCGCCGCCGCCGGTCTGACGGTCGCGGCCACCGGCTCGGCGCAGGCCGCGACCGGCTGCCAGGTCTCTTATACGATCACCAACCAGTGGCAGGGCGGCTTCGGCGCGAACGTCGGCGTCACGAACTCGCGGCGGCGCGCGATCCAGCGGTTGGACCCTCACGTGGTTCTTCGCCGACGGCCCAGGCGATCACCGACCTGTGGGACGGCGGCTACACCCAGTCCGGCGCCGACGTGCCTGGACCAATGCGTTCCTACAACGGCGCCATTCCCGCCGGCGTTTCGACGAGCTTCTTCGGATTCAACGGTTCGTGGAACAACGTGGGCCTTAACGCCGTGCCTGACGGGCTTCGCCCTCAACGGAACGCCGTGCCACCGGCAGCGTGACCTCGCCGAGCACCTCGCCTTCCACCTCACCCACGCCGACCCCGTCCTCGACCGGCACCGGTCCGTCCGACACGCTCCCCGAGCAGCTTCAACTGGTCCTCCGGCGGCATCCTGATCAGCCACAAGTCGGATGCCACGCACGACATCATCGCCGTGAAGGACCCCTCGGTCGTCAACTACAACGGCCGCTGGTACGTCTACATGTCCACCGTGGACGCGAACGGGAACTACGGCATGGCGACCATCAACTTCTCCGACTGGTCCCAGGCCGCCGCCGCGCCGTTCACCCCTACCTGGACAGCACCGCGATCGGCGGCGGATACAAGACCGCGCCGATGCTGTTCTACTTCGCGCCGCAGAAACTCTGGTATCTGACCTACCAGCTCGGAAGCAACATCGGGTACTCGACGAACCCAGCAATACGGGCCCAGGAAGAGACGTACAAAAAATT
>CAVPCF010000129.1:0-13049 GCA_963702275.1 Candidatus Melainabacteria bacterium
CGCCGGTGTTCGGCTTGCCGGTGCCGTTCTGGCAGCTGACCGCGATCTCCAGGTGGTCGTCCTTGGTCATCTGCCAGGACTGGAGCAGGTGGTAGTCCAGGTCGCGGAAGTTCTCGAGGCCGACGGCGAGCAGGACCGTGTCCGTCGAGCCGTTCTTCTTCCGGATCTGCAGCACGCCGGTGTCACCGTTGGGGTTCTGCAGGATGATGTCCTCGATGCCCATCGGCTGGCCTGCCAGGCTGCTTGGCAGGTTGGTCACCGTGAAGGTGCCGACCGCCTGGTTCGCGGGCGCGTTGGTCTGCATCCGCCACGCGGTGGGCGCGGGCGGTGGCGCGGCCGGCGCTGCGGGAGCGACGGGAGCGGTGGCTCCCGCGCCACCCGCGGCCGCGCCGCTCTTGGTGCCGCCGGCAGCGCCGCCACCGCCGCCGTTCGTGGCGGCCTGCTGGCGCAACTGCTGCACCGCGGCGGCCAGCTGCGAGTTCTGCTTGTCGGCCTCGGCCTTCGCGGTGGACGCGATCACCGGCTTCAGCAACGTGAACCACAGCACGGCCGCGATCAGGACCAGCGCCAGCAGCGCGGCCAACGCGGGCAGCAGCCAGCGCGGCAGCAGCGGCCGCTGCACCATCGCGCCGTCCGCGTTGACCGGCTCGCCCTGGTGGGGCGCGACCACCAGCACGAAGGGCAGGCTCTTGTCCTGGCCACGCAGGAAACCCTTGCGCGGCAACGCCTGGAACCTGATCAGGGTGGTCGTGCCCGGCGCGACCGTGGCGAGGCTCCTGGTCAGCCGGAACCGCAGTTGGTCGGCCGCGTCCTCCGCGAACAGCTCGACGTCCATGGGGTGGTTGCCGTTGTTGTCCACGGCGAGGTCGAACCGGGCCGACCGCCGGCCGGACGACACGTGCGGCACCAGCTCGGTTCGCACGTCCTCGAACGGCAGGACCTCGACCTGGCCCTCCTCCACCCTGGACCCGTGCGGGTCCTCGCGGGACGCGACCCGCAGGCCCCACGGCACGATCCCGGCGTGCACCTTCGAGGACTTCGGTGGCGAGAAGGTGATCCGCGCGGTGCCGGCCTCACCGGGATACAGGTTCAGCACCGGAGGCTCGACGGTCGCCCAC
Organism: Candidatus Melainabacteria bacterium; assembly: GCA_963702275.1. GTDB lineage: Bacteria > Actinomycetota > Actinomycetes > Mycobacteriales > Pseudonocardiaceae > DATEPR01. The sequence goes on from CAVPCF010000129.1 coordinate 1,119, forward strand.
TGCTGGGCGTCACCGAGCAGCCCGAGGGCGTACTGGTCGACGACCTGCCCGGTGTTGCGTACCAGGATGTCGCACGACGCGCTGTCGCCGGGCGTCGCCGTCAGCAGTGGACTGTTCAGCGTTGCGGAAAGACCCATGGCGGAAGTGTCCTGGCGGCCCGGTTTTCGGTATACCGGCGGCGGGGTTGGAGAGAGGTCGGCCATGGCTGCCCGATCGTGCGGCGGCGGGTGCCCCGGCGGACGGTGCGCGGGCCGTGCCGCCGGGCGATCACGTCGCATAGCGTCGAACCTGGCGTGCTGTAAGCCATTCCCAACGTGAGGACGACCAGTGCAGACCAGCCCAGTTGACCACGTTGTCCGGCCACGGCGCCACCGTGGGCAGGTCGTGCTGGCGGCGGTGGCGATGGCGGCGGCAGTGCTCGCCGCGAGCGCGCTGGTCCTGCTGTCGTACTCGTTGGGCCGGGCCCATTCGGGCGCGGACGCGAACACGCTGGTCGTCGACTCGATCGCGGTGTTCGATCCCGATCCCACGCTGCCGGCGACCCAGGTGAGCACCGCGACCGTGACCAACACCGGGACCAGCCCGGTCACCATCGACCACTTCCAGTTCACGCTCACCACGCCGCCCAGCGGCAACGCGGTGGCGGGCAGCACCGACCCGTCCAGCAGCACCGACCCGTCCAGCAGCGCGCCGCCGCCGACCGTCCCGCTGACGGTGTTCCCCGGCGAGAACTGCACGGGCGCGACGATCCCGGCGGGCGGCAACTGCGCGATCTCGGTGCGGTACAACAATCCGGGGCAGCAGTTCCAGGGTTCCCTGATCGTCACTGCACACGACGGAACGTCGGTCACCGGCTCGATCGGCACCATCAGCTCGGGCCGCCTCGACTCGATCCTCGCCGATCCGTACGTCGTGGACTTCGGCGGCAGGCCGGTCGGCGAGACGAGTCCCGCGCACACGGTCACCATCGGCGCCGCACCGTCCGGCACCGACTACCAGGTGGTCGACGTGTCCGTTGTGGACACCGTACCGACACCGGGTGACAAGGCCGACTACCACATCGCGACGGACGGCTGCACCGGCGACGTCCTGAGCACCGGCGGCGGCGTCGTGATACACGCCCAGGCTGCCAGCGGGCCGGTACCCAACTGCGCGGTGACCCTCACGGACACCCCCGGTGGCGCAGGCGACCGGCCGGCTTTCCTGTCCGTGGCCTACTGCTTCTTCAGCAGCGGCGGCAGCACCATCGGCAACGTCCTCCAACCGGCCGACAGCTCCGGCTCCCCCGCGCCGTCGTCGTCCGGCGCGCCTACGACCACCCAGCCGCCGCCGGAAAACACCATCTTCTGCCAGACCAATGACGGCGTCCCGGCGTTCCACCAGCTCGTCAGCCTGACCGGCGCCGGCCGGACGTCCACGACGACAACGCCACCGACCACGACGACCACCGCCCCGCCGACCACGACAACGCTCCCGCCGACGACGCCGCCCACCTTCACCCCCAAGGTGACCGCGATCCCGCCGCTCGCGCCCGCCGGCCGCACCACCGCGATCTCCGGCACCGGCTTCCCGCCCGACACCCAGGTCACCTACGCCCTGGTGGCGCCGAACACGGATCCCGCGACCAACCTGAGCGCCGTGCCCGGCTTCCGGACCGCGACCACCGACGGCAGCGGCGACTTCGCCGACCAGATCATGGTGATCATGCCGCACACACCCGCTGGCCAGTACGAGATCCTGGCGACCGCCCTGTTCGGCCGAACTCCCGTGTCGGCGTCGGTCGGCTTCATCGTCGCCCCGGGTACCGAGCAGCCGCCGAAGTTCGTCGACAGACACTGATCCCCCAGCACAACCGGAAGGCACACGTGGGCCCCCAGACCACATTCCGTCGTATGAAACTCGGTCCCGTGGCGTTGGCCGCGCTCGGGATGGTGGTGGCGTTGCTCGGTTCGGCCGCGGTGAGCTCGTGGTCCGGCGCCGGCCGACTCGCCGCAGGAGCGGTCTCTATCCTGCAGACGCCATTGGTCGCCCAGTTCGACTTCCGGGCCACGACAAGTGAGGTGGCCACCGTCACGGTTGTCAACCCCGGTACCGGGCCGGTTTCGATCAGCGGTGCCACGACGACGGCCAGTGGCGTCGCCGTCAGCCCGTGGCAGGTGATCCCCGGCGACGAGGACTGCATCGGCGCGACGCTGCGACCGCTGGTCGGCTACTGCGTCATCTCGTTGCGGTTCACCACCATCGGCAAGCCGCTGCGCGGCGCGGTGGTGATCACCGCGAGCGACGGCACCGCCCAGGCCACTCTGGACGCCTCCGACCAGGGACTGGACGGGCCGACCGTGAGCCCGGAGTCGATCGACTTCGGCAGTCTGAATGTCGCCACGACCAGCCAGGCGCACCAGGTCACCGCCACCGCCGCGGAGAGCTTCCGCGAATCCATGATCATGAGCGTGTCCACTGTGGATTCTCCGACGGCGCCGGGCAGCGCGGCCGACTACCACGCCGCGACGGATGCCTGCACCGGCACGAGGCTGACCAGGGAGCCCTTCAGCCCGACCTGTCAACTCGGCGAGACGGCCACCCCTGCCGCCGCCGGGAAACGCCCCGCGTTCCTGGACATCACCTATTGCGATCCGCAGGACTTCGACCTCGGCACACCGCCAGGTGGCGGCAGCCAGGCACCAGTCCCGCCGCCCGCGGTGCCGCCCGGCGAGGAACTGGTCTGCGGACACGGCGAGGGAGGGTTCAACTTCTACGCCGCCCACCTGCTGGTCAGCCTGACCAGCAACGGCGTCGCGCCGACGCAGCCGTCGTTCACACCGACCCTGCTGGCCAACCCACCGCTGGCACCGGCGGGCCGTACCACCGCGGTGACCGGAACCGGCTTCCCCGACAACGCGACGGTGACGTTCGCACTGGTCCCGGTCGGCACCGCGGCCACGACGAACCTGGCCGCCGTACCCGGCGCCACCACCGCCGTCACCAACGGTATCGGCGCGTTCACCGGCCAGGTCATGGTGCTCATGCCGCACACGCCCGCGGGCGGCTACGAAATCCTGGCCACCGTGACCACGGTCAGCGCGTCGACGCCGTTCCTGATCACCCCGGGCACCGAGCAGCCACCGAAGTTCGTCGACCGCCACTGAGTACGAGATCCGGGCATGCGACACTGAACCGAAGCTGTGACGCTCGCGGTGTAGGCACCAGCATCATCGCAGGTGAGAGGGCTATCACCGACTGACACAGGGGACAGAAGTGCGCACGCTCAGTCATGCCGAGTTCCTGGCCATGCGAAGATTTCCCGGACTCGACGGTCTCCGCGCGATCGCCGCGGTACTGGTGGTCATCGTGCACTACGGCGGGCCGAGGTGGGCGTGGCTGTCGGGCTGGGCGGGTGTGCACATCTTCTTCGTGCTGACCGGGTTCCTGATCACGACCCTCGCGCTGCGCGAGGAGGAGCGCAACGGCAAGGTGTCGCTCCGGAGCTTCTACATCCGTCGCGTGTTTCGCATCATGCCCGTCTACTTCGTGGTCCTGGGCATCATCGTCGCGCTGGACGTGCTGCGCAGGCAACCAGGCAACAACGTGCGGTCGCTGTGGCTCTACTACGTGACCTTCAACAACGACATCGCCGGTGACCGCCTGCAGTCGATCTTCCTGTACGGGCAGTCGTGGACACTCGGCATCGAACAGAAGTTCTATCTCGTCTGGCCGTTCCTCGCGTTCCTGATCGCCGCGATGGCCTTCGGCAGGAAGATCGCCTTCGCGCTCGCCGGGATGGCCGTGGCGCTGCTGCTGATACCGGTGACCGGCGGCTCGTCGGTGCACTACTTCGTGATCCTCGTCGGCTGCCTGCTCGCCCTCGTCATGCACAGCCCCAAGGGATTCGCGGTGCTGCGGCCGCTCACCTCGGTGCCGGTGGGGCTGGCCGTCGCCGCGCTGTGGGTGGTGGCGCACCTGTACATCCCGTGGGGGCGGGTGACCATCGGCGAGCCGCTGACCATTGCCCTGTATGCGATTCCGGTCGCGCTGCTGCTCGTGGTGACCGTTTCGCACGGGCCGGTGCAGTGGATCCTGTCCCGGCGTCCGATGCGGATCGTCGGCGAGCGCTCCTATTCCCTGTATCTGATCCAGATGGTCGCCGGCCTGACCATCGCCGCGACCATTCCGATCTTCGCCATCCCGAGGACGGCGACCGTGATCGCGGTGGCCTGCCTCGCGTTCGTCATGGCCGACGTGCTGTATCGCTGGGTCGAACTGCCCATGATCGGTCTCGGGAAGAAGGTGCTCGACCGATCGGCGCGACGCCGGGAGCGCCACGTGCAGCCCGTCGAGCTGCCGGCACGGGCCGTGCCGTCCCTGGCGGTCGACCAGTTCGTCGACCGCCATTGAGGAACCTCAGTCCTTGCCGTAGAACTCGATCTCGGTGATGGCCATCTGAGTGGCGCCTGCCGAGCGGAACAAGCCGGTGACCTGGATGGTCAGGTGGGTCACGTTGGCGCCGTGGTTGACGGTCAACGTCTGTGGGTCCGGCGTGTCCTTGGTGGTGATGTCCTCGACCTGACCGGTGCTGTAGACGACGTGCAGGATCTCCGGCCGGTCGACGGACTGGAAGTTGTCGCTGGAACCGAGGCGCACGATCAACCGATTGATCGTGACGGCGTGGTCGAACGTCAACGTCAGCAGTGGCTGCTGGGTCGGCACGTTGTCGGCCGCCTGCCAGTACGTGTTGGTGAAGCCGTCGTCGACAGCGGTGCCGGGATGGCCTGCCACCGCTGAGGACGCCGTGGTGGCGAAGGCGTGGATCTGGGCGAACTGCGGGTGGACCTTGCCGAGCACCGTCTGCTCGATCGTGTTCACCTCCGCGTTGGTCCACGTGCGGAACGGCGCGTAACTGGCGTAGACGATCCCGCCGACGAGGACCGCGACGCCGACGACCTTCATCAGCGTGCGGATGATCGTCCCGATGACCTGACCGACCCCACCGCGACGGCCACCGCGGGCACCTCGGCGGCCCGGCCGCATGCCGGCCTCGACCACTCGATTCCTGCGATGTGGCAACAGTTTCCGCCACCACCGGGTCCGCACGACGGCGGCCTCGTCCAGCGAAGCGCCACAACGACTGCAGAACCGCCGGTTCGCGTTGTTGCCCTCGCCGCAGTCGCCGCAGACCTTGTCGCCGGGGCGCAGCCTGCGTGAGGGCGGCAGGGTGCCGTGGAACGACCGCTGCTTGGGTGCCTGCTCGGTCGGCGACACCACAGCGGGCTGCTCAGGCACGGCGGGCGCGGGCCGCGCGGCCGTCATCGGCGCGACCAGCGCGGCCGCCGAACTGTTCACCGGCGGCAACGTCGGCGGCGGCGCCGGCGGTGGCGCGGGCAGGCCGACCGGCGGACGAGGCGGTGGCGGCGGCAGGCCGACCGACGACTCCTGCGCCGCGGACGGCCACTGCGGCTGTGCCGGCAGACCGACCGGCGGGCTCGGCGGTGGCGGCGGCAAGCTGGCCGGCGGCCCCGGCGGCGGTGGCGGCAAACCGACGGATGCCCCGCTCGGCGGCGGTGGCGGCCCAGCGGGAGGACGCGGCGGACCGGACGGCGGGGGCGGTGGGCCGGTGGGAGGGCGCGGCGGGCCAGGTGGTGGCGGCGGTGCCGAACCGGGCGGTCGCGGCGGTGCCGGCCGAGGCGGCGGCGGTGCCCCGGGGCGCGCACCGGGACCGTTGCGCTCCATCGGGGCCTGCACCGGCACGTCCAGATACAGCAGCGACTGCACCCGATCCAGGAACCCGCGGCGCGGCGCGGCGGCGTGCTCTTCGGCGACCACGATCACCTCCGGTGCCGGCTTGGGCGCGATCCGTTCCCCGGTCCATTCCAGGAAACCGCCGCAGGAACCGCAGAACGCGTCACCGTCACGATTGTTGGTGCCGCAGCTACGACAGATGATCACTGCCCCATCACCTCAACTCGATGCCGGACATGCGCCGGCTTGCTCTGTGCGACCGCGGTGTCAACCAGACCGACGGTGACCGCCGGATCGGACGCGATGACCCGAACCGCGAGCCGCGGCGAAGCGGCGCCGGGCACCGCGGCACCCGGCGTGGTCGACCATGCCGTGCCACCGCTGTCCACGACCTCGACCCGGCCGCCGGTCAACAGCTCCAGATGCGCGCGCAGCCCACCGACCGTGCCGCGCCGCCGATGCAGGTCGACCGAACCGGCCACCAGCGCCCGCAACCGGTCCTCCGGCGCGTTCTCGTCCATCAGCGCGCCGACCCAGCCGCCGAGCCACTCCAGGAAATCGAACGGCGTGATCAGCGGGTCGACGTACCAGTCGATGCAGTCGATCGTCCCGATCACGGCGGCCAGCACGTCGTCAAGACCGGCCGTGAACCCCATGGCGAAGGGGTCCTCCTGGTAGACCGCCGGCAGCATGGTCCCGATCGGATAGGGCGTCGGCCCGACGACGGTGCCCCTCATCGCTCCTCCACCCGAACCTGGTGGCCGTACGAGAAAACAAGACTGTGCGTCGGCAACTCCAACCGGCCGGTCTCCTGGCCACGCTCGCCGGTCACCGGATTGGCCCCGAACAGCCGCACGTCCTCCACCACGTCGACCCCACGCACACCCTGCAACGCCGCGAAGACCTCACCGCTGTGCACGGCCCGGCCGAACGGCCAGCCGGTACCGTCCGGCCCACCGCGCAACGGATCCAACAGGTCGTACAACGCGTTCAACGCCTCGGCCTGAATCCGGCTGGTGCTCACCCGAGGCCGAGCGACCAGCCGAGCCACCACGGTCACACCCCGGTAGGTCGGCGGTTCGACCAGCACCCGGGTACCGATCAGCCGAACCTCCTCCAACCGCTCGGCGATCCGGCCGAGCGTGTCCGCGTTCGGCACCAGGTCACCCAGTTGCAACCGCCCGCCAACGGGTTTCGCGGCCGGCACGACGAGAACCCGAACCGAGCCGGCATCCACACCGTCGTCCCCGGCGGTGACGCACTTGACCCGGGCCAACTCGGGCGCGCGTTCCTTCGTGATGGCCTCGTAGTCCTCGGCGGTGACGGCGCGGGAGCGGGACCGCAACAGAATCGGCGCGCGATCCTTGGCCTGCGCCAACGTCTCCCCGTCCACCCCGTTACGAGCCCGGTGCCGGTTCTCCACCCCCGCCACGAACGGAATGGACGACTTCAGAGTACGAATAGCACCGGTGGCCACATTGCCGCGCACGCCACCACCGATGGTGTACCGCACCATCCGCAGCACCGACCCGTTCTCCGGAATCGCGCCGTGCTGCCGCAGCGAGCCGTCCGGCTCGCGCACCGCTGGCCCGAGCCGGATCGTGCCGGTGGCCGGCTCGACCAGGAAATGCCGGTCGAGCGGGCCGGAAGCGGCGAAGTGGTCCACCTCGGTCCATTCCAACCAGCCGTCCGAGGAACTCGTCGCCAGCACCGGCGCGCCCGCCCCGCCGAGCACCGGCCCACGGGCCAGCATGAAGATCTGGCCGGGCACGCCTTCGGACGCGCCGATCACCTCGTCGCGGATGACCTCGGCGTGCACGGCGTCGATCGTGCCGCCGACGGTGCACGCGGACAGGCCGTGCACGATCGGCGGAGCCGAGTAGAACGGCTCATCGGCCTCCGGCGAACGCAGCCGGGCACGGAGCCAACCGGCCCGCACCCCGTCCATGACGCTGGCGACATGGGTCGGCGGCACGTGCACGGTGACCGAGCCGGGCCGGTTCAGGCCGCCGGTGGAGTCGCCGCTGGTCTCGCACGTGGTCCAGCCCTCGCCGTGCCACGCCTCCCACACCAGCGGCGGATCGCGCGGGTCGACGCCGATGCCCTCGACCTCACCGCGGAACTCGACCCGCACCGCGCAGCGCGGCACCGGATCGGACAGCCCAAGACAGAGCGCGTCGTCGGCAGCGGGAACGGCGCCGAAGGCCGGGAACGCGGTGCCGAACGTGATCTGCTCCGTCCGGTCGGTCGAGCTCTCCTCGGCCACGGTCCTGGTGCGCACCGCCGCCAACGAGCACGGGATGACCGGCAGGGTGTCCACTGTGGTGAACACGACCGACTCCTCGGACTCCGTCCGCACGGTGGCCACCGAGGTGCCGGCGAGCACGTTCATCGGCACCGCGGCGGGCGCGGACAGCCAGAACGTGACCGCGGCCGCCGCCGGGTGCGGCGGCAGCAGCCGGACGCCGATGAGCTCGAGGAACTTCACGTACATCCGGTCCGGCACCCGGTTGAGCCGGTACAGCAACTGGTCGGTCATGAACGCGAACGTCTCGATCAGCGTGACACCCGGGTCGGACACGTTGTGGTCCGTCCACTCCGGACAGCGTCGCTGCACGAGGCGCTTCGCGTCGTCGACGAGGTCCTGGAACCGGCGGTCGTCCAGGTTCGGCGCTGGCAGGCCCATTTAGTAGTCGCTCCCGTCTTCCGGAATCGTGTAGAACGGGAAGACCAGGTTGCGCCGGTCGTTGGTTCCTTTTGCGGTATAAGCGATGTCGATGTAGAGCATGCCGCGCTCGCTCGCGTCCGGTGTGACGTCGACGCGCTCGATGTCCACGCGCGGTTCCCAGCGCAGCAGCGCGGTGCGCACCTCCTGGGCGAGCTCGCCCGCGGTCTGCGGCGTCGTGTTGCGGAAGACGTAGTCGCGCAGCCGGGAACCGAACTGCGGCCGCATCGGCCGCTCGCCCGGGTAGGTCATCAGGATCAGCTGCATGGCCTGCACCAGTTCCTGGTCGCCACGGGCCAGCGCGATCCCTCCGGTGGAGTCCACCCCCAACGGGAAGGACCACCCGGCCCCGACGAAGTCCTGCGCCATGCTCGTTCCTCCTCCGCTAGTTGAGCTTGATCGGCTTGCCCGACATGCTGACCACGCCGTCGCTCTCGATGTCGATGGACGCGGTGGCGGTGAGCTTGAGGCTGGCGCCGCCGTCGATGGTCATCGAGCCGCCGGTCCCCGCCTTGATCTCCACCGTGCCGGCCTGGCCGCACTCGATCTTCAGCGTGCCGATCGGCGATTTTCCCGGCCCGGCAGCGGGATTGCAGCTCAACGTCACCGTGGAGCCGACCTGGTCGATGGTCAGCGCCAGCGCGCCGTCCGCGGTGCCGAGCTGGACCGACGACGTGGTCGGGATGCCGCCGGGCATCGGCGGCGGTGGCGCGAGCTGGTCCTGGAACACCAGGGCCGTGCCGGTGGGCGCGACGATGCCGCGGCGTACCACGGTGCCGGCCATGCCGCTGGCCTGCACCGCCGAGCCGCCGAGGTCGAACGACGTGTTGCCGTTGCGCAGGCCGCCCAGCACGTAGGGCCGGCGCGGGTCGCCGAACTCGAAGCCGACCAGCACCTCGTCGCCGGTCTCCGGCAGGAACAGCGCGCCGCTGGTGGCGCCGCTGCCGACCTGCGCCACCCGGACCCAGTCCGACTCGTACAGCGGCGACAGCCACGGCAGCGCGACCTTCACCCGGCCGGATGTCTTGGGGTCGTTGTTGTTGGTCACCACACCGCAGACCAGGCCCGGAATCCGGTGCGGCTGCCCCGCTGCCGGCCCGGCACCGGTCAGGCCGGCGAGGGTGCGGTCGGCGCGGCCGCTGACCCAGAACCGGGTGCTGTAGCCGTCGTGGGTCTCGTCGAACACGTGCTGCGCGTTGGTCACGGTCCACGTGCCGGCGAACGCCTTGGGCACACCGGCCACCGTGACCTGGGCACCGGCCTGGATCGCCGGATTGCCCACGGCCAAACCCTCGGCCTCGGCGAACGTGCTGGCCAGGTGCTCTGCGACACTTGTGGCCAGCTTGTCGGCCGCGGTGGACGCGGCAGAGCCGGACGCCACCGGCCGGTCGGTGATCACGTGCGCGCCCGGCGTCGGCAGCGCGCCGAGGCTGGGCAGGCCGGGAATCGACGGCAGGGACGGGATCGGGATGGGCAGCGCGGAACCGAACGCCGTGGCCAGCGCCGCCGGGTCCTGGTCGGCGATCTTGGCGGTGTGCGTTGCCGCGTTCTCCTTCGCGGTCACCACCTGCGCCTGATCCTGGTCCCACACGCGGACTTCCACGTTCGGCGTCAGGTTGCCGGCGGTGAGCCGCGGGTAGAACTCGGCCAGGTTGTCCTTGAAGGTCAACGTCGGTGGGCCGCCGCCGAGCATGGACGTGGCACCGGACACCAGCGAGCTGCCGAACCCGCCGCCACCCGGATCGGGGCCCGACGGCTTGCGGAAGTAGAACTTGCCGCCGGACACGCCGGTCTCGTAGCCGTTCTCCATGGCGCGCTGCCGCAGGAAGTCCCAGTCGGTCTGGTTGACCTGGGCGATGTGGTCGTGCGTGACGCCGGGATCGTCGATGGTGCCCGGCACGAGCCCGGCGGCCAGCGCGATCGTGCGGGCGATGTCGGCGTCGGTCTGGTTGACGAACGTCCTGGTGTTCTTGGCGCGCTGCAACCGATGCGCCTTGCTGTAGCCGCGGACGACGGTGAGGATGTGCAGTTCCGCGCACACCGCCTCGATCGACGTGACCTCGCCCTCGATCAGCTCGCTTGCCGACGAGCTGTCCGGCGCGCCGCGGAGACCTGCACCGCGGTGCCGATCTTGATGCCGGCGTCGTCGAGGACGTTGCCGTCCTCGTCGAGGAACGTCAGCTCGAACATGTCCGGCAGGTGCAGGTGCGTGTCCACGACGACCCGCACCAGCTTCGGTTCCACCAGCGGCGACAGCGGCATGACCCCGCCCGGCCCGAGCGCGACCGACGCGCGGACCGTTGCCTCGGTGGACACCCCCAGCGCGGCCGTCACGACGTGCCCTCGAACAGCTCGTCCGGATTGGGCAGGTACACGCCGTGGCCGGGCCGCACGCGCAGCGGGTCGTCGATGTCGTTGGTCTCCGCGATCCGCCGCCACAGGCCGGGCGCGCCGTAGTTGTCCACCGCGACGCTCTGCAGGTTCTCCCCCGCGCTGACCGTGTGCGACTTCCGGCCGGGCAGGCCGCCGCTGGTCGGGTTCGTGGGCAGGCTGCCCAGCAGGCTGGGCTGTTCCTTCATGGTCAGGTCGACCGACGCCCGTACCGGGATGCCCTCCCTGGTGAACCGGGTGTACCTGGCGGTCACGTTGGTCACCTGCGTCATGTGAGGAAGCCCATCTCCGGTGGGCCATAGGTGAACGTGACGACGGGCAGACTCGACAGCAGGTTGACCTTCCCGCCGGTGACCGCCGAGATCGCACCGCCGATCAGGGCGCCGAGCATGCCCCCGCCGGGCTCATCCAGTCCAGCATCGTGTCGACGCGCGGCTTGGTCGTCAGGTCGAGCAGGATATTTGCGGGCTTGACGTCGCGGTGCAGTAGGCCGCAGGGCATGGGCATAGTCGAGCGCGCTGGCGACGGCGGTGACGATGGCACAGACGTCGTCGTCGGCCATGCCGGAACGAAAGCGGTCCCGCATCAGCCGGGCGGCGTCGGTCCCTCGACGTAGTCCATCGCGATCCACAGGTGGCCGTCGAACTCGCCGCGGTCGTGCACCGCGACGATGTGCGGATGCCACAGCGTGGCGGCCAGATCGGCTTCGCGATTGAATCGTTCGCGGAATTCCTGGTCGGCCGTCGTCCCTTCGCTCAAGACCTTCAGCGCGTCACGGCGCGGCAAGCGAGGATGTTTGGCCAGATAGACGTCGGCCATCCCGCCGGACCCAGGGCCGCAGGATGGTGTAGCCGGCGAAAGACGTCGGCGTGGCGATCGCGCTGCCTGCCGCATCGCTCGGGCCGGATCGGTAGCCGCGCTCGAGCAGACTCCGGGAGCGTGGCGGCTCAGCGGGCGCGGGCGGCCCTGATTGGGCGTCCCAGCGCTGCGTAACTCTGGTCGCCTCATCCCTAGACACACATACCCCTTCACTTCTCTCGCTGTGCGTGCGATCCAGCACGCTCCCGGTCACCCCCACCGGA
>CAVPCF010000130.1:0-63520 GCA_963702275.1 Candidatus Melainabacteria bacterium
AGATACTTTAACGGCTTTGATGGCGCACTTTTTTTGGCCTTTGCAGGCTTTGCTTCATTTTCATTCACTCGCTCGCTTGAATTTGAATCTTCAGCATAAACGTCCTTTTCTTGACCATCAACCAGGAATTGTCTTTGTCAGCGGTTTTTATATGGATAAGGTCAAAAGTTCCATTTAATCTGTCTCCATGCAAAATGAACTGGAGATGCCCCTTGTTCAATCCTTCTCCAATCAATTTTTCACTTTCGTTTTTCGATGCCCCTTCTTCGGCTTCATAGGTTCCCCTATCCCACACTTCAACTGTGCCAGCACCATATTCTCCTTGAGGTATCTCCCCCTCAAAATATCTGTATTCCAAAGGATGGTCTTCAGTTTGGATCGCCAATCGTTTGTTATTAGGATCCATCGAAGGCCCTTTTGGAATCGCCCAGCTCAATAATACCCCTTTATATTCCAACCGCAAATCATAATGCAGTCGTCTTGCTGCATGCTTTTGAACGGAAAATGTCAAAGCCCGGCCCGCATGGCCTTTTTCAGGCTTTGGCTCAGGGGTCTTTTTAAAGTCTCTTTTTTTTGCGTAAGTTTTTAATGTCATTTAGGCAGTCCTGCGTGATTTTGTTTTTCTTTTTCCTTTTTCCGGACTTTCTTTTTTGCTCTTATCCAAACTTTCCTTTAGCAATGACATAATATCATGAACTTTGCCTGTAGGCGCTTCCTCGCCTTTCTTGACCTTCACCTTTTTGCCATGGGCTTTTTGTTCGATAAGCTCTTTGAGTTCCGCTGTATAAGTGTCTTCGTAATCAGCAGGATTAAATGGCTTGCTTAATTGATCGATAAGCTGAATCGCCATATCCATTTCTTTTTTGGTCGGTTGGGCTTCTGAGGGTTTTTTCAAATCAGTCGGTTTGACTAATTCCGCATTATACCGCATCTGGTTAAGGACTAAAAAATCTCCATATGGCCTGACGACCGCCAGATGTTCATGGTTTCTAAGAACGTAATTGCCGATGCCGACTTTTTTAGACTTTTTTAAGGCTTCCCTAAACAATGTATAAGCCTTGCCTGCTCCTTTCTCAGCTTCCAAGTAATACGGGGTTTCATAATAAACGGGATCAATATCGCATTCATCGACAAAGTCGATGACTTCAATTGAATTTGATTTTTTAAGATCGGCTTTTTCAAAATCCTCTTCAGTCAAAACGACAAATTGACCATCTCCAAGATCATAGCTTTTTACAATCTCTTGCCAGGGCACCTCTTTTCCTTCTTCCTTGCACATTCTTGCGTAACGTATTTCGAATTATCCTTTTTGTGAAGCAACTTGAACTTCAATTCCTGCGTTCTGCTGGCGCTGTATAATTTGATTGGGATATTGACCAGGCCAAACGTTAACGATCCTTTCCAAATCGATCTCATTGTTTTCTCCACTTTTAGTTGTCTTAGTTCGTTTTTTGCATAGAAAGTGTACCTGACAGCGCAGGGACAAATTTTCTGAATCACTCACTAATTTCCGTGGTGACGAGATATTCTTTGGTGTCGAGTTTAATCGCCAAATTCAAAGATAAGGGAATCTATTATAAGGGTATTTAATCTAAAAATAGGCGCTATTTGTTTTTATGCAAACAAATATTTTTATATTTAGCTATAAATAATTGTATTTGTGAATGTTAAACTCATTGTCCATTTTTCTTGTCCATTGAACCTGTCCATAAATCTTGTCCATTTATTGTCCATCTTCCTTATTGTCGTTATTTGCCTTATTTGATAAGTCTTTAATAAAAAAACAAAAGGTAAAAATGACTTTTCAACTCGAACAAGGACGCCCATACCCTTTTGGGGCTAACAAACTAAATGGCGGAATTAACTTTGCTGTTTATGCTAAAGATGTCCAAAAAATCTCCTTATGCTTTTTCAACGAAGATAATCTTAAAGATCCTGTCCAGGAATTTCAGTTGGATCCGGAAAAAAACAAAAAGGGCGATGTCTGGCATGCCCTAATTAAAGGGATCTCATCACCAACAGTTTATGGCTATCGAGTCACCGCAAACGATAAAAACTTCCAACTGCTCGACCCATATGCAAAAGGCGTTGCAAGCGATCCCAACTGGCATGAAGACACAAGCCAGGAAATTGTCTATTCTCCTTTAGGCAAAGTGTTCCCTAACGATTCTTTTAATTGGGAAAATGACCGCTCTCCCAATATTCCAAAAAAAGACCTTGTTATATACGAAATGCATGTCAGAGGTTTCACCAAACATCCTTCAAGCAAAGTTCAAAATCCCGGAACATATAAGGGCATCATCGAAAAAATACCCTACCTGCTAGAACTCGGCGTCAATGCCATCGAACTCATGCCCATTAACGAATTCAATGAGCTCGAAGTCATCGCAATAAACCCGGAGACCAAAGCTAAACTCCATAACTTCTTCGGCTATTCGACAGTCAATTTTTTCTCTCCGATGAACCGCTACGCCAGCCAGTCCAAAGGCGACCAGGCAATCGATGAATTTAAAACCATGGTCAAAGAGCTCCATAAAAAAGGCATTGAGGTCATCCTGGATATTGTCTTCAATCATACTTCGGAAGGCAATGAAAAAGGGCCCACATATACCTTTAAAGGATTTGATCCGCATGCCTATTACATGATAAACGATCATGGCGAATATCTTAACTTCTCGGGATGCGGAAACACATTCAATTGCAACCATCCTATTACAATTGAACTGATTATCGATGCATTGCGTTATTGGGTCACTGATATGCATGTCGACGGCTTTCGGTTCGACTTAGTCTCAATTCTCACAAGAACGGAAAATGGGGGGCCGATTGAAAACCCTCCTATTATCGAGGCAATCAGCAAAGATCCTATCCTTTCTCAAGTCAAGATCATCGGCGAACCCTGGGATCCGGGCGGCTTGTACCAGCTTGGATTTTTTGCTGGCAAATATAAACGCTGGTCCGAGTGGAATGGAAAATATCGCGATATTGTCCGGCGATTTATTAAGGGCACTCCTGGTCAAAAAAATCCTTTTGCCGGGGTCATCTTTGGATGCCATGATGTCTATGGAGCAAGTGGAGCTCCGCATAGCAGCATCAATTTTGTCACTGCGCATGATGGTTTTAGCTTAGCCGACCTTGTCTCCTATAATGAGAAGCACAACTTAATCAACGGCGAAGAAAACCGCGACGGCATGAATGAAAATGATAGCTGGAATTGCGGCTTTGAAGGCCACACGGATAATAAGAAAATCATTAACTTGCGTAACAGGCAGATGCGCAGTTTTGTTGTGGCGCTGATGCTCTCTCAAGGCATACCCATGGTTCTAATGGGAGACGAATACGGACATACCCGCAATGGCAACAATAATACCTGGTGCCAGGATAACGAATTAAACTGGTTTCTTTGGGATCAAAAAGAAAAAAATCCGGGATTTTTCAGATTCTATCAGCGTCTCATCAATTTCAGGAAAAGTCAGTCTTTGTTAAAAAGAGATACCTTTCTGACCGATAAAGAAATCCAGTGGCATGGTGTAAATCCCAGCGAGCCTGAATGGGACAACGATAATCGTTTTATTGCCTTTACTTTGAATAATCCCGATGGGTTGCCAGGCATCTATGTCGCTTTTAATGCAGCCTATCATAGTAAAGATCTTAATTTACCTTCCCCCGGTGATGGCAAGGCATGGTATTGGATCGTCAATACCCACAACCCATCTCCAAAAGATTTTTATGATTTTAAAAAATCCAAAAAATTGCAAAGCGCTTCTTACAAAATTCAACCTTATTGCACGATTGTTTTAAGCAGCGGCCAAGGATAACATTCAAAAGTCCTTTCGTGCCCGAATTGGACACAAAGACAATGAGGACACCGAAGACAATGAAGACAAAAAAACAAGTCCTCAAAGTCCTCGGTGTCCTCATCGTCCTCAAAGTCCTCGGGCACGGGCACGAAAGGGACGTTTATAACAATTAAGGATTATTAACTTACAGCTTTTTTACTTTCTGGGATTCGACATAATTATTAAATTCTTTTTCGGCTTGTTCTTTCTGATATCCATATCTTTTTTGAAGAGTGCCGATAAATTGCTCATATTTCCCATTGATTTGGGTAATATCATCATCCGTCAGCTTTCCCCATTTTTCCTTGATTTTTCCTTTGAATTGATTCCAGTTTCCTTGAAATTGTTCTTTATTAACCATAAAAACCTCCTTAAAGGTGTTGTGTTTATGCATTTTGTTCTGCTTTTTTATTTACCCCAGATGTCAACATGCCTCCTTGGGCAATTTCTGTAAGCTTTTTATTGGCGTTGCCCTCTTCTTCTAAGGACTCTTGAAGCAATTCCTCAGCTTCATCCATATCGAGATCCTTAGCAAAAGTCCTGACAGCGCCATAAACTGCCATTTCATAGTGCTCCACTCTTTGGGCTGCTGTAATTAATGCTGCATCCCTTAATGCTGATTTCGGGAATCGATTGATAAATTCTTCGCCTTCCTTGATAAGGCTTGCCATCACTTCACAGTTTTTCCCTTCAGGATTTTCATTTAATTTGCGGAATATCTTTTGAAGCCTGACCAGTTGATTTTTTGTCTCAGTAAGATGATTTCTAAAAGCTTCGATCAAATCTTCATCCAAAGCGCTTTCAGCCATTTTGGGCAATGCTTTGATAAGCATATTTTCAGCACTGAATAAATCCTTAGCTGATCGATCAAAAATTCATGAAATTGATCTTTTGACATATACCCTCCTGGTTACAATCTTCAAGATATGCAGGAAAGGGTTAAATGCAAAGTATTTTTTTATTCGCATCCAATTCCATATTGCTGTTCTCTATTTTTTTAAAAAATAGTATGAGTAAATATACCTAATAATAAGTTTTAAGTTTTCAATAATGGCATCATATGGCTAAGAGAATCACAGCAATAGGCTTTTACCAACAGTCTGCAACAGCATCATCTGTATTGAATGGGCTCTTTAAACATGGATGCGTGCGTTGTACATCCCTCCATAAAACTTCCGAAGGCAAGATCAAAATCAATCGCCTAAGTACTTGGTTTTTAATTGATAGACCAACGCTTGAACACTTCAAACAAATGCTTTTGCCAAATGAAACTTTGGTCATTGCCCAAATATCCGAACGCCATGTTCGCCGTTGTCAATATTATGCGCAATGTCCCGAGTGGTCATCCGTTCTGTTTCCTCCTCAGGCCTAATATTTACGAGACTTGCGCCAAAACTGAAGACTTGCCGTAGAGCCTCTTAATTTAGAACAATTGGAAGACAGTGCTATCAAGCTGGCGGGCACCTTGCGGGATGTCAAATTAAAAAGGCAGCCTGGAAGGCCAATGTTAAAGCTTTTTAAAAAATGCGCACGGGTCCTTCAGGAAATCCGTAATATCGTCGTTGAGGCGGAACATTTGGAACAGACGATCAATTTGTCTGCCGAATGGATGCTCGACAATACCCACGTGATCCAAGGAAATGTTGAAGAGGTTTTAAGGAATCTTCCTGGTAAATTCTATCGTGATCTCCCAAAATTGACAGAAGGTCCATGGAAAGGTTTGCCGCGCATCTATGTGCTCGCTAATGATCTGGTCAAAAATACGGCGAACCACTTAACCTATCAGAATATTATCGCTTATCTTAAAAGCTATCAGACTGTCGACAAGCTTACCATTGGCGAGTTATGGGCTTTTCCACTGATTTTAAGGCTTCGCCTTATCGAATGCATGCAAACCCTTGCGTGCCATATTGAACGCCGGATACGTGAAGGGGAATTTGCAAGCTTATGGGGAAACCGTCTTCTTACTATCTCGCGTCAATTCCCGGATCAATTGCCTATATTCCTCAAAGAGCTTGCAATTGAAGTTCCCCATCCCTCCCCTCACTTCGCAGAAGAATTGCTCGACCACTTGTTCGATGATGTCTCCGCCCTGCCAGATGTCACTAGATGGCTAGATGAAAAGCTTTCAAAAAACTCACAGGAAATCCTTCATCTTGAACAAAAGCAAAAAACCATCGAACAGACCGCATTTTCCAATGCCATTATCAGCATCATCCATCTTTCACAGTTTTCCTGGAGGGAAATTTTCGAGTCCGTCAGCCCTGTAGACGCCATCATGAAAGATGACCCGTCAAATGTCTATAATGAAATGGATTTTAACACGAAAGATTCCTATAGGCACTCGATAGAAATTGTTTCCCGTGGAGCAAAGGATTCCGAAGTCAATATAGCCAATACCATTCTGCAATTTGCCCTGCAAGGCAAAGATGAGGTCACTCGGCACGTAGGCTATTACCTGATTGATGACGGAAGGCCTATTTTGGAAAAAGCCGTGGGCTATTCTTCAACTCTACTACAAAGAATACGGCGATGGCTGAATCTACATCCTTCAACTAGCTATTTTTCCAGCATCGGCTTGCTAACTTTCGCAATCGAGATCCTTGTATTCCTGCTCTCTCTAAACTTCGGCGCCGGACTTGCTCAAACATGGATCTTCACGCTGCTGGCTTTGATACCCGCCAGCGAAATCAGCCTCCAGCTCCTGAATTTATTATTCACAAATATTCTGCCTCCCCATGTTTTACCTAAGATGTCTTTTAAACAAGGCATTCCCAAAGAAAATAAAACCTTAGTTGTTATTCCTGTAAAAATTCTAAATGCCGACAATATCGATCACAGCATTAAACGGCTTGAAATCCATTATCTTGCAAACCCTGACCCTGAATTGCGCTTTGGATTATTTATTGATTTGTTCGACGCCCGCCAGCAAGCCATGGCACAGGATGAGGAATTGATTAAAACCGCGATTGAAGGAATGAGGTCATTAAATGAAAAATACGGCAAAGATAAATTTTATCTCTTTAATAGGCCCAGGGAATGGAGCAACAGCGAGTCGGCTTGGATCGGCCAGGAACGCAAGCGCGGCAAATTAGAATCCTTAAATGAGTTTTTATTGAACAATGGCAATTCGGAAGCTGTTCTGGTTGTCGGCAAAAAAGAAGGTTTGAATAACATTCGCTTTGTCCTTACTTTAGACCTCGACACTCAATTGCCAAAAGACAAAGCTAAAGATTTGATCGAAACAATTTCACACCCTCTCAACTTACCTCGCCTTTCAGCAGATAATACGGTATTAAGGGGATACACGATCATTCAACCGCGCGTAAATACCGACTTCTCACAAGCACGCCTGACTTTATTTTCACGGATTTTTGCCGATGCTTCCACAATAGACCCCTATACCCAAGCGGTATCAGACGTCTAGGCCCTGTGAATCCACCCGCGGCGAAATAGGCTGTGCTCAGACTGGCCGCAAGGACATAGGCTTGGCCCGCGCCATCCGCCTCCGAGACCGTATACTGCGTTCCCGAACCGTCCGCCGCCGTGAGAATTTCGATATAACCGGGACCAAGCCGCTCGACCGGCGCGGCGGGCGACATCACGTTCAGATTGTTCCGGCTGACGGCGGACTGGAAAGCCTGGCTGATTGCCGGCGTCGGGAGCGCCGTTGCCCACCGCGCAGCACGACGCAGCCACACGCACGTTCAGTGCCGCGCTGGTTTTCCCTTCTCCCGAAACGTAGATATTCGCCGAGCCGGCGGCGATCGCCTGTATGACAGCGGTATCGCCGTTGCCGGTCACCTTCACAACCGATCCATTCGATGTGGACCAGCTCAGCGCCCGGCCGGTGACACAGGTAGCAGGTAGCCGACCGAGGTGGCCGTCGTCACACCTTCGTCGATGATCAGCCGGTTGTTCAGCACGAACGCCACCCCGGTGCCGAACACGCCGAGGATCGACACCGCGACCAACGGCCCGACCCCGAGCCGGACAGCGTCCAGCCCGCCGGTGACCGGCAGGGCGACCGCGACCAGCACCATCCCGCCGCCCAGCTGGGACGCGGACATCGCGATCGGCGACAGCTTGCCGACGAGGTTCTTCCCGATGTAGGCGTAACTGATCGCGTAGCTGATCGCGGCCACGAGGCAGGCCAACGCGCCCCAACTGGCCAGGCCGGCGGCATGCCACGGCGCGAAGATCACCAGCGTGCCGGCGAAGCCGAGCAGCAGGCCGATCAGCCGTACCGCGCCCAGCCGATGTTCGGTGCCGATGACCAGCATGATCAGCAGTGCCCACAACGGCGTTGTCGCGTTAAGCACGCCCGCGACACCCGAGTCGACACTGCGCTCGCCGAGGCCGAACAGGGTGAACGGGATCGCGTTGCCGAACAGCGCCGGCACCACCATCCGGGACCAGATCGCCCGGTCACGCGGCAGTTTCGTGCGGGTCAGGATGGCCGGCCCGACGATCACGGCGGCGCCGAGAACGAGCCGCACCAGCGTGATCTGGATCGGCGACAGGCCGCCCAGCGCCATCTTGATCCAGAGGAAGCTCGACCCCCAGATCATCGCCAGCGACACGAACCGAACCGAACCAGGCTGCCCACCGATCGATCCCACCCCCCTCTGATGGCATCACTCTGGCCCCGGCGAAACATAAGGACAAGTGAAATTTACTTCTGATCAGTTAAGCAACACTGTAAGGTCGCTGCATGCTCGACGTGCGCAGGCTCCGGGTGCTCCGATCGGTCGTGACCAGCGGTTCCATCAGCGCGGCAGCGGCCAATCTCGGCTACACGCCGTCGGCGGTGAGCCAGCAGCTCTCCGCGCTGGAGAAGGAGGTCCGCATCCGGCTGCTGGAGAAGTCCGGCCGCGGCATCCGCCCGACCGCGGCCGGCCGGCTGCTGGCCCGGCACGCCGACGAGATCATGAGCCGGATCACCGCCGCCGAGAACGAGCTGGCCGACCTGCGCGCCGGCCGCGCCGGCCGCCTGCGGGTGCACTACTTCGCCACCGCGGGCGCCGCGCTGGTGCCGCCTGCCGTGGCCGCGTTCGGCACCCGGTTCCCCGGCGTGCAACTCGACCTGCGGCTGCACGAGCCCGCCTACAGCGTGGACCACACCGTCGCCGGCAAGGCCGACCTCCAACTCGTCGTGCTCCAGCCCGACGACGTGGCCCGGCTCGTGCCCGGCGTGTCCCTTGTGCACCTGCTGGACGACGCGTACCAGGCCGTCCTGCCGCGCGGGCACCGCCTTGCCGAGCAGTCGACGGTCGGGCTGGCCGACCTGGCCGACGACCCGTGGGTGGACAGCGAGTACCAGCCGGGACCGTGCCGCAAGATCGTGACGGACGGCTTCGCCGCGGCCGGTTTCGTGCCCAACTTCGTGGTCGAGTCCGACGACTACCCGACCACGCAGGGCTTTGTCGCGGCCGGGCTCGGCGTGGCGCTGCTGCCCGGTCTCAGCCTGGGCACCGTGCATCCGGGGGTGGCGGTCCGGCCGCTGGACAATCCGCGGCCGGTGCGCTCGATCTACGTCGCGATCGCCGACGTCGTCGCCGACCAGCCCGCGGTGCGCGGCATGGTGGCGGCTCTACAGGCGGCGGCCCACTAACCCTGCTTGCCCTGCCGGCCGACCACGGCGAAGTTGTTGATCAGGACAGCGCCGTTCTGCGCGGCGAACTGGACGTTGTAGAAGTCGTCCGTGGTCGGCCCGGTCGCCGGGTTGAGCTTGATCCGTGCGAGCACCGCGTTGGCCCCGCGCGGCACGGCGCCGCCGAGTTCGACCGAGGAGACCGCGCTCCACGTCTTCTGGTACCCGCCGAAACCGCCGCTGCGTGCCTGCTCGGCCGGGGTGAGCAACTGGAACGCCTGATCCGGACTCTGCGGCAGGAACCCGAGATACGTGTGCAGGACAGCGAGCATCGCCTGCGGGGTCAGCTGGACGTTCGCCTGCGTCGTCGTCGGGACGGTGGTCTTGGCGGCCTGGTCGGCGGTGGTGAAGGTCGGCGCGGCGGTGGGCAGCGGCTGGTCGCTGGTTGTCGGGTCGACCAGCGTCTGCACGCCGGACGCGTGGCTGCCGCTGGTGTCCACGAACGCGTTGGCCACCAGGATGCCGATCACCGCGGCGACGATGATGGCCAGCGCGGTGAGCAACCGCCTGCGCCACAACGGCGTGATGAACCCGCCGCCACCCATGCCGGCCGGCTGGGGTCGCAGGCCGCCAGGTGGCGTGCTCGGGTAGTTCTGCCGGGGTGGTGGCGGCTGCGGCTGCCAGGTGCGCACGGTGGTCGCGGCATCCGGCATCGCCCGCAGGTCCGGCCGGGGCGGCGTGTTCGGGCCCTGGTCGACCACGGCCGTCGGCCCGGTGCTCGGACCGAGCCCGGCGGACTGCCCCGCGCCGATCGCGGTCAGCGCCCGGCACACCTCGGCCATCGTCGGCCGGTCGTTCGGGTTGGCCCGCAGCATGTGCATCAGCAGTGCGGTCAGCGGGCCCGCCTTGCGCGGCGGGATGGTCCGGCAGGCGGCGACCGCGTGCAGCAGCGCCAGCGTGTTGTCGTTGGTGCCGAACGGTGGCTGGCCCTCGACCGCCGCGTAGACCGTCGACGCCAGCGAGAACACGTCCGACGGCGGTCCCGGGTTCTCGCCCTTCGCCACCTCGGGCGCCAGATAGGCGGGGGTGCCGGCGAGCATGCCGGTCGCGGTGACCGTGACGTCCCCGGTGGCCCGGGAGATGCCGAAGTCGGTGATCTTGACGGTGCCGTCCTCGGCCAGCAACACGTTGCCCGGCTTGATGTCCCGGTGCACGATGCCGGCCGCGTGCGCCGCGGTGAGCGCCGTGGCCACCTGCGCGCCGATCCGCGCGACCTCGGGCGCCGGCAGCGGGCCACGCTCGTCCAGCACCGCGGACAGGCTCTTGGACGGCACGTACTCCATGATCAACACCGGCTGTCCGGCGTCCTCGACCACGTCGTACACGGTGACCGCGTTCGGGTGCTGCAACCGGGCCGCGATCCGGCCCTCGCGCATCGCCCGCTCCCGCGCCTCGTGCGCTTCGCCCGCGGACAGGCCGGGCTGGAGCAGCAGTTGCTTGAGCGCGACGGTGCGGTGCAGGCGCTCGTCATGTGCCTGCCAGACCACACCCATCGCCCCGCTACCGATGTGTTCGGTCAACCGGTAGCGGTCGGCGATGAGCCGACCTACCTCAGTCACCAGGGCTCCCGACTTCGTCCGACGTAGGCTCCGCGCTGCACCCTAACGGGTGACGGAAGAGTGACCTAGCGGTAGTCCTAAGGCTTAATGTTTCCCGTGCCTCCGGCGACGGTCGTCGTGGTCGGAGGTGCCGTGGTGGTGGTCGTGGTCGGTGGTGCCGTGGTCGTTGTGGTCGGCCGTGTGGTCGTGGTCTGTTCGGTCGTGGTGGGCACGGTCGTCACCACGGTATGGGTGTGGGTCGGCGTGGTGAACGTGGTGACGTCCTGGTCCGGCTGCTGCACCGTGACCGGTTGGAAACCGCCGTTGGGCGCGCTCGGCCCGCTGTTGCCGGTCGGGTTCGGGGGCACCGGCTTGGGGTCGAACACCCCGCTGGCGAACAGGATCCCGGCCAGTAGCGCCACCGCGGCGATGCCGACCCCGGCCAGCACCAGCTGCCGCCGGTTGTCGCGTCGTCCCCGGTACGGCCCGCCCGGCCGCACCGCGGGCACGCCGCGCAGCGTGCCGGGCTCCCGGTAGCCGACCGTGGTCACCGCGCGTGTCGGGCCCGGCGCGCCGACGAACGCGGTCGTCGCGGACATCCCGGCCATCGCGTCCGGACTGAGCGGTGCGATGTCCGGCCTGCTGCCCCTGGCCACGGTGTCCAGCCACCACGCGGCGGTGACGGCCGTCGGCCGGGCGGCCGGGTCCGCGTTGAGCAGGTGGGTCAGGGCGTCGGTGAGGATGCCGGCCCGGCGTGGCGGGGTGATCCGGCCGGCCGCGACGGCGTGCAGCAGCCCCAGCGTGTTCTCGCTCAGGCCGAACGGTGGCATGCCCTCCACGGCCGCGTACAGCGTCGAACCGAGGGAGAACACGTCCGATGGCGCCTCGGGATTGCGGCCGTAGGCCACTTCGGGGGCCAGGTAGGCGGGGGTGCCGGCGATCAGGCCGGTCTTGGTCACCGAGACGTCGCCCTGCGCGCGGGAGATGCCGAAGTCGGTGATCTTCACCGTGCCGTCCTCGCCGAGCAGGATGTTCGCCGGCTTGATGTCCCGGTGCACGATGCCGGCCGCGTGCGCGGCCACCAGCGCGTGCGCCACCTGGGCGCCGATCCGGCCGACCTCCTCCGGCGGCAGCATCTTCCGCTGCGACATCTCCTGGGCGAGGCTGCGGGACGGCACGTACTCCATCACCAGCCACGGCGCGTCGTCCTCGTCCACCACGTCGAACACGCTGACCGCGTTGGGGTGGTGCAGCCGCGCGGCGATCCGGCCCTCGCGCATCGCCCGCTGGCGGGCCTCGTCGGCCTCAGCGGGGTCGAGGCCCGGCTCCAGTCGCAGCTGCTTGACCGCGACGGCGCGCCGCAGCCGCTCGTCGTAGGCCTGCCACACGACGCCCATCGCGCCGCTGCCGATCCGCCGGTCGAGCCGGTAGCGGCCGCCGACGAGGCGTGGTTCTTCAGAACTCACCCGTGAGCCCCCAACAAGCTCGTGATTCGCGCCGGCATGTGCCCATCGTCAGCCGGCCAGTGCTGCCGGTTGCGGGGGTACCCGGTTGATTCACGGGGCACACGCTAGGGGGTTCACCCACTGTGCCCGGATTCGCCCTGGCCTCGCCCGGATGGTGTAACGCCTGGGGTGCACAGGCTACCCGAAAACCTCAGCCCCGTTGGGCCGACAGCAGCTCAGCGCCGTCGATCACGGGGCTGCTACCGTCCGTGACGTGTACCTGCTCGACCACTCGGACCCACGTGCCGTCCAGTGACTGCATGCGGATCACGGCCTGCACCGTGCCGGCCGACGTCTGCTGGACGCTCTCGATGTCGATCCGCGACAGCGCGCTCCACGCCTGGGCGAACCCGATCGGGTCGGCCGCCAGCAGCGACGGGTCGATCAGCGCGGCCGCCGCGTTCGGGTCGCTGCCCACCAGCCGGTAGAACGTCCGCACCACGCCGATCGCGGTGGACCCGGTGGCCGGCTGGGCGGCGGGCGGCGCGGCTGGCGCGGCAGGCGGACCGCCGACGATGGTGCCGGTCTCGCGGCCACCGGCCACGGTCGGCGCGGTCATGTGGGCCGGGGTCGGCGGCGCGATCCTCGGCCCGGACAGCGCTGCCGCAACGGTGTCCGGCCGCAGCGCGCCGACGCCGGTCAGCACCGTCGTCGCGGGCCGGGTCACCGTGGCCGCGGTCCGGTGGTGGGTCAGTTCGGCCGCCACGACCATGGAGCCGCACAGCGCGAGCGAGCCGACCGCGAGGCCGGCCAGCTTGGCGCTCCTGGCCAGCCAGCCGCGATGCTCGTGGCCACCGGCCAGGTCGGCGTCGGTCGTCACCGTGTCGGCCGGACCGAGTAGCTCGCTCACGAACTGGACGGTGTCCCTTTCGTCGGCGGACGGGATCCGTACCGGACCCTGTTGTCGCCTGATGAGATCCACTACCGTGATCGAGCCGGTGTCGTGCCGCCGGTGTCCGTTTCTCGGACGATCCACGCGTTGCCTCCGTGCGTGTTGATGCTCGGGGCCACTCGTACCGTGTCAGCGCGGTCCGATGCCAGTCCCCATCGGCGGATCACCCGTCTGTGGCGGCAAGCGGTCGCGGAGTGTCACTCAGTTGGAGCAGTCCGCGGCGATACGCCCAGGTGATCAGCCACCCGGATTCGTGATCTTCGGGTCGGCGGTCAGCGTGAAGCGCAGCGTCGTCCGCTCGGTGCTCGTCGTGCCGTCCTTGTCGACCACCCGCAGCAGGCTCACGGTCAGGCCGTTGGTCGGGTCCAGCGTGATGCTCTGGATCTGGATCGTCGACACGTCGCCGTACTTCTGGCGGATCAGCGCGGCCGCGTCGTCGCGCACGGTGCGGTCGGTCAGGTCGGCCGCGGCCTGTGCGTTCGACGTGACCTGGGCGAAGAAGGTCCTGGTCTGTTTGAGCAGCTTCGTCGGATCGATCACCGGCTCGCCGCCGGGCACCGTGACCGTGACCGTGAGCGTCGCGACCACCGGCGCGGTCGGACCGCCCCCCGCGGTGGGCCGGCTCGCGTGCCGGCGGGGCGTGAGCCGGACGGTGTCGCCGCCCACGGCGACGGTGCTGGTCGCCGGCGCCAGGCTGGCG
Source organism: Candidatus Melainabacteria bacterium (assembly GCA_963702275.1). Taxonomy (GTDB): domain Bacteria; phylum Actinomycetota; class Actinomycetes; order Mycobacteriales; family Pseudonocardiaceae; genus DATEPR01. The sequence goes on from CAVPCF010000130.1 coordinate 14,128, forward strand.
CTGACCGGCCGCACGCTCGCATAACCGCCGATCGCGGCGAGCGGGGCACCGCTGGGAAAGTCCGGCACGGCGTCGAACCGGTCGGTCGCGCGGATCGGCCCCACGAGCATCGTGCCGACCGCCAGCAGGCCGAGCAGCGCGGCGGCCGACGCCACGATCGTGAACCAGGCCGCCCTGCGCCACGTCCTCGGCGGCGTGACCGACGCCGGAATCGCGCCGAGGTCGAACATCCGCAGCCCCACCGAACCTGTGTCGGAGAACGGATCGAACGGCGGCCGGTCGTTGGGGCCGACCTCGGGCCTGCGGTGCCGGGTCACCCGACGCGCGCGGACCGCGAGCACCACCGCCTCCGCGCCGCGTCGATGCCGCCCCGCCGACACCGTGCGTGCCGACATCGGCGCCGTGTCTTCTGACCGCTGCACTCGGACCAGTCCGCTGCCCATGTGACCGTGACCACCGTTCCCCGACTTCCTGACGCCGAACCACACCCGATCAGGCCGGATTCACCGTCTGGTGTGCGTCAGGGAGCCAATCGGCCGAACGCGGTCACTTGGCGTGATGCTCAGATCCGTGACCAGGTAGTTCAGGCCGTGCCGGCTCGGGTCGGGGAACATTTGCGCAAGGGTAAGCGGGATGACCAGATTTGGCCGGGTGGGTGGCCTTGGTCACGTCCCGTTCCACTCGGAAGAGTGACGAATCAGCCTCCGGTGCGGAACTTCTCCCGGGTGGACTGGAGCGCCTTGGTGGCCACGACGCCGGTACCAGCGCTGATCATGATCGCCAGCACCTCGGTGAAACCGTTGCCGTAGGCCATCAACAACGCGAGCAGACCCGCTGCTGTGGTGCCGCCGGCCAGCGCCCACCTGCTGCGCACGTAGTTGGCGATCGGTTCGCCGCCGGCACGGCGGCCGGCGGCCGAGCCGAGCATGGCGAGATAGCCGTCGTGGGCGAGGGCCGCGACGAGGCCGGCAAGCGCGATGATCACGGCAATGAGTTCGAACATGGCTCCAGTGTGCTCCCGTCGGCGGTGGGCGTGCCATCAGTGATGGCCCGGACCCGACCCTGAGTCCGTTGGTGATGTCGGACCGGGGCCCGAACGGCTATCGGCCAAGGCGGCCGCGACCGAGGTTCAGCAGCACCATGGCCAGCTGCCGGCCCTCCGGGCCGAGTTCCCGGTACCGCGCCAGCACGTCCATCTCCCGGTTGACCACGATCCGGGTGCCGCCGGACGCCATTCGGGTCGCGCCGATCATCTTGGACACCTCGGTACGCCGTTTGATCAGGCGCAGGATCTCCCTGTCGAGATGGTCGATCTCGGCACGCAGCTCGCCGATCTCCGGCGGGCTTGGCAGCTGCGCGCCAGTGGGTTCGGTCGGTTCGATGGCGGTCATGTGGTCCTCCGGTTCTTCTGGAGTCCGGTCCGGGACCTGACAAAGCCCCGGGTCCACGTGGACTCCGGGGCTCGGGTGGTCGTGCGTGCGTCAGGCGACCACGGGAGCCGGAGTCCGGTTCCCGTAGAAAAACTCGTACGAAGTCGGGCGCGTGCGCACGTACACATCTTTGCACATGCCAGCCGCGATGGGCCAACTCCGCGCGTGCGGCGGCCCGATGTCCGGCCGGGCGGGTACGGTTACCGAACGATGAGCGCGCTGTTCGATCTGCCTGGAGACACCCTGTCCGGGAAAGCACCGCCCCCCCGGCCCCGATCCGGCCGAAACCTGCTGGACGATCTCAATCCACAACAGCGGGACGCGGTCACCCACACCGGTTCGCCACTGCTCGTGGTGGCGGGCGCCGGTTCCGGCAAGACACGGGTGCTGACCCGCCGCATCGCCTACCTGCTGGCCGAACGGCACGTGCATCCCGGTCAGGTCATGGCGATCACGTTCACCAACAAGGCCGCCGCCGAGATGAAGGAACGGGTCTCCGACCTGATCGGCGCGCGTGCCAGGGTGATGTGGGTTTCCACGTTCCACTCGATGTGCGTGCGACTGCTGCGCCGCGAGGCCAAGACACTGGGGCTTGGCTCCAACTTCTCGGTGTACGACTCGGACGACACGCGTCGCCTGATCACCCTCGTGGCCCGCGACCTGGACCTGGATCCCAAGCGCTACGCGGCCCGCATGCTCGCCGTGCACGTGTCGAACCTGAAGAACGAGCTGGTCGACGTCCACGACGCCGCCGCGGCCGCGACCAACGACCTGGAGCGCAGGGTCGCCGAGGTCTACGCCAGCTACCAGCGGCGACTCGGCCTCGCCAACGCGATGGACTTCGACGACCTGATCATGCGCACGGTCGAACTGCTGCGCACCTACCCCGATACCGCGGAGCACTACCGCCGCCGCTTCCGGCACGTGCTCGTCGACGAGTACCAGGACACCAACCACGCCCAGTACTCGCTGGTCAGGGAGCTGGTCGGGCCGGGCGACGCGGATCCCGGCGAACTGTGCGTCGTCGGCGACGCGGACCAGTCGATCTACGCGTTCCGCGGCGCCACGATCCGCAACATCCTCGAGTTCGAGCGGGACTATCCGCAGGCCCGCACGATCATGCTCGAGCAGAACTACCGGTCAACACAGACCATTCTGAGCGCGGCCAACGCCGTCATCTCACGCAATCCGGATCGCCGGGACAAGCGCCTGTGGACCGAGTCCGGTGACGGCGAGAAGATCGTCGGCTACGTGGCGGACAACGAGCACGACGAGGCCGCGTTCGTGGCCGGCGAGATCGACCGCCTCGTCGACGCAGGCGACGCGTCGAACGCGGACATCGCGGTGTTCTACCGCACGAACAACCAGTCCCGGGTGTTCGAGGAGATCTTCATCCGACTCGGCCTGCCCTACCGGGTCGTCGGCGGCGTCCGGTTCTACGAGCGCCGCGAGGTCCGCGACATGCTCGCCTACCTGCGCACCCTGGCCAACCCGGAGGACACGGTCAGCCTCCGCCGCATCCTCAACGTGCCCAAGCGCGGCATCGGCGACCGCGCGGAAGCCGTGGTCGCCAACCACGCCGAACAGCAGCGGATCTCCTTCGCGGCGGCCTTGCGTGACGCGGTGAACGACAAGATCCCGCTGCTGAATCCCCGTTCCCGCAACGCGATCGCCGGTTTCGTCGAGATGATGGACGAACTGCGGCTGATGGTCGAGGCGGGCGTCGAGGTGGCCGAGATCGCCGAGGCGGTGCTGGAACGCACCGGCTACCGGGTCGACCTGGAGGCCAGCGACGACCCGCAGGACGCGGGCCGCCTGGACAACCTGAACGAGTTGGTCACGGTCGCCCGCGAGTTCGCCACGATCGAGGCCACCGCCCCTGTCCTCGACGGTGAGGCGGAAACCCCGGTACAGGGCACCCTGGCCGCGTTCCTCGAGCGGGTTTCCCTTGTCGCGGACTCGGACTCGGTGCCGGACTCCGACGACGGCGTCGTCACCCTGATGACCCTGCACACCGCCAAGGGCCTCGAGTTCCCCGTGGTGTTCTGCACCGGCTGGGAGGACGGCATCTTCCCGCACCTCCGCGCCCTGTCCGACCCGACCGAACTGGCCGAGGAACGGCGACTGGCCTACGTCGGCATCACACGGGCCCGCCAGCGCCTGTACCTGTCCAGGGCCCTGATCCGCTCGGCATGGGGTCAGCCCATGACCAACCCGGCTTCCCGTTTCCTGGACGAGATCCCGGCCGAGCTCATCGACTGGCGCCGCAAGGAACCCGACCGCTCGGCACCGACGGCACAGACCACCTGGCGACGCGGCGGCCAGGACTCGGCACAGGCGAACCTGGCCGCGCGCGGCATGCGCACCACCCCGTTCAGGGGCTGGCAGGACACGCCGTCGATCCGCCTCGACATCGGTGACCGGGTGAGCCACGACAAGTACGGCCTCGGCACGGTGGTCGCCACCGACGGTGAAGGCCCCCGAGCCACCGCGACGATTGATTTCGGTACCGCGGGCACGATCCGCCTGATGCTGATCGGCAGTGTTCCGCTGGTGAAGCTGTAGGGCTCGCCGATCGGGTCAGAGCGCGATACCCCGCTGGTTGAGCCATTCCAGCGGATCGATCTTCTTGCCCGTCGGATCCCACACCTCGAAATGCAGCGTGTATCCGTTGCTGAAGCCACGATCGCCCATCGCGGCGATCTGTTCGCCAGCGGCCACGTGCTGACCCACCTGCACCGAATAGGTGTTCACCCGGGCGTAGACCAGTGTGGTGCCGTCGGAAAGCTGTTCCTTCACCCACAGGCCGAAGCCGCTCGTCGGCCCGGCGGCGATGATCACACCGGCGGCCGATGCCACGATGGGCGTGTTCCGGACGTTCTTGATCTCGATCCCGTAGTGGAACGAGCCGTACTGCCCGCCGAACGTGGACACGACCGTGCCGGCGGCCGGTGCGGCGAACGTGGCGCCGGTGGTCAGGTTGGCCGCGCCCGCGGTGTCGGTCGCGCTCTGCTGGCCGGTGATCTTCTGGCTTTCCGCGACCTGCTGGGCTTCCGCCGACGCGTTCAGCGCGTGGGAGACCGGCTGCACTTCCAGCGACTGCTGGTCGTCGGCGTTCGTGCCGATCACCGCCGACGTGCCGCCGGCATCGGCAAGATACGTGGTGGCATGGTGTTCGGTCTTGGGTAGCAACGACTGGCCGGCCGCTGCCGCGGCGATCGCGCCGAGGGCGACCGCGGCGAATACCGCGCGGCCGCGCAACACCGGCGACGGAGCGGTCAGCTTGCGCCGCCCGTTCGGCTCGTCGTCGAGCGCCGTGGACGAGTTTTGGCCACCGGGGGAGCGGTGTGGCGCCAAAGCAGGTCCTTCCCATGTTCAGATGGTCTTCGTGATCAGACCGTGACTGCGAACCAGGGGACAGTAACGAAACGCCACAACGCCCGGCAACAGCCGCGGGCGTGCCTTGTGGACAAGCGGCAGCCCTGATGTGTCCGCGATCGCTACGTGACGCTCCGTGGCCGTCGCCGACCGCCGGACGGATGTCGATCCCTTGTGGCTGCTCGGTGCCCTACTGTTGACAGCGCACCGTAGGCGTCTCCCGGTTCGGCCAACCCGGTTCCTGGCCACCACTCGATCGAGTGTGACTTACATCATAGAAGACCGGCTGAGTATCCAGTGCGTGTCGGCGACGTAAACGCAGCCCCGCATGCCAGCCACCGGCCGACGCCAGGCCCGGACCGAGCGGCTTACCCGCCGTGACCTTGCTAGCGTCAGCCAGGTGACCGCGCGGACCCCCTCCAAACAAGTGTCTCCTGCCGGCAAACCGGCGGACCGCGCGTCCGGGCAGGCCGGCTGGTCGGTCAGGTGGTCGGCGCTGCCGGCCCGGCTGCGCTGGGCGCTCGGCGTCGCGCTCGGCGGCGGTGTGCTGCTCGCGGTCGGGCCGCTGCTGCCGGTTGTCAGCCCGGCCATGCCGCCCGGGTTCGCCGCGGGCCCGCTGATGTCCGTGCTTGGCCTGCTGCCGGTCGGCGTCGCGCTCGTGCTGGCCGGGCGTGGCTCGGTGCCGGCGGCCCGTGGCGCGTTGCTGGCGGCCGCACTGTTCGCCCCCGGCCGGGCCATCGCCGACGCCCAGCTGGCGGTCGGCGGCAGCGTTGCCGCGCGCCCCGAACTCGTCATGCCGACCGCGCTCCTGCGACTGCACGGCGCGACCGGCCTGTGGCTGCTGCTGGCCGGCGAGGTCCTCGTCCTGGCAGGCGGCCTCCTCGCGATCGGGACCGGCGACACCGATCCGGCGGCCCGCGAGTCGGGCCGCACCTCCGGCCGCTACCAGGGGCCGGTCCTGATCGCCCTCGGCCTCGGCGTCGTCGTCGCGCTGGGGCTGATGGCCGCCCCGTTCACCGCGAGCAACCCGTTCGTGCTGGCCAAGGGCGTCCTGGACGCCCCGATCATGGCGATGGCCGGTGGCCTCCTGATCGCGGTCGCCGCGCCGCTCGCCGCCACCATCGCCGTCACCTCGGCCGATCCCGTCGCGGCACGCGGCTGGCTGCTCGGCGGCCAGGCCGTTGTCCTGGCCATCGCGCTGCCCAGGGTGGTGTCCGGCCTCGCGGTCGCCGGCCTGCACCCGAACTGGGGGCCCTACGTCGCTGTGGTCGCGGCGGCGCTGCTGGTCGCACTGGCCCTGTACACCGAACGCGTGATCCGGCCGGCACCCGATGACGACACCGGCACGGCAGAGCCGGCCGATTTCCAGCTGCCCGGCCAGTCCAGGCTGCACGTCGCCACCGGCGTGCTCGGCCTGGTGGCGGCGGGCGCGGCGCTGGTCGGCGCCGACACCAACCTCTACGTGCTGTCCGCCGACCTGCCGCGCAACACCGACGTCGCCGGCCGCCTGCTGGTCCCGGCGGCCGTGCTGATCGGGGTCTGCGCGGTGGGCATGCTGGTCCCCCGCTGGGCGTTCGTGGTCCGGCCCGCGTTCGCGGTGGCGTGGGTGTCCGTGCTGCTGGCCGGGTTCGGCGCCGTCGACACCGCCATGACCGCGACCCAGATCGACGGTGTCCGCATCGGCGTCGGCGCCTGGGCCACCGGCCTGGCCATGGTCACCGCGCTGGCCGCCGCCTGCACCGCGGGACTGGCGGGCGGCGTGGAACGCGACGACGTCGACCTGACCGAGCTGTCCTGGCGTCCACAGGTGCTCGCGCCCGCCGTGGCCGCGGCGGCGCTAGCTGTCGGCGCGTTCGGCCTGCCGGTGCTCCAGGCGGGCGGTTACCACCCGCCCGGCATCTGGTCGGACTTCCGGTTCGCCTCGTGGGGCCTCGTGTTCAGCCTGGTGGCCGTGCTGGCCGCAGCAGTGCTGGCGCCGATCTGCCGCCCGGCCCGCGCGGTCGGGCTGCTGCTCGGCGCGGCGGCCCTGGTGCTGGTCCGCCTGCTGTCCCTGCCACTGGACCGGTCGATGGCGCCCGGCGCGGGTGCCGGACCTGGGCTGCTGATCGCGGTGGCCTGCCTGGTCGCCCTGCTCGTCGCGGCCGGCATGGCCGGTTGGCTGGCCCGCGGTGAGGCCCTGAAGAGCAGCGAACCCGTCAAGAGGAAGGCCGTCGCTATGAGGAGAAAGGCATGAGTGGCCGGATCCGCGTCGTGGTCGCCAAGCCCGGTCTCGACGGCCACGACCGAGGCGTCAAGGTGGTGGCGCGGGCGTTGCGCGACGCCGGGATCGAGGTCGTCTACACCGGCCTGCACCAGACGCCGGAGCAGATCGTCGAAACCGCGCTGCAGGAGGATGCCGACGCGGTCGGCCTCTCGGTGCTCTCCGGTGCCCACATGACGCTGTTCGCCAGGGTGGTCGAGCTGCTCGCCGACCGGGGCGCCGACGACGTCGTGGTGTTCGGCGGCGGGATCATCCCGGACGAGGACATCCCGAAGCTGGCCGAACTCGGCGTCGCGAAGGTGTTCACGCCGGGCGCGCCCACCCAGGACATCGTGGACTGGGTCCGGGCCAACGTGGCAACCCAGGACGCCGAGGCCTGAGCTGAACCGGTCCGGTGACCGACCTCACCGGCGGCCGCGACACGGGCCGGAAGCGCGCTCGATAGGGTCGGACCAGTTCGACAGCGGCCCTGCTCGACAGCAGCACCAAACTTTTGGCGTAGTCAGGAGACTCCAGCGTGGACCTGTACGAATACCAGGCGAAGGACCTCTTCGCCGCCCACGACGTGCCGGTGCTGCCCGGTGCCGTGGCGACCACGCCCGCCCAGGCTCGGGCCGCCGCGGCGCGGTTCGGCCAGACCGTGGTGGTGAAGGCGCAGGTGAAGACCGGTGGCCGGGGTAAGGCGGGCGGCGTGAAGCTGGCCGAGACACCGGACGAGACCGAGGCCAAGGCCGCCGCGATCCTGGGCATGGACATCAAGGGCCACACCGTGCACCGGGTGTTGGTCACCACCGCCAGTGACATCGCCCAGGAGTACTACTTCTCCTTCCTGCTCGACCGCACCAACCGCACCTTCCTCGCCATGGCGTCGGTCGAGGGCGGCATGGAGATCGAGCAGATCGCGGTGGAGAAGCCCGAAGCGCTGGCCCGTATCCCGGTCGACCCGATCGCCGGTGTCGACGAGGCCAAGGCCCGCGAGATCGCCACCGCCGCGAACTTCCCGGCCGAGGTGCTCGACGGCGTGGTGCACACGATCGTGCGGCTGTGGGACACGTTCGTGGCAGAGGACGCCACGCTGGTGGAGGTCAACCCGCTCGTCCGTGACCCGCGGGACCACATCGTGGCGCTGGACGGCAAGGTCACGCTGGACGACAACGCCGCGTTCCGCCACCCCGGCCACGCCGACCTGGTCGACAAGCAGGCCGAGGACCCGCTGGAGGCCAAGGCCAAGGCGAAGCACCTGAACTACGTGAAGCTGGACGGCGAGGTCGGGATCATCGGCAACGGCGCCGGCCTTGTGATGTCCACGCTGGACGTGGTCGCCTACGCGGGTGAGCGGCACGCCGGGGTGAAGCCGGCGAACTTCCTGGACATCGGCGGCGGCGCGTCGGCCGAGGTGATGGCCAACGGCCTGGAGATCATCCTGTCCGACCCGGCCGTGCGCAGCGTGTTCGTGAACGTCTTCGGCGGCATCACCGCGTGCGACGCGGTCGCCAACGGCATCGTGCAGGCCTTCGACCTGTTGCGCGAGGCCGGCGAACCGGTGGACAAGCCGATCGTGGTACGCCTTGACGGCAACAACGCCGAAGCGGGCCGCCGCATTCTCGTCGACGCCGCCCTGCCGGGCGTGCAACTGGTCGACACCATGGACTCCGCGGCCGAACGGGCCGCCGAACTCGCCGCCGTAGGGGCGTGAGGGACAGATGGCTATCTTCTTGAACGAGCACAGCAAGGTCATCGTCCAGGGCATCACCGGCTCGGAGGGCACCAAGCACACCAAGCGGATGCTCAAGGCCGGCACCAGCGTCGTCGGCGGCGTGAACCCGCGCAAGGCGGGCCAGGACGTCGACTTCGACGGCACGCTGCTGCCGGTCTTCGCGACCGTCGCCGAGGCGATGGCCAAGACCGGCGCCGACGTGACCGTAGTGTTCGTGCCGCCCGCGTTCGCCAAGGGCGCGGTGCTGGAGGCGATCGACGCCGCGATCGGGCTGTGCGTGGTGATCACCGAGGGCATCCCGGTGCACGACACCGCCTACTTCTGGGCGCACGCCGTCGCCACCGGCAACCGGACCCGGATCATCGGCCCGAACTGCCCCGGCCTGATCAGCCCCGGCAGGTCCAACGCCGGCATCATCCCCGCCGACATCACCGGTCCGGGGAACATCGGCCTTGTCTCCAAGTCCGGCACCCTGACCTACCAGATGATGTACGAACTGCGCGACGTCGGCTTCTCCGGCGCCGTCGGTATCGGCGGTGACCCGATCGTGGGCACCACGCACATCGACGCGCTCCAGGCGTTCCAGGACGACCCGGACACCGCCGCGATCGTGATGATCGGCGAGATCGGCGGCGACGCCGAGGAGCGGGCCGCCGACTACATCAAGGCCAACATCACCAAGCCGGTGATCGGCTACGTGGCCGGCTTCACCGCGCCGGAAGGCAAGACGATGGGCCATGCCGGTGCGATCGTGTCCGGTTCGTCGGGTACCGCGGCCGCCAAGAAGGTGGCCCTGGAAGCGGCGGGCGTCCGGGTCGGCAAGACGCCGAGCGAGACGGCGGCGCTGGCCCGCGAGGTCGTGCGCGTCCTGGGCTGAAATCCTCAGCTCCACACCTGGAGCCGGACGCTACGCAGCGTCCGGCTCCAGGGGTATTTACACCCGTTCGTGGAACTGTGTGTCACCCCCATACGTCTCTCATCGACAGGTCGCTACTGTTCCGCTGCCTGCGCAGTCGTGCTGTGCTTGTGCGGAGTCCCATCGCCCAGTCGAGGAGAGAGTTCGAGATGTCGTATCCCAGCGGTCCCCCCGGTGGTTACCCCGGCCAGCCCCAGCAGCAGGGCGGCCCGGTGTTCGGCCAGCCGCCGGCCGCGCCGAACCCCCTTGGCCGCCTTGGCATCCCCGGCCTGCTGGTGCTCGGCACGTTCGTCCTCGCCCTGGTGACCTACTTCGTCAGCTACGGCGGCGGCTACGGCATCGAGGTCCTGATCCTGCTCGCCGGTGGCCTGCTCGCCGGCCTGAGCCTGTTGCCCGGTGGCCCTGCGACGCTGCCGTTCGCGGCCGTGCTCAGCGTGGTCGGCGGCTTGGCCGAACTCGACGCGGTGATCAACTCCTCCGGTCACAGCTCCACGTCGATGATCCTGATCCTGGTGTTCGGCCTGCTCCAGGCGCTCGCGGCCGCGGTGGCCCTGCTGTTCGCGCACGGCCTGATCAAGTTGGCCCCGCGCCCCGCGGTGCCGCACGCCGCCAACTACCCGCCGACCGGCGGCTTTCCCGGCCAGCAGCAACAGCAGCCGCCGCGCCAGCAGCAGCCGCCCGCCCAGGCGACCACCTACATGCAGCCACCGCCGCCGCAGTCCACGCAGTTCCTGCAGCACCCCGGCCAGCTCAACCACCCGGCCAACCCGCCGGGCGGCCCCGGCACGGAGTAACCCGAACCGGTTGATCAACTGATCGGGACACGGCGTGGCTCACCCGAATGGCCCAATGCCTTTGTCAGAGTGGGTGGATGCCCGCCCATCAGTCCGTTGCACACGGTGTCGCTGACCAGGTACGACCCGGTCTGGACGACTCGCGGCGGCTACTCGTGCTGGCCGCGGTCGGTCCCCTCGTCACCGGCTACGTCGGGATCGCCGCACTGCTCGGGTTGATCACGGTGACCGCACCGGGCGCGGTGATGTCCCTGCCCGGCGTGCTCACCGCGGCCGTGCCGGCCTGGCTGGCCGCCTACCACGTTCCCGTGGACATCGCGGGCCACGAGCTCGGCGTCCTGCCGCTGCTGCCAACGGCGGCGCTCCTGCTGCTGGTGGCCCGCGTGGCCGGCAACGCGGCACGACGGCTTGACCTGACCGAGCCGCGTTCCGCCGGCACGGTAGTCGGCCCGATCGCGTTGGCACACGCGATCTTCGCCATGGCGCTCGCGTTCCTGTCCGGCGGAGCGGCGTCGCCGGTGCTCGCGTTCTGCTTCGCGGGCGCGCTGGCCGGCGCGGCCGCCACCGCCGGCGTGGCAGGCCCGTGTGCACTGCTACCCGCTGCCGTGCGCCGCGCCGACCACGCCACCGAGACCGGACTGCGTGCCGGGATCCTCGCGGTGTCGGGTCTGGCCGCGGTCGGTGCTGTGGTGTTCGCGGTCGGCCTGATCGCGTCGTGGTCGACGTCCGCGCAACTCTTCCGTGTCACAGCGCCCGGTTTCGGCAGCGGCCTCGGCATGCTGCTGCTGTCCGTGGCGTACCTGCCCAACACCCTGATCGCCACGCTGTCCTTTGCCGCGGGTCCCGGCTTCGGCATCGGCGCGGTGTCGGTGGCGCAGTGGCACTTCCATGCCGGTCCGCTGCCCGCCGTGCCGCTGCTCGCCCCGCTGCCGGCCGTCGAAGGCCACTGGTGGGTGTTCCTGATGCTGCTGCCGGCCGCCGTCGGCGTGCTGACCGGCCTGGCCTGCCGTCACGTCAGCGAACTGGCGGGCCGATTCCGCGCGGTCGGCGTGGCCGCCCTTGTCACCGGCGTCGGTTGGCTGATCCTGGCGGCCATGGCAGGCGGCCCACTGGCAGGCGGCCTGTTCGACCCGGTCGTCGTGCCGGCCGGATCGCTTGCCGTGTCGGCATTCCTGGCCATCGCGATCCCCGGCACCCTGACGGTCTGGCTGGCCGGCCGCACCCCGACCCTGCTGGGCCTGGACGACGACCACGACGACGAGTACCTCGACGACGAAGTCCTCGAAGAAGAAGAGGACGACACAACGGAAGTCGAGCCGGCCGACCAGGAGTGACGCCGACCACGGTTCGGGCCGCTCACCGGCCTGCGCGCGGCACCGCCTACGCTGGTCTGGCACGTGTACCGGCTGTCAGGAGACCACGCTGAGCCCGTCCGACACCACCGAGGTCCATCGGCTGCGGTTTGCCCCTCCGGTCCGGGTCGTCGTGCTCGTGTCCGGGGCCGGCACGCTGTTGCAGGCCCTCATCGACGCGACCGAGGACGGCGACCACCCGGTCCGGCTGGTCGCCGTCGGCGCGGACCGCAAGGGCATCGAGGGCTTGGCGCGGGCGGAACGCGCACACATCCCGACCTTCGTGGTCCGGCTGCGCGACCACCCCGACCGGGCCGCCTGGGATGCCGCGCTGACCAGCGCGGTCGCCGCCCACCAGCCCGATCTGGTCGTCTCGGCCGGCTTCATGAAACTCGTCGGCCCGACGTTCCTGAACTCCTTCGGCGGCCGCATGCTGAACAGCCACCCGGCGCTGCTGCCGTCCTTCCCCGGCATCCACGCGGCGGCGGACGCACTCGCCCACGGCGTCCAAGTCACCGGCTGCACGGTGTTCCTGGTCGACAGCGGCGTGGACAGCGGACCGATTCTGGCCCAGCAGGCCGTCCCGGTCGAACCCGGCGACGACGAGGCCACGCTGCACGAACGGATCAAGGTGGCAGAGCGCGGGCTGGTCGTGGACGTGGTCGGCAGGCTGGCCATGCACGGCTACTCGCGCAACGGACGAAAGGTGAGCATTCCGTGACCGCTACAGAGTCCACAGTGGATGGACGCCGCCCGGTCCGCCGAGCCCTGCTCGGGGTCTCCGACAAGGCAGGCGTGGTCGAGCTCGGCACCGCCCTGCATGCCGCCGGGGTACGGATCGTGTCCACCGGCAACACGGCACGGGTGCTGGCCGACGCGGGCGTGCCGGTCACGCCGGTCGAGGAGGTCACCGGCTTTCCGGAGAGCTTCGGCGGCCGCGTCAAGACCCTGCACCCGAAGGTGCACGCCGGCCTGCTGGCGGACCTCAACGATGCCGAGCACGTCGCCCAGTTGCGCACGCTGGACATCGAGCCGTTCGACCTGCTGGTGGTGAACCTCTACCCGTTCGCCGCCACGGTCGCCTCCGGTGCCGGCCCGACGGACTGCGTCGAGCAGATCGACATCGGTGGCCCGGCCATGGTGCGCGCCGCCGCGAAGAACCACGCGAACGTGGCGGTCGTCGTCGACCCGGCCCGCTACGACTGGGTAGCCGAGCAGGTCAAGGCGGGCGGTTTCACGTTCGCCGACCGCCGTGCCCTTGCCGTGGAAGCATTCCGTCACACGGCGACGTACGACATCGCGGTGGCGTCCTGGATGGGCAGTGTCCTCGCGCCCGACCCGGACACGATCTTCCCCGCGTGGGTCGGCGCGAGCTGGCAGCGCGGCAACGTGCTGCGCTACGGCGAGAACCCGCACCAGAGCGCCGCGCTCTACCTGGCCGACCACGGCCGCCCCGGCCTGGCCACCGCGCGCCACTTGCACGGCAAGGAGATGTCGTACAACAACTACGTCGACGCGGACGCCGCCTGGCGTGCCGCGCACGATCACGACCAGCCGTGCGTGGCCATCATCAAGCACGCGAACCCTTGCGGCATCGCCATTTCCACGGTGGCCGAGCCATCCGCGATCGAGGACGCGCACCGCAAGGCGCACGCCTGCGACCCGGTCAGCGCGTTCGGCGGCGTGATCGCCGCGAACCGCGAGGTCACCGTCGCCATGGCCGAGCAGGTCGCCGAGGTGTTCACCGAGGTGGTCGTCGCCCCGTCCTATGCGGACGGCGCCCTGGATGTGTTGGTACGCAGGAAGAACGTGCGCCTACTTGTCGCCGAGCCGCCGGCCCGGCGCGGCGCGGAGACCCGTGCCGTATCCGGCGGCCTGCTGATGCAGACAGTGGACGCGGTCGACGCTCCCGGTGACGACCCGGCGAACTGGAAGCTGGCCTGCGGCGAGCCCGTCGACGATGCCACGCTGGCCGATCTGGCCTTCGTCTGGCGTGCCGTGCGCGCCGTGAAGTCCAACGCGATCCTGCTCGCGCACGACGGCGCCACCGTCGGCGCCGGTATGGGCCAGGTCAACCGGGTCGACGCGGCCCGCCTCGCGGTCACCCGCGCGGGCGACCGTGCCAGCGGGGCGGTAGCCGCGTCGGACGCCTACTTCCCGTTCTCCGACGGCCTCGAGGTCCTGCTGGCGGCCGGGGTGCGGGCCGTGGTCCAGCCGGGCGGCTCCGTCCGCGACGCGGAGGTGATCGCGGCGGCCGAAACGGCAGGCGTGCCGTTGTACCTGACGGGAACCCGCCACTTCGCGCATTAGCCGGCGATGCGGGCCAACAGGGCCGGCGTCCAGTGGTCACCGTAGGCGGCCCGCAGGTCGGCACGACGCCAGTCCTGCCCGCTGACCACGCCCCGACACGCGGCGCTGCCGCACGAGCAGGCCATCGACCACTCCGGCACGCCGGTGTGGGTCGCGTAGTCGATGGTCAGTTCGTCGTCCGAGGTCACGTCGGTCCGTAGCGCGATGGTGGTCGCGTCGACGTGCCACAGGTTCGGTTCGCACGAGTGGTTCCCGTAACGCACCGGATGCGCCGGATCGAGCAGCAGATGCACGCCATCGGCCACGGTGAGGCTGCTGTAGGGCGGTACAAGTACCGCAAGTTCTGCGTCGTCGATCACCCGCCCGCCCAGCCGTTCCACCACCGTGCCGGCGACGAGCCCGCGCACCGCGAACAGCCCGAACCCCTCGATCCCCGACCGACGCACCTCGACCTCCGGCGACAGCCAACTGACTGCTGGATAGCCCATGCCCCCATCCTGCCTGCGCACACCGCACCCACACTGACCAGCCCGCACACCTCCGGGTGATCGGGTTGACACCCCCGCCACCCCACAGATAAGTTGAACCCATCGATCGAACATACGTTCGAACGAGGATGGTCGACACGGGGTTCGGTCATCGGGCACCGCCGTCTCCCCACGGCGGCCCGTGCGCATGGGGCGTGCGTACGGCTAGGTGGTGGAGGTGGCGGTGTCCGGGTCAGCGGCGTCGTCGCTCTCGACGGCCGGGGTCGCACCCGCGTTGTCCTCGGGTGCGGCCCACTCGCCGTCGACTCCGGGAGTGGCATCCCCACCGCATGGTGCCGGGTCGCTGAAGTGGCAGCGCGCCCGGCTGGTCCTGGACCAGCACCAGCGGCGCCAGGATGCCACCCCGGACGATGCCTTTCCCCAACCGTCCCGCTCCCAACCATCCCGCCCAGGTGCGGAGCGGATCCTGCCGGTCCGCGCGGAACTGGCGGACCTGCTGCCGCTGCACGGCCTGCGGCGCGGCAGCACGGTGGTGGTACGCGGATCCACCACAGTGCTGCTCGCGCTGCTGGCCGAGGCGACGGCAGGCGGTTCATGGGCCGCCGTGGTCGGCATGCCCAACCTGGGCGTACTGGCAGCAGCCGAGTTGGGCGTAGCCATCCCCCGGCTGGCCCTGATCCCCAACCCAGGCGCCGACTACCCGGACGTAGTAGCCGCCCTGCTGGACGGAATAGACCTGGTAGCGGTAACCCCCCAGGCCACCCGCCGCGGCCCGGACCTGGCCCACCGCCTGTCCGCCCGAGCCCGCCACCGAAAGTCGATCCTCCTAGCCGCCGGCGACTGGCCAGGCGCCGACCTGGAACTGGACTGCACAGCCCCCACCTGGTCCGGCCTAGGCGATGGCCACGGCCACCTGACAACCCAAGAAATCAAGATCACAGTAAGAGGCCGAGGCGTCGCATCCCGCCCCACCAGCAGCCGAATAACGCTCGCCAACGCCAACGCCAACGCCAACGCCAACGCCAACGCCAACGCCAACGCCAAGTCCGCCAACGCCCGCCTCCCCAACGCCACCGCAGTCGGCGCCGCCAAGTCCGCCAACCCGAACGCAGCCAAGCCCTGCCGCTCCAACACCCCGACCCAACTCCGAGTTGTCAGCCCAACCGAAGCCCCCACCCCGCCCAACAAAACGAATTCGGCCGAACTCCCAAGCCCGCCAACAAAAAAAGCCGAGGCCCTGACAAACCCGGCGACCGAAACCCGCCCCGAACAAAGCAATAGTCCCCAAGCCGCAAATTCGCCGAGCACACAGGCAGACCCCCGCCCAACCCTGGGGGCTTCGGCCCTTTTCCAACGTATACCTGTCAAGCCCCAAACGGGGGATTCGCCCCACCCCCTGTGGACAACTCGCGGAGCTGTGGACAGCGGCTTGACAACCCGCCATTCCTTCGATCACGAACGCACAGCCAGCCAAGCCGACCCTGCCGGAGCACTACCCGGCGAGGTGGGCTTGGCCGGGATTCCCGGCACGGCCGGCTCGATTGGCCGGGGAGACCGGTCCGACTCCACCGACCCGGCCGAGTGGTTCGACCCAGCCTGGTTGGCCAGTCTCGACAACAGTCGCCACCTCCCAGCAGTGGAGGCCGGATGACCCACAACTCACTCCGATCCCCAAACCAGCCAGCAACTCCCCACTCAGCCGAGAAGGCCAGCGAAGCCATGGTCGAGAGGGCCAGCGATGCCAGGGTTGGGAGAGCTGGCGAAGCCGGGGTTGGGAGAGCTGGCGAAGCCCGGGTCGAGAGGGCCAGTGAAGCCAGGGTTGGGAGAGCTGGCGAAGCCCGGGTTGGGAGGGCCAGCGAAGCCAGGGCTGGGAGAGCTGGCGGTGCGGGGGTCGGGATGGCCGGCGAAGCCGGGGCGAGAAGGCCGGCAAAAGCGGGCGGTGCGCGGATGAGTAGCGAATCCCGGCTGCTGGTCGTGTGGTGCCCGGACTGGGCCGCGGTGTCCGCGGCCGCCACGGCCGGACTGCCGGCCACCACCCCGATCGCCGTCACCGCGAACAATCGGGTCATTGCCTGCTCGGCGCCGGCGCGCGCGGAGGGCATTCGGCGCGGTACCCGCCGCAGGGACGCGGAATCCCGTTGCCCGGGGCTGGTTGTGTTCGATCCCGATCCGGATCGGGACGCTCGGCTGTTCGAGCCGGTCGCCTCGGCCGTTGAGGAGTTCGCGCCCGGTGTCGAAGTGGTGCGGCCCGGCGTGGTCGCGGTGCCGGCCCGCGGGCCGGTCGGTTACTTCGGGGATGCCGAGCAGGCGGCCGAGCGACTCATCGACCACGTGGCCGCGCACGCCGGGGTCGAGTGCCAGGTCGGGGTCGCGGACGGGCTGTTCGCCGCGCTGTTGGCGGCTCGGCGGGGCGCGGTGGTGCCGATCGGTGGCACACCGGAATTCCTTGCGCCGCTGGCCATCGGTGAGCTTGACCAGCCTGCCGACCGGTTCGGGCCGGTGCGTGCCGGCCGGATGGACCGCGCCGACCGGGCGGAGCTGGTGGATCTGTTGCGCCGCTTGGGTATCCGCACTCTAGGCGCGTTCGCGGAGCTCCCGGAACGGGACGTGGCATCCCGGTTCGGCGGGGGCGCCGTGCTGGCTCACCGGCTGGCGGCCGGGCGGGCCGAACGGCCGCTGGACCGTCGTCGGCCGCCACCGGACCTGACCGTCGACGTCGTACTCGATCCGCCTGCCGACCGGGTGGACGCGGCGGCCTTCGCGGCGAAAACCGCCGCGCGACGCCTGTACGCGGGTCTCGCCACCCACGGCCTTGCCTGCACCCGGCTGGCCATCCACATCCGGACCGAGGCAGGCGAGCAGCGGGACCGGGTCTGGCGCTGCGCCGAACCGCTCACCCTGGCCGGCATCGCCGACCGGGTCCGCTGGCAGATCGACGGCTGGCTGCGCCACGCGCACGACGCCGACCGGCCCAGTGCGGGCGTGCGCCTGCTGCGCCTCGCCCCGCGGGAAGTGATCGACGGCCGGGCGCTCCAGTTCGGCCTGTGGTTCGGCGAAACGGACCCGAGCGAGGAAACCGAGCGGGCCGGCCGTGCGCTGGTCCGGGTACAGGGCCTGCTTGGCCCGGAAGGAGTGTGCACCGCGGTGCTGGGTGGCGGCCGAGGACCGGGCGACCAGGTTCGCCTCGTCCCATGGGGAGACGAACGCATACCGGCAGCCGATCCGGAACCGCCGTGGCCCGGCCGGTTACCCCGGCCCGCGCCGGCGATCGTGCCGGTGGACCGGATACCGGCGATGGTGACCGACGCGGCAGGTGACGAGATCGGGGTCACCGGCCGAGAGCTGCTCACCTCGGTCCCGGCCCAGGTCGTCGTGCCGGGGGTCGGCCAGCGCCGGGTGCGGGGCTGGGCAGGCCCGTGGCCGGTCGTCGAACGCTGGTGGGACGACACCACCGCGCGCCGGGCGGTCCGGCTGCAGGTGTTGCTGAGTGAGGACAACGAGGAAACCGCCGTGTTGCTGCGCCGCGAAGGTGGTCGCTGGCTGGTGGAAGGGATCTACGACCGATGAAGGACCAAGCAGGCACCAGGTGGTTCCACGAGCTGGCCGACGAGCTGTCCGAAGTAGACGGTTCAGTGGTGGTCTGGCTGCCCAACCCCGGCGAGTTCGCCCGCCCGATCGTGCTGCCCCGCCAGCGCCGTCCGGACGACGGCTACCAGCGGCCACGCACGTAGATGGGCTGGAACAACCCGCCGGTGCGGTGGGCCGAGCTGGAACGGGCGCTGTCCGGCCGGCCACCGCAACCGGGCGACGGCGGGGACAGCCCGGCCTACAGCCGCAAGCGCACCGACTACGAGGCCCCGCAGGAAGCCCGGCCCAAGGCCGTCGACCAGCCGATGGAACGCATCCCGTACGCGGAGGTGCACTGCCACTCCAACTTCAGCTTCCTGGACGGCGCCAGCCATCCGGAGGAACTGGTCGAGCAGGCCGCCCGGCTCGGCCTCGACGCGATCGCGCTGACCGACCACGACGGCATGTACGGCGTGGTGCGCTTCACCGAGGCCGCACGCGAGGTCGGCCTGCACACCGCGTTCGGCACCGAGCTGAGCCTCGGCCTGCCCGCCCCGCAGAACGGCGTGGCCGACCCGGCCGGTGAACACCTACTTCTGTTGGCCCGCAACAAGGACGGCTACGCGAAGCTGTGTCACACCATCACCACCGGCCAACTCGGTACCGACCCGGACGCGCCGGGTGCCAGGGAGAACGAGAAGGGCAGGCCGGTCTACCACCTTGAGCAGGTCGTCGAGGACGTCCGCGGCCTCTGCGTCGTGCTCACCGGCTGCCGCAAGGGCGCGGTACGCAGGGCACTCGTCCGGGACGGCCCGGCCGCCGCTTTCGCACAGCTGCGCACGCTGGTCGACCTGTTCGGCCACGACCACGTGCAGGTCGAGCTGATCGACCACGGCCTGCCAGACGACACCACCCACAACGACCTGCTGGCCGGCATGGCCGAGGACCTGCACCTGCCCACGATCGTCAGCAACGCCGCGCACTACGCCCATCCGCGGCGCGGCAGGCTGGCCACCGCGCTCGCTGCTGTGCGCGCCCGCCGTGGACTGTCCGAAATGGACGGCTGGCTGCCGCCGGCGCCAACGGCCTACCTGCGGTCGGGCGCCGAGATGGCACAGCGCTTCATCCGCTACCCGGGCGCGGTGCACCGGTCCGCCGTGCTGGGCCTCGAGTGCGCGTTCGACCTCAGCCTGGTCGCGCCGAAGCTGCCGCCGTTCCCGGTGCCCCACGGCCACACCGAGGCCACCTACCTGCGTGCCCTCGTCGCGCACGGCGCCGCGTTCCGGTTCGGCACGCGGGCGGCGCATCCCCGCGCCTACGCGCAGCTCGACCACGAGCTGGACGTGATCGAGAAGCTGGGTTTCCCCGGCTACTTCCTCATCGTCTGGGACATCGTCCGCTTCTGCCGGATCAGCGACATCCTCTGCCAGGGCAGGGGATCCGCGGCCAACTCGGCGGTCTGCTTCGCGCTGGGCATCACCAACGTCGACGCGGTCCGCTGGAACCTGCTGTTCGAGCGGTTCCTCGCCCCGGAACGGGACGGCTACCCGGACATCGACCTTGACATCGAGTCCGACCGCCGCGAGGCGGCCATCCAGTACGTCTACCAGCGCTACGGCCGGCTGTGCGCCGCGCAGGTGGCCAACGTGATCACCTACCGGGGCCGGTCGGCGCTGCGCGACATGGCCAAGGCGCTGGGCCACTCCACCGGCCAGCAGGACGCCTGGTCCCGCCAACTGGACCGCTGGGGCCCGCTGCGCACGGCAGGGCAGGACCTGGACGACGACATCCCGCCCGCCGTGCTGGACCTTGCGGCGCAGTTGGAGGACTTCCCGCGTCACCTGGGCATCCACTCCGGCGGCATGGTGCTCTGCGACCGGCCGGTCAGCCAGGTGTGCCCGGTCGAGTGGGCCCGGATGGACAACCGCAGCGTGTTGCAGTGGGACAAGGACGACTGCGCGTCGGCCGGGCTGGTCAAGTTCGACCTGCTCGGCCTCGGCATGCTGTCCGCCCTGCACTACGCGATCGACCTGGTCCACAAGCACGAGGGCGAGCGGATCGACATCGGCGCGTTGGACCTGGAGGACGAGCGGATCTACGAGATGCTCGGCAGGGCCGACTCGGTCGGCGTGTTCCAGGTGGAGAGCCGGGCGCAGATGGCGACGCTGCCCCGGCTGAAACCGGCCAAGTTCTACGACCTGGTCGTCGAGGTCGCGCTGATCCGGCCCGGCCCGATCCAGGGCGGTTCCGTGCATCCCTACATCGACCGGCACACCCAGGAACGCAACGGCAAACGGAACTGGCACCACGACCACCCGCTGCTGGCCAACGCGTTGGAGAAAACCCTTGGCGTGCCGCTGTTCCAGGAACAGATGATGCAGATCGCGGTGGACGTGGCCGGGTTCAGCGCGGCCGAGGCGGACCAGTTGCGCAGGGCGATGGGCGCCCGGCGGTCCACCGCGAAGATGGAACTGCTGCGTGACCGCCTGTACGAAGGCATGGCGGCCAACGGGATCACCGGTGAGCTGGCCGACCGGATCTACCGGAAACTGTTGGCGTTCGCCAACTTCGGCTTCCCGGAGAGCCACGCGCTGAGCTTCGCGCACCTGGTGTTCTCCAGCGCCTACTTCAAGTACCACTACCCGGCGGCGTTCTGCGCGGCGTTGCTGCGCGCCCAGCCGATGGGCTTCTACTCCCCGCAGTCCCTTGTCGCCGACGCCCGCCGGCACGGTGTGCGGGTGCACGGCCCGGACATCAACGCCAGCCTGGCGCACCCCACGCTCGAAGTGTCCATCGACAGCACCGGAGGCAAGGCGGTCCGGCTCGGCCTCGCCGCGATCCGCCGCATCGGCGACACACTCGGCGAACAGATCGCCGCGGAACGACGGGAAAACGGCGACTACACGAGCCTGACCGACCTGGCCCGCCGGGTGCGGATGAGCACCCCGAGGTGGGAGGCGCTGGCCACCGCGGGCGCGTTCGGCAGCCTGGAGCCCGACCGGCGCGCCGCGCTGTGGGCGGCGGGCGCCGCGGCGCAGGACAGTCCGGACCGGCTGCCCGGCACCGCGGTCGGCGTGGCCGCGCCGATGCTGCCCGGGATGGACGAGGTGGCGACCACGGTGGCCGACGTGTGGGCCATGGGCCTGTCGCCGACCAGGTTCCCGACCGAGTTCGTCCGCGGCAGGCTGGCCGCGTTGGGTGCCCTGCCCGCGGTCGAGTTGTCGCGGGTCGTGTCCGGTACCCGGGTGCTGGTCGGCGGTGCGGTGACCCACCGGCAACGCCCGGCCACCGCGGGCGGCGTGACGTTCCTGAACCTGGAGGACGAGACCGGCATGGTCAACGTGGTCTGCTCGCCCGGCCTGTGGGCGCGCTACCGCAGGGCGGCCCGGGACAGCGCTGCGCTGGTGGTGCGCGGCGTGCTGCAGAACGTGGACGGCGCGCTGAGCCTGGTCGCCGACCAGCTCCAGCCGCTCGACCTGCGCACCGCAGTGCCGAAGTCCCGCGACTTCCGCTGAGAAGTTGACATGTGACCATTTGGTCACCTATCCTCGGTCTCGTGACGGACGACGACGATCGGGTGTTCAAGGCACTCGCCGATCCGACCCGCCGCTTCCTGCTCGACCTGCTGTTCGCACGTGACGGACGCACGCTCACCGATCTGGAGGCCGGGTTGGCGATGACCCGCTTCGGCGTGATGAAGCACCTGCGGGTTCTCGAGGAGGCGGGGCTCGTCGTCACGCGGAAGTCCGGCAGGGAGAAGTTGCACTTCCTGAACCCAGTGCCGATCCGGCTGCTCCACGACCGCTGGATCGACAAGTACACCGAGCGCCACGTGAGCGCGCTCGCCGACCTCAAAGCCGAACTCGAGGAGCCATCATGACAACCACCACTGCCGCCGAGACCGCCGTGGTCACCCAGGTCTACCGCGTCTACATCAAGGCGACACCGCAGGCGATCTGGGATGCCATCGTCAAGCCGGAATGGGCCGCCCGCTACGGCTACGGCGGCACCGTCGAGTACGACCTGCGTGCCGGCGGTCGGTACCTGGTGCACGCCAGCGACGAGATGAAGGCGGCAGGCGCCGCCGGCGGCTTCCCCGTGCCGGACGTGGCCACCGACGGCGAGGTCATCGAGGCGGATCCGCCCCGCAAGCTGGTCCAGACCTTCCGCATGCTGATGGACCCCGACGTGGCCGCGGAGGGCTTCACCCGCCTGACCTACGAGATCGAGGAGGCCGCCGGTACCGGGACCAAGCTGACCGTGACCCACGAGCTCACCAACGCGCCGAAGCTGGCCGCGATGGTCCTCGGCGACGGCGACGGCGCCGACGGTGGTGGCGGCTGGAGCTGGATCCTCAGCGACCTCAAGTCGTTGCTGGAAACCGGTGCCGGCCTGCGCGGCTAGGGGGATGGGCTGTGCGGCCACCCGGATCTACGATCCACGGGTGGCCGGACAGACCCCTGCGTTCGAGATCGGCAAGGACGGCGTCGGCAGCATCGTCGTCGGATACGACGGCAGCCCACCCGCCGTGCATGCCGCGGCCTGGGCAGGCGGCCTGGCGCGCCGGGAACGCGGCCTGCTGCTGGTGGTGTACGTCGAGGCGCTGACCAGCCCCGCACACTGGAGCGCGATGAGCAGCGCCGCCGCCACCGAGGCAGGCCTGGAGTTCGTCCAACAGCTCCGCGACGAGGCAGGCCCGCTGATGACCGAACGCGGCATCCGGTGGGAGCTGCTGCACGGCCAGGGTGAACCGGCCGCGGTACTCGAGGCGATCGCCGAACAGCGACGGGCCGACTGCATCGTGGTCGGCCGCTCCCGACACCGAGGCGGCCTACTGGGCTCGGTGCCGAAGTCGCTGCTGGCGCACGCCAGCCGGCCGATCGTCATCGTCCCGTGACCGAGCTTGCGAGCGAACCATCGAATCCAGCGGAGACCATCGTCGGCGAACGGTTCGCCGACGCGATGCTCGCCGGGCGGCAGTGGTATCGGGTCACGTTCGACCGCTGTGATTTCACCGAGGCGGACCTGCACGGCGCCCGCACCGACGGCTGCCGGTTCACCCGCTGCGACTTCGGCCGCGCCGACCTGGCCGAGTCCCGGCACACTTCGACCGCGTTCCAGTCGTGCATGTTCGACCGGACCCTGCTGGCCGGCTGGACACTCACCGGGTGCAGCCTGCTGGGCTCGTT
This sequence comes from Candidatus Melainabacteria bacterium, assembly GCA_963702275.1. GTDB lineage: Bacteria > Actinomycetota > Actinomycetes > Mycobacteriales > Pseudonocardiaceae > DATEPR01. The sequence goes on from CAVPCF010000130.1 coordinate 37,529, forward strand.
GTTCCTGGACTGCCGGCTGCGTCCCTTGTCGATTCTGGAAACGGATCTGACCATGGTCGGCCTGTCCGGTGCGGACCTGCGGAAGACGAACCTCGCCGGCCTACGCCTGCGCGAGGCCAACCTCACCGACACGGACCTGCGGGAGGCCGACCTGCGCAACGCCGACCTGACCGGCGCCCGCCTGCACAACGCACGCCTTGCCGACGCCGATCTGCGTGGTGCACGGATTGACGCTAATGGTCTTGTGCAGGCTCGGTTGCGCGGTGCTCGGGTCGATCTCGAGTTGGCTGTCCGCTTTGCTGCCGCGCACGGCCTTCAGATCGAATCGTGACTTGGCCGGAGTCGTTGGCCTGCCTGATCTTCATGTGTCCCTGCTCGTGTCACCACGAATCGGGCTGGGCGGTGGTTTGCTCGGTGGCGCGATTCGCCGCTGGGACAATCTTGTGGAATTCTGGTTGCTGTCCGCTGATTGGCTGGTCCTCACGCTTTGGGCTTCTGCATCACCCCGATACTCTATTGTGGTAACGGTTGTTGGTGGTTTGTCAAGGCTGGAAAGAGTACCTTGACAAACCACCAACAACCGCTTTAAAGATGGCCCGTATCGGGATGATGCAGAAGGACTGGGCAAACAATGTAATGCCGCGTGGTTTAGGCGATGTCCCCTGGAGGCGAAAGATGCGCCTCGGTTGGGAGTCTGGTCTTCCTCGTTCGGCGGGTCGCGTTTCGTTCGGCGAGTCCGCCGCGGTCGGGGGTTGGGAGCCTGCTCTTGTTCGTTCGGCGGGTTCTGTTCGATTGTGGTCGCTGGCGCCTGGGTAGGGAGCCTGCTCCTGTTTGTCCGGCGGGTCACATTGGTTCTGGTCTGGAAAAGCAGAGCGCGGCAAAGCCGAAGCGTGCCACCCAAAAAAGCGAACAAAGCCATTGCGACTTCGCCGACCGCAAAGACAGACCCCCGCCCAACCCAGGGGGCTACGGCCCTTTTTCAATCTACCGTTGTCAAGCCCCGAATGGGTGGTCCGCCGGAAATCTGTGGATAACCGACGGAGCTGTGGACAGTCCACTTGACTCGGCCAGCCAGTTGTGATCCGTCGCGGGTGCCCGGGTCGATCTGGAGACGGCGGCCCGGTTCGCGCGGTCTCCAGATCTCGTCGTGGGGTCAGGCGCTTGGTTGCTCTGGTGGGCCGATCTCTACCAGGTCACCGTTGTCGATCAGTTCGCCCACAGCTCTCGGGAGCAGATAGGCCGTGCCGCCGCCGGGCTGGTCGAACCAGGGGATCGCGCCGCCGGTCAGGGCCTGTAGTGGACGGATCAGCCGGTACACGTGGTAAGGCCGGTGCACCCAGTCCGGTACCAGCGACCGCTGTTCGAACGGCGTGCCGGCCACGTACGTGAGGTTGCCCTCCGGTGTGCCGAACCGGTCCACCTCGGTGCCGGGCTGCAATTCCAGCAGCCGTTTGCCGCGGAACAACGTCAACGGGGGCTCACCGGCCAACGGCTGGATGGGCCACTCGATCGGGGGCGGCGGCGGTGCGGCGGCCTCCGGCACCCGGTCGTTCACGTGTTCGTCCACCGGCTCGCCGCGCTGTTCCGTCGCGGGGTCCGGTTCGGCGGGGGGTGTCGGGAGCGGCGGGATCACCACGTCGGCCGGCACGTCAAGTGGCTCGATCCGGTCTGGTGCGGGCTGCGGGGGGGACTGGGGGACGCCGGCCGGTGCGCCGGTCTCCGCGGGCACGCCGAGTAGCAGCTTGCCGAGCAGGAACGCGGACGCGTCCGAGACCTCCTCGAACAGCATTGGCGAGCTGAACTCGCCGTCGAACCAGCCGACCTGCCAACCACCGTCGACCTGCTCCAGGTACCAGGTCCGCGGCGCGGGCTCACCGATCCGGTACGCGTGCTCCGGCACGCCGAGGTCAGCCAGTCGCTGGCGCAACAGGTTGATCGTGCGTTCCTGCTGCGACCGGCTCTGGATCGACGGCGCGACCTGCGACTGGGCGACCTCCGGTAGCGCGGTCGGCGGCAGCGCTACCGGCGGTTCTGCCGGCGGCGCGTCGTCGTGGTGGTCGTCGTGCTGGTGCTCGTCGTTCAGGAGCTCTTCGTCCTGGTGGTCGTCGAGTTCGGGCTCGTCGACGTCGGTGTCGTCGATTCCGCCCATGCCGTGCGCGCCCAGGCCCTCGTCTGCCGGCGGCAACGTGAGCGGCGGCGGACCGCCGGGCGACATCACGGTGGCCACGTCACCGGGGCCTGCCATGGCGCCGACCGGTATCGGCGGCGCACCCGCCGGCACGCCAGGCCGCGGTGGGCCACCGGGCCCGACCGCGGGTGCCACCCCGTTGGGACCGGGACCAGGACCGGACTGCCGAGGCGGCCCTGGTGGGCGGCCGCCGGTGATGGTGGCCGCGGCCGCGGCCCGGGTCTGCTCGTCCACTTCTGGCGGGCGGAACCCGTTGGAGCGGGCGTGGTTCACCAGATCGGGGTCCGGTGGCACGCCGTAGCGTCGCAGGTAGTAGTTGACCGCGGCCGGCCAGACCCACGCGCCGTCGGTGTGGAACGCGACCGGCACCACAGGGCGGCCATCGGGGGACAGCCGGTCGACGTCGTGACCGCGCTCCGGCAGCGCCAGCGTGGCGTGGTCCAGGTAGTCCAGCAGCCGCTCGCGGTCCTCGTCGGTCACCGGCGGCCGGTTCACCGTCGGGCGGCCGCCGGGGCCGGTGCCGTCGAAGATCCGGGCCAGTCGGAACCGGCGGCCGGGACGCTCCGGCGGGAGACCCGACAGCTTGCGCATCAGCCATTCGGGGACGTTGTCCTCGGTCCGGGGGAAGAAGTGCAGCTCGTCCCGGAACGCGGGGGTCGGCGGGGGTGTGCGCCACTGCGGTTCGAGACGGTCGAACTCCAGGTTGTAGCTGGAGGGCTTCTCGATCTGGTAGCGCGCGTTGAACCACGTGCCGCGACCGTCCCGGTACATGCCGGCACGCAGCTTCGCGAAGTGCATCGCGATGTCGTGCGACGCGGTCCAGGGCTGGCTGTTTCCGTCGCTGCCCGTTACTTCCGCGGACAGCTCGTAGTACCGCCCTGTCGCGCGGAACTCCGCGCTGATCTGTTGCCAGTCGTCGGGCGCTGTGCGCATGAGTGCGAGCCCGATCTGCTTGACCAGTGCGTCCTGGTCGGTCGGGCTCAACGGCGTTGGTGTCGGAGGCTGAGACACAGTCACATCTTGTCGTGTGAGAGGCGGATCGGCAGCAGTTGTCATCGATTGGCACGGAAAAGTTGGCTTCACCATAGCTGGCTACCGGGCGTGACCATCCGCGTGCGGCTCCGCCGTCTGACAGGATGGCGGCGCGACAGTGGGCGAGGAGCGCGATGACCGCAACCATCTTGGACGGCCGGGCCACGCAGGGCGTGATCTTGGCCGAGCTGCGTGCCAGGGTGACCGCCCTGGCCGCGCGGGGTGTCGTACCGGGGCTGGGCACGGTCCTGGTCGGGGACGACCCCGGCTCGCAGGCCTACGTCCGCAACAAGCACCGAGCCTGCGCGAAGGTCGGCGTCAACTCGATCCGCCGCGACCTGCCCGGCGACACCACGATGGCCGAGCTTCTGGCCGTCATCGACGACCTCAACGCCGACCCGGACTGCGACGGCTACCTGGTCCAACTCCCGCTGCCGGACCATCTGGACACCGCCACCGTCCTGACCAGGGTCGACCCGGCCAAGGACGCCGACGGCCTGCACCCGGTCAACCTGGGCAGGCTGGTGCTGGGCGAACCCGGTCCGCTGCCCTGCACGCCCAACGGGATCGTGGCCCTGCTGCGTCGCTACGACGTGCCGATCGCGGGCGCGAACGTCACCGTGATCGGGCGTGGCGTGACCGTCGGCAGGCCACTGGGCCTGCTGCTCACCCGCCGGACCGAGAACGCCACGGTGACGCTGTGCCACACCGGCACGAAGGACCTGGCCGCCGAGGTCAGCAGGGCCGACATCGTGGTCGCCGCCGCCGGCAGCCCGGGCCTGGTCACGCCGGTCATGGTCCGGCCGGGTGCCGCGGTGCTGGACGTCGGCATCACCCGTACCGAGGCCGGCCTGGTCGGCGATGTTCACCCGGACGTGCGACATGTGGCCGGCCATCTGGCACCGATGCCGGGCGGTGTCGGCCCGATGACCATCGCCATGCTGGTGACCAACGTGGTCGAGGCGGCGCAGCGGCGAGCCGCTGGCTGAGGGCAGGAGGAGCCATCCGGTGCGCGACAACACGATCACTGAGCACGGCACCTTGACCGGGCCGGGCGAGCCGACCGAGCCGATCCCACCGGTCGGCGCGCGACCGGCCGACCAGCCGCCGGCCGACACACCCGTGCCCGATCCGGGTGGCTGGTTCGGCGCGGTCCGCACGCATCTCGGCTTCACGGTGGTGCTGCTGGCCGCCGCGGTGGGCATCGTGCGGATCACGGAGTACCACTGGCGGCAGGGCGCCGCCCTGATCGGCGCCGCGCTCGTGCTGGCGGCGCTGTTCCGCGCGATCCTGCCGCCCCGGCGAGCCGGTCTGCTCGCGGTCCGCGGGCGGCCGGTCGACGTGCTGGCCTACGCCGGCCTCGGCGCGCTCGTGCTGTTCGTCGCCCTGACCATCCAGGGTGGCCCGTTCGGGTGACTAGTCCCTTTCGGTGACCAGGCAGTCCGGACCGGGGAACATCAGGGCTTCGTGCCCGTCGACGAACCGGACGAGATAGGGCGGGGTGCCGTCGTCGTGCCGGACCTCGATGATCTCCGCGAGGCGCTCCGGTACCCCGACGATCTTGCTCTGCACATGCAACCGGTCACCGACCTTGGCTCGCATGGCGTACCACCTCCTCGGCCATGAGCCTAAGGCCCCTGCCAGGTTCCCGTCAGCCGACGAACGGGGTCAGTGGCTGGCGCTGGTGACGCCGACGCCGATGTGCGGCACCAGCGGGATCCGGTCCAGCCAGGCGAAGACGTGCAGCTGCTGCAGGGTGAGTGCGACGAGCCAGATGGAGAGCACCGTGCACAGCGGGCCGACGAACAGCATCTCCACCCGGCCGCCGGTGCGGTAGCGCAGCGGTTTGGGTACGCCGATCGGATACCACAGATGTCGCCCGATCGGGACCGGCCACAGGATCGGGCAGCCCTCCTCGGTGACCGCGTCGCCGACGCAGTGCGCGAGGCAGCCGACGATGACCGCGACGCCGAACCACTGCGCGCGGTGGCTGCCGGTGTGCACCCACTGCCAGCACTGCCAGGTGACCACCGCCGAGAGCACGATGACCACGAACGTGTCCGCCGCGTGGTCCCATTCGTGCAGCAGCCCGCGCACGCCCAGCCCCGCGAAGAAGAACAGCAACGCCCCGGTGACCCACGGGTTGTTCAGCAGCACCAGCGATGTGGTGATCGTGCCGGCCAACGCGGCGAACACGGCGGTGTGGGTGAACGTGCGGTGGCCGCCGTTGCGGTGCGGGTCGCCCTTGAGCCGGGTGAGGTTGTAGATCCCGACGCTGAACGCGTCCACGCCGCGCGACGCGACCTGGGTGACCGGGCCGAACGAGCGGGACACGGTGGCCGGCGGGTGGTCCAGGTCGGGCAGCAGGGCGGCGCCCGAGGTCAACGCGGCGCCGGCCAGCCAGGTCTGCGGGTCGACGTGGACGCCCCGGCTGCCCGCGAACAACGCGACCGCGCCCCACGCGGCGAGGCCCATCACGGCATGGGTGGGTCCGGTCGACATGTGGCCCCCTCGCAAGATCGCCGCGCGAAAGGTTAGCAAGGTCGGCGGCTGATTCCGTGGCGCAGCGCCGTGCCGGCGGCGGCCGGGTTTCCGGGGTTGCCGAGGCACGGCCGACCTGATAGCAGTACGCTCGTACCGTATGCGTGGGTGCTGGTGCCCAATGGCGCCGGCCGGCGACCGCGAGAGGAGAACTCCGCTCACATGGCCAAGATCAAGGTATCCGGCACCATCGCCGAGCTGGACGGCGACGAGATGACCAGGATCATCTGGCAGTTCATCAAGGACAAGCTGATCCACCCGTACCTGGACCTCAACCTGGACTACTACGACCTGGGCATCGAGCACCGGGACGCCACCGACGACCAGGTCACCGTGGACGCCGCGAACGCCATCGCCAGGTACGGCGTCGGCGTGAAATGCGCCACCATCACGCCGGACGAGGCGCGGGTCGAGGAGTTCGGCCTGAAGAAGATGTGGCGCAGCCCCAACGGGACCATCCGCAACATCCTCGGCGGCGTGATCTTCCGCGAGCCGATCGTCATCTCGAACATCCCGCGCCTGGTGCCCAGCTGGACCAAGCCGATCGTGATCGGTCGCCACGCGCACGGCGACCAGTACAAGGCCACCGACTTCAAGGTCCCCGGTCCCGGCACACTGACCATCAGCTACACACCGGACGACGGCGGCGCGCCGATGGAGTTCGAGGTCGCGCGCTTCCCTGAGGGCGGCGGCGTCGCGGTCGGCATGTACAACTACCGCAAGTCCATTGAGGACTTCGCGCGCGCGTCCCTGCGCTACGGCCTGGAGCGGAACTTCCCGGTTTACCTGTCCACCAAGAACACCATCCTCAAGGCGTACGACGGCATGTTCAAGGACGTCTTCCAGGAGATCTTCGATGCCGAGTTCAAGGCCGACTTCGACGCGGCGGGCCTGACCTACGAGCACCGCCTGATCGACGACATGGTCGCCGCCGCGCTGAAGTGGGAGGGCGGCTACGTCTGGGCGTGCAAGAACTACGACGGCGACGTGCAGTCCGACACCGTGGCGCAGGGCTTCGGCTCGCTCGGCCTGATGACGTCGGTGCTGATGACCCCGGACGGCAAGGTCGAGGCCGAGGCGGCGCACGGCACGGTGACCCGCCACTACCGCCAGCACCAGCAGGGCAGGCCGACGTCGACCAACCCGATCGCGTCGATCTTCGCGTGGACCCGCGGCCTTGCCCAGCGCGGCAAGCTGGACGCCACCCCCGAGGTGACTGCCTTCGCGGCCACCCTGGAGCGCGTCGGTCATCGAGACCGTGGAGAGCGGCAAGATGACCAAGGACCTTGCCCTGCTCGTCGGCCCGGACCAGCCGTGGCTGACCACCGAGGAGTTCCTCGGCGCCCTCGACGAGAACCTCCAGAAGGCGATGGTGGGTTGAGTTCTTGGCCCTGCCGCCGCGTAATGGCGGCAGGGCCTCCCACCCGTCGGGTGGTTTTGGCCTGTCCTGCGGCCTTTCCGGGCTGAAGTGAGCTATACCTGACAGGACCAGGGTCGCCAGACGTGGAGCGTGTCGGCATGTCGAAGCGGATGCTCATCGTGATCGGCCTAGTCCTGGTCGTCGTCGCGCTGGTGGTCGTCCAGAACAAGAAGAAGACCCCCGCTCCGACCGGCTCGGTCACCAGTTCGGGCAGCTGCCAGGTCCAGGTCACGGCCGACGTGCTGAACATCCGCTCCGGCCCGGACGGCACCGCGTCGGTCGTGGGCAAGCTGTCCACCGGCGCGATCACCGCAGCACAGACCACGATCCAGAACGGCTACCGCGAGCTGGCCACCAACCGCTGGGCGTCCAGCCAGTTCCTCAAGCCGGTCTCCGGTTCCTGCTGACACGATCGGTAACCTGCCCGCGTGCTGCGCATCACCACCCGCAACGCCCGGTTCCAGCAATGGCAGGCGTTGCTCGACAACCGGACCAAGCGAACCCGGTCCGGCCAGTTCGTCGTGCAGGGCGTCCGACCGATTTCCCTTGCGGTGCAACATAACTGGTCGATTCACGCACTGATTCACCCGCTGGGCAGGCCACTGTCGGACTGGGCGAGCGGGCTGCTGGACGATCCGGCCTCGCGGGCCGAGCGGGTCGCGATGGCGCCCGAGCTGCTCGCCGAACTCGCCGACAAGGACGCCGAACTCGTCGCGATCGTGGCCGAGCCACCCGATCGGCTGGACCGCATCCCGGTTCCGGCCGACTTCCTCGGCGTGGTGTTCGACCGGCCGACCAGTCCGGGCAACGTCGGCACGGTCATCCGCTCGGCGGACGCGTTCGGCGCGGCCGGCGTGATCATCGTGGGGCACGGCGCCGATCCGTACGACCCGAAGGCCGTGCGGGCCAGTACCGGCTCGCTGTTCGCGGTGCCGGTGGTTCGGGTGCCGGCGCCGTCCACGGTTCGGGACTGGCTGACGGCGTCGGTGCGGATCGTGGGCACCGACGAGACCGGCCGGCTCGACGTGGCCGACCACGACCTCACCGGTCCGACGCTGCTGGTGGTGGGCAACGAGGCCACCGGCATGAGCACGGCTTGGCGGGACGCCTGTGACGTCGTGGTGCGCATCCCGATCGGTGGCGCCGCGAGCTCGCTCAACGCGGCCACGGCGGCCGCCGTGGTGCTGTACGAAGCAGCGCGACAACGGCGACTGTGATGCGGGTCACATGTGAGCCAGCTTCCTTAGCCGGTCAGTACACACCAGCAGCCGCCCTACGCTCCACCGGTGGTAGCCGACATCACACTCCAATCGCCCGAGCAGCGCCCCACGGACGCCGCCATCCGCCGAGCCCTGCGCCGGGCGCGGGACGGTGCCCTGCTCGACGTCACCGAGGCCGCCGTGCTGTTGCACGCGCGTGGCGACGACTTCGACGAACTGCTCGCCGCGGCAGGCCGCGTCCGTGACGCGCACCTGGCCGCGGAGGGCCGCGCCGGACTGGTCACCTACAGCCGCAAGGTGTTCATCCCGCTCACCCGACTGTGCCGGGATCGCTGCCACTACTGCACGTTCGTCACCGTCCCCGGTCGCCTGCCCGCCGCCTACCTTGAACGCGACGAGGTACTCGACATCGCCCGCAGGGGTGCGGCCGCCGGCTGCAAGGAAGCCCTGTTCACCCTCGGCGACCGCCCTGAGGACCGGTGGCCGGCGGCCCGCGAGTGGCTTGACGCGCGCGGCTACTCGTCCACAGTGGACTATCTGCGCTCGGTGGCCATCGCGGTGCTCGAGGAGACCGGCCTGCTGCCGCACCTCAACCCGGGCGTGCTGAGCTGGGAGGACCTCACCCGGCTGCGGCCGGTCGCGCCGAGCATGGGCATGATGCTGGAAACCACCGCCCGCAGGCTGTGGAGCGAGCCGGGCGGCCCGCACTACGGCAGCCCGGACAAGGAACCCGAGGTCCGGCTGCGCGTGCTGGCCGACGCCGGTCGGGTGAACGTGCCGTTCACCACCGGCATCCTGGTCGGCATCGGCGAGAACCGCACGGAGCGGGCCGAATCGCTGCACGCGATCCGCCGGTCCGCCCGCCAGTACGGGCACATCCAGGAAGTCATCGTGCAGAACTTCCGTGCCAAGCCGGACACCGCGATGCGGGCCACGCCAGACGCCGACCTGCACGACCTCGCCGCCACGGTCGCCGTGGCCCGCCTGCTGCTCGGCGTCGGCGTGAGCGTGCAGGCACCGCCCAACCTGGTCGGCGACGAGCACGCCCTGCTGCTGCGCGCCGGCATCGACGACTGGGGCGGCGTCTCGCCCGTCACCCCCGACCACGTCAACCCGGAGCGCCCGTGGCCCGACCTGGATCGCCTGACCGAGTGGACCGCGGCCGCCGGCTACACCCTGCGTGAGCGGCTCACCGTGTACCCGCGCTACGTCAACGGCACCCCCGGCCAGTGGATCGACATGCGCCTGCGCGACCACGTGGCCGCACTGGCGCAGCACTCCGGCCTGGCCAGGGAGGGCACGTCACCGGTCGGCAAGCCGTGGCAGGAACCGGATGGCGGCCTGGATACCGTCGGCAGGGCCGACCTGCACGAGACCATCGACACCACCGGCCGCACCAGCGACCGTCGCGCCGACTTCGACTCCGTCTACGGCGACTGGACCGAACTGCGCGCCCAACTCGTCGCCGGCACCGTCCCGGAGCGCCTGGACAGCGACGTGGCCGCCGGACTCCGGCTGGCCGCGGACGACCCGGCCGCCCTGCTCGACGAGCGCAACGCGACCGTCGCGCTGGCTCTGCTGACCGCGGAGGGCCCCGCGCTGGACGCCATGACGAAGCTCGCCGACGAGCTGCGGGCCGACGTCGTCGGCGACGACATCACCTACGTGGTGAACCGGAACATCAACTTCTCCAACGTCTGCTACGTCGGCTGCCGGTTCTGCGCCTTCGCGCAGCGCGAGCGCGACGCCGACGCCTACCGGCTGTCGGTGACCGACGTGGCCGACCGGGCCGAGGAGGCATGGCGGGCCGGCGCCACCGAGGTGTGCATGCAGGGCGGCATCGACCCCGCCCTGCCGGTCACGTACTACGCGGACGTGGTGCGCGCCATCAAGGCAAGGGTGCCCGGCATGCACGTGCACGCGTTCAGCCCGATGGAGATCGTCAGCGGCGCCGCCAAGGCAGGCGTGAGCGTCGCCGAATGGCTCACCGACCTGCGGGACGCGGGCCTCGGCAGCATCCCGGGCACCGCCGCGGAGATCCTGGACGACGATGTCCGCTGGATACTCACCAAGGGCAAACTGCCCGCGTCCACCTGGATCGACGTGGTGTCCACCGCGCACCGCCTCGGCATCCGGTCCTCCAGCACGATGATGTACGGCCACGTGGACCACCCCGGCCACTGGCTTGCGCACCTGCGCACGCTGGCCAGGGTGCAGGCGGACACCGGCGGGTTCACCGAGTTCGTCGGCCTGCCCTTCGTGCACCGCAACGCCCCGATCTACCTGGCCGGCGTCGCCCGCTCCGGCCCGACCCGCCGCGACAACCGGGCCGTGCACGCCATGGCCCGGCTCGGCCTGGCAGGCCGGATCGACAACGTGCAGTGCTCCTGGGTGAAGCTGGGCGACGAGCAGACCGCCGAACTGCTGCGCGGCGGCGCCAACGACATCGGCGGCACGCTGATGGAGGAGACGATCAGCCGGATGGCCGGCTCCGAACACGGCTCCGCCCGCACCGTGGCCCAACTCGCGGAGCTGGCCGCCCTGGCCGGTCGGCCGGCGCGCCAGCGCAGCACCACGTACGGCGCCGTCGGGGTCGCTGACGTGCACTGACGGCCGTTCGGGGACCCTGCCGACCGGCCAGCTGACACGGTCGGTAGTTTTTCCGGCGTTGGTGTCCTTGTCGGTTCCCCCGGTCGGGGGCCCAGACGTTCTCGGGAGGCGCGCGGATGCGCAGCCGTGTAGCGGTCGAGGCGATCTCGATCGTCCGCGACAGCTTGGACCCCGGCCTCGCCGGCACGGTCGGTGTCGTCGCGGTGTTGGTCGGCGCGGCCGGCCTGGTCTTCGGCCTGGCCCGTCGGCGTCGGCAGACCCTCGCCCGCCGGGCCATGGAGCGCAGTCGCACCTGAACCGCTTCGCGTTGCGGCTGGCCGGGGCCCTGGCTAACGTCCAGTCGTGGCGGACCCTGACAGCACGGCCAAGCAGTCCCGGATCACCCGACTGCGCGAGGCTCATCCGTGGCTGGATCACCTGATCCGGGCCAACGAGTCCTACGGTGACCACTACGGCAACCAGCACGCCGCCGCGATCACCTACTTCAGTGTCCTGTCGCTGATCCCGATCCTGATGGTCGCGTTCGCCATCGCCGGCATCATCCTGGCCGGCAACGCGCACCTGCTGGGCGAACTCCAGTCGTCGGTCACCAAGAACATGCCGGGCGCGCTGGGCAGCACGCTGCACGACGTGATCAACGAGGCAGTCAAGGCCGGCGGCACGGTCGGCATCGTCGGCCTGGTGATCGCGCTGTACTCCGGGGTCGGCTGGATGGGCAACCTGCGCGACGCGCTGACCGCGCAGTGGGGCCAGGAACGGGGCGAGCTGCCGCTGGTCAGGACGACGTTGCGGGACCTGGCTGCGCTCGTGGGCCTCGGCCTCGCCCTGCTGGTCTCGATCGCGATCACGGTGGCCGGCACCGGCATGGGCACGTACCTGATCCGCCTGGCCGGCCTGCAGAACAACGGCTGGGTACACGTGCTGCTGGTCGTGCTGACCGTGGTGTTGTCGCTGGTGGCGAACTGGCTGGTGTTCCTGTGGGTGATCGCCCGGCTGCCCAGGAAGCGGGTCGGCGCGCGCAGCGCGGTGCGGGGCGCCCTCGTCGCGGCCGTCGGGTTCGAGGTGCTCAAGCAGGCGGCGACCGTGCTGCTGAAGTCCGTTTCGCACTCGCCGACCGGCGCGGTGTTCGGCTCGATCATCGGCCTGCTGGTGTTCGCGAACCTGGTGTCGCGGTTCCTGCTGATGGTCACCGCGTGGACCGCGACCGCGAGGGAGAACCAGATCGCCGTCCCGGTGCCCGCGCCGCCGCCCGCCGTGATCCGGCCGACGGTCGTGACCAGGACCGGCCTCGGCCCGGCCGCCGCGGCCGGGCTGCTCGCCGCCGGCACCCTGACCGGCTGGGCCCTACGTCGCAAACGTTAACGCGGCCATTCCGGCCCGGTCGGCCATTCCGGTGCGGGGCCGGTCGGCCGTGGCGCGGCGGGAAACTGCTGGCTGTTCGTTGGCACGCCGTTCGGTCGTGGCGACCTGGTCACCGGCCTGCCGTTCACCGGGGCGGCCACCGGTGGCCGTGGTCGGCCGGTCGGCGCCGTTGTCGGCAGTTTCTGGGTCTGCACGGCCCCGTTCACGTGGCCGTTGGTCCTGGTGGCCAGGTCGGCCGGGAGCGCGACCCGGACCGTCTCGGCCGACGCGGCCCGTGCCGCGGCCATCGCCCTGGCCCGCTTCGCCTTCTGCCGCTTCAGGTACAGCATGCCGATCAACACCAACGCGACGCCGGCCAGGATGGTGAGCGGCAGGCCGACGTTGCCGAACGCGCTGATGGAACCCTGCGGCACGGTAGCCACCTGGGCGCCGCCGTGCCCGGTCGTCGGCACGGATTTGGCCACGTTGTTCGTCGAGGTCACCACGCTGGCTGTCGTTCCAGCATTGGGCACGACGAGGAAGCCGACCGGTGCGGCCTGCATGTTCTCCAGCGCGAACCCGTAGTCCATCAGTTCCCTCGCGTTCTGCCACTTGCCGGCCAGCCGGTTCGTGCCCCGCAACATCACCAGGGCGACCCGATGGCCGTCGCGCACCGCGGCGTTGGCGTACGTCTCCTGCGCGTCGGTGGTGTACCCGTTCTTGCCACCGAGATCCCCGGAATAGGTCCGGAGCAACAGGTTGTCGTTGTTGACCACGAATCCCGGCTTGGTCCCGTAACCGGGAAACGGCACTTGCTGGGTGTGTACGGCGTTGGCGATCAGTGGGGTGGCCATGTCGGCCCGGAAGACGACGGACAGATCGTATGCCGATGTCGACATGCCGGGTGCGTCGAGCCCCGACGGACTGGCCACCCTGGTGTCCAGCATGCCCAGTTGCCGTGCCGCGGTGTTCATTTTCTCGACGGTGGCCGGCATCCCGCCCAGTTGCATGGCCAGCGCGTGCGCGGCGTCGTTGCCCGATGCCAGCAACAAGGCGTCCAGCAACAGCCCGACCGAGTACTGTCCGCCCGGCCCGATCCCGACCCTGGTGCCGTCCTGGTTCGCGTCGTCCGCCGTGCCCACCACCGGGGCGGCCGGGTTCAGTTCGCCCGCGACCACCCGCGCCAGCAACAGCTTGATCACCGACGCGGGCCGCTGCCTGGCATGCGGATCCTTCGCGGCCAGTACCGCACCCGTGTCCAGGTCCTGCAACACCCAGGACGAGTAGGCCAGATCGGCGGGCAGCGCCGGGGCGCCCGAGGGCAACACGTCGCCGCACTCCGCCATCCGTCGCCCGCCCGCCGGCACCCTGGGCTCCGGCACCGGCGTGGGGCTGAGCTGTCCCGGCGCGGGCACTTCGGAGGCGTCCACGGCCGGCGGCGGTGCGATCTGGTCCGGACAGGCAGGCGTCTGCGCCGCTGCCGGCAGGCTCGGCAGGGTCGGCGCTACGGGCGGCGGCAGCGCCGCGTTGGCAGCGACCGACGTGCCGATCAGTCCGGCCGCCACCAGCGCACACGCGATCGTGGTCCTCCGGGCGGCTGCACGCACCATCGCAGGCTAACCACACCGACCCGGTCCCCGACACCCGACACAGCACCCAGTCGCCAAGCGTGCGGTTGCCGGATTCCGCTGGTGTTCCGCGCCCCACCCCATCGAGCGATGGCGTACGACATGTACAACTTGTACATTCGACACATGACCGAAGACACCCCCAAGCATCCCCAGGTGGACATCAGCTTCCGCGCGCTGGAGTTCCACATCGAGGTCTCGATGTCCCACGCCCGAGCCCACCTCCCCGAACTACTGGACAACGTCCGCGACGGCGGCGTGGTCCACCTGACCCGCTACGGCAAGCGTGTCGCCGCCCTGGTCCCGATCGACGCCGCCGAATACCTGGACCGCCTGGAAGACGAGTACTGGAGCAAACGAGCCAAGGAGGCAATCGAGTCAAACGAGCCATCCGTCCCGTGGGAAGAGGTGGTCGCCGAGTTGGAGGTCGCTGACAACCGGTGAGCCGCTACCACATCCGAGTCCAACCGGGCGCCCGGAAATCCTTGCTCAACCTCGACAAACCCGTCCGCCGCAGAGTGCAGCGCGCCATCGACGACCTGGCTGACTGCCCACGCCCGCAAGGCGTGACCGCACTGGCCGGAGCCCCGGGAACACTGAGAATCCGCGTAGGCGACTACCGAGTGATCTACACGGTCCAAGACAAACAGCTGCTGATACTCGTGATCGACGTAGACCACAGAAGCCGCGTCTACCGCCAACTATGACTGCGGATTGCGGAAGGACCAAGCTGCCAGCTCGATGAGCCGTTCCCAGGTCCTGCGGCGGCAACGGCCAGCACTCGCACCGTGGCGGGGTCGACTGAGGTCGGTGCTGGGTCGGGTGGACCGGGGTCGGCGACCACCTGACAAACCGGCATATCTGGCTGCGTGGCCGGCACACCGGTGGGCCGCCCTGGTGGTCGTGTGCTCGCCGACGTTGGCGAGCTGTTCGAGGACCCGGACACGAGGGTGTCCGCCTCGGCCGTGTGGGCGTCAGCAGGTCGCCCTGGCTTCGCCGCCGTGAGCGGCGAGGCCCCGCGTTCGGGGCGGGGTGAGTCAGTCGGCCGGGATTTCGTAGACGAGTTGGTAGCGTTCGCCGGCCAGGACCATGTCGTTCAGTTCTACCGGTGTGCCCAATCGGTCGAATGCGATTCGTGTGACGCACAGCACCGGTGCGCCGTTGCTGAGCATCAGGCTGCTTGCCTCCGCCGGGCGGGCGGGCCGGGTGGACACGTACTCGACGAAATGATCCAACACATATCCGGCCTCCTCCAACCGTGCGTAGATGCCGCCGGGGCCGGTGTCGGGCCGATCGATCCCGGTGCCACGCGTCAGCTTCGCCGGCAGGCGGGATGTTGCCAACTGAACCGGCTCGCCGTCGGCGTGCATCAGGCGTTCGCGTACCAGCAACTCCTCGCCGGGCTGGACGCCGAGAGCGTCCGCGCTCTGCTCGTCAGCCGGCTCGGTTCGGGCGGTTACGGCGACACTCGGTGTGAAACCGCTCACCTGTGCGTCGAAGACGAACGGTGCTCGGCCCGCGCTCCGCGCGGAGCGTTCCAATCGGTTGCGGGCCAGCCGCACCATGGCTGGGCGGCTCCGCACGAACGCGCCCGCGCCGGGGCGGGTGACGATCATTCCCTCGCCGCGCAGCAGGTCGAACGCGTTCTGCACCGTCTGTCTGGCCACCTGGTACTCGCGCATCAGCGTGCGACCGCTGGGCAACCGGTGGCCGGGAGGGTAGTCGCCACGCTCGATGGACGTCCGCAGGTCGGTCGCGATCCGCTGGCACAGCGTGTCCTGGCGCAGTGTGTCGTCGACCTTGTCGATGTTCAGCTGGATTGGCACCTGTCCAGTCTGCCGAGTTTTCGGGGCCGGTCGGTGTTGCTCCCATACGTTGAGTCACAGTTCACTCGCATGTCGGAACCCCGTTGGCAGACGACAAGCCATGCACACGATTGCCCACAGGCAGGCCGCACCGGCCGGACGTAGGACCGCGTGTTGCAGCGCTTTCCTTTGTCCGCACTGTGATGCGCGTACGGATTTGCGGGTCAGTTGGCGTTGAGGTTCGGATCGAACGTGAAGATCACGAACGTGCCCAGCGCCAGGATCAGCACCGCCGACGTGTAGAGCAGCACCGTGAGCAAGAGCCGGGTCGCGTCCCGCCGCGCGTAGTCGTTGATCACGACGCGCAACCCGTTGGTGCCGTGGAGTTCCGCGAGCCACAGCATGGCCAGGTCCCAGGACCGCCAGAACGGCGACGCCCACCGCCCTGCCACGAACGCGAAGTTGACCCGCTGCACGCCGCCGTCGGGGATGGCCATGACGAACAGGTGCCCGAGCACGAGCACGATCAGCGCGAGCCCGGACAGTCGCATGAACCACCAGGCGTAGCGCTCGACGTTGCCGCGCCCCGCCGCAGGCCGTCGAGGCGTGCCCGGCGGTGCGAGATCGGGCGGTGCTGGATCAGGAAGGCCGGCCATCAGTTGCTCCCGAACAGCTTCTCGACGTTGTACCGGAGCATGAAGTACGCACTCGGGACCATCACGACGATCCATACCGCGACGACCACCCACACCATCAGCCGTTGGTAGCGCGCGCCTCTGGCCCAGAAGTCCACCACCATCACCCGCAGGCCGTTGAGCGCGTGGTAGAGGATCGCGCCGACCAGCCCCAGCTCCAGCACGTTGACCAACGGGTTCTTGTAGAGGCCGATGACCTTGTCGTACGCGTTGGGCGACACCCGGACGAGTGCGGTGTCCAACACATGGGCGAACAGGAAGAAAAAGGTGAGCACGCCGGTGATCCGGTGCGCCACCCACGACCACACGCCCTGGTCGCCGCGATACAACCTGCCGCCACGAGGAATTCGGGACGGCACGCCCGAGCCGCTGGCGGACAACTGATCTCCCTTACGTCACTGGTGGTCACGGGGGCACCGACCACCGGATGCTAGCCCCTGGCCAGGCCGCGCAGATCCACTGGGCGAGGACCCTTGTGACTGAAGGAACAGGCGTCGGTTTCGTCCGAATGAGCGACATCATGGCGCGGGTCGAATCGCGGCCGACGTCACCCTGTGTCATCTTTCACGTGCTGATCGCTCGGCCACGATTCGGTCACGCGGGTGCCTCGCCGGGTCGGGGGGCTCGCGGGCGGAGGTACGGTCTCGCGAACAGCCGTCACAGGGAAGGAGAACGCCTTGCGCCGCGTTCGAGGAGTAACCGTCTTGGTGGCGGGTGTGGTCACGCTCGGCTTGGTACTCGGTGCGTGCGGCTCCAAGCCCAGCCCGTCGGCCACCTCGCCCGGCACATCGGCCGCGTCGACCACGAACTTCAAGGCCTGCATGGTCACCGACACCGGTGGCATCGACGACCGGTCGTTCAACGCGTCCGCATGGGCCGGGATGCAGGCCGCGCAGAAGGACGGCAAGGCGAAGGTCAGCTACGTGCAGTCCAAGTCGGAGAGCGACTACGCGCCGAACATCGCACAGCTGGCCGGCCAGAAGTGCGACCTGATCGTCACGGTCGGCGGACTCATGGGCCAGGCCACAACGGACGCCGCCACGAAGTCCGCGACGCAGCACTTCGCCATCGTCGACTCCAACGGCAACGGCACCAACGTGCAGGGCCTGCAGTTCAACACCGCCCAGGGCGCCTTCGAAGCTGGCTACCTGGCCGCAGGCTATTCCAAGACCGGCAAGGTGGCCACCTACGGCGGACTCAAGATCCCGCCGGTGACCATCTACATGGACGGCTTCTGGGAGGGCGTGCAGTACTACAACCAGAAGAAGGGCAAGTCCGTCCAGGTGCTCGGCTGGAGCGAGACCTCGCAGAGCGGCGTGTTCGCCGGTTCCTTCACCGATCAGAGCCAGGGCCAGCAGTTGGCGACCAACTTCATCCAGCAGGGCGCCGACGTGGTCTTCCCGGTCGCCGGTGGCACGGGCCTCGGCTCGGCCGGTGCCGCGCAGTCCTCAGGCAAGGCCGTCGTCATCTGGGTGGACACCGACGGTGTCACCTCGGCGCCGCAGTACGCCAGCGTGTTCCTGTCCACGGCGTTCAAGAACGTGGGCGACTCGGTGCAGAAGGCGGTCGAGGACTCGTCCGGCGGCACCTTCGCCACCAAGGACTACATCGGCGACCTGAGCAACGGTGGTGTCGGCCTTTCGCCGTTCCACTCCTTCGACTCCAAGATCGATTCCGGTCTGAAGTCGGAACTGACGCAGATCCAGAAGGACATCATCTCCGGCACCATCAAGATCACCTCGCCCTCGCAGCCCAAGGGCTGAGTTCCGACCCGGCGAGCCTGGCGCGCGTGGCAGGTCTGCCACGCGCGCCAGGCATTGTGGGAGCGTTCATGAGACTCGAGCTTCGGGGCATCACCAAGCGGTTCGGCGCGCTCGCCGCGAACGACGCGATCGACCTGATCGTCGAGCCGGGCGAGATCCACGCGCTGCTCGGCGAGAACGGCGCCGGCAAGTCGACCCTGATGAACGTGCTCTACGGCCTCTACCAGCCCGACGAAGGTCAGATCCTGATCGACGGCGAGGTGCGGACCTTCCGCGGTCCCGGCGACGCGATCGCCGCCGGCATCGGCATGGTGCACCAGCACTTCATGCTCGTGCCGGTGTTCAGCGTCGCGGAGAACGTGATGCTCGGTCGCGAGTGGACGACCGGCCCGTTCGGCGTGCTCTCCCGCGCCACCGCCCGTGCCAAGGTGCGCGAACTGTCCGAAAGGTACGGTCTGGACGTCGATCCGGACGCCCTGGTCGGTGAACTGCCGGTTGGCGTGCAGCAGCGGGTGGAGATCCTCAAGGCGCTGGTGCACGACGTGGACGTGCTCATCCTGGACGAGCCGACCGCGGTCCTCACGCCACGGGAGATCGACGACCTGATCCGCGTGATGCGCGAACTGCGCGAGGCCGGCAAGTCGATCGTGTTCATCACGCACAAGCTGCGCGAGGTCAGGGCGGTCGCCGACCGGATCACGGTGATCCGGCGCGGCAAGGTGATCGGCCAGGCCGAACCGACCGCGCCTGAGGCGGATCTGGCCAGCATGATGGTCGGCCGCGACGTGCAGTTGGTGGTGGACAAGCCGCCCGCCCGGCCCGGCGAGGTGTCGCTGCGGATCGCGGGGCTGACCGTCCGGGACGACCGTGGCTCGGTCACCGTGGACGACCTGAGCCTTGACGTGCATGCCGGCGAGATCGTCGGCCTGGCCGGCGTGCAGGGCAACGGCCAGGAGGAACTGGTCGAGTCGCTGCTCGGCGTCCGCCAGCCCGAATCCGGCTCGATCACCCTCAACGGGGCCAACCTGGTCGGCCGAACCCCGAAGGCCGTGCTCGCCGACGGCCTCGGCTACGTGCCGGAGGACCGGCAGCACGACGGCCTCGTCGGCCCGTTCACCGTGGCCGAGAACCTGGTGCTGGACATGTACGACCGGCCGCCGTTCGGCAGCGGCGTCGGTCTGAGACTCGCCGAGATCCGCCGCAACGCCCGGCAGCGGGTGGCCGAGTTCGACATCCGCACGCCGTCCGTTGACGCGACCGCGAGCACGCTGTCCGGCGGCAACCAGCAGAAGGTCGTGCTGGCGCGGGAGATGTCCCGGCCGCTGAAGGTGTTCGTCGCGTCCCAGCCGACCAGGGGTGTCGACGTCGGCGCCCAGGAGTTCATCCACAAGCGGATCATCGCCGAGCGGGACAACGGCACGCCGGTGGTGATCGTGTCGACCGAACTGGACGAGGTGCTCGCGCTGTCCGACCGGATCGCGGTCATCTACCGGGGGCGGATCATCGGCGTGCTGCCCGGCGGCGCGTCCCGCGACGAGGTCGGCCTGATGATGGCCGGTGTCGCACCTGAACAGGCGCACGCGGAGGCCGAGGAGCACCCCAGCGAACTGGCCGTGGTCGACCAGAAGCTCGACGAGCAGCGGGAGTCGCAGCCATGAGCACAGCGACGGTCGAGAAACCGGCCGAGTTCCTGCCGGACCAGCAGCGGCGCAAACGGGGCGACGGCTGGCTGGTCACCGTGTTGGCCGTGGTCGCCGCACTCGTGCTCGGCGGCCTGTTGATGATCTTCACGGACGCAGGCGTGCAGGCCGATCTTGGCTACTTCTTCGCCGCACCAGGCTTTTTCTTCGCCGACGCGTGGCATGTCGTGGTGTCCGCGTACGAGGCCATGTTCTCCGGCGCGATCTACAACATCCACAACGACGGCACGCTGTCCGGTGTCCTCGGCCCGATCTCGGACACCGCGGCCGCAGCCGCGCCGCTGATCTGCGCCGGGCTCGGCATCACGTTGGCATTCCGCTCCGGCCTGTTCAACATCGGCGCGGAGGGCCAGATCGTGCTCGGCGCCTTCTGTTCTGGCTACGTCGGTTTCGCGTGGCAACTGCCGGTCGTGGTGCACCTGCTGGCCGCGATCATCGCCGGCATTCTCGGCGGCGCGGTGTGGGGCTTCATCTCGGGCTTCCTCAAGGCGCGCACCGGGGCGCACGAGGTGATCACCACGATCATGCTCAACTACGTGGCCCTGTTCGGCCTGCGCTACCTGTTGAGCCTGCACAGCATCCAGGAGCCGGGCAACCCGCAGGCCAGCAAGGTGATCCACCCCACAGCGCAGCTGCCGCACCTGTTCGGCAGCGGCCTCGCGTTCGACCTCGGCATCGTGCTGGCGCTGCTGGCCGCGGTCGCCGTGTGGTGGCTGATGTCCCGCAGCACCATCGGTTTCCGGCTGCGCGCGGTCGGCGCGAACCCGGCCGCCGCGCGGACCGCCGGCATGAGCGTGCCGGGTTCGACCATGCAGGCCATGCTGATCGCGGGCGCGCTGGCCGGGCTGGCCGGCACCATCATGGCGCTGGGCGGCAGCACGTCCTACCAGATCACGCCCGGCATCTCGTCCAACTTCGGCTTCGACGCGATCACCGTGGCCCTGCTCGGCCGCACGAAGCCGTGGCCGACGGTGTGGGCCGGCCTGCTACTGGGCGGGCTGAAGGCGGGCGGCCGGACCATGCAGGCGGCCACCGCGGCCGCTGCCGGCGGTGGCGTGCCGATCGACATCGTCACGGTGATCGAGGCGCTGATCGTCATCTTCATCGCCGCGCCACGCCTGATCAGGGCGCTCGTCCGGCTGCGCGGCAGGGTTTCCGGCGCGCTGACCGGCGCGGTGACCAACCTCGCCGTCACGGTCAACACGGCACGCCGGGCCCGGATACCGAAGCACCTGTTCGTCGGCGGCATGCAGGCCGTGCTCGGCGCTGCCGCGGTGCTGGTGTTCGGCCTGAGCCCGCGGGCCGGGCTGACCGCACGGTTCCAGCTGTCGCTCAGCGATGCCGCGGTGAGCCTCGGCAACGTCACGTTCCCGGCCCGACCGGTCGTGCTGGCGCTGTCGCTGCTGGTGGTGCTGGTCGGCGGGTTGCGCGCGGCCAAGCTGCTCGGCCCACGGTGGAGCGCGTCGCTGGCGATCTTCGGCCTGGTCACGGCGTTCATGGTGTGGTCGGTGGCCGGTTCCACCAACGGCCTGAACCTGGTGTCGTTGTTGCAGGGCGCGCTGTTCCCGTCCGCGATCCCGCTGATCCTCGGCGCGCTGGCCGGTGTGATCGGCGAGCGGGCCGGGGTGGTGAACGTGGCGCTGGAGGGCCAGTTGCTGCTGGGCGCGTTCGTGGCCGCGGTGGCCGCGACGATGGCCGGCAGTGTGTGGGCCGGGGTGCTCGGCGGTGCGCTCGCCGGCCTGCTGCTGGCCGCGATCCTGGCCGTGCTGGCCATCCGTTACCTGGTGGACCAGGTGATCGTCGGCGTCGTACTGAACCTGTTCGCGTTGGGCATCACCAACTTCCTCTACCAGAAACTGCTGGCCAACAACCCGCAGAGCTACAACACGCCCGGCTACCTGCCGGTGATCAAGATCCCGCTGCTCGGCGACATCCCGATCATCGGACCGGTCCTCTTCGACGGCACGATCTTCCTGTACCTCACGTACGCCCTCGTGATCTTGGTCCACTTCGGACTGTTCCACACCAGATGGGGCCTGCGGCTGCGTGCGGTCGGCGAGCATCCGAAGGCCGCGGACACGGTCGGCATCAAGGTGCAGCGCACGAGGTACCGCGCGGTGCTGCTGGCCGGCGTCATCGCCGGCCTTGCCGGTGCGTTCCTGGTGGTGGGCACCGGTTCGACGAACACGTTCGTGGAGAACATGTCGTCCGGCAAGGGCTTCATCGCGCTGGCCGCGGTGATCTTCGGCCGCTGGACACCGGTCGGTGCCGTTGCCGCCGCGCTGCTGTTCGGTTTCGCCAACCAGCTGCAGATCCTGCTGTCCCAGGCAGGCGTGCCGATCGACGCGAACCTGCTGCTCACCGCGCCCTACATCGCCACCATCTTCGCGGTGTCCGGAGTGGTCGGTCGGGTACGGGCACCCGCCGCCGACGGCCAGCCGTACACGTTGGCATGAACCCTGTCGACTGGGATGCACTGCGGTTGGCCGCCGTGGCCGCCGCAGGCCAGGCCTACGCGCCGTACTCGGGCCTACTCGTCGGCGCGGCCGCCGTCTGCGACGATGGCCGGGTCGTGGTGGGCTGCAACGTGGAGAACGCCTCGTACGGCCTGACCCTGTGCGCCGAGTGCACCATGGCCGGCCAGTTGCGGTTGAGTGGCGGGGGCCGGTTCGTGGCAGTCGCGTGCCGCAGCGCCACGGGCGAACTGCTGATGCCGTGCGGCCGCTGCCGCCAGGTCCTGTACGAACTGGGCGGCCCCGACTGCCTGGTGGACACGCCACACGGCGTTCTGCCGATGACCGAGGTGCTGCCGGACGCCTTCGGCCCCGACCAACTGCCCACGTGAGGAGCCAGATGCACTCGGCTGTCGATGTCATCCACACCAAACGCGACGGCCACCGGCTGACCGACGACCAGATCGACTGGGTCATCGACGCCTACACAAGGGATGCGGTGGCCGAGGAGCAGATGGCCGCGCTGGCCATGGCGATCTTCTGCAACGGCATGGACGCGGCCGAAACCGCCCGCTGGACCAAGGCGATGATCGAGTCCGGTGAACGCCTTGACCTCGCCGCGGTTTCCCGGCCCACGGTCGACAAGCACTCCACCGGTGGTGTCGGCGACAAGATCACCCTGCCGCTTGCTCCTCTGGTCGCCGCGTGTGGTGCTGCGGTGCCACAGTTGTCCGGGCGCGGGCTCGGTCATACCGGTGGCACGCTGGACAAGCTGGAGTCCATTCCCGGGTGGCGGGCTCAGTTGTCCAATGAGGACATCATTCGGCAGCTCAATTCGGTGGGGGCGGTGATCTGTGCCGCGACGCCGACGCTTGCTCCCGCGGATCGCAAGCTTTATGCGCTGCGGGACGTGACTGGCACGGTCGAGTCGATTCCGCTCATCGCCAGTTCCATCATGAGTAAGAAGATCGCGGAGGGGGCTGATGGTCTGGTTCTGGACGTCAAGGTCGGCTCTGGTGCCTTCATGAAAACGTTTGACCAGGCTCGGGAACTTGCTGGAGCGTTGGTTGGTATCGGTGGGCAGCATGGTGTTCCGGTTAGTGCGCTGCTGACGTCCATGTCGACGCCGCTTGGTTCTGCCGTGGGCAATGCGGTTGAGGTGGCTGAGTCTGTTGATGTGTTGAAAGGTGGCGGTCCTGCCGATGTCGTCGATCTGACGGTGGCGTTGGCCAGGGAGATGCTGGCGCTGGCCGGGCTGCCCGATGTCGATCCGGCTGTTGTGTTGGCATCTGGGGCGGCCTATGAGACTTGGTGTCGGATGATCAGTGCTCAGGGGGGTGATCCGGAGGCGGCTCTTCCTGTTGCTGGGTCGGTGTATGTGGTTGAGTCGCCGGCGGATGGGGTTCTGGTTCGGCTGGATGCCTATCCGGTGGGTGTTGCTGCTTGGCGTCTTGGTGCGGGGCGGGCGCGTAAGGAGGATCCGGTCGATCACGCGGCTGGTGTCCGTTGTTTGGTCCGGCTTGGTGAACTGGTCGCCAAGGGGCAGCCTTTGTTCGAGCTACGCACGAATAAGCCGGACGTCCTTCCGGCTGCGGTTGAGGTGTTGGGTGGGGGTTGGGAGATCGGCGAGACGGCGCCAGTGTTGGGGGATCTGGTTTTGGATGTTCTTCGGAGTCCTCGCTGAGCTTCGGTTGCTGTCCTCTGCTTGGCTGGTCCGCACGCTTTGGGCTTCTGCATCACCCCGATCCGTTATTGTCGTGACGGTTGTTGGGGGTTTGTCAAGGCGGGAAAGAGTACCTTGACAAACCCCCAACAACCGCTTTAAAGAGGGCCCGTATCGGGGTGATGCAGAAGGACTGGGCAACCGATGGAATGCCGCGTGTTCAGGCCAGGTCCCAGGGAAGCGAAAGAGGCGCCTCGGTTGGGAGCCCGCTCTTGTTCGTCCGGCGAGTCCCGTTCAGGAGTAGTAGCTGACGCCTCGGTTGGTGCCTACTTCCGTTCGTCAGGCGGGTCCCGTTCAGCGATGGCCGTTCATTTCCCCGGAATCAGAATCAGATCCAGAACCAGCGTGACCCGCCGGACGAACGAGAGTGGGCTGCCAACCGAGGCGCCAGCGACCACCACCGAATGGAACCCGCCGGACGAACTGAAGCGGGCCCCCAACCGAGGCGCCTCTTTCCGGTTCGGCGGGACTTCGAACAGCTCGTGGCATGGCCTGTATGACCATTTCTTCCTGCTTTTCCCCGATCCCAAGCCGCACTTCGGTTTTTGGGGTTTTGTCAAGGTACTCTTTCCCGCCTTGACAAAACCCCAAAAACCGAAACTCACAATCGGGGATCGGGGAAAAGCAGGCATGCCAAACACCGAACAAGCCAAGGAACCCGACCTGCGCGACCCCCACCACCGCGAGGGCCGCGCAGGACGAAGATCAGGCGCCTTCAGCGATGTCATCGGCAAGGTCAAGTTCCTTGCCGTTCGCCTTCCCGGACTGCTTCGGTCGACTCGCCCGACGCTGCTGCCGGGGCAGTGCGGTGGGCGGTGGGGGGGACGTCGGCCCACCGCCGCCCAGGATCAGTTCGGCGAAGGTAGCCATCGCCTCATCCAGCTGGCCGGCGTTGCGGCGCTCGGATTCCTCGTTCGCGTCGCGTACCAGGGAGACCAAAGAATCGGTGTCCGGCCGTGCGGAAACGGTGCCGCTTACCTGCTGGAGACCCTGCTCCACACTGGTGGACAGCTCGCCCAGCCGGCCGCCGATGCCGCTCTCCACCGCGTCCAGTCGCGCTGCCATCGCGTCAAGGCGGCTGGTGACCTGTTCCAGGCGTTCGGTCAGGCCGAGCAGCCTGTCGGTCGGGTCCAGTGCGGCGCGGGACTCCTCGACCCGGTTGACCACCTGGTCGCGTGCTGCCTCGATGCCGGCTCGCACGGTTGCCTTGGTGTCGTCGATGTTGTCGCGCAGAGTGATGCCGGTTTCGGCGAGCTTGCCGGCCAGTGCGTCGTGTGCCTGGGTGAACCTGCCGTGCAGCGTCTCGGATGCCTTGTCCACCGATGCGCCGACGGCGGCCGTGGACTCGGTGACCGACCGGTAGAGCGCCTCGCGGGTGCCGTCGAGGTGCTCGTGCACACCCTCGCCGACCTCGTCGACGCGGCCGCGCAACGCGGTCTCCAGTACGTCCAGCCGCTCGCGCAGCGGTACGTGCACCTCGCGCGGCAGTGCGTCCAGCTTGCCGTCCTGCTTGTCCAGGTGGCCGTGGACCTCGTCGATGCGCTTGTGGATGCCGGACAACTTGTCCTCAAGGCCGTCCATCCGGCCCGCGACGCCCTCGAACCGGCCGGACACGCCGTCGAGACGGCCGTCCAGCTGGGCGAACGGCTTGGCCAGCTTGTCGACCATCGAGTCGACGGAGCGGCCGAGTGCGGCGATGGCGGTGTCCTGGGCCTCCAGCTTGGCCAGGGCCTCGTCGACACGTTCGGCCAGCACGCTGACCTCGGTCCGGTCCGGCAGCTCGGACAGGCGCTTGCGCACCGCGCCGAGGGACTCCACCGGTTGCAGACGCGCGTGGATTTCGTCCAGCGCGTCGAATATCTGTTGCTGTTCG
>CAVPCF010000131.1:0-4210 GCA_963702275.1 Candidatus Melainabacteria bacterium
TTTGTCAAGGTACTCTTTCCCGCCTTGACAAACCCCACCAACCGTCCCGACAATGGAGTATCGGGGTGATGCAGAAGCCCACAGCGTGCGGACCAGTTTGAGAGCTTTGTTGCCTTCTCCAGGCAGGAACCGGTGCCGGCGGATCGGCGATTGTGGTGTCGCCGATCCGCCACCCCGCTAAGGCAGGCTCCATTGTTGGTTGGCGTTTCCGGTGCAGTCCCAGATCTGGGACTGGGTGCCGGGCGTGGTGGACCAGGCGGTGTCGTCCAGGCATCGGCCCGATTGTGGGTTGCGTAGGGCGCCGTTGGGCTGTGGCTGCCAGACCTGGGCACCGGTGCCGTTGCAGTCGAACAGGTCGACCGTGGTGCCGTTCACCGTTCCGCCGCCTTCGACGTCAAGGCACTTGCCGAGCACGGTCAGCGTGTTGTTCGGTCCGACGGTCCACTGTTGGGCGTTGGTTCCGTTGCAGGTGTAGATCTGCACCGGGTTCAGGTTGGTGGTGCTGGACGCTCGGTCGTCCAGGCACAGGCCCTGGAAGCCGGTGATCGGGCCGGTCGGCAACTGGATCTGGCCCTGGTGCAGCACTGTTGCGTCGAAGTAGGTTGCCTGGATCTGTGCGTTGGTGTTGCTGCTCGTGATGAAGCTGGCCCAGTCGTTGAAGTACGTCCACTTCGGTTGGGCGGCCAGCTGGCTCGGCGTGGGTAGGGCGCCGACCTCGGCCAGCGCGGTTGGTTTGCCGTCCGCGGCCGCCATGGACTGGATCGCCTGGTACCACGCGGGAGTGGGGAAGCCGTTGACCCATGGGTCGATCGCGATCACGTTGACGAACTGGTTGCCGGGGTAGTAGGCGCCCAGGTTCGACGGGCTGCCCGAGTCCTTGACGCTCCACACCCAGATCAGGTTGGTCAGGCCCTGCGTGTTGACCAGGTAGTCGTATGTGAGCCGCCACAGGGCCGCGGTGTTGGGCGTGCCGCCCCACCAGGACCAGCCGTCGTTGATCTCGTGCAGTGGGCGCCAGAGGATGGGGATGCCGGCGTCCTTCAGCTGTCGCAGGAACGGCACGATGAGGTTCAGTTCGTTCTTCCACGCGGTGTTCAGCGCGCTGCCGTCGGTGACCAACTGCTGCCACTGAGCCGTCGTCAACGCGCCGTTCACGCTCTCGACCTGGGTCCAGTCGCATGGCTCCGCGATCGTCGGCGGGCACTCGTGCCACATGAGGGTGATCAGCGAGCCGTTGGCCCACTGCGCCTTGGCCTCGTCGACCATGGTCTGGCGTGCGGCGATGCTGTCCGCCTCGAAGAGGAAGTCGCCGCCCCACAGGCCGGGGAACTCGCCGGTGATGGCGTGCACCTGGTTGGTGTACTGGAGCGGGTTCGAGTTCGGCTCCGCGTTGTGCTGACCAGCCACGATGTGGTTGCCCGCGATACTGTTCAGGTACGCCAGCACGCCGGCGGGGGTGGCGCTGTCGTTGACGGCGGCGGCGGCCGGCACCGTGGTCAGCGCCAAGAGCGTGGTGCAGACGGCGAGTAGGAGTTTCGCACGCATGGTCCTCCTTCGATTAACCGGTTTAGGCCATGCCCATCGTGAGTGAAGCAGCCATTGGTGCGAGCGTCAACCGGCTCGCGTTGACACAGTGGATGGGTGATCGTAGGGTGACGTTACTTACTCGGTTTAGTACCCAGGGGGAGCGATGTATCAGGCGCTGCACGATGGCTGGACCATGAGCGCCGTGACCGCGGAGCTCACGGACGTGCCCGCGACCGTGCCGGGCTGTGTGCACACCGACCTGCTGACCGCCGGCCTGATCGAGGACCCCTATCAGGACGACAACGAGACCCGGCTCGGCTGGATCGGCCGACGGGACTGGACCTACGCCACCACGTTCACCTGGCACCCGCAGGGCCACGACCGGGTGGACCTGGTCTGCGACGGCCTGGACACCATCGCCACGGTCATCGTCAACGGCGTCGAGGTCGGCCGCACGGCGAACATGCACCGCACCTACCGCTTCGACGTGGCCGACCGGCTCCGCGCGGGCGAGAACACGCTGCGGGTCGTCTTCACATCGCCCTACGCCTACGCGGAAGCGCTGCGGGCCCGGCTCGGCGCGCGACCGGGGCCCTACGACGACGAGCCGTTCGCGTTCATCCGCAAGATGGCATGCAACTTCGGCTGGGACTGGGGGCCGACCCTGGTCACCGCCGGCATCTGGCGCTCGATCGGCCTGCACTCGTGGTCGGGCGCCCGACTGGCCGAGGTCCGGCCGCACGTGCGGGCCGACGGCGTTGACGTGTCGGTCCGGCTGGAACGCGGCACCGAGGCCGCCGTGCCGGTCACCGCCACCGTGGCCGGCCGCACGATGCCGGCGACGATCCCCGCCGGCGAAACCGAGACCACGCTGAGCATCGACATTCCCGACGCGCGGCTGTGGTGGCCGCGCGGCCACGGCGCGCAGCACCGCTACGAGTTGACGGTGACCGCGGGCCGCGAGGTGTGGTCCCGGCGGATCGGGCTGCGCACCGTGGAGTTGGACCGCGACGCGTTCCGGCTGGTCGTCAACGGCAAGCCGGTGTTCGTGCGGGGGTTCAACTGGATTCCGGACGACTGCTTCCCGAGCCGGACCACCCGGGCCGATCTCACGCAGCGGTTCGGCCAGGCGATCGACGCGGGCGCGAACGCACTGCGGGTGTGGGGCGGCGGCGTCTACGAGTCGGACGAGTTCTACGACCTGGCCGACGAGCTGGGACTGTTGGTGTGGCAGGACTTCACGTTCGCCTGCGCGGCCTACCCCGAGGACGAGCCGTTCGCGGGCGAGATCGCGGCGGAGGCAAGGGACAACGTCGTACGGTTGATGAGCCACCCGAGCCTCGCGCTGTGGTGCGGCAACAACGAGAACGTTGAGGGCCACCAGCACTGGGACTGGCGCGACAAGCTCGGCGACCTCAGCTGGGGCGCCCACTTCTACTACGACCTGCTGCCCTCGATCACCGCCGAACTCGACCCCGGCCGGCCCTACTGGGCGAGCACCCCGTACTCCGGCGCGCCCGACCGCGACACACGCGACCCGGCCACCGGCACGATCCACATCTGGACCGTCTGGAACGCGGCCGACTACACGCACTACGCGGACTACACCCCGCGGTTCGTCGCCGAGTTCGGCTTCCAGGGCCCGCCGACCTACCCGACCCTGCGCGCGTCGATCCGCGACGAACCGCTCACCCCGGAATCGCCGGGTCTGCGGCAGCACCAGAAAGCCCGTGACGGCAACGCGAAACTCCTGCGTGGCCTCGGCGCACACCTGCCGCAGCCGACGACGTTCGACGACTGGCACTACTACACCCAAGCCAACCAGGCGCGCGCCGTGGCGTTCGGGGTTCGGCGGTTCCGGGCGCTGATGCCCTACTGCATGGGCACGATCGTCTGGCAGCTCAACGACTGCTGGCCGGTCACCTCATGGTCCGCTGTGGACGGTCGCGCGCGACGCAAACCGCTGTGGTACGAACTGCGCCGCGCCTACGCCGACCGGCTCCTGACCTTCGACGGCGACGAGATCGCCATGGTCAACGACACCGACGAGCCGTGGATCGGGTCGCTGACCATCACCCGCCGGACCGTCGACGGCGACGTCCTGGCCAAACACGAGCCGACGGTGACCGTCGCGCCGAGATCCGTCGGCCGGGTGCCGCTGCCGCCCCCGCTCGGCACACCCCGCGACGAGCGCGCCGAACTACTCGTCGCCGAGACCGGCGACCGCCGCGCCATCCGGTTCTTCGTCGAGGACCCGGAAGCGGCCTTCCCGCCTGCCGCGTTCACCGCCGCCACCAGCAAGGTCCCGGACGGCTGGCAGGTGCGGATCGTCGCCGACACACTGCTGCGCGAGCTCGCGATCTTCCCCGACCGCCTCGATCCGGCTGCCATCGTCGACGACCAACTCGTCACCGTGCTGCCCGGCGACAGCGTCACCTTCACCGTCACCACCGCCGCCGACCTCGACCCGGCGGACCTGCTGACCTACCCGGTGCTGCGGTGCGTCAACGAGGCGAGGCCGTGAGCCGGGCTACCATCCGTGGCACTTAACCGGATCAGGGGAGGGTCGTGAAGCGTCCGACGATCGCCGACATCGCCCGCAGGGCCGGCGTGTCCAAGGGCGCGGTGTCGTTCGCGCTCAACGACCAGCCGGGCGTGTCGGCCGAGACCCGGCGGCGGGTGC
>CAVPCF010000132.1:0-15904 GCA_963702275.1 Candidatus Melainabacteria bacterium
TGGCAGATCTGACCGAAGCACGACGCTGATCGTGGTCTCGGGGGATCCGCGCAGTCCGACCACGACGAGTGAGTCGACCGGATGGAAGCCGAGCAGATGAGGCACCGACGCCAGCAGTTCGCTTGGCTGTATCAGGGTGATGTGGGGGTTGCGGTTGGAAGTCATGTGTCCACGATGGGCTGTGGCGGGCGGTCGTGGTGGGGCTGGTTCGTCTTCTGTGGATAGATTGGTCCGATGTGGACAACTTAGCGCTGCGGCGAGTGAACTGTCAGGGGGATGCGGTATGGCGCCGGGCCGCCGTACATCGAAAGGTGGACGACGACCAACCTATGGGTCGATGACAGACCGACCGCCATGGCGCATTCTTGACATGGACGCCGGACCCACCGGTGTCACGGCGACGGGAGGGGATCGACCGATGGTTGAGGTTCGGCCGGTCCCGCGGTTCGTCCGGGTGTTCGAGGACTACTTCATCGAGCGCCGATGGTGGCAGTTCGTACCGATACCGCTGATCATCATCAGCCTCGCGCTGCACCATGGGCCGTACCGGATCGCGGACGGCGCCGTCCTCACCTACGCACTCGCCGGTGTGGCGCTGACCGCCGGTGTGCTCACGCTGGCGCTGCCACACCTGACGAGTTGGTGGGACATCGCGAACACGTCGGTGATGTGCGTCTGCGGCGGCCTTCTCACGATCACCATCCCGCAGAGCTGGACGATCGTGCTGCCGTATGTCCTGGCCAGCGTGGCCGCCCGACGCTATCCGGCGCGACCCGCGACAGCCATGGTGGGCGCCGCGGCCGTCACGATCGTGATCATCGAGCTGAGCGGCCGGATGAACCTGCTGTCCATGGTCGCGACCCTGGCTGTCCTGGTGGCCGTCACGATGGGCGCGCTCGCGCGCCGGACCAGGGCCGAGCGACTGGACCAGATGGAACTCGCGCTGGCACGCGCGCAGACGGCCCGGGAGGAGCACGCCAAGGCGGCGGCACTGGCCGAACGGGCCAGGATCGCGCGGGAAGTGCACGACGTACTGGCCCACTCGCTGTCCGCGCTGTCGCTGAACCTCCAGGGCGCGCGGCTGATGTTGGCCAAGGAGGGTGCCAGCGAGCAGGCGCAGGAGCAGGTCCGACGTGCGCAGCGGCTGGCCGCGGAGGGGTTGTCCGAGGCGCGGCGCGCGGTGGCCGCGCTGCGGGAGGACCCGGTGCCGGCCGCGCGGGCCATCGCCGACCTGGTCACCGGCTCCCGGCTGGAAACCGGGACACCGACCGAGCTGGTCGTCGAGGGTGTCCCCCGCGAGCTGCCCGGACCGGCCGAGGACGCGCTCTACCGGACCGCGCAGGAAGCGCTGAGCAACGCCAGGAAGCATGCCGTGGGAGCACCGGTTCGTGTCGTGCTCGCCTACCACGACGGCAGCACCGAGCTGACCGTGACCGACCATCAGGAGCATCGACCGGCCGATGCGGTCGCGGCCGGATACGGTCTGACCGGGATGCGGGAACGCGCCGACCTCATCGGCGGCCAACTGCGGACCGGACCGACCGACGACGGATGGCAGGTACGGCTGGTGGTGCCGGCATGACGGAGCAGAACCCGCTGCGGGTCGTACTGGCCGACGACCAGACGGTGGTGCGGGAGGGCCTGGCCACCCTGCTCGGCCTGCTGCCCGGGGTCGAGGTGGTCGGCGTCGCGGCCGACGGCCTCGAGGCGCTCCGGGAGGTCGCCGAGCAGCAGCCGGACGTCCTGCTGGTGGACCTGCGGATGCCGCGCTGTGATGGTGTCGAGGCGACTCGTCGGGTGCGTGCCGAGCATCCGCGTACCGAGGTCGTCGTGCTCACCACGTATGCCGATGACGAGTCGGTGCTTGGCGCGTTGCGGGCCGGTGCCCGTGGCTTCCTGACCAAGGACGCGGACGCCGAGGCCATTGCCCGCGCCCTCCACGCGGCCGCCGCAGGACAGTCCACTGTAGACGGCGACGTGCAGCGCAGGTTGATC
Organism: Candidatus Melainabacteria bacterium; assembly: GCA_963702275.1. Taxonomy (GTDB): domain Bacteria; phylum Actinomycetota; class Actinomycetes; order Mycobacteriales; family Pseudonocardiaceae; genus DATEPR01. Next base: position 1,996 of record CAVPCF010000132.1, read on the forward strand.
GAGGCGGCGTCAAGGGGCCGGTCGAGATCTGGCGCCCCGACGGGGGAACTGGCGGAGGGCCTGACCGCGCGGGAGATCGAAGTACTGCGGCTGATCGCCGCCGGCCTGTCCAACACCGAGATCGCCCGGCGGCTGGTGGTCAGCGAGGCGACGGTGAAGACCCACGTCAACCATGTGTTCGCAAAGGCCAACCTGCGGGATCGGGCGCAGGCGGTCGCGTACGCCTATCGGGCCGGGCTCGTGGACGGCTGACGGTCATTCCGTAGGGGCGTAGAAGATGGCCAGGAAATGGATCGGCACGCCATCCTCCTCGTCCTGGTCGGCCACCATGTCATGCATCAACGTGGCAAGCCGATCGCGGAACTCGGCCGCCTTCGCCGGGGAAACAGTGGCCTGCCCGCGGGCCAGGATCAGCTTGCGGTGGGACTCCTCGGGCGGCAGTTGCCAATCGAAACCCACCCGTCCAGCCCGGATCGCGTCGAGAAATTCCGCCCGGAAGTCATCAACGGTCGCGGCGAACGCTCCAGTGGTGTCGTCTGTCGCGATGTGCCGGCCGAGGAAGCCCGGGTCGAAGTCCAGGGAAAGCTGCGCGGTCTGGTAGCGCTGCTCCACGATGCCGGACACGATCCTGGTCTCAGCCACCCGGATCAGGCCGCGGGCTTCGAGCTGTTTGACGTGCCGGTAGAGCTTCGTCTGCGGCTCACCCAGGCGTTCGGCGAGCTCCTTGACCGACAACACGGGCGGTCGAGTCGGCGAGCCCTCCATGAGCACCCGCAGGATGGCGACCCTGGTCGGGTCGGACAACGCCTTCAGCGTCTCGACATCGTCCACGGCACGGACGGGGAGCGGAGCCTCGGTCACGGTGCCATCTTGTCATGTGTTCATGTCGGTGCCATCATTCATGTATACGTGAACGATAGCGCCACAGTGAACATTTACCATGGGGGAACAAGATGGTCGAGCAGGCATTACGGCGCAACGTGCGATTCCAGATCCTGTGGATCGGATCGACCGTCGGGTTCCTCGGCATCGAAGCGGCCGACATCGGCTATCCGCTCGCGGTGCTGGCACTCACCGGGTCGCCGGCCGAGGCCGGCCTTGTTCGGTGCCCTGCAGACGCTGGCCACCCTGCTGGCGGGGCTGCCGGCAGGCCAGGTCGCCGACCGGTTCGACCGTCGGCGGGTCCTGGTGTCGGCCGAGGCGATCCGCATGCTGGCCGCGGGCAGCGTCGCGGTGGCGCTTGCCCTGCACCACCTCACGCTGGTGCATCTGCTCGCAGTGGGCGCCGCGCTCGGCGCGTCGGCACCGTTCGGCGGGACCGCGCGCATGCTGCTGGTGCGGGCGGTCGTGCCGAGCGATCAGTTGACGGCCGCGCTGACCCAGGAGCAGGTCCGCGACGGTGCGTCGCAGTTGGCAGGCCCACCGCTCGGTGGCTTCCTGTACGGCGTCCGACAGCTGCTGCCGTTCCTGTTCAGCGCGGTGGCGTTCGCCGTGTCGCTGGTGTGCGCACTGGTGGTGCGGGTGCCGGCGCGGGCGCCGGTCGACGCGAGCCCACGACGGTCCGGCATCCTGTCCGGTGTCCGCGCGATCTGGCGTGATCCGACCCTCCGCCCGGCGACCGTACTTGTGGCCGCCCTGAACACCGTTGGTGCGCCGCTGATGTTGGTCGCCACGGTGATCCTGAAGAGGCAGGCGGTCGCGCCGTGGCTGATCGGTGTGACGCTGGCGGGACTGGCGGTCGGCGGCCTGGTCGGCGCCGCGCTGGTCGGGCCGCTGCACCGGCGGTTTCGGCCGGGAGTGCTGCTGATCGGCTTCGTCAGCATCCTGGCACCGGTGGTGGCGGCGCTGGGGATTCCGTGGGGGCCGTGGTGGATGGCAGCAGTGCTGATGTGTGCGGGACTGGGGATGCCGGCGCTGCACGTGCTGGTGGACGTACTGATCTTCCGGCAGGTGCCGGACGAGGAACGCGGACGGGTGATCGCCGCCGTGATCACGCTGTTCGGCCTCGGTATGCCGGTCGGCAGCGCGGCGGCCGGCCTGCTGCTCCAGTTCTTCGGCGCGCCGCACGCAATGTTCGTGCTGGCCGGTGCGCTGGTGTTGTGTGCGGGATTCGCGGGTACTCGGCGCGAACTGCGCACGGCGCGGTGGCCGGATGAACCACAATGGAGGCATGACGGAGGCGAATGAAGACCCGTACCGCTGGCTGGAGGACGTGGACGGCCGGGCCGCCCTGGACTGGGTCGGCGAGCGGAACGCGGCAACCAACGCGGACCTGACCGGTAGCGCCCGGTTCGAGGAGTTGCGCACCGAGATCCGGGAGGTGCTCGACTCGGAGGACCGCATTCCCTACGTGACCCGGCGGGGCGACCTGCTCTACAACTTCTGGCAGGACTCGACCAACCCGCGCGGCCTGTGGCGACGCACCACCCTTGCCGAGTACCGGAACCAGCAGCCCGCATGGGAGGTGTTGCTGGACGTGGACGTGCTCGCCGAGCAGGAGGGTGTGAACTGGGTGTGGGAGGGCGCGACCGTTCTGCGGCCGGATTTCCGGATCGGGCTGCTCGAGCTGTCCGTCGGCGGTGCGGACGCGGCCGTGGTCCGCGAGTTCGACCTCACCGAACGGCGATTCGTCACGGACGGGTTCACGCTGCCGGAGGCCAAGAGCCGGGTTGAGTGGATCGACAGCGACCGGGTCTACGTCGGCACCGACTTCGGCCCGGGCTCGCTGACCTCGTCCGGCTATCCGCGCGTGATCCGGGAGTGGCGCCGGGGCACGCCGCTCGCCGAGGCCACCGTCGTCTTCGAGGCCAAGCCGGACGACGTGTCGGCCTTCGCCGCCCACGACCACACCGAAGGCTACGAGCGGGACATCGTCGGACGCGCGATCGACTTCTACCGGTCCGAGACCTACCTACGCAGGCCGGACGGCGAACTGGTCCGGCTCGACGTGCCCGACGACGCGATGATCGACGTGCACCGCGAATGGCTGCTCGTGCACACCCGGTCCGACTGGACCGTCGGCGGCACGAGGTATCCACCCGGCACGCTGCTCGCCGCCCGGTTGGACGACTTCATCGCCGGCGACCGGACCCTGACCGTGCTGTTCGAGCCCGATCAACACAACCACCTCAGCTACCACAGGTGGACCCGGCACCATCTCATCCTGAACACGCTGTCCGACGTGCGCAGCCGGCTCACCGTGCTCACGCCGACCGAGGACGGCTGGCTGCGGGCGCCGCTGCCCGGGGTGCCGGAGTTCGGCCAGACCGACGTGCACGACACGGAACCCGACACAGACGACGCGTACCTGATCGTGTCCAGCGGCTTCACCGAGCCGGCCACGCTGCGGCGCGGCGAGATCGGCGACGGCTCGGTCGAGGTGCTCAAGCAGGCGCCGGCGTTCTTCGACGCCGACGGGTTGTCCGTCCGTCAGTTCAAGGCGGCCTCCGACGACGGCACCGAGATCCCCTACTTCGTGGTTGGACCGGCTGAGCCGACCGACGGGCCGACCCTGCTGAACGGGTACGGCGGATTCGAGATCTCGCTCACCCCCTCCTACAGCGGCACGATCGGCCGAGGATGGCTGCGGCGCGGCGGCACCTACGTCGTGGCCAATATTCGCGGCGGCGGCGAGTACGGTCCGGAGTGGCACACACAGGCGATCAAGGCGAACCGGCACCTCGTGTACGAGGATTTCGCCGCAGTGGCACGGGATCTGGTCACCACAGGCATCACGACGCCGGACCGGCTCGGCATCCAGGGCGGCAGCAACGGCGGGCTGCTGATGGGCGTGATGCTGACGCGCTACCCAGAACTGTTCGGCGCGATCGTCTGTCAGGTCCCGCTGCTGGACATGTACCGGTACCACGAACTGCTGGCCGGCGCGTCGTGGATGGCGGAGTACGGCGATCCACGCGAGGCGGACGAGTGGACGTTCATGCGGCCGTTCTCGCCGTATCACAACGTCCGAGCCGACGCGCCCTACCCGCCGACGCTGTTCGCGACGTCGACGCGGGATGACCGCGTGCATCCCGGTCACGCGCGCAAGATGGTGGCCCGGCTGCGGGAACATGGCTATCCGGTCGACTACTACGAGAACATAGAGGGCGGGCACGGCGCGGCCAGCGACAACCAGCAGCGCGCCTTCCTGTGGGCGCTGGTGTTCGAGTTCCTGTGGGAGAAACTCGGCGAGTCAAGCGGACCGTCCACAGGAGACCATGTTATCCATGGATAGCTTCGCCAAACCTTTTGGGGCGCTTGATAACGGAGGAGGGTTGCAGTCTTGAGTGGCTGAGGCGACGTCGACTAGGGGTGGCTGGTCGTGAGGCCGTCCCGGCCGCCGTCGAGGGCTGCCTGTGGTTCGTGGTCTCGGGCTTCTGGTGGCATCGTGGTGATCTTGTCGGCGAGTTGTCCGAGAACTGGCCGTTGTCAAGTCGCTTGTCCACAGGTTCGGTGGTTGTCCACAGATTGTTGGCGGCTCCCCCATTTGGGGCTTGACAAGGGTAGATTGAAAAAGGGCCGTAGCCCCCTGGGTTGGGCGGGGGTCTGCCCGCCGGTCGTGAAGTCGCAGTTTGTGGTTCTGGGCTTGGGCTTTGGATGTTCGAGCCTGTTGGGTGTCGGGGCTGAGGAGCCTGTTCACTTGGTAGGTGAGCCGCTCAATCGATTTGCCAGAATGGTGGCTGCTCGGGTTTCTGACGGAACTCGGCCGATGTTCAGGCTATGCCGCCGTTGCTGTAGAGCAGTTGGCCGTTGATCCAGCTGCCTGCTGGGGAACACAGGAACGTGACCAGGTTGGCGCAGTCCTGGGGTGTGCCGAGCCGGCTCAGCGGGGTCGCGGCCGCGATCTCCGTCTTCTGTTGCTCGGTCATCCATCCGGTGTCTACCGGGCCCGGGTTGATCACGTTGGCGGTTATGCCCAGGCCGGCCAGTTCTCGCGCCGCGGCCAGCACTATGCGGTCCATGGCGCCTTTGCTTGCGCCGTATGGGAGGTTGCCGACAGTGTGGTCGCTGGTGAAGCTGAGGATGCGGCCGGTGCCGGGTGGTCCGTTGAATCGCTGGGCGTACTCACGTATCAGCAGCCAGGTTGCGCGGGTGTTCACTGCGAAGTGCAGGTCGAACGATTCGATCGTGGTGTTCAGGATGGTGGAGTTGACGCCCTCGCAGTGGCTCATTATCAGCGCGGTTACCGGGCCCAGTTGGCTGGTTACTGTGTCGAACATTGCGGCCGGGGTATTTGGATCAGCCAGGTCGGCTGCTATTGCCAGGGTTCGGGCGCCTTGTTCGGCTGCCGTTTCCGCCAATCTGGTGGCCGTGTCGGGGTCGGCACCCCAGCGGCATCTTTTCGTCGTAGGCCGGCCAGTGGCCGAATGCCACGTTCCAGCCGGATTCTGCCAGTCTGGTCACAACGGTTGCCGCGATGCCCGCGGTTCGACCTGCTCCGGTGACGAGGGCCAGGGGGCGGGTCATGGCGGCAACCTCCGGTCTGCGCACCGTCCGGGGTCCGGAGGATGAGCGGACGTGACGTCGGGTGGGTCCACTCGGCCGGATCAACTTAGGCGCCCGGCGGCCGCCCTCCAACTGAATTTCACTGCCGGAGAACGAGAACGGGAGCCGGTGCGAGCCCGACTCCCGTTCTCACCATCAACTGCAGCCGGATGTGGAGCCGCAGCCCTCGCAGACGTAGCACGAACCGGCTGGGCGCATCTTGGTGCCGCAGGTCAGGCACAGGGGGGCGTCGGCGGCCTTGCCCAACTGCAGTTCGATCAGTTCGGTTGAGCTGCCGGCCTTGCGGATGTCCGGGGTGGCCGGCTTGCTGTTGGACACCGCGGGGTGGGGGTCGGCGCTGGCGTCGACGCCGGTGCGCAGGCCCTCCAGGTCCACGTCCACCGTGTCCACTGCCGGGGCGCCGTAGGCGTCGGCGACCTGGGCGGAGCGTTCGTCGGCGGTGAAGACGCCGATCTGGGCTCGCTTGTCGTAGGGCAGGTAGTCCAGCGCCAGGCGGCGGAACAGGTAGTCCAGCACGCTGGTGGCGATGCGCACGTCCGGGTCGTCCGTCATGCCGGCCGGCTCGAAGCGCAGGTTCATGAACTTCGAGACGTAGAACTCCAGCGGGATGCCGTACTGCAGGCCGACCGAAATCGACATCGAGAAGGCATCCATGACGCCGGCCAGGGTCGAACCCTGCTTGCCCAGCTTGACGAAGATCTCGCCCAGGCCGTCGTCGGGGTACGAGCCGGCGATCAGGTAGCCCTCCGCGCCGCTGACGGTAAAGGACACCGTCTGGCTCGGGCGCTTCTTCGGCAGGCGCTTGCGGATCGGGCGGTACTCGGCCGGTGCGGCCTGCTCGGCCTGGGTCGTCTTGGACTTCGACGCCGACAGGGGCTGGCCGACCTTGCAGTTGTCGCGGTAGATGGCCAGGGCCTTCAGTCCGAGTTTCCAGCCCTCGTAGTAGATCTCCTCCACCTCCTCGACCGTCGCCGACTCCGGCATATTGACCGTCTTGGAGATCGCGCCCGAGATGAACGGCTGCACCGCGGCCATCATCCGCACGTGGCCCATCGGCGCGATGGACCGCTCGCCCATCGCGCAGTCGAACACCTCGTAGTGTTCGGGCTTCAGGCCGGGCGCGTCGATGACGTGGCCGTTCTCCGCGATGTACTCGACGATCGCCTCGACTTGTTCCTGTTTGGTAGCCAAGGGAAGTCAGCGCGCGGGGCACCGTTTGGTTGACGATCTGCATCGAGCCGCCGCCGACCAGTTTCTTGAACTTGACCAACGCCAGGTCCGGCTCGATGCCGGTGGTGTCGCAGTCCATCATCAGGCCGATGGTGCCGGTGGGCGCCAGCACCGACGCCTGCGCGTTGCGCCAGCCGTTGACCGCGCCGGTCGCCAGGCCCTCCTGCCACTGGGCGGTGGCCATGCGGTGGATGGCGGCGTCGTTGGCGTCGAGCGTGCGGATCAGGTCGTTGGCCGCGGCGTGCTTGCGCATCACCCGTTGGTGGGCTTCCGCATTGCGGGCGTAGCCGTCGTACGGGCCGACGACGCCGGCCAGTTCCGCCGAGCGACGGTAGGCGGTGCCGTTCATCAGCGACGAGATCGACGCGGCGAGTGCCCGGCCGCCGTTGGAGTCGTAGGCGTGACCGGTGGCCATCAGCAGCGCGCCCAGGTTCGCGTAGCCGATGCCCAGCTGGCGGAACCTGCGGGTGGTGTCACCGATGGCCTCGGTCGGGAAGTCCGCGAAGCAGATGGAGATGTCCATCGCGGTGATGACCAGCTCCACCGCCTTGGCGAAGCGCGGCGCGTCGAACGTGCCGTCGTCGCCGAGAAACTTCAGCAGGTTCAGCGATGCCAGGTTGCAGCTGGAGTTGTCCAGGTGCAGGTACTCGCTGCACGGGTTGGACGCGTTGATGCGGCCGGACTCCGGGCAGGTGTGCCAGTCGTTGATGGTGTCGTCGTACTGGACACCGGGGTCGGCGCACTCCCATGCCGCCTTGGCCATCTTGCGGAACAGCGACTTCGCCTCGACGCGCTGCACGATCTCGCCGGAACCGCGGGCCCGTAGGCCGAACGACGCGTCGGCCTCGACCGCGTGCATGAACTCGTCCGACACGCGGACCGAGTTGTTCGCGTTCTGGTACTGCACGGACGTCATGTCCCTGCCGCCGAGGTCCATGTCGAACCCGGCGTCGCGCAGGACGCGGATCTTGTCCTCCTCGCGCGCCTTGGTCTCGACGAACTCCTCGATGTCCGGGTGGTCCACGTCGAGGATGACCATCTTGGCCGCGCGCCGGGTGGCGCCACCGGACTTGATGGTGCCGGCGGACGCGTCCGCGCCACGCATGAACGACACCGGACCGGACGCGGTGCCGCCGGAGGACAGCAGCTCCTTGGACGACCGGATGCGGGAGAGGTTCACGCCGGAGCCGGAGCCGCCCTTGAAGATCAGCCCCTCTTCCCGGTACCAGTTGAGAATCGACTCCATCGTGTCGTCGACGGCCAGGATGAAACACGCCGACACCTGTTGGGGTGACGAGGTGCCGACGTTGAACCAGACCGGCGAGTTGAAGCTGAACACCTGGTGCAGCAGCATCCAGGTCAGCTCGTGCTCGAACAGGATCGCGTCGTTCTCGGTGGCGAAGTAGCCGTTCGCGCGGCCGCTGCCGACGTAGGTGCGGACGACACGGTCGATCAGCTGGCGCAGGCTGGACTCGCGCTGCGTGGTGCCGGCGGCGCCACGGAAGTACTTGCTGGTCACGATGTTGACCGCGTTGACGGACCAGAAGTCGGGGAACTCGACGCCGCGCTGTTCGAAGTTGACCGTGCCGTCGCGCCAGTTGGTCATCACGACATCGCGATGTTCCCAGGTCACCTCGTCGTACGGGTGCACGCCCTCTGTGGTGTAGACCCGCGACACACTCAGGCCGCGCGGCGTGGTCGCCGACTCCCCCGACCCGGTTGTCGCCGTCCCGACGGTTTCCGTCATGACCAGTCCCTCTCCCTTGTCACTTGCTCGCTGTGCGCCGGGCCCGTCCGGGCTCCCCGTCCGATGCGGTCCGGCAAGTTTGTGTGTGTGCCGCCGTGTGCGTGCTTTCACTGTTGTTCTGTCTTCTGTTCCGTCTGCCGCGCGACGGCGGTGCGCAGGTCGGCGATCTCCTTCTCGAAGTCCTCGATCGACGAGAACGACCGGTACACGCTGGCGAACCGCAGGTAGGCGACCTCGTCGAGGTCACGCAGCGGCCCGAGGATGGCGAGGCCCACCTCGTGGCTGGGGATCTCGGCGCAGCCGGTCGCCCTGATCGACTCCTCGACCCGCTGGGCGAGTTGGGCGAGCGCGTCCTCGTCGACCGGGCGGCCCTGGCAGGCGCGGCTGACACCGCTGATGACCTTCTCCCGGCTGAACGGCTCGGTCACCCCGGACCGCTTGACCACGGCGAGCACTGCCTCCTCAACGGTGGTGAACCGGCGGTTGCAGTGCGAGCAGGACCGGCGACGGCGGATGGCCTGGCCCTCGTCCACCTCGCGAGAATCCACCACCCGCGAATCAGAATTACGACAAAACGGGCATCGCACTTGAGCTCATCCCTCCCTCGGCCACACGTCCATGACACCGCGGGGGTGGGACCTGGTGATCAACATGTGGACCACCGGTGGATAACCTGTCCACCATCCGAACCCAACCTGTGGACTAACCACAGCGGTGTAACTACTACATGTTGGGGTCAACGTTAGGTCGCGCCGCCATATTTCGCAAGCCGACACGGCCCGAACCGCCGGTTCGAGGGAACTCCGCACCGAGATGTGGCGTGCCGCGCACGGCCGCCCACGGAACGCGCGCACACTACCGCCAGGGTGTGACCACCCACGGACGTGACATGCCTGGTCCAGCACACCGCTCGACTACCGCGTTGCCCACCCGGTCGCACGACGATCGTCCAACCGAGGCGCGACCGGCCCAGGATTCGCACTACCCGACGTGACCGGTCCAGCGCTCAGAAACCAGAGTGGAAGACAGCACCGCAGGAGAAGGTCAAGCCGGCGGACAGGTCACCGTTGGACGGCGCCGGCCTTCGCGGCCGCGGCACCGGACAGGTCGCTCGGAACCTGTAGTAACTCGCCCGGGTAGACGGTCATGTCGATGTCGAGGCTGTTGAGCGACCGGATCCGGTCGACCACGGCCGAGGGCGACGCGCCCGGGGCCATGCGGTGGGCGATGCTCCACAGCGTGTCGCCCGGGTGGATCTGTACGACCTGGGTCTGGCTCGGCACCGCGCTGGTGTCCTGGCCGGCCGTTGCCCAGCCGAAGCCGAGCACCACCAGGAACGTCAGCCCGGCGATCAGCACCAGCCAGCCGATCGAGCCCGCGATCGGGCGCGGCCCGCACGGCTGGGCCGTGACGCGTGGCAGGGCGGCCACCAGACGGGCCGGGCGGCGACCGTCGACGTACGGCGCGGCCGTCCGTCGCCTGTGGCCGGTCGCCCGAGGCGACGGCTTGACTCCTAGGTGCGTCGCTATCGCCATCTCGCCCTCCCGGATCGCAAACCTTGGTTCATGATCGAACACTCGTTCGATCGAACTGCTGTGCGAAAGGTGTACCACCAGGCACCGACAAAATCGAGTACCACCCGGCGTGTCCTTCGAACAGGTGTTTGATCTGGCCGGGTGATCGGACTAGCGTCGAGCACGAAGATCGCGGACGGCCGGCGAGCGGCCGACCGGGCAAGGGAGGCGACGAAAGTGGCACGTAGGAGCACCGGCAGCAGCCCCGCCGAGGGTCGACGCGGCCGGGGCGGAGACGCCACGGGCGCCGTCAAACCGAACGACGCGGCGGCACCCAACGGCGTCGAGGCGGGTGCGGAGATCCACGCGTTCCCCGACCCGGCCGAGACCACCGACGAACTGACCGCGCGGCAGCAGCGGGTGCTGGAGGTCATCCGGGACTGGCTGGACAGATTCGGCTACCCGCCCAGCGTGCGGGAGATCGGCGAGGCGGTCGGCCTGCAGTCCACATCGTCCGTAGCGCATCAGTTGCGCGCGTTGGAGCGCAAGGGATATCTGCGTCGGGATCCGAACCGGCCGAGGGCGGTCGGCGTGTTGCCGCCGGACGTGGACGCGGAGGACTTCAGCCATCGGCCGCGGCCGGCGTACGTGCCGGTGGTCGGCCGGATCGCCGCCGGTGGGCCGATCCTGGCCGAGCAGGCGATCGAGGACGTGTTCCCGCTGCCGAGGGAGATCGTCGGCGAGGGTTCGCTGTTCCTGTTGAAGGTGGTCGGCGACTCGATGATCGACGCTGCCATCACCGACGGCGACTGGGTGGTCGTGCGGCAACAGCAGACCGCGGAGAACGGCGACATCGTCGCGGCGATGATCGAGGGCGAGGCCACCGTGAAGACGTTCAAGCGCCGGGACGGGCACGTTCTGCTGATGCCGCACAACGCTGCCTACGAACCGATCCCGGGTGACGAGGCCACCGTGCTCGGCCGAGTCGTGGCGGTGCTCCGCCGGCTGTAGCGCGGCTCCCCCGGCGCGGGATGATCACTCGACCAGGTGATCATCCCCGAATCCGGGAGCAAATCACCCGGTCTCATTCGTTAAGCGAAACAGCAAAACAGCCCCCTCGCGCGACCGACCCAGCGCCCGCGACGCCAGCTCGGTGGTCGATGGCAGAGGTACCTGCGGTCGGTGGGCGGCGGCCAGAAGACACGGCGGTCGATGGCGAGGGGGATCCGCGGTCGACGGGCGGCCGCCAGAGAACTCGGTGGGCGGCGGTGAGCGGGATCGGCGGTCGATGGGCGGCCGCCAGAGGACTCGGCGGTCGGCGGCGAGCGGGATCCGCGGTCTGTGGGCGGTGACCAGAGGGACTTGTTGATCAGAGGTCGGCGTGATCAGCGGTCGATGGGTGGCGGCCGGAGGATCAGTGCTCGGTGGCCAGAGGGATCTGGTCCGTCACAGCCACCGGCCTTAGCACGGGTGGGATCGCGGCGGGTTCGGGCGGTACCGCGTCGGTGGGCACGGTGTCGGTGGGTACCGCGTCGACCGGTATCTCGTCGGCGGGTACGGGCGGTGGCGGCGCGTCCTCGTTGGCGGCGCTCATCTCCGCCTTGAAGATGCGCAGCGAACGGCCGAGGCCTCGTGCCGCGTCGGGCAGTCGCTTGCTACCGAAGAGCAGCGCGAACAGCAGCAGCACGACGATCCAGTGCCATGGGCTCAGCTCACCCATCAGTGACCTCCTGGGCCAGCGATCTCTGCCTCCACCGTAGCGCCGGCCGCCGACCCGCAGCAATGACGGTGCGCCCGGCCGCACGAAGCCAGACCGCGGTCACATTGCTGGCCACGGTCACATCGCCGGGCTACCGTCACAAAACCGGGCCACCGTTCGCCGGGCCGCCGTCACATCCTGGTGCCGTTCAGGGCGAAGCCCTCCAGCGCGGCGCCCAGGTCGGGATACACCTTGGCGCGCAGGCGGGTGCCGTGGTCGGTGTGCTCCTTGGTGGTCACCTCGCCCTCGGCGTGGATCCTGGCGACGAGGTCGGCGCGGGTGAAGGGCACCAACACGTCGACCGTCACCGACGGGTGCGGCAGGCCGGCGGCGATGCGTTCGCGCAGTTCGCGCAGCCCGGTGCCGTTGCGGGCCGACACGAACACCGCGCCCGGCATCAGGTTGCGCAGTCGGGCCAGGGTGAACGGGTCGGCGGCGTCCACCTTGTTCACCACGAGCAGTTCGGGTGGCATGGCCGCGCCGCGCTCCTCGATGATCTCGGCGAGCACCTCTCGTACCGCGGCGACCTGGCCCTCCGGCATCGGGTCGGACGCGTCGACCACGTGCAGGACCAGGTCGGCGTCGGCCACTTCCTCCAGCGTGGACCGGAACGCCTCGACCAGCTGGTGCGGCAGGTGCCGCACGAAACCGACCGTGTCGGTGAGCGTGTATGTCAGGCCGTCCGGTGTCTGGCTGCGCCGGGTGGTCGGGTCGAGGGTGGCGAACAACGCGTCCTCGACCAGCACGCCCGCGCCGGTGATGGCGTTGAGCAGGCTGGACTTGCCGGCATTGGTGTAGCCGGCGATGGCGACGCTGGGCACCTCGTTGGCCACCCGCCTGCCTCGCTTGGTGGCCCGGATCTGGTCCATCCCGGCGATCTGCCGACGCAGCTTGGACATCCGCTTGTTGATGCCGCGCCGGTCGGACTCCAGTTTGGTCTCACCGGGACCACGCAGGCCGACACCCGCGTTGCCGCCGCCGGCACGACCGCCGGCCTGCCGGGACAGCGCGTCACCCCAACCACGGAGCCGGGGCAGCAGGTACGCGAGCTGCGCGAGCTCGACCTGGGCCTTGCCCTCCTTGGAGCTCGCGTGCTGGGCGAAGATGTCCAGGATGAGCGCGGTCCGGTCGATCACCTTGACCTTGAGCCGGCCTTCCAGCTGACGCAACTGGCCGGGTGACAGCTCGCCGTCGCAGATCACGGTGTCCGCGCCGACGTCCGCGACGATGCCGGCCAGCTCGTGGGCCTTGCCGGAACCGATGTAGGTGGCGGCGTCGGGACGGCTGCGGCGCTGGATCAGGGCCTCCAGCACCTGCGAGCCCGCGGTCTCGGCGAGCCGGGCCAGTTCGACGAGCGACGCCTCGGCCTGCTCGACGGTGCCCTCGGTCCACACCCCGACCAGCACCACGCGTTCCAGGCGCAGGCGCCGGTACTCGACCTCGGTGACGTCGGTGAGTTCGGTGGAGAGCCCGCCCACTCGCCGCAACGCGGCGCGGTCGGACAGTTCCAGGTCGCCGGATGACACCAGCTCCAGCTCGGTGACCTGCGGATCTTCGTCGGCAACGGAGTCAACCGGGGCGAACGGCTCGCTGGTCGCCATCGGGTTGACACTGGCATCGGGTGCGTACGGGTAGTCAGTCATGCTGCTTCCATGGTGGCACGACCTACCGACATGCCCGAGCCAATTTCGTGCCGTCACCCACTTGGGTACCACGCGACGTAGAGACCGACCTCCTGGCCACCCGGTGTCGGGCGTCGTGCGGCCATCTCCTCGATCAGGTCGTGCAGCCGTGCGGTGAACTCGGCGTGGCCCGCTTCGTCCAGTTGGAGCGCCAGCCTGGTCTGCCGCACGGCCCCGATGCCGACGTCCGCGACCTCGCCAAGGTACGCGGCCAGCATGGCCTGGCTGATCTCCTCCTCGTGGCCGCCGTTCTCGGGCCGCAGTCGCCACGAGAGCCCGGTGGACAGGTACGGGATCTCCTTGGAGCCGCGCGGGCCGGTGCGTTCGGGCTGCGCGGCGAGGAAGCCCGCCGCGACGAGTTTGCGCACGTGGTAGAGCGTGGTCGCGGGGTCCTTGCCGAGGCGGCGGGCGATCTCCTTGTTGGTCAGCGCCCGCTGGTAGGTCAGCCGGATGATGCGCAGCCGCACCGGCG
>CAVPCF010000133.1:0-68311 GCA_963702275.1 Candidatus Melainabacteria bacterium
GCTGCTTGCGCCAGTTCGGCTCCATCCGGGGGTGGTCCTCGCGGGTGTGGCCGCCGCGACTCTCGGTGCGCTCCAGTGCCGCCTTGGCAACGCATTCGCTGACCAGCAGCATGTTGCGCAGGTCGATCGCCAGGTGCCAGCCGGGGTTGAACTGCCGGTGGCCCTCGACCACGACCTTCGCCGCGCGTGTCTTGAGCTCCTCGAGCCGGGCGATCGCCTGGGCCACCTCGCCCTCCCGGCGGATGATGCCGACCAGGTCGTTCATCATCTGCTGGAGGTCGTGGTGGACCGTGTAGGGGTTCTCCTGGGCGTCCGCGTCGCCGTCGAACGGGGTCACGGCCGACCTGGCCGCCGCGTCCACGTCGGCGTCGGTGACCGTCGGCCGGGTCGTCAGGCCCGCCACGTACTCGGCCGCGCCGGCACCGGCCCGACGGCCGAACACCAGCAGGTCGGACAGTGAGTTGCCGCCGAGCCGGTTGGAGCCGTGCATGCCGCCTGCCACCTCACCGGCCGCGAAGAGGCCCGACACGTCACCGGTCGCCGCCTCGGTGTCCGGGTCGACCTCGACACCGCCCATCACGTAGTGACAGGTCGGGCCGACCTCCATCGGCTCCGCGGTGATGTCCACATCGGCCAGTTCCTTGAACTGGTGGTACATCGAGGGCAGCCTGCGCTTGATCTCCTCGGCCGGCATGCGGCTGGAGATGTCCAGGAACACGCCGCCGTGCGGTGATCCACGGCCCTCCTTGACCTCGGAGTTGATCGCCCTTGCCACCTCGTCGCGCGGCAGCAGGTCCGGCGTGCGGCGGTTGTTGTCCGGGTCGGTGTACCAGCGGTCGGCCTCTTCCTCGGTCTCCGCGTACTGGCCCTTGAACACGTCAGGGACGTACTCGAACATGAACCGCTTGCCCTCGGAGTTGCGCAGCACTCCCCCGTCGCCGCGGACACCCTCGGTGACGAGGATGCCCTTCACGCTGGGCGGCCAGACCATACCGGTCGGGTGGAACTGCACGAACTCCATGTTGATCAGCCTGCTGCCCGCGCGCAGCGCCAGCGCGTGGCCGTCGCCCGTGTACTCCCACGAGTTCGACGTGACCTTGAACGACTTGCCGATGCCGCCGGTCGCCAGGATCACGGCGGGTGCCTCGAACAGCACGAACCGGCCAGACTCGCGCCAGTAGGCGAAGGCGCCCGCGATCCGGTTCGCATCGTCCTTCAGCAGGTCCGTGACCGTGCACTCGGCGTAGACCTTGAGGTTGGCCTCGTAGTCGCCGGTCTGCTTGTGGTCGTCCTGTTGCAGCGACACGATCTTCTGCTGCATCGTGCGGATCAGTTCCAGCCCGGTCCGGTCGCCGACGTGCGCCAGCCGCGGGTAGGTGTGGCCGCCGAAGTTGCGCTGGCTGATCCGGCCGTCCTTGGTGCGGTCGAACAGCGCGCCGTAGGTCTCCAGCTCCCAGACGCGGTCCGGTGCCTCCTTGGCGTGCAGTTCGGCCATCCGCCAGCTGTTCAGGAACTTCCCGCCACGCATGGTGTCGCGGTAGTGCACCTGCCAGTTGTCGTTGGCGTTCGCGTTGCCCATGGACGCCGCGCAGCCGCCCTCGGCCATCACCGTGTGCGCCTTGCCGAACAGCGACTTGCAGATGATGGCGACCCGCATGCCCTGCTGCCGCGCCTCGATGGCGGCACGGAGGCCCGCGCCGCCTGCCCCGATCACCAGCACGTCGTACGCGTGCCGCTCGACCTCAGTCATCCCAATTCCTACCTCTAGAAGAACCGCAAGTCCGTGATCACACCGGCGGCGACGAGCCTGATGTACAGGTCGGTCAACGAGATCCACGCCAACGACGCCCAGGCCAACTGCATGTGGTAACCGTTGAGTTTGGACACCATGAGCCAGTACCTGTAGCGCGTCGGGTGCGCGGAGAAGTGCTTGAGCTTGCCGCCCATGATGTGCCGGCACGAGTGGCAGGACAGGGTGTACGTCCAGATCAGCGCGATGTTGATCAGGAGCACCAGGGTGCCCATGCCGGCGTGGCCCCAGTTGCCGTTGTGGTCGCGGAACGAGATGACCCAGTCGTAGGTCAGGATCACCGCGAAGACCATGGCGATGTACCAGAAGTACCGGTGGATGTTCTGCATGACCAGCGGGAAGCGCCGCTCACCTGAGTACTTCTTGTGCGGCTCGGCGACCGCGCAGGCCGGCGGCGAGCCCCAGAACGAGCGGTAGTAGGCCTTCCGGTAGTAGTAGCAGGTCAGCCGGAAGCCCATCGGGAACACGATGATGATCAGGCCCGGCGTGACCGGCGCGATGCTCGGGAACCAGTTCCAGCCGCCACCCACGCAGTTCGCCGTCAGGCACGGGGAGTACAGCGGGGAGATGTAGGGCTCCCAGAAGTAGTCCCTGTTGATCAGCACCGCGTAGGTCAGGTAGATGACCACGATCAGCAGGAACCCGCCGGTCATCAGCGGGGAGAGCCACCAGCGGTCGGTTCTCAACGTGCGTGCTTCGATCCGCGCCCGACCGGGCGCGCCCACGCCAGTGGTCATGTTCTCCTCGTTCTCGTGATGGCCACCATGTGGTCGCCATCACGAGACGACCGCCAGCCGCGAACGCCTCCGACACCTTCGTCGTCGGCGCCGAGCCACAGCGCCGGGTCATACGGTGTGTCTGGGACCACAACAATGTCGGGTTTACCACCCCGCCCATCACGTTGTTTCGGCGGGGTCGGCCGTTCGGCGAAGTCAGCGGCATCGATGTCCAGGCGTTTCCACGGCATGTGCCCGCTGTCGTCGGTGCCCGGTATGCGCACCTGTCGGCCCGTATTGGTGTCCTGGCTCACTCATTGTGACAAGCGACACAGGCAATTCCATCCACCGGACCCGGTCTTGGCGGTCCCGTCGGCTTGGTCAGGCGCGTGACCAGCGCAGATGCACACTTTTGGGTGGGTCCATAACGGTTTGCCGGAAGTTCGGGTGTTTCCAACACCACAACACGACCGGGTGGCGCAGTGTCTATAGGTGTGGACCACGACGAGTTCGACCGTGCCGCCCTCGCCCCGTCCGTGGACGACCTGCCACCCCCGACTCGTCGACAGCTGGTGCGTCGCCTGGTGACCGGCGTCATCGCGGTGACGGCCCTGGTGCTGGTCGGCGTGTTCGGCTACGCGCTGCCACGTGCCGGCACGACGGTCCAGTCGGCCAGGCCGCTGCCGCCGCCCACGCTGCCGTTCTCGGTCGTATCGGTCCCGACCGGCTACTCGCTGAACAGTTGGTACGTCACCGCCGACGTCGGCAGTGTCCAGTACTACACCGGCCACGACTCGCAGTACTTCGCCATCTCCGTGCAGAACTCCGATCCCACCGACGGGTTCGACACCCGGACACCCACCACGGTGGACGGCCATCCGGCGCTGTTGACCGTGCAGCGGGACGACCAGACTCGGCAGTTGAGCTGGCAGGCCGGCACCGGCAAGTGGTTCTCGGTCGCCGAACCGAATGTCGGCAACATGAACCTGTACACGTTGGCCGACTCGATCCGCCCCACGCCGACCACGCTGCCCACGACGCTGCGGATCGCCGGCCTGCCGGGCAACCTCCAGGTCAACGTCTGGCTGGGCTACCGCCTGCCGACCGCGCAGAACACCGAGGTCACGCTGTGCCCGCCGGGTGAGTTGTTCACCGGCATAGAGACGCCGCCGCCCGGCTGCGTGGTGGTGCACCTGGGGACCGGCGCCGCGCCGGCAAGACCGTTCCAGAGTCTGAGCTTGCTGACGAGCACCGACAGCAGGCCGGTCGCGATGACCCTGCGGAATCGCATGCCGGTGATCTCCGACAACGGCCAGGTGGTCACCCGGCAGGTCGACAGCACGCACTGGGTGGCGGTGCACTCCGTGTCGGCGTCACCGTCATTGAGCACCCTGCAACTGGCCATCACGGCAACCGTCGGCTGAGCTCACGCGTAGCAGGCCAGTGCCTCGGCGATCGAGTCGACCACCGGGGCGCCGCTGGCTTCGAGGGCCTTGCGGGTCATCACGCCGGTGGTGACCAGCACGCATCGCACGCCGGCGGCCTTCGCCGCGATCGCGTCGTCGAGGACGTCGCCGATCACGAGCACTTCGGCCGGGTCGAGTCGCAACGCGGTCAGGTGCTCGATCAGGTGAGAGGTCTTGCCGTGGCCGCCGAAGTTCGCGCGCTGGCCGTCGATTCGGATGAACAGGTCGGCCAGGCCGTACTCGGTGACCAATGGCACCAGCTCGTCGTGGAACCACATGGACAGCAGCGACTGT
The DNA here is from genome assembly GCA_963702275.1 of Candidatus Melainabacteria bacterium. GTDB lineage: Bacteria > Actinomycetota > Actinomycetes > Mycobacteriales > Pseudonocardiaceae > DATEPR01. Next base: position 4,287 of record CAVPCF010000133.1, read on the forward strand.
TGGCCGCCCGCGGCGCGCCAGCGGCGCAGTTCGTCCGGGATGCCCGGCGCGAGGCGCGTCGTGGGCAGCAGGGCACGGTAGGCGTCGTGGTAGAGCCGGTCGATCTCATTCCAGTCCTGTGTGGACAGTTCGCGGGCGAGGAGTTCTTGGTAGCCTTCGGACAGCGGCCTGCGGTAGATCGACCGCCAGTAGTCCAGGTCGATGGAGTCACGGCCGAACGCGGTGCACACGGCATTGACGGCCGCCACGACGGCGTCATTGTCGTCCAGGATCGTGCCGTTCCAGTCCCACACGACGTGGCTGACCCGAGGTTCGCTGCTCACCGAACCACCCTATCCGGCACCGCCCGGAGCCGGCACGCTCCGGGCGGCTCCCTCTGTCAAGTCTTTCAGCCGGTATAGGGAACGCGAGGAAACAGTTCGGCGCGTGGGCGTGCGCCGGGTCGAGGGCGTTGAACACATCCTGGATGGTCACCTGGTCGTACGCCAGGTCGGCGTGGTCGACCGTGTCGTTGAAGCACTGGCTCTGCACGTACAGGTTCGTCACGCCGGACTCGTTGACGAACGACGAGCCGACCGGCGTCACCACGAACTCGTTGCGGGTCTCGATGACCGTGTAGTGCACGCCGGCCTTCGCGATCGGGCCCGCGTCCAGCGGGCGCGAGGAACGCGGAGCCCTTTTCCTGGTCAACGCAGGCCGCGCAGAGCGCGCCGACCACGTTGTCGGCGCCGGGGAAGAACGAGGCCAGGTTGGTGAGGCCGTCCAGCGTGGTGCCGTGCGTCGTCGGCGAGAGGCCGACGAAGCTGTGCACGTTCGACGCGCCGCCGAGCACCTTGAGGTAGTACTCGCCGAGCAGGCCGCCCTGCGAGTGGCCGACCAGGTCGACCCTGGCCACACCGGTGGCCTGCTTGACCTTCGTGACGAACGCCGCGACCTGCTGTGCCGATGCGGCGGCCGGGCCGATGGCCTGGACCAGCGAGCCGGGGGTGCCACCGTAGTTGAGGCTGAAGACGCAGTAGCCCGCGTTGGCCAGAATCGGTGCCAGGGCGCCGAAATCGTCCTCCATGACGGAGAACGTGCCCGGAATGAGAACCACCGGGAACGGATGCGCCGTACTGGGTTTGCAGCCGAAGTTGTTGGTACCCGGCGGTGATTGATCAGGATTGCCCGCGGCCGCCAAGGCGCCGGCGACAATGTTGGGTTGAACAGGGAAATCGGCCGCAGCGGCCGTTGGTGCTCCGACCACAAGGGCCACGGTCACCAGAGCGCCACTGAGCAGGGCGAACAGACGGATGCGCAACGAAGCCTCCTCGACGTTGAGGTGCCTGGCGCGAAGGTTACCCGCGCGTAGACTCGAGAGTAGGTTTCACCGATGTAACCGGTCAAGGGGTCATCGGGTAATATTCCTGATCGTGGCGCGTGTTGGTTTGACCGTTGACTCGGGAAGCGGTTCGGTCGGCGGATATCCGCGCGGCCGGGTGCCGGCCGAGATGCGGGAACAGCAGATCCTGCTGGTGGCCCAAAGGCTGTTCGCCAACAACGGCTACGAGGCGACCGGAATCGTGGACATAGCACGCGCGGCCGGCGTGACAAGACCGGTGGTGTACAAGCACTTCGAGTCAAAAGAAGTGATCTACCTTGCCGTCCTGCGCCACGCCCGCGAAGACCTGATGATCCAGTTGTCCGAAGCCATCACCGGCCAAGGCGAACCGGTGGCCCAGATCCGCGCCGCCACGGACGCGTACTTCCGTTACGTGGAGCGAAACCAACACGCCTGGGAAATCCTCTTCGGCGGCGGCGCCGCGGTAGCCGGCCCAGCAGCCGACGAGGCAGCCAGGCTACGCACCGAAACCATCCGCTTCATCGCAAGACAGATCCGCCGATTAGCCCCCGAAGCCGACCCACTGCAGTGCGACGCGTTCGCCCACGCCCTGTCCGGATCAGCGGAACAAATAGCCCAATGGTGGCGGCACCATCCGGAACTGGACCGCCAACAGGTGGTCGACCACCACATGAGCTTCACCTGGCCCGGCCTCGCCGCCCTACTCCCCCAGCCATAGCACTTCCGCGCCTGTTGACACGGTATTCCGCGACGGGCGCCGGCGGCGGGCAGATCGAAGTCGCTGTTCCAGTTTCGAACCCGACGAGGACCCCAAAGCCGACTGCCACTACGGACCGCAAGCCAGCGACTCGGTGACGCTCCTCTTCATCGGGATCGCGGACGCGGCCACAGCTTTACCTGGTCCGCGGACGCAGCTTTACTGGTTCGCGGACACGGCCGCCGCACCGGTGCTCGCCGCCGCGGAAGGCCTTGTGCCGCTAGGCGCCCGGCCACGCTGGGCCAACTTCCCCGGGTACCGGGCCGTGAGTGGCCTGGCCCAAGGCCCGATGGCCGGCACCCGGCCGCATGGCGAGATCGGCCCGACGACTCACCTCGCTGTGGCGAGAACAGGACGCCTACCTGCTCGAAGGGGCGACAGCGGAGAACTGCCAGAAGCTGCACGGCCCGCAGATCAGCGACACCTATTCCGGCGCGGTGCTCGACTGGCCGGTCTGGACAAGCGGAGCCTCAGCCCGTGCTGCGGACGAGGCAGCCGAGGAACACCCGTGCAGCAGGGATGGCAAGGAGTTCGGTGCTGCTCGGCGTGGCGGCGGTGCTCCTCGGCGTGGCGGCGTGCTCGCTGCTCGGCGTGGCGGCGTGCTCCTCGCGTGGCGGCGTGCTCGGCGTGGCGGCGGTCGTGCGGATGTGACCGCCTTCCTGTTGGTCGGGGGTGATCGTCTCCGTTCTGCGGGGTCGGTCGCGGGCGCTGGGTTCCGGGCGCGACGGGGGCTGTTTTGCTTCGCTTAACGAATGAGACCGGGTGATTTGCTCCCGGATCCGAGGATGATCACCTGATCGAGTGATCATCTCTTCCGCTACTGGCCGGGAGCGACCTCTTTCCTGTGGCGGCCAACGACATCGGACTGGTGGTGGGCCTCCGGCGACCGACCATATCGGCGCGTGGGTCGGGGCGTGTGGTCTGTACGGCGGCCGATACACCAGGTCGGGCGCGTGGTCTGCACGGCGGTCGACTACGCCAGGTCGGGGCGCGTTTCGTTGGCGGCGGCCCAGGTCATGGCGCCGCACCTACGTCGTCCTCTGCCTCATCCAAATCCCGATCGCCCTGGTCACCGCTGCGCTGTGCACGCTGCTCATCTGTCAGACAGCGCCTCACTAGTCGGGGTCGGGGGTGTCCAGGAGGTCGGTTTCGGTGCCGGCGGCGTGTAGTTCGTCGCGGACCACTCGGTAGGCCATGCCTTCCGTGTAGCCCTTGCGGGCCAGCATGGTTACGAGGCGGCGGATCTTGGTCAGGTCGTCGGCGGCGGTCATGGTGCGTAGGCGCTTGCGGACCAGGTCGCGGGCGCGGGATTCCTCTGCCTCGCTGTCCACGGCCACGATCGCCTCGGCGGCAAGTGGGTCGGCTACGCCTTTGCGGCGTAGCTCGGCGGCCAGTGCTCGGCGGCCCATGCCCTGGTAGGTGTGCCTTGAGCGGACCCATTGTTCGGCGAAGGCGGCGTCGTCCACCAGGCCGACCTCGTTCAGGCGGCCCAGTACGCGATCGGCTACGTCCTCCTCGATGCCTCGTTTCAGTAGGGCCGCGTGCAGTTCGGCTCTGGTTCGGGGACGCGCGGTCAGCAGGCGTAGGCACACGTCGCGTGCCTGGCTGACCGGGTCTGTCGGGGCCGCGGGGGCCGGTGTCTTGCGGCCCCCGCGGGGTATTGGGTGTCCACTGTTATTGGGTGTCCACTGTTATTGGGTGTCCACTGTTATTGGGTGTCCACTGTGTACTTAGAAGTCCACCGGGCCCGGGGCCTCGTCCGCAGTGTCCAACTTGGCGCCGATGCCGAGCTTCTCCTTGATCCGCTTCTCGATCTCGTTGGCCACGTCCGGGTTCTCCTTCAGGAACCGGCGGGCGTTCTCCTTGCCCTGGCCCAGCTGATCGCCCTCGTACGTGTACCAGGCACCCGACTTGCGCAGGATGGCCTGCTCGACGCCCATGTCGATCAGCGAACCCTCGCGGCTGATGCCGTGGCCGTAGAGGATGTCGAACTCGGCCTGCTTGAACGGCGGCGCGACCTTGTTCTTGACCACCTTCACCCTGGTGCGGTTGCCGACCGCCTCGCCGCCGTCCTTCATGGTCTCGATGCGCCGAACGTCCAGCCGGACCGAGGCGTAGAACTTCAGCGCCTTGCCACCGGTGGTCGTCTCGGGGCTGCCGAACATCACGCCGATCTTCTCGCGGAGCTGGTTGATGAAGATCGCGGTGGTGCCGGACGTGCTCAGCGCACCGGTGATCTTCCGCAGCGCCTGGCTCATCAACCGGGCCTGCAGGCCGACGTGGTTGTCGCCCATCTCGCCCTCGATCTCGGCGCGGGGCACGAGTGCGGCTACCGAGTCGATGACCAGGATGTCCAGCGCGCCGGAGCGGACCAGCATGTCCGCGATCTCCAGCGCCTGCTCACCGGTGTCGGGCTGGGAGACCAGCAGGGCGTCGGTATCGACGCCGAGGTTCTTCGCGTAGTCCGGGTCCAGCGCGTGCTCCGCGTCGATGAAGGCGGCGATGCCGCCCGCCTTCTGGGCGTTGGCCACCGCGTGCAGGGCGACCGTGGTCTTACCGGAGGACTCCGGGCCGTAGATCTCCACGACCCGGCCCCTGGGCAGGCCGCCGATGCCCAGCGCCACGTCCAGCGCGATCGAGCCGGTCGGGATGACCTCGATCGGCGCACGGCCCTCCTCGCCGAGGCGCATCACCGAGCCCTTGCCGAACTGCTTGTCTATCTGGGCAAGGGCCAGTTCGAGTGCCTTACCCCGGTCGGGTGCTGCTGCAGGCATCTGGAAGTCCACCTCGTTGAGTCGTGCTTGGTCTGGTCTCGTCGTGGCCGAGGCTACGACTCCGGCCCGACGATTTCGCGACCGGCGCCACGATCTGTGGATAGCTGGCCTCGTTGTGGACAACAGAGTAGCCGAACAGGTGTTCGAGCGTCCCACGACACGCCGCGAGGGAAAGTTGTCCTATTCTTCCTCCATTCAGGTGTGGTTACCCACGCTTCCCGCGCGGACACTGGGAGTCACGCAGAGGACCCCCGGTCTGCCGCCTGGAGGCGCCGATGAGAACCAGAATGGATCGTTACCTCACGCCCGATCACCCGCTGTGCAAGGTGTACCGGGTCGGTGCTGCTCTGTTCGGTACCGGCCTGATCGTGTTCGGCGGCCTGGGCTTCGCCAACCAGCTGGCTTTCCTGTCCACCAACGGCAGGCAGATCCTCGGCCTGTCGAGCAACGGACTGCTGTCCCTCATCTCCCTGGTGGTCGGCATCGTGCTGATCGCGGCCGCCGTGATCGGCGGCCATCTCTCGTCCACCGTGACCGCCGGGATCGGCGTGTTGTTCCTGGTCTCGGGCCTTGCCAACCTCGCGGTGCTGGACACGCCGCTGAACCTGCTCGCCTTCAAGATCCAGAACGTGCTGTTCAGCCTGGTCGCCGGCATGGCAATGCTGTTCGTCGGCCTGTACGGCCGGGTCAGCGGCGGCCTGCCGAGCGACAACCCCTATGTTCGGGCGCGGCGCAACGCGGACCCGCTCGACAGTCACGCGACGCGGCGTGCCGCCGAGGCGCTACGGCAGCGCCTCGCCGAGATCGACGAGCTGGCACGGGCCGAGTTCGCCATGGCGGAAGGCCGGGCGACCCCGGAACAGGAACGGCTGATCAGGGCCGACGCGCGCAGTCGCGCCGAGCAGCACCATCGTGAGGCCTACGAGTGCGCGGCAGAGTCCGACCGGGCCTACGCGGCGTGGCTGGCGGACCGCCGCCTCAACCCGCCGCCCGAGCATTTCGTGCTCTGGCGGAAGCGGCAGATCCGCAGTAACAACTAGCGTCGTTCCGGTGGCACGTCGAACGCGTCGCACACGGCGCGCCAGACCCGCTGGGGATCGAAACCGGCGGAGAGGGCCTGCTCGACGGTCCGGCCACCGAGATCGGCGAACACGTGGTCGCGGGCGATGCTGCCCGCTCTGAGCTCCCCGAACTCGGCGCTCATCAGGGTGCGGAAGGCTGTGGTACGCATTTGCCGCCAGCCTACGTGCCGGGCCGGGGCGCACACCGGCGGCCGCCCCGGACCCCACCGAGTTGTCCACAGGTGGGTGTCCGGGGCGCGCGAGCTGTCGGTCGTACAGGGCACTATGGCTGTATGGACGAGGCGCTGCACGCGTTTTCGCCGGCAACCAGGGAATGGTTCGCCGGCGCGTTCGCCGCGCCCACCGACGCGCAGCGCGGCGCTTGGCAGGCCATCGGCGCCGGCGCGCACGCCCTGGTAGTCGCGCCGACCGGCTCGGGCAAGACGTTGGCCGCCTTCCTCTCCGCATTGGACCAGCTGGCCAGCCAACCACCACCGGCCCAGCCCAAACAGCGCTGCCGGGTGCTCTACGTGTCCCCGTTGAAGGCGCTCGCGGTCGACGTGGAGCGGAACCTGCGGGCGCCGCTGGCCGGGATCAGGGCGGCCGCCCGCCGCCTCGGCGAACCGGAGCCGAGCATCACCGTGGGCATGCGCACCGGGGACACCCCGGCCGACGAACGCAGGGCATTCGCCCGCACCCCGCCGGACATCCTGGTCACCACGCCGGAATCGCTCTTCCTGCTGCTCACCTCGGCCGCTCGGGAGTCGCTGCGCGGCGTGCGCACGGTGATCGTGGACGAGGTGCACGCGGTGGCCGGCACGAAGCGCGGCGCCCATCTCGCCCTGTCGCTGGAACGGCTGGACGCGCTGCTCACCGAGCCTGCGCAGCGGATCGGCCTGTCCGCGACGGTTCGGCCGGTCGAGGAGGTCAGCACGTTCCTGGCCGGTGGCCGGCCGGTGCGCGTGGTGCAGCCGCGCAACCAGAAGACGGTGCAGGTCACGGTCGAGGTGCCGGTCGAGGACATGTCCCGGTTGGGCGAACCGGTCGACCCGACGGGCGCCGGTGAGGTGTCCGGATCGGCGGCCGGGCCCGAACGGCGGACGTCGATCTGGCCCGCCGTGGAGGAACGCATCCTGCGGCTGGTCCAGGAGCACCGGTCCACGATCGTGTTCAGCAACTCGCGGCGGCTGGCCGAACGGCTGACCGCACGGCTGAACGAGCTGGCCGCCGAAGCCGAGCAGGATCCGGAGCGGTTCCCTGCCCAGGCCGTCGGGCAGTCCGGGGTCGGGTACGGCGCGCCGCCGGTGCTGGCCAGGGCGCATCACGGCTCGATGTCCCGTGAGCAGCGCAGTGGCGTCGAGGAGGACCTGAAGTCCGGTCGGCTGCCGTGTGTCGTGGCCACGTCGTCGCTGGAACTGGGCATCGACATGGGCGCGGTGGACCTGGTGGTGCAGGTGGAGGCGCCGCCGACGGTCGCGTCCGGGCTGCAGCGTGTCGGCCGGGCGGGGCACCAGGTGGGCGCGGTGTCGAAGGGGGTCGTGTTCCCGAAGTTCCGTGGCGACCTGGTGTCGTGCGCGGTGGTGGCCGAGCGGATGGCGGCGGGCGCGATCGAGGCGTTGCGCTATCCGCGTAATCCGCTGGACGTGTTGGCCCAGCAGATCGTGGCGATGGTGGCCATCGAGCCGTGGACGGTGACCGCGCTGGCCAACCTGGTACGCCGTGCGGCGCCCTTCGCGGCGTTGCCGGAGACCGCGCTGGACGCGGTGCTGGACATGTTGGCGGGTCGCTATCCGAGCGAGGACTTCGGTGAGCTGCGCCCGAGGATCACGTGGGACCGGATCACCGGTGAGCTGCGCGGCAGGCCGGGCGCGCAGCGGCTCGCGGTGACCAGCGGCGGCACCATCCCCGACCGTGGCCTGTTCACCGTGATGACGCCGGCCGACGAGCGGGGCCACGGCTCGCGGGTGGGCGAGCTGGACGAGGAGATGGTCTACGAGTCGCGCGTCGGCGATGTGTTCCTGCTGGGCACGTCGTCGTGGCGGGTGGAGGACATCACCCACGATCGCGTGATCGTGACGCCCGCGCCCGGTCAGGCCGCGCGGATGCCGTTCTGGCGGGGCGACACCGTCGGCCGGCCGCTGGAACTGGGGCGGGCGTTGGGAAAGTTCGTCAGGGAACTCAGTTCGGCGACCGAGCCCGCGGCGCGCGAGCGGGCAGCCGCCGCCGGGCTGGACGGGTGGGCCACCGACAACCTGTTGACCTATCTGGCCGAGCAGCGCGCGGCCACCGGACGCGTGCCGGACGACCGGACCATCGTGGTCGAGCGGTTCCGCGACGAACTGGGCGACTGGCGGCTCGTCGTGCACTCGCCGTTCGGCGCGCAGGTGAACGGGCCGTGGGCGCTGGCGGTCGCGGCGCGGCTGCGCGAGCAGCGCGGCATCGACGCGCAGGTCGCGCACGCCGACGACGGCATCGTGGTCCGCGTGCCGGACTCGCTGGACGAGCAGGGCGCCCAGCTGGCGCCGACCGCGGCGGACGTGCTGCTGGAACCGGAGGAGGTCGCGCAGGTCACGACGGCCGAGGTGAGTGGCTCCGCGTTGTTCGCGGCCCGGTTCCGGGAGTGCGCGGCCAGGTCGCTGCTGCTCCCCCGCCGCGACCCGCACCGGCGGACGCCGTTGTGGCAACAGCGACAGCGCAGCGCGCACCTGCTGTCGGTCGCCGCGAAGTACGAGCGGTTCCCTGTGGTGCTGGAGGCGATGCGCGAATGCCTGCAGGACGTCTACGACGTGCCGGGCCTGCGCGAGCTGATGTCCGACATCCGCGCCCGCAAGGTCAAGGTCGTCGAGGTGGAGACGCAGTCCGCATCGCCGTTCGCGCGCAGCCTGCTGTTCGGCTACGTCGCGATGTTCCTGTACGACGCGGACACCCCGCTGGCCGAGCGGCGGGCGGCCACGCTGTCGCTGGATTCCTCGCTGCTGGCCGAACTGCTGGGCGCGGAGGCGATCCGCGAGCTGATCGACCCGGAGGTGCTGGCCGAGGTCGAGGCGGACCTGCAACGGCTGACCGAGAGCCGGCGAGTGCGGGACGCGGAGGGCGCGGCCGACCTGTTGCGGTTCCTCGGCGACCTGACCGAAGCCGAAGCGGTGGCGCGCGGGGTGGATCCGCGCTGGCTGGCCGAGCTGGCCGGCCAGCGGCGGGCGATCGCGGTGCGGATCGCGGGCGAGGAACGGTGGATCACGATCGAGGACGCGGGCCGGTTGCGCGACGCGTTGGGCACGGCGCTGCCGGTCGGGCTGCCGGACGCGTTCGTCGAGCCGGTGGCCGACCCACTGGGCGACCTGCTGACCAGGTACGCGCGCTGCCGGGGCCCGTTCACGGCGGCCGAGGCGGCGGTCCGGTTCGGCATCGGTGTCGCCGTGGTGACCGGCGTGCTGGAACGGATGAGCGGCACCGGCCGGCTGGTGCGCGGCGAACTGCGGCCGACGCCCGCTGAGGTGCCGGGTGCGGGCGGCATGGAGTACTGCGACGCGACCGTGCTGCGCCGGTTGCGCCGGGCGTCGTTGGCCCGGTTGCGGGCCGAGGTCGAGCCGGTGGAACGGGCCGCGTTGGGCCGGTTCCTGCCGGCGTGGCACGGCATCACCGGCCGGACAGTGCAGTCGGATCAGCGGTCGGACCGGCCATCCGACCGGCAGTGGGACCGGACCGCCCCGGACCGGACCGCGTCGAATCGGACCGCGTCGAATCGGACCGGGCCCGACCGGCGGGCCACCCGGCTGTTCGCGGCGCCGAGCCCGGACGACGTCCTGAACGTGGTGGAACAACTGGCCGGGGCGCCGCTGCCGGCCAGCGCGGTGGAGTCGCTGATCCTGCCGGCCCGGCTGCCCGGCTACTCCCCCGCGCTGCTGGACGAGCTGACCGCGGCCGGCGAGGTGACCTGGACCGGTTGCGGCGCGCTGGCCGGCGGCGACGGCTGGGTCGCGCTGGCGCCGACCGACGTGGCCGAGTTGTTGTTACCTGACGTGGACTCCATGCCGGAGGGGCCGCTGTACGGCGCGCTCACGGCGACGCTGTCCGGTGGCGCGTTGTTCTTCCGGCAGTTGGCCGACCGGGTCGGCATGTCGTTGGTCGAGCAGGGCGAGCCGGCCCCCACGGACGACGTGCTGATCGCGGCACTGTGGGAACTGGTGTGGGCCGGGCTGGTCACCAACGACACGCTGGCCCCGCTGCGCGCGCTGGTGTCCGGGCGTGGCGCGGCACACAAGCCGCGCCGCGCCACGCCGCGCGGCCGGTACGCGCGGATACGGGCGCAGGGCTCGGCACGGATGCCCAGCCGCACCGGGCCGCCGACGGTGGCCGGGCGGTGGTCGCTCGTGGTGGACCGGGCGACCGACCCGACCCGGCGGGCGCACGCGCGGGCGGAGGCGTTCCTGGAGCGACACGGCGTGCTGACCAGGGGTGCGCTCGACACCGAACGGGTGACCGGCGGGTTCAGCGGGGTGTACCGGGTGCTGCGGGCGATGGAGGAGTCCGGGCAGGTGGTACGCGGGTACGTGGTGGAAGGCCTTGGCGCGGCACAGTTCGCGGCGCGCGGCGCGGTGGACCGGTTACGCGCGATGTCCCGGCCGGGCGGTCCGGAGCCGGGGCAGCCGGTGCCGGTGGTGGTGCTCGCGGCGGCCGATCCGGCCCAGCCCTACGGTGCGGCGCTGGACTGGCCGGCGGCGGTCGGCGACACCAAGCATCGGCCGGGCCGCAAGGCGGGTGCGCTGGTGGTGCTCGTGGACGGTCGGCCCGCGCTCTATGTGGAACGTGGTGGACGGTCGTTGCTGTCGTTCACCGAGGACGAACCGACGCTGCGTTCCGGAGCAGAGGCGTTGGCCGGTGCGGTCCACGACGGATGGCTCGGCGAACTCGCCGTACAACGAGCCGACGGCGCCGCCGCACTGACGTCACGACTCGCGGAAGTCTTACGGGAGGCCGGTTTCCGGGCCACGCCGAAGGGACTGCGCCTGCGCGCGTGAAAGCTTGTTGTCGAATTTTGAATTCAGCCATTCGACTGACCGGCGGACGATTTCCATGTCATCGGAGTCGGTCGCCTGGCATTCCGGCCGGAATGGACCGACGATGGAGAGGCCTTCGCCGCAGGAGGCACTGGGGGTCAGCCGACCTGGCGGACCAAGACGCACGACGAAACGGCTCACGAGGTCGCGGTCGTCCAAGTTGGCCGCGCCCACTGCTGCGACGGCCGGCCAACAGCCGGGCCGTCGACAGGAGGGCCGGGCCGTCGTGACCACCTTCCCGGGTTCAGGTCACGACGGTCCGGTGCTGCACTCCCGGGTACAGCAATAACCCACCGGACCGCCACTGTGCAACGACGGATTGGCAGCGCTACCTGCCGCCGGTCGGCGGAAGTGCCATCGGCAAGGGTCCTCGACTCGGTCAACTCCTCAGGTACCCCGGTGGTGACGAGCACACATGAACGGACAAAGAGCACCCAACAGCGTTGTGCCGCAACAACAGTGGTGCGACCGCAAGGGCTCCACCACCCGCCCCCACAACCACCCGATGATCACTCGTCCAGGTGATCATCGCCGAATCCGGGATCAAATCACCCGCTCCCGTTCGTTAAGCGATGAAAGAGCAGCACCCGCTCGCGACCGGCCGACCGCCCGCAGCCGCCGGCCTCGGTCACACGGCACGAACGGACACCACACCAGCCCACCTGAATGGAGACCGCACCCGCCCAACGCCCCCGAGCAACGACACCGACCGAGCAGTGCACACCTCGGCGAGGTTGCCCGCCACCAGCCGCGGCACGACGCCGCAGTCCCGGATGATCGGCAGCCCAGTCCGGATGATCGGCAGCCCGGCCTGGATGATCGGCAGCCCAGCCCGGACGATCGCCTGCACCGCGACCGCGAGCGCGCACGGCGCCAACCACGGCATGAGCGAAGCGTGGTGGCAAGAAGGCCCCGATCACGTATTCGGCGGCGCCAACCACGGCATGAGCGGAGCCAACCACGGCATGAGCACAGCTGTGATTCAGCTGGCCGCGACGTCGGTACCGGCCAACCGCGCCCGCACCTGACCAGCACGAACCGGATCGACCTGTTCGAACAAGGCCAACGCGTGCTGCCAGGAATCCCTGGCGAGCGCACCGGCGCCGTCGCCCGCGAGCGCCAGGCCCAGATTGTCAAGGCCGCCGGCCTCGCCGCTGCGGTCGCCGAGTTCGCGGAACATCAGCACGGCGCGCAGGTGGCAGTCGACGGCGGCGTCGTAGTCGGAGAGCACCTGGTAGGCGCTGCCCAGGCTGTCCAGCGTCTCGGCCTGGCCGAGCAGATCGCCCACTTCGGACAGTACGCCAAGGGCCCGCTGGTAGTAGCTGATCGCGTCGGAGAGCCGGCCCAGCGACAGGCAGGCACTGCCGAGGGCGTTCAGCGCCTGGCCCTCGCCGCATTTGTCGCCGGACTGGCGGAACAGCATGATGGCCCGGTCGTGGTGGGCGACCGCGGTGTTGAACTCGCCCCGGCTGCGGTGCAGGGACCCGAGGTTGTTGGACACGGCGGCCAGCCCCCAGGTGTCGCCGACCTCCTTGCGCAGCGCGAGTGCCTGGCACAACAGGGTGTGCGCGTGATCGGGCCTGCCGACGTTCGCCTTGGCCACGCCGAGATTGTTCAGCACGATGGCCTGGCCGCGCCGGTCACCGAGCGCCCGCGAGGACGCCAGCGCGACCTGGTGGGTGTTGATCAGGTCGGTCCAGTGGTTGCGCAGCGACAGGAATCCCCACAACGTGGTCGGCAGGCGCCACGCCAGGTCGTGCATGCCGCGCTGCGCGGCGTCGTGGGTCAGGCGCACGATGGTCGGCCGTTCCGCCTCGCACCAGGCCATCGCGGTGGCGTGGTCGGGGAACTCCAGCGGGGTCACTTCGGGTGCCGGGTCGAGGGGCTGGCGGCGGCGCTGCGGCAGCAGCACCCGGTCCGCCGCTTCCGCGGTGTGCACGTACCAGGTGATCAACCGGCGCACGGCGTCGTTCGTCTCGGTGTCGGAGTCCTCGTCGTGCGCGCGTTCGGCCGCGTAGAGCCGAACCAGCTCGTGCAGTCGGTAGCCCTCACGGCCGCTCTCCTCGACCAGGTGCACGGCCGCCAGGCTGTCCAGCAGGCGCCGGGTGGCCGACAGCGTGGTGCCCAGGATCGCCGCGGTCGCCGGCACGCTGGGCTCCAGCCCGGGATACAGGCTCAGCAACCGGAACGTCCGTGCCGCGTCGTCCGGCAGGGCTCGGTAGGACCACGAGAAGACGCCGCGCACCGCGGTGGCCTCGTCGCCGCTCATCGACAGCGCGTCGAGCCGGTCGCTCTCCGAGCGCAGTTCGCCGACCAGGTCGGCCAGCGGGCGGCCGGGGCGGCCGGCGGCGCGGTCGGCGACGATTCGCAGTGCCAGCGGGAGGTTCGCGCACCGGGCGACCAGTTCGGCGGCGGCCCGTGGTTCCGAGGTCACCCGGAGTTCGCCGACGATGCCGCCGATGAGCGCGAGCGCTTCCCGATCGGGCAGCCCGGAAAGACAGAGTCTGCGGGCGCCGTGTCGGACCACGATGCCCGACAGCCGGGCCCTGCTGGTCACCAGCACGAGGCAGCCTGCCGAGCCGGGCAGCAGCGGTTCGACCTGTTCGGCGTCGCTGGCGTCGTCCAACAACAACAACATCCGCTTGCCGTCCATGACGCTGCGGAACAACGCCGAACGCGCGCCGATGTCCGGCGGAATGGCCTCCGGAGCGACGCCGAGTGCGAGCAGGAATCCGGCGAGTACGTCCGACGGGTGCGCCGATACGCCAGTTGGGTGATAGCCGCGCAGATCGGTGAACAACGCGCCATCGGGGAAGCGCGCGCGCAGTTTGTGTGCCCAGTGCAACGCGAGTGCCGTTTTACCGATCCCGCCGAGCCCTTCGATCAACGCGATCAGCATGCCGCCCTGGGTACGATTGGCGAACATGCCGTCCAGTTGGCCGATTTCGAAGCCCCGGCCGGTGAAATCCGCGACCGCGGCGGGCAGCTGCGCCGGCCGGTGCGCGGGCTCCCAGCGCACTGCCGGCACCCGGCTGGCACGCGGACCCGCTGGCGCGGCAGAACCATTGGGCGCGGCGATCAGCAGCCGCAGCAGGCCGCCCTGGGCGCCCAATGCCTTGTCACAGCCTCGGGCGAGCTGCACGGTCGGCGGCTTGTCCCCGGTTTCGACCTTGCTCAGGTATCCCTTGCTGTAATGCACGAGCACCGAAAGGTCGGACAGGGAAAGGCCACGTTCGGTGCGCAGGGTACGCAGGCGCTCCCCGAAGGTCGGGGACGATACGCCGGATTTGCCGACGGCCTGCGATTCGTCCACCTGACCCGGCCTCCCCTTTCTCGATACGGGCTCCCTCCAGACGGGAGCACCCGGAAAGCTTTCCCCAGTGAACGCTCGATCACCGTACCCACAGGGTAGCTGACCCGAAGGGGCCAAACAGAGCAACGACAACCGTGAATACCGCACCTACCTGCGTGTTTGTATTCATGCGATCGCACAGCGCTACCGACAGTCGGGCGAACCGGTCACTCGGCCCACCGCGCCGCCGTTTCCCGTTTCCCATTCCAGCACGGGCGACGGGCAACACCTCGACGCGCCGGGTGGGCGCGGCCAAGGCTCGGCTTGAGGATCCGAAGACGTTGGGACGGAGGGATCCGATATGCCGCAGCGCAACGCGCCGACACTCGAACCACGCAGCATCGGTGGTCTGGTCGCGAGCGAGGCCGATCGGGGATACACGGTCGAGGAGTTGTCGCGCAAAGTCGGTATGTCGCCTCGCAACATCCGGGCGCACCAGGCACGAAAGCTGCTGCCGCCGCCGGTCCGGCGCGGCCGCGTCGCCTACTACGACGAGTCCCACGTGCGGCGACTCGAGACGATCAAAGGCTTGCAGCGCCAGGGTTTCAACCTGGTGTCCATCGAGGCGATGCTCGGCACGCACCGGTCGGACCGGGGCGGTACGACGCTGGAACTGCTGATCGGACGGGTCGAGTCGGACCATCCGGCGCTGTTGTACGCGCTCACCCGGCACGGCGTCGTCGGCCGAACCGACGACGGCGTGGTGCGGGTGGTTCGGCCACGGGCCCTGCTGTCCGCGCTTGACCTGCACCGGATCGGGCTGAGCCCGATCGCCGCGCTGCGCCTGCTGTCCGAACTGCTGGACAGCACCCAGGGCACCGCGCAGCACCTGGTCGAAGCGGCGGGCGCCCGGCTGCTGGCGTTGCGACCGGGGGCCGTCGACGGGGGCCGCGGCCGGTCCGACGACGCGCTGGACGCCGATTCGGCCGCGCTGACCCAGGGGCTGGTCAACGTGCTGTCCGAGGTGCTGCGGATCGCGGTGGAGAACCGCGCGCGCACGTGCGTGCCGCAACTGCTGGCCGACGGCGACTCCGCCGACTTCGAGTTCGACGACGACAACGGCATCCGCGAGATCGCCGCGAGCTGCTAACGCCGGCCGCGCCTTGGGGGACACTGAGGCGGCGGCCAGGTCGGGGGCGAGCCAGGGGGCTCGCCCCCGATCAGCAGTTGTTCGATGGTGCGCAGGGTAAGCACGGTGTGGTGGTCGATCGCGGCGGGCAACTGACCGGCGACGAGCAGGGCGGCGGTGCGCACGGACTCAACCGTGCACGGCCCGTCCGCGACGATCCAGTCCCGGCCGGCGAGCAGCGCGGGCTCCGGGCCGCCGAACACGGCCCCCTGGTCGCCGTTGCGCCGGATGTGCCCGCCGGCCACCCGTAGCCAGGACACCTGGCCGTCGCCGGCCAGCGCGCAGCCGGCGGCCAGCGACACGAGTTGCGAGCCGCACAGTGCAGCCGCGTCGCCCGGCGGCCCGCCGACGCGCAGCGCGTCGGCGATCGCGAGCAGCCCGGCGTCCAGGCCCCTCGCCAGCGCGGCGGCCAGCCCGGAGATCGCGCGGGGCGGCGGGATCAGGGGGTCCGCAGGCCCGTCGTACTGGGCCGGGCCGCCGAAGCGGAGTTGTCGCAGCCTGCCGGCGCTCAGCGGCCGGATCCGGGTGCCCGGCAACGGCGCCAGTACGAGTTGCCACGCGCCGAGCACGGTCGAGCTGGGCAGCACCGTGCCCTGCTCGATCCGGGTCAGGACCGTCCCGGCGACCAGCGGCTGCGGGAATCCCGTCCTGCGCATCGCGTACAGGTCCGCGCCGCCGTGCGAGACGAGGTAGGCGGACTGACGGCCGTCCAGCAGGATCGGCGCGGACTCCTGCGCGTCCGCGGTGAGCCCGCTCAACAGCGCGATGTCGGCCTCATGCCGAAACGCGGACGGCACGTGCATGGGCGTCACTCCTCCCCGCCCGACCGCCCGCGGCGCCCACGGCTCGTCGGTAGTTCCTGGTGTAGGCCCCCGCCATGGGACGCGTCCAGTGACAGAAGACGGACATCGCCGGACGGCCGGATCCGGGCGCCGGCCAGTCGACGGTCATTTGGGACTCGCATCAGCCTGCCAGAGCCGCGCACCACCGCACCTCCTTGCCGACGCGCATCGTGGAATTCCCCCGCTACCTGGGAAAATAGTGTCGGCTGTTTCGGTCAACCGGAAGCGATGGCACAACACGTGGCCACGGTGCGCACCGGGTCGAGCACGATCGAAGAAGTTCATGCAAGTCACTGGTGGCACTTGTGCAAGTCACCATGCGAGCCACTTTCGGGCAGGTGGCATTTGTGCTGGCGCGAGCGGGATGTCAGCGTGGCGGTATGCGACTCCCGACGATCAACGATGTCCTGCGCGCCCGCCGGGTGCTGGCCGGGTACCTGCCGGTCACACCGATGTGGAGCTATCCGGCGCTGTCCGCGACCACCGGCGCGACCACGTTCGTCAAGCACGAGCACGTCCAGCCGACCGGGGCGTTCAAGGTGCGTGGCGGGATCGTCCTGGTGCACGGGATGACACCGGCCGACCGCGCGGCCGGCATCCTCGGCTACTCGACCGGCAACCACGCCCAGTCGCTGGCCTACGCGGCCCGGCTGTTCGACATGCCGTGCACGATCGTCATGCCGGCCAACCCGAACCCGGGCAAGGCCGCCGCGGTGCGTGCGCTTGGCGCGGAACTGGTCGAGTACGGCGAGAACTTCGACATCGCCCACGAGCACGCCGAGAAACTGGCCCAGGAACGCGGCGGGCGGCTGGTCAGCTCCGGCGACGAGACGGACCTGATCGCCGGCGTCGCAACCGCGTACCTGGAGATCCTCGACGCCGAGCCCGACCTGGACGCGGTGTTCGTGCCGATCGGCGGCGGCAGCGGTGCCGCGGGCGCCTGTCTTGTCGCGGCGGCGGTGGCGCCGGGCTGCCGGGTCATCGGCGTGCAGTCCTCCGCGTCGCCTGCCGCGCACGACTCGTGGCGGTCCGGGCGACTGGTGGGCAGGCCGAACTCGACCACGGTGGAGGCCGTGGCCACCGGGATGGCTTTCGAGATGCCGCAACAGATCCTGCGGGACCGGCTGTCGGAGTTCCTGTTGGTGGACGATGCGGACATCCGCCGCGCGCAACGAATCCTGTTGCGGGACGCGCACACGATGGTGGAGGGCGGCGGCGCCACCGCGCTGGCCGGACTGCTCGCGCGGCGGGACGAGTTCGCCGGGCATCGGGTGGCCGTGATGTGCAGCGGCGGCAACATCACCGAGGCGCAGTTGCGGGCGGTGCTGGATCAGGGGTGACGCAGCGGCCCGGTGGCGTAGTAGGTCTTACAGACCGGGCCGTCGAGGTCGGTGTCCACTTCGAGCGCGCTGCCGCCGTCCGGTGTCGGGAGCAGCGCCGGGCTGAAATTCTTGCAGCCGGTGTTGTTCACGCCGGTCACGGCGATCGGCGCCGGGAGCTCGTACCAGGGGCCGTCGCCGAGGTGGTCGTTGGCCAGGATGGTGCGGCCGTTCTCCTGCGCGATGCTCCCGTCCGCGTTCACCACCATCTCGCTGATCAGCAGGATCGTGCCGTGCGGTCCTGGCCCGGCGCTCCAGGCCGGGTACGGGGTGTGGCGGGCGTACTTGCCGTCGGTGGTGCGGATTTCGGTGCCGAGGTCGTGCGGATCGCCGTAGTCCCAACCGTTCGTCGACCGGCGGTAGTAGCTGCCGCACAGGTGCACGAGATCGTTGTTGCACACTTCGTAGGACATGAAATAACTGTTGTCCGGCAACCGGATCACGTTGGCCATGCCAGGGCGGACCACGAACGTGCCGCTGACGACGGTGTCCCGGTAGTCGGTCCAGTGCACGGCGTCGCTCGATCGGACCTGCACGAGTTTCTGGTCGTGGTGGGCCTTGTCGGTCTCGTCGGAGTAGAACGCGACCAGCCGGCCGTCCGTGGCGACCGTGAGGCTGGGTTCCCAGGTGGGGTAATGGTTCGGCGCGACCGCGATGTCCGAGACGAACCGCCAGTCGGCGCCGCGGTCCGTGCTCGCCCACAGGCGTTGCCGGGCGCTCCCGGTTTGGGGGCCGGCGCTGGCGGCCCACAGCACCGTGCCGGCGGGCAGGTCACCGACCCTGGACGGCAGGACGAACAGGGTCGAGCAGCACACGTCGGTGCCGGTGGGATCGCGGATCTCGGCCAGGTCGTGGAACGTGCCGCCGTTGTCGTCGCTTGCCTCGATCACGCCGACGCCGATGCCGTCGATGTTGGTCGTGACGCTGGTCAGCAGCCGGCCGTCGGCCAGCCGGACGATGCGCGGGTAGGAACTGCCGTGGTCGTAGAGCGTCCGGCGGGCCTGCTGGCTCGTGATCGCACCCGCCATGAGCACGACGCCGATCAGCGCGGCCCACCGTCGCATCGCACTCCCCCGTCACTGCTGGTGATCAAGCGGTCACGCTAGCGCTGGTCCGGGGACCGGACAACTCGGGCGGCCGGGCGCCCGGCATGAGTGTGGCGACGATCACGGGTGACACTGGAGATCGTGGCACGTGTCCGCGACCTGACGCCGTACGTCGAGCTCGACCGGGAGCAGTGGCGGGAGCTGCGGGCCACCACTCCGCTGCCGCTGACCGACGCGGAACTCGACCGGCTGCGCGGTCTCGGCGAGCCGACCTCCCTCGAGGAGGTCGCCGACATCTACCTGCCGCTGTCCCGATTGGTGAGCCTGCAGGTGGAGGCGCGGCAGCGGCTGCACTGGGCCACCACCACGTTCCTGCGCGAACGCGCGCAGCGGGTGCCGTTCGTGATCGGCATCGCGGGCAGCGTCGCGGTCGGCAAGTCCACCACGGCCCGCGTGCTGCGGACCCTGCTGTCCCGCTGGCCGAGCCACCCCAGCGTCGACCTGATCACCACCGACGGCTTCCTGTGGCCGAGCGCGGAACTGGCGCGGCGCGGCCTGATGAACCGGAAGGGTTTCCCGGAGAGCTACGACCGCAGGTCGCTGCTGCGGTTCGTGGCCGAGGTCAAGGCGGGACAACCGGAGGTGCACGCGCCGGTGTACTCGCACCTCAGCTACGACATCGTGCCCGGCGTGACGCAGACCGTGCGGCAGCCGGACATCCTGATCGTCGAGGGCCTCAACGTGCTGCAGCCGGGGCCCGGCCTCACCGTGTCGGACCTGTTCGACTTCGCCATCTACGTGGACGCCCACCTCGAGGACATCCGACGCTGGTACGTGGCGCGGTTCCTCACCCTGCGGGTCACCGCGTTCGCGGACCCGGCCTCGTACTTCCACCGGTACGCCGACCTGGACGACGAGGCCGCAACGGCCCGCGCGGACGCGTTGTGGCGCGAGATCAACGAGCCGAACCTGGTGTCCAACATCCGGCCCACCCGGGCCAGGGCGGATCTGGTGCTGCAGAAGGGATCCGACCACAGTATTAACAGGGTACGACTGCGCAAACTCTGACGGCCACACGCCGGGCCCGGCCTGCTAGCCTGCGCGCATGAACGGCTTCTGGAGCTATGCGCAGGCGGACAACGAATACGAGCGGAATCGTATCGTCCGCCTTGCCGAGCTGGTCGGGAACGAATACTCGCTGATCACCGGCCAGGACCTGAAACTGTTCACCGACCGAACCTCCCGCTGGCAACACGAGGACGGCGCGTTCTTCGTCCCGATCATCACGCCACGATACTTCGGTCAGCCGGAATGCCGGCAGGAACTGCTCGATTTCACCACGAAGGCCCGGTTGCGCGGTGCGGCACAACTGATCGTGCCGATCGTCTACACGCACACACCGGCACTGGCCGACCCGCGAACACGGGACGAGGCCGTGGCGCTGGTCCGGCGCATGCGCTACGAGAAGTGGCACGACCTGCGGACCGACGACGAGACGTCGGCGGCGCACCGACGTGCGGTATCCCGGCTCGCGACGCGGCTCGCGGAGATCAGCCTGCCCGGTCCCGTCCGGGCACTGGACGTCGTCGGCGCACTGGAGGAGGCCATTCCCCGGTGGGGCAAGGTGTTCATGTCACTGGATCGGGCAATCGCGCGGATCGACTCCCTGAACGAGAAGTTGTTGGCGGAGTTGCCGTATACCGACAGCCGGAACGGTATCGCGGTCGGTCGGCTGACGCTGCTGCGGACGTATGCGGACGAGATGACCAAGCCGGCGCAGGACATGTTGCGGCTGGGCAGCTTGTTCGCGGCCGAGGTCGTGCAACTGGATCCGGACATCCTGTCGCTGATCCACAATGTCGAGAACACCGAGCCCGAGGATTTTGTGGGCGACGGATGTTCGTTGATCTTGGCTATTACGGAACGGTTGCAGCATGACGCGGACATGATTCGTATCTATGGCGAGAAGACGGAACGTATTGCCGAGTTGAGCGAGATTCTGGATGATCCTGTCAACGATGTGGCGACCGGAGTGCAGCGGTTGCTGGATGGGATAAGTCTGATCAATGAGTGGGAAGCTCGTATCAGGGCAGCCCGCCAGAACCACTGAGGACTCACCGGGTGGCGAGGCGAAGCAGGGCCCAGAGTTGCGCCGTGGCATCACGATTGCCGTCCAACCGAACCGCTCGATCCGGCCGCCGCCCCCACAGCCACAGGTAAACCTGCATGGCTGAGCCGGACACCACGGCTTGCGCCGCGTCCGCACCGTTACCCGCGTCCGGCCCGACCGGCCCCTCGCCAGGGCGACGGGTGCTGGTGCGGCCGGTGCCGGCCCTGGCCAGCCATTCCAGGCCACCCGCGCGAACCGACACCACCTGGTCCCGGGTGCCCGACACGCCGAGCACGGCCAGTCGGTGCTCGAACCACAGGGTCAGGATCTCGTCGATGCCGTCCAGCGCGACGTCCTCCGGTACCTCGTCGGGGATCATGCCGGCGGCGCCCTGCACGTCGAACCGGTGCACCGTCGACTCGTGGGCCATGCGGCGGCGCCAGAAGCCGTACGTCTGGTCCGCAGGCCACCAGGTCGGGCATTCGGCGTCGGGTGAGTGCCTGTTCAGCTCGGTCAGCAGCAACGCGGTGCCGGACCGGACGTAGGCGTCCAGCTCCTCGCCCTCCGCCGGATCGCGTTGCCACTCCCCGGGGCGCTGGCCGTCGCGGATCCAGTGCCAGACCATGCGGTACAGGCTGCCGACGTGCCTGGCGGTCTCGCCGAGCGTCAGGCCGGGGCAGCCGGGAATCACCGCCTCCCTTCGTGCGCCGCGCGCCGAGTCGGCGAGTACCTCCGACTCGGCGCCCATCACGTGCAGCAGCCGGTCGTAGTCGATGAGTGCCCGCTCATTCACGCCCGGCCCCGGCTTCCGCGATCGCCTCGGCGACCAGGTCGGTGAAGTGGGCCGCTTCCCGGACCAGGTCGTCCGCGGCCCGCTGGGTCACGTTCCTGGTGACCCCGGCCTGGATCGCGGCCCTGGTGGCGGAGCTGGCGGCGAAGAACACCGCCCATTCGGTGAACTCGGGCGCCAGCGACGTGAGCAGCACCCAGGCGCTGGTCGGCCGGGCACGACCACGGTGTGGACGGCCCCGTAGGGCCAGCATCGCGGCGGCGGCCCTGAGGGCGGCCAGGTAGGCGGTGGCGTAGCGCTGAGCAGCAACGACCTCGCGCTGGGCCTCGGCGACGCCGGCTCGTGCCTGGCGTACCAGGGCCAGTGCGGAGCCGGGCGGCACGGGAGCCGAGTGCGAGATGTACGCGGCTGCATGGCGCCTTGGGGTGAGCGGGAAGTCGATCAGGGCTGACATCGGCGGCCTCCTCGGTGGCGTCGGAAACGTCGTCGGATCGACGAGTCCGCCGTGGGGAAGCCGGCGGAACTCGGTGGCGAGGCGCTTCCCCCGCCCCACCACCGAGCGCGCAGCTCGAACATACGTTCGAACGATTCCAGGATAACCCTGAACACCGACCCCTTCAACACCCCGTCCGACCTGGCCGGGGCGGTGGCCTGCCGCGTCAGGCCGGCATGGTCTGATGGAGGTAGGCATCGTGTGTGTTCGAGAGGATCGAGATGAGTTCGCCAGAACATCCCGGCGTGCGGAAGGTGATCACCGGGTTGGCGGAGGCCGGTCTTCCGGACGCCGCGAGCGGGGTCCGCGTACTGGCCGACGACGTGCGCACCGCGGCGCTGGCCGCGGCCGCGGTCGGCGTCGACGTCGGCGCCATCGCCAACAGCCTGGTGTTCAAGGCGATCCGGGGCGATTCGGTGGCTCCGCTGCTGGTCATGACGTCCGGCGCGCACCGCGCCGACCAGGCCGCGCTGGCTGTCCTGATCGGCGCGGACCGGGTGACGCGGGCGGACGCCGAGTTCGTCCGGACGCACACCGGCCAGGCCATCGGCGGCGTCGCGCCGATCGGGCACCCGGCGCCGATCCCGACCCTGGTGGACCGGGCACTCGCCGGCTACCCGGTGATCTGGGCCGCCGCCGGCCACCCGAAAGCGGTCTTTCCCCTGACCTACCGCGAACTGGTGGCGCTCACGTCGGGCACGCCCGCGGACGTGGCGGCCGAAGAGGATGATCGGTAGTTGTGGCGACCGCCGTCTCCCTCCCCCGCACCCGGTTCGTCGAACTGACCGTCGACGAACTGCGTGCGCGACTGCCCGAGGCCCTTGACATCTACGTGACGGCCATGCGCTACCCGCCCGGCACCGCCGAACAGCGGCAGCCGATGTGGCTGGCGCACATGCTGCGCCAGGACTGGCGCTGCATCGGCGCACTGAACGAGGACGGGGCCCTGGTCGGCATCAGCTACGGCTACCGGGGCGCGTCCGGCCAGTGGTGGCACGAGCAGGTCCGCAGGGGGCTGCTGGTGTCGACGGGCGCGGAGTCGGTCCAGCGGTGGATGGCGGACTACTTCGAACTGACCGAGTTGCACGTCCGCCCGGACGCTCAGGGCCGTGGCATCGGCGAGGGCCTGCTGCGGCACCTGTTGGCCGGGGTGGCCGCCAGCACGACGCTGTTGTCGACGCCGGAGGGGACGTCCCGGGCGTGGCAGCTCTACCGGCGCGTCGGTTTCCAGGACGTCCTGCGTGACTACCTGTTCGCGGGCGACCCCCGCCCGTTCGCGGTACTCGGCCACGAACTGCCGTTGGCCTGACGCAGCACGGCAGTGTCAGAGTTCCGCGAGGCGTTCGCGCAGGGTGTCCAGGCCCATGGAGCCCATCTCCAGCGCCCGCTGGTGGAACACCTTCAGGTCGAACGTGGCCGGGTTGCGCAGGCGAGCCTCGTCGCGGGCCGCCAGCCACAGGCGTTCGCCCAGCTTGTAGGACGGGGCCTGGCCCGGCCAGCCGAGGTACCTGTCGATCTCGTCGCGGACCAGTGCCGCCTCGGCCAGGGTCCTGGTCAGCATGAACTCCAGGCCAAGTGCCGGCGTCCACCGCTCGCCCTCGTGGAAGCCGGTGCCCTTGGGGATGGGCAGTTCCAGGTGCATTCCGATGTCGACGATCACGCGGCCTGCGCGGAACAGGTGGGCGTCCAGCATGCCCATCAGGTCTCCGTCGTCCTTCAGGTAGTCCAGTTCGCGCATCAGGCGTTCCGCGTACAGGGCCCAGCCTTCGCAGTGACCGCTGGTGCCGGCCAGCAGGCGTTGGTAGCGGTTCAACGAATCGGCCTGGTAGACGGTGGTCGCGATCTGGAGGTGATGGCCGGGGACGCCTTCGTGGTAGACCGTGCTCGTCTCGCGCCACGTCACGAAGTCCTCGCGGCCGGGCTCGAGTGACCACCACATCTGGCCGGGGCGGGTGAAGCCGTCCGACGGGCCGGTGTAGTACGCGCCGACACCGCCGCCGGGCGGGGCGATCCGGCACTCCAGCCGCATCAGCTCGTCGGGCAGGTTGAAGTGCTTGCCGCGCAACTCGGTCAGCGCGTTGTCGGACAGTTCCTGCATCCACCCGCGCAGGGCGTCCTGACCGACGAGCTGGTAGCGCGGGTCCGCGTCGAGGACGGCGGCCGCCTCCGCGGGGGTCGCGCCGGGCTTGATCCGGTCGGCGACCTGTTTCATCTCGGTCTCGATCCGGACGAACTCCTCCCAGCCCCACTGGTACAGCTCGGCCAGGTCGACCGTGGCACCGTTGAAGTAGTTCAGCTTCAACCGGTACACGTCCGGGCCGACGGCGTCCTTCTTCGGTGCCTTCGGCGCCAGTTCGACCCGCAGGAAATCGGCAAGGTCGCCGTACGCCGTGGCGGCGGCGACCGCGCCCGCCTCGAGGTCGGTGCGCAGGCTGTCCGGCACGTCCCGGGCGCCCTCGACCAGGCCGGCGAAGTAGGACGGGCCACCGGACCGGCCTGCCCATGTGGCGCACTGCTCCGCGACCTTGGACACCTGCCGCTCTGCCGACGTGCGGCCCTGGTCCGCGCTGTACGCGAGGGCGGCACGCATGCCGGCGACGGCCTCGGGCACGGCAGCCATCCGCGTGGCGATCCGCGCCCAGTCCGCCTCCGTTTCCGTCGGCATCAGGTCGAACACCGACTTGGCGTGTTGCGGCGGGCTGGCGATCACGTTCAGATCGGCGACCGTCAGGCCTGCCTCGTCCACCGCGAGTTCCGCGTCCACCCGTTCGACGAACACCGCCTGCGCGACCTTGTCCGACTGGTCGGCCGGTGTCTGCGCCCGAATCGCGCTGACGGCAGCGGCGGCAGCGTTCGACCTGGCCAGCACGCCGTCGGGCGAGTAGTCGGTCAGCAGGTCGTCGTATCCGGTCACGCCGAGGTAGGTGGCGCCGATCGGGTCGAGCCGCGCTACTTCGTCGACGTAGTGGTCGCTGATCTCGTGGATCCGGGAGGAGGGTGGCATGGGCAGCACGCTACATCGGTGTCGACAGGCCGCCACCGGTTATGTCGCGGCAGGTGTCCAACTGGCAATATGACCGGGTGCCCAAGGCAAGTCCGCGTCGTCGCGGCATCCGTGTGCTCTGCCTCAGCCTCGTGCTCGGCGTCGTCGGCCTGCTCGCGGGCGGGTGTGTCCGGGTGCACGCGGCGATCGCCGTGTCAACGGACGACCACGTGTCCGGCGACGTGGTGATCGCGTCGCTGCCCTCGGCGCAGAACGGCCAGGGACCGCAGCTCACGATCCCGACCACGATGGCCGCCCAGGTCACCACCAAGTCGTACAAGGGCGACGGCTACGTCGGCAGCGAGCTGTCCTTCACCAACCTCAGCTTCACCGAGATGTCGGCGCTGGCCACCGCGATCAGCAACGAGAGCGGCACCTACAAGATCACGTTCCAGCGCTCCGGCAACCTGGTCAACCTGGACGGCTCCGTCGACCTGACCCAGTTGACGGTCAGCGGTGTCGACGTGCAGGTCAAGGTGACCTTCCCGAACCCGCCCGTCCGGCAGGACGGCGCGCTGGACGGTGACACGGTGACCTGGACCATGAAGGCGGGCCAGGTCTCGTCCTTCAGCGCCGCCGACCAGTACACGCTGGGCAACACGCGCGGCTGGCGGTTCTGGGTCCTCGCGCTGGGTGGCGGCGGCGCGATCGTCTCGGTGTTCGTGGTGCTGCTCGCGCTGTGGGCACGCAGGCGGAACCTGAAGAAGGAACAGGCGTATCTGGCCGCCGTTTAGACCGACACCGCCGTCTAGGCCTGCGCGGCCCGAACCGGGGCGAGGCCGAGCCTGCCGACGACCTCGGTGGTCGCCTGTGTCCGGTTGAACGTGTAGAAGTGCAGGTCCGGCACGCCCTCGTCGAGCAGTCGCTGGCCGAGTTCGGTGGTCGCGTCGATGCCGGCGGCCCGGAACGCGGCCGCGTCGCCCGCCAACGGCTCAAGACGGTCCAACAGCGCCTTCGGGCAGCTCGCGCCGGACAGCTCGATGGTCTTGGCGAGGGTGCGCGGCGTGGTCAGCGGCATCAGGCCGGGCAACAGGATGGTCTCGCAGCCCGCGGCCGCGACCCGGTCCCGCAGCCGCAGGAAGTCGTCCGCCTCGAAGAACAGCTGGGCGATCGCGAAGTCGGCGCCTGCCCGCAGTTTGCGGACCAGGTAGCGGGTGTCGGTGTCCAGATCGGCAGAACGCGGGTGGCCGTAGGGGAACGCGGCCACGCCGACGCAGAAGTCGCCGAGCTCACGGACGAACCGGACCAGTTCCTCGGCGTAGGCGAAGCCGTCGGGCCGTGGCACCCAGTCACCGTTGGGGGCGCCGGGCGGATCGCCGCGCACCACGAGGACGTTGCGCACGCCGATCGCGGCGTAC
Organism: Candidatus Melainabacteria bacterium; assembly: GCA_963702275.1. Lineage (GTDB taxonomy): Bacteria > Actinomycetota > Actinomycetes > Mycobacteriales > Pseudonocardiaceae > DATEPR01. The sequence goes on from CAVPCF010000133.1 coordinate 30,820, forward strand.
CAGCCGATCACGTTGCGCAGTTCGGCGATCGAGTGGTCCACGGCGGTGAGGTGCGCCATCGGCAGCAGCGTGGTCTCCTGGGCGACCCGGCCGGTGGTGCGGACCGTGCGGTCGCGGGTCGAGCCGCCCGCGCCGTACGTGATGGACACGAAGGCCGGGTCCAGCGGTTCGAGCTTGCGCGCGGACCGCCAGAGCACACGTTCCTCGTCCGCGTCCCTCGGCGGGAAGAACTCGACCGAGAACACGGGCCGCGCTGAGCGCAGGCGCTCCACAACCGTCGTCACATACCCAGGGTAGTCAACCGATCGGCCTGCTGGGAGCCGGCGTCCACAAAACTGGAACAAGGGGCAACCTCGGAGAATGGGTACCGTGGAACGAGACCGGCTTCCGTGCGACAGCGGCGCCGAGACCGGTCCGGGGCTTTGCGGTGACCGGGTCGTGAGTCTGCCCGGGCACACTGGGGCCGCGGTGGGGTGATTGCGGGGTGGGGATGAACGGGGCGAGCGGGGCCGGGCGCCGATGGCGTCATTGGGCGGTGCTGCCCGCGGTCCTGCTCTGCTGTGCCGGCTGCGCGCTGACCGTCGGCGGCGCCCCGGCGGCCACCCCGGTGCCGGTGCTGTCCGCGGCGCAGACCGTCCAGCAGTCCCTGCTGAACCTGGGCGAGGCGGGCGTCCTGCACTATCACGGCTCCCTGGTGAACCCGAACCACAAGACGATCGACCTGGACATCAGCGTCACCGCGACCGGCGAGGCGGGCGGTTCGATCTCGGCGGGCGGTCAGCAGGGCGCGCTGGTGCTGGTCGACGGCACTCTGTACGTGGACGCGCCGGCACAGTTCTGGTCCGCGCTGGCAGGCGATCCGGGCAGCCAGGCCGAAGCGGTGGACAGCCGGTGGGTGCGGGTGCCGTCGGTGGCCATCGGCGTCGACCTGGGTTCGGTGCTGCGGCCGGACGGTTTCGGCGCGACGCTGGCCCGCCAGGTCGACCGGGGCAACACCGCGCCGCCTGCCAACGTGGTGGCCACGAAGGTGAACGGCGCGAAGGCGATCGCGATCCCCATCGGCGACGGCACGGTGTTCGTCGCGGCCGCCGCGCCGCACGGGGTGCTGCACGTGGACGTGCCGGCCAGTCTCGGCGCGGCGACGAGCGTGTCGCTGGACGTGGCCGACGTGTCCGCGAGCGAGGCCGGGATCTACCAGAACATCGACCAACAGGCACAGCAGTTGCAGACCGTGGTCGACACCGCGGTGAACATCCAGCAGGGCAGCCAGACCTGGGGCGCGTGCACGGCCGCCGCCTGCTCGGTGGTCGTCACGTTCACCAACGCGGGGGCCACCGCGACGAAGGTGATCGTGCAGGGCAGGTGGACCGGCGACGGCCAGCCGACCGGCACCTGCCAGGCCGTCGTCGGCCCGGTCGCGCCGGGCAGGCCGATGACGGCGACGTGCGTGAACAACACTCCACAGTGGACTGCCTTCTTCAACCACGCGCACGTGACAACCGGCCAGCATCCGTACGAAGTGGACTGGACGGCGCAAGCCCTTGCCACGCCACCGGATCTGACCTCGCTGGCCGCGGCGGCCACTGCTGCGGCGACGCCGGCCACCCGGGACGCGAAGCGCACCAGCGGACCGACCTCCGTGTACGTGATCGACTTCCAGGACCAGGCCGGGCATCCGCACGTGTGGAAGTACGGCGTGACCGACAGCCGCGCGTGGCAGGACTACGCGGGCGACGAACTGACCGCGTGCCGGTCGGCGAGCCGCACGTCGTGCTCGGTGGACCTGGTGACCACCGCGGCCAACCGGCCGTCGGCCGACGCGCTGGCCAGCACGCTGGTCGCGGCCGCTGGTGGGAACGCGGGCTGCCCGCCAGGGCAGTGGGTGGACTGTCCCGGTACCAGTCCCTAGTCGTCGGCTTGACCTTGCCGTTACGGCAACTTCTACGCTCACTCGTGTTGGTGCGGACGCGGGAGGGCGGGTCTGATGAGTTGGTCGATCCAGCAGGTGGCGCGGTTGTCCGGGGTGACGGCGCGCACGCTGCGGCACTACGACGACATCGGCCTGCTGCGCCCGGCACGCGTCGGCGCCAACGGTTACCGCTACTACGAACAGGCCGAATTGCTGCGCCTGCAACAGATTCTGCTGCTGCGTGAGCTCGGTGTCGACCTGCCCACGATCGCCGCCGTGGTCGACGGCGAACGCGATCGGATCGAGGCGTTGCGGTGTCACCACCGCGCCCTCGTCGAGCAGGGCGCCCGGCTGGACCGGCTCGTCCGCACCGTCGCGGCCACCATCGCCCATCTGGAAAGGGGAACCGACATGCCCGCAGAGGAACTGTTCGAAGGATTCCGCTTCACCCGCGAGGCGCTCGCCGATCTCGAGGCGCGCACGATCGAGCAAACTGGTCAAACCGAGCAGCCGCACTTCGCGGAGATCAAGCGACGCACCGAGAACTGGACCGACGAACAGTTCCGGGAGGTCGAGCGGGGCGGCGCCGAGATCGAACTCCGGTTGCTGGCGCTGATGCGCGACGGCGTCACGGCGACCGACCCAGCGGTGTTCGCGGTACTCGACGACGACGTCGAAGGGTCCCGCAAGCTGATGACGGTCGACCGGAAAACCTATGCCGCACTGGGCGAGGCGTTCGCCACGGCACCGGACCTGCGCGCGCACCTTGACGCGCGCGATCCGCGACTGGCCGACTACCTGCGCGACGCGATGGTCGCCTACGCCGACACCCGGCTGGACTGAGGCGCACTCACGAACCGAGGCCGGGGTAGGCGGTGATGAAGCGTTCCATGGCGGCGTCGACCTCGGCTCGGTCGCCGGTGGCCAGTAGGTCCAGCAGGAGTCCGCGCGCCACGGCCAGGCCGAGGCGGGCGTGGGCGCGGGCCTGGTCGGGTGGGACGCCGTAGCGGAGGACCGACGCCGTCAGCGGGTCGAGCCAGTTGTCGACTATGCCCTCGAGAAACGGCGTGGTGCCCGGCCTGCCTTGTAGCGCTTGGCCGTAGAGCTCGAAGAACAGGCGTTCCGCCGGCCACAGCGCCGGGTCGGCCAGCCGCTGCCAGAATCGGCGGAACGCGTCGGCCGGGTCGGCATCCAGTTCGCGTTCCAACTCCGCGAGTGCGGCGCGTTGGCGTTCCTCCATGGTGCGGACGACCTCGATGAGCAGGCCCTCCTTGGAACCGAAGTGGTAGATCAACATGCGGTGGCTGGTGCCGACCGCGGTGGCCAGACCTCGCAGGCTCAGGTCGCCTATTCCACTACCCGCCAGTTGGTCGATGACGGCCGCCAGCAGTCGGTCGCGCGCTTCCTGGCCGACCTGGTCACCACTGGGCTCGTTCGACCTCACGCGACCCGGCGCCGACGCACGGGAGGGCGTCGGCGCCATCCGCGTGTTCCGCACCGGCCGGGTGACCACCACGGAACGGGTGGCCGAACTCGTACCCGACAAGCGGTTCGGCTACGAGCTCGTGTCCGGGCTGGCCATCCGGGACTACCGGGCCGACGTGGACCTGAGCACCGCGGACGGCGTCACCACGATCCACTGGCACTGGTCGTTCCGCCCGAAACTGCTCGGCACCGGCTGGCTCTACCGGCAGACGCTGTCCCGGTTCATCGAGCGCTGTGCCCACGGCCTCGCGAAGGCGGCCGCGGGCCGTTCGATGGGGCAGAAGATCACCGAACGGTAACGGCGAGGTCGCCAAACGGTGGTCATCGCGGGGCGACCTGGGCGCTGTGCGACGATCGCCGGCGATGACCACCGTGCCGTCACCTTCCCGACCGGGCGCTGGCGACGAGCCCGCGGCCGAGAACGGCGACCGGTCGACCGGCTTACGGGTCGTCGTCACCACGCTCGACAAGCCCCTTCCCGTGCGGACCATCGCCATGGGCGTGGCGGGCGTGATCCTGGTCGCCGGGGCCGGTATCGGCGCGGCCGCCGTGCTGGAACCCGATCCGGTGCTCAACGGCACCGCGGTGAGCTGGCTGGGTTACGGCCACGGCAAGCAGATGGCCACCGCGGTCGTCTACCTCGGCATCACGCTGCTGGTGCTGGCCTGGATCCGGCTGGGTCGCGACGTGCTGGCCGGGCGGACCGACCGCAGGGGCATGCTGATCGCGATCGGCGCGTGGGCGCTGCCGCTGCTGTTCGCGCCGCCGCTGTTCAGCCGGGACCTCTTCAGCTATCTGGCGCAGGGCGACCTCGCCCTGCACGGCTACGACCCGTACATGTACGGCGTCTCGGTGCTCAACGACCACCTGTCCGCCAACGTCGACCCGGCCTGGCAGAACACCCCGGCGCCCTACGGACCGCTGTTCATCCTGGTGGCCAAGGCCGTCGTGCTGATCACCGGGCAGAGCACCGTGGTCGGCGTGGTCGCCCTGCGGATGACCATGTGCGTCGGCCTGGTGCTGCTGTGCTGGGCACTGCCCCGGCTGGCCGAGCGCCTCGGCGGCCGGCCCACCGTGGCACTGTGGTTCGGCGCGGCCAATCCGCTGGTACTTGCCTACCTCGTCGGCGGCGGGCACAACGACCTGCTGATGGTCGGCCTGCTCGCGGCCGGCACCGTGCTGGTGCTCGACGGCCGGTTCCGGCGCGGTTTCCTGGTCGTCACGCTCGCGTTCGCGGTCAAGGCCACCGCCGGTGTGCTGCTGCCGTTCCTGGTGTGGATCTGGATGTCCCGGACCGACGGCTCGCCGCGCAGGAGGTTCGCCACGGCGGTCAGCAACGGTGTCGCGGTGGTCGTTGCCACGTTCGGCGCGTGCTCCGTGCTGGCCGGCGTCGGCCTCGGCTGGATTCCGGCGCTGCGTGCCACGTCCTCGGTGATCGAGTGGCTGTCGCTGCCGACCGCCGTCGGTCAGCTCACGCACACCGTGGCGAGCCTGTTCGGCACCGTGGACCCGCAGGGCTTCCTGTCGGTGGCCCGCTCGATCGGGTGGCTGGTGCTGGCGGCGCTGGTGGGCCGGCAGTGGTGGCTGGCCAGGCTGGGCACACCGGAGCAGATCATCCGCCGGGCCGCGGTCGCGCTGCTGGTGGTCACGGTGTTCTCGCCGGCCACCCTGCCCTGGTACTTCAGCTGGCCGCTGGTCATGGCCGCCGGGCTGGCCTGGTCCGGTCGGTGGCTGGTGGTCGGCGCGTTCAGTTCGGTGTGGATCGTGCTGGTGACGTTCCCGGACGGCACGACAGGGCTCTACGACTGGGCGTACCTGGTCACGGCGATGCTGGCCGCCGGGGTGGCGGCCGTGTCACTGGTCCGGCCCGACCCGTTGCGCCTGCGCCGCCCGGACAACGCCGTAACGCCGTACGTGCGTTAGCACGTACGGCCTCGGCTACGGTCGGACTGTCGGTTGGCCCGGGTTGGCTCCGTCGGCGAACGGGCCGGTCAGAACGCGAGAGCTTGCGCCCTTCGCTTCACCTCCCGGCCCCGGTTTGTTCGCAACGCCTCGATCGGGGAACCGGGCAGGGAGTCGTCCACGGTGAACAGCCAGCGCAGCATCTCCTCCGCGGAGAAGCCGGCGTCGCGCAACACCGTCAACGTGCCGGGCAGGCCCTTGACCACGCCCTCGCCGTTGAGGAACAAGGCCGGCACGACCATGACCCCGTCTCGGCGGAACGCGAGCAGGTGCCCGTCGCGCACCATCTGATGAACCCTGGTGACCGGTTGGCCTACGGACTGCGCCACTTCGGGCAGGGTCAGTACCTCGTACGACCGTTCGAGGACGTCCTCGGCGGTGGGAATCGCACTCACGAATGCCAACGATGCCACAACCTGGCCCGATCCGCCCTGCGCCAGTCGAGCGATGTTCATCCGGCGGGCTCCGCGGCGTTACCTTCCGGGCTCCGTACCATCGGCAGTCGTGGAGACACATGGCGTTGAGGTCCTCGGTGCGGTGCTCGAGGGCCGGTACCGGGTGGACGCGCCGCTCGCCCGTGGCGGCATGTCCAGCGTGTACGCGGGTCTCGACCTCCGGTTGGACCGTCCGGTCGCCATCAAGGTGATGGAGTCGAGCTTCGCGGAGGACCGCTCGTTCATCGAGCGGTTCGAGTTGGAGGCGCGGGCCGCGGCCAAGCTGCATCACCCCGGTGTGGTCGCCGTGCACGACCAGGGGGTCGACGGCGGGCACGTCTACCTGGTGATGGAGCTCGTGTCCGGCGGCACCCTGCGTGACCTGCTGCGCGAGCGCGGTGTGCTGCCGGTGCCGCTGGCCATCAGTGTGCTGGAGCCGGTGCTGTCCGCGCTGGCCTCCGCGCACCGAGCCGGCCTCGTGCACCGGGACGTGAAGCCGGAGAACGTGCTGATCGGGCAGGGCGGCGTGGTCAAGGTCGCGGACTTCGGCCTGGTCAGGGCGATCGCGACGGCCAGTACGACGAGCGACGACAAGATCCTCGGCACGGTGGCCTACCTGTCACCCGAACAGGTGGCCACCGGTGCGGCCGACGCGCGCAGTGACGTCTACTCGGCCGGCATCGTCTGTTACGAAATGCTTACGGGTCGGCCCCCCTACGTCGGCGACACCCCCATCTCCGTGGCCTACCGGCACGTGAACGACGACGTGCCGCCGCCGAGCGAAGCGACGCCCGGCATCCCCGCCGCCCTGGACGACCTGGTGCTGCGGGCCACCCGGCGCGACCCGGCCCAGCGCCCCGCGGACGCGGCGGCGTTCCTGGAGGAACTGGTGCGCCTGCGCGGCTCGCTGGGCATGCACCGCGTGCCGGTACCCGTACCGATACCGGCTTCGCCGACCGACACCCCGGCCGGTGGCAGACACAGACCCGAGAACGTCACACCGGACGAGACTGTCATCGCCCCGGTAGAGGCGGTGGACGCCACCCAGCTCATCCCGCCGGTCGACCCGAACGACCCGATGGTCAGCACGATCCGCACCGCGCCGGTCCGGCCGGGCCCGATCGGCCCGCAGGGCACCCGGTCGATCTCCCGCGGTGAGTACGGCGCGAGTGAGTACGGCGCGGCCATGCCCATGGGCGGCGTCGGCACGGTCGACCCGTACGGCCCGCCCGACCTCACGCCCGGCCAGCGCCGCCGCAACACGATCGCGGACTCCTACCAGGTGCAGCGGCATCGCGGCAGGCGCACGCTGGTGATCTGGATCTCGGTGGTGCTGGTGCTCGCTGCCGTGCTCGGCGTGGCCGCGTGGTGGTTCGGCAGCGGCCGGTGGACCGCGGTGCCGCGGATCGGCGGCCTCGACCCGACCACGGCCGAGCAGACACTGCAGACCGCGGATCTCAGCGCGGCGCTCACCCAGGCACACGACGACACCGTGCCGGCGGGCCGGGTGGTCGGCACCAGCCCGTCGATCGGCAGCAGGGCCTTACGGGGTTCCACCATCACGGTGGTGATCTCGGAGGGCAAGCCGATCGTCCCCGACATCACGCCGGGCGCGTCACCGGACGCCGTCGAGACGGCGGTGCGGGCGGCGCAGCTCACGCCGAGGCTGGATCCCAATCAGGACGCGTTCGACGACAACGTGCCCAAGGGCGCGGTGGTCCGGCTGAATCCGGCCCCTGGGACGCAGGTGAACCTCGGCGCGGTGGTGGTCCTGGTGATCAGCAAGGGCCCGGCCCCCAAACCGGTGCCCGACGTGGTCGGGCAGCCGCACGACCAGGCGGTCGCCGCACTCACCCAAGCCGGATTCCAACCGTTCGACGAGCCCCAGACCTTCAACCCCCAGGTCCCCGCCAACACGGTCGTCGCGACGACACCGGCGGCCGGCACGGTCATCCAGCCGGGGACCAGCCTCAAGGTCGGCGTGCAGACGTCCAACGCGGTCACCGTGCCGACGCTGACCGGGCAGTCGGCGCAGCAGGCGCAGCAGGCGCTCCAGGCACTCGGCCTGCAGGTCCAGATCCAGGCGGTGGCCAACGACCCGAACGGCCAGGTGCTCGTCCAGTCGCCCGGCCCTGGCACGCTGGTCCAGCCGGGCTCCACGGTCACCATCGGTGTCTTCCCGTAGCCTTCGCCTGCTGACACTGTTGTCAGACATCTTGTGCCATGTCACACGATCGTGTTTTGCATGGCAGGCAAGGTCATGACAGGCAGTTATCGTGAGGACATGACAGCGGCATACGCGCTGAGCGAGACTGAGCACATGACGGACATGCACCAGGTGACCATCCGCGAGCTGGCCCGCAACACCGCAGAGGTACTGACTCGGGTCGCGAACGGCGAGGAGATCGAGGTCACCCGCAACGGCAGGCCGGTGGCGGTACTACGACCGCCGGACCCGGAGGACGTCAAGCTGCGGGAACTGGTCAAGGCAGGCATCATCCCGCCAGATCTGCTCCGGCAGCAGGCAGAACTCCTCCGCCAACTGGAGATGAACCCACCGCCACCGGGCGACCCTGGAATGGAGCCCGCGTCCGAAACCCTCATCAAGATGCGACGCGAGGAGAGGTGTTGATCTACCTGGATGCCTGCGCGCTGGTCAAGCTCGTGGTGACCGAGCAGGAGAGCGCCGCGCTGAGGGCCCACCTCGCCAAGAGGTCGCAAGTCGGCATCGTCGGCTTCTCCAGCGAACTGACCCAGGTGGAGGTTCGTCGCACGCTCATCCGCCGCAACGAGGATGCCGCACGTCACGAGCACGCCGATGCTGTGCTCAGAACCTACGCCAAATTGCCGATCGCACCGGTGCTCGTGGCTGCCGGGCGACTGCCCCAGCAGCACCTGCGCAGCCTGGACGCGCTGCACCTCGCGACCGCCGCGTCGCTGGGTAAGGCGTTGACCGAGTTCATCACCTACGACCGAAAGCTGGGCAAGTTCGCTGAGGATGCCGGACTGCCAGTGGTGGCGCCGGGAGCCTAACTCTCGCGGGCGGCTTCGGCGCGGACGCCGAGGTCGCGTTTGCGTAGCGGAACTTCGCGGAGTCGCAGTGACAGCAAGAAGCCGAGCACGGCGACCACGACCCCGCCCAGGAAGACGCCGTGCAGGGCGTGGGCGAAGGCGTTGAGGAACGTGGCACGCAGCGGCGCCGGCAACGCCGCGATCTGCGCACGGCTGATGTTGATGCCGCTGTGCACGATCCCGGACATTGTCGCCGAAGCACCGTGGGACAGCGCATCCGTCAGGCGGGTGGCGAAGATCGTGCCGAAGACCGCGACGCCGAACGAACTGCCGACCGTGCGGCCGAACGTGTTGGTGGACGTGGCGACGCCGATGTCCTTGGGCCGCACGGCGTTCTGCGCGGCCAGCACCAGCACCGGATTGACCATGCCGAGGCCGACGCCGACCACCACCAGCGCCACGAACTGGAAGCCGTACGACGTACCGAGTTCCAGCAATGACAACAGAACCATGCCCACGACGAGCAAGGCCGTGCCGACCACCGGGAACCACCGGTACCGGCCGATCCGCGCGATCGTCTGGCCGACGACCACCGACGTGCACATCATGCTGAGCATCATCGGTGCGAGGCGCAGGCCGGACATGGTCGGCGACACGCCGTCGACGACCTGTTGGTACAGCGGGTTGAACGTGGCGACACCGACCATGCCGAAGCCGATCACGAAGATCAGCGGCACGCTGACCCGCAACACCGGATTGCCGAACATCCGCAACGGCAGCAACGGATTCACCGCCCGCCGCTCCACCATCACGAACGCGGCCAACAACACGACCGCCACCCCGGACAGGCCGACGATCGGCGCGGACAGCCACGCGTACGTGACGCCACCCCAACTGGTCACCAGGATCACCGCGGTCACGCCGCCGGACAGCAGGGCAGCGCCGGGCCAGTCGATGCGGGTCCGGTTTCGCGGGCGTGCCGGCAGTTTCAGCGTGGCCACCACGACGAGCGCCACGATGCCGATCGGCAGGTTCACGTAGAACACCCAGCGCCAACTCAGGTCCTGGGTGAGCACGCCGCCCAGCAGCGGGCCCGCGATCGTGGCGAACGCGAAGACCGACTGCATGAACCCCTGGTAGCGGCCGCGTTCCGCCGGGGCGACCAGGTCGCCGATGATGGCCTGGGAGTTGACCATCAGGCCGCCCGCGCCGATGCCCTGCAGCGCGCGGTAGGCGATCAGCGCGGTCATCGACTGGGCGGTCCCGCACAGTGCCGAGCCGATCAGGAAGAGCACGATCGCGCCCTGGAACAGCCGCTTGCGGCCGTAGATGTCGCCCAGCTTGCCGTAGATCGGGGTGGACACGCACAACGTCAGCAGGTAGGACGTGGCGACCCAGGACAGGTGGGTCAGGCCACCGAGATCGGTCACGATGGTGGGCAGCGACGTGGCGACGATGGTCTGGTCCAGCGCGGCCAGCAGCATGCCGAGCATCAGGCCGGGAAAGACGATCAACACCTGCCGGTCGAGTCGCGGAGCGGCCGGCGTGTCGACCGTCCTGGCCACGTGTCACCTCCGTCAGTTAGCGTCGCTAACTAAGTTAGCGCGGATGGCGGCGCCACGCATCCGGTTTCCACCATTTGAGCAAGCCACGTCACAGCAGGCCGCGCGCCGCGTCCCCCTCGACGGAACGTGACGCTTCGACTACCGGATCGAGGCCTGGTACCGATGAACGACGAGTCCACGAACCGACGCGTACGCGGCCGGTGTGTCTGGTGGCTGTCCGGCCAATGCACCGGCGGCGCGAACTGCACCTGTCTACCGTGGCCGCGCCCGGATGTGGAACAACGACAGCCCGAACCAACCGGCGACGACCACAAACCGGCCTGACCACCCACAAGCCAGCATCTCAGCTCGCCGGACGCGCACAGCCCTCACATGAGGCGCCCGACAACGCGCCCCCATGGCCTCGGCAACGCGACGACCACCCCCTGGCAGGCGAACGGGCCCGAACTGCGAAATCGCCGAGCCCACAAGTACAGACCCCCGCCCTAACCCTGGGGGCTTACGGCCCTTTTCAACTCTATGCCTGTCAAGCCCCGAACGGGGGGTTCGCCGGCAATCTGTGGATAGCCGGCGAACTTGTCCACAATTGGGCCAGGGGCTTGACAAGCTACGAGCGGAGCATCTCCGCCACCAGGAACGCCAGTTCCAGGGACTGCTGGGTGTTCAGCCGGGGGTCGCAGGCGGTCTCGTAGCGGCCGTGCAGGTCGAGGTCGGAGATCTCCTGGGCGCCGCCGAGGCACTCGGTGACGTCCTCGCCGGTTACCTCGACGTGGATGCCGCCGGGGTGGGTGCCCAGATTCCGGTGTACCTCGAAGAAGCCCTGTACCTCGTCCACGATGCGGTCGAAGTGCCTCGTCTTGTAACCGGTCGACGACTCGTGCGTGTTGCCGTGCATCGGGTCGCACTGCCAGATCACCTGGTGGCCGGATGCGGTGACCTTCTCCACGATCGGCGGCAGCGTGTCGCGGACCTTGCCGTTGCCCATCCTGCTGACCAGGGTGAGCCGGCCGGGCACGTTGGCGGGGTTGAGCCGCTCCACGTACTCCACCGCCAACTCCGGGCTGGTGGTGGGGCCGATCTTGAGGCCGATCGGGTTGGCCAGCAGCTCGGCCAGCGCGATGTGCGCGCCGTCCAACTGGCGGGTCCGCTCGCCGATCCACAGGAAATGTGCGGACAGGTCGTAGAGCCGTGCGGTCTCCTCGCGGTTGTCCATCCGCAGCATGGCCCGCTCGTAGTCCAGCAGCAGCGCCTCGTGGCTGGCGAAGATCTCGGTGGCGGACAGGCTGGAGTCGGACACGCCGCATGCCGACATGAACCGGAGGCCCCTGTCGATCTCGGTGGCCAGCGCCTCGTAGCGCTCGCCGGCCGGCGACTGGAGCACGAAGTCCTTGTTCCAGTCGTGCACCCTGTGCAGGTCGGCCATGCCGCCACTGGTCAACGCGCGCAACAGGTTCATCGTGGCGCCGGAGTTGGCGTACGCCCGGATCATCCGCGACGGGTCCGGCACGCGGGCCTCCGGCGTCGCGGCGATCGAGTTGATGATGTCGCCGCGGTAGGACGACAGGCCCAGCGCGTCCAGCTCGGCCGAGCGCGGCTTGGCGTACTGCCCAGCGATCCGGGCGACCTTCACGACCGGCATGCTCGAGCCGTAGGTGAGCACGACCGCCATCTGCAGCAGCGTGCGCACGTTGCCCCGGATGTGCGGCTCGGTGTTGCTGGCGAACGTCTCCGCGCAGTCGCCGCCCTGCAACAGGAACGCCTCGCCCCGTGCGACCTGGGCAAGCTGTGTACGCAGCCGGTCGATCTCGGTGGGCACGGTGATCGGTGGCACGCTCTCCAACACGGTCCGCACCCGGCGCACGTGCTCGACGTCAGGCCATTGCGGTTGCTGTGCCGCGGGTTTGGTGAGTGCGACATCGAGCTTGTTGCGGAGCTCGGGCGGCAGCGGCGGCAGCTCGGGCAGCTCATCCATCGGAACATCGACGGTCCAGGTCGCCGAACCAGGCCTCGTCATGATGCGCCCCCAGCAGGGTCGGTCGAATCGACGGTCCAGTTCACGTCAACAAGGGTAGGCGGTGCGCCTGACCTCCCGACCTCAGGGATGCCGTTCTCATCAATCGAGACAATTCTCCCGAGTGCTCTCATGATCACCATCGAATTAGTGCGTTCGGCGTACTAAAGACGGTGTCGCCAGCGGCGATCAGACGGCAGGATAACTCGATGTGACCACCCGATTAGATGACAGTGACGCGAACCGTCTACTGAACACCGCGGTGGCGAACGTTCAGCGTGACTATCCGGTGCACTGGACGCACTTCGTTCACTCGGCCGAGGACCTCGTGCCGCAGCGAACTCGCCACCCCGTCTTCGCCGGGTCGTACGACTGGCACTCGTGCGTGCACCAGACCTGGCTGATCGTCCGGCTGCTGCGGTTGCGACCCGACCTGCCGGACGCCACCGAGGCGGCCGCCGTGCTGGACCGGTTGATCACCGTGGACGGCGCGGCCACCGAGGCCGAGTTCTTCCGAGGCCCGAACGGCACGCACTGGGAACGCCCGTACGGCTGGGCGTGGCTGCTGGTACTGGACGCGGAACTGCGCCGCTGGGCCGCCCACGACTCGGCAACCGCCGCGGCGAGCTGGGCCAAGAACCTGTCGCCGCTGACCGAGATCCTGCGCGACCGATGCCTGACCTGGGTGACCGACGCGGCCCGCCCGACGAGGGTCGGCACCCACGGCAACAGCGCCTTCGCACTCGGCCTGATCCTCGACGCCGCACGAGCGAGCGCGGACCACGAACTGACCGACGCGATCACCGCCGCCGCCCACCGCTGGTTCGGCGACGACCGCGCCTACGGCGGCTACGAGCCGGACGCGGCCGACTTCATCTCCCCCGCACTGGTCGAGGCAGATCTGATGCGCCGGGTACAAACCCCGGCCGACTTCGCCACCTGGTTCGACGGCTTCCTGCCGGACCTGGACACCCCCCGCTGGACGACCCTCCGCGAGCCGATACCGGTACCCGACCCAACCGACCCGTTCGGCTCCCATCTGGCCGGCCTCGCACTGTCCCGAGCGTGGTGCTGGGCCGCGATCGCCGACAGCCTGCCAGCCGACCATCGGCACGTCGCACTGGCTCGCCAGGCCGCCGACGTACACCGCGAGGCCGGCTGGGGCTACGTGTTCGGTTATGGGTATGCCGCAGAGCACTGGCTGGGCACGTTCGCCAGCTACTTGGTGCTAGGCGCGCTCACCGACTGACCCGGCTGACCGACGACAGGCGTCAGCTGACGCAGCAGTGGGTGGTGTGGAACCGCAGAGGATCTGGAGGGCCTACCTTTGTCGTTCGCACAGCACCGGATCAAGCAGCTCTGCATACACAGACACTCTCTCGTTCGGGACACACACTAATGCGGCAGGACTGGCAACAACGGAATGCCGCGTGGCAAAAGCAAGGGTCCTGAACCGGAAAGAGACGCCTCGGTTGGGAGCCTGCCCTTGTTCGTCCGACGGGTCGCGTCTGGTCTGGATGGTTCTAGGGATGACCGACCAGCCCCGGTAACCCACGGATAGCAACCCCCACCACAGAAAGAAACGGGACCCGCCGGACGAACTAGACCATGCTCCCAACCGAGGCGCCAGCGACCACCACCAAACCGCACCCGCCGGACAAACTAGAGCAGGCTCCCAACGGAAGCGCCAGCGACCACCACGAACTGCACCCGCCGGACGAACTGGAGCAGGCTCCGAACCGAGGCGCCTCTTTTAATTTCGGCGGGACTTCTGTCGGCTTGCGGCATAGCCTCTTAACCATGCCTCCCGGCTTTTCCCCGATACACAGCCGCACTTACGGTCTTGGTTGTTTTGTCAAGGTACTCTTTCCCGCCTTGACAAAACAACCAAGACCGTTCACACAATAAAGTATCGGGGAAAAGACGGCGCGCAAAGCCAAAGCTTGCCACCCAAACACGAGACAAGCCAAACCTCGCCACCGAAGACAGACCCCACCAAAGCGAACCGCGCTGATCAGCCGCCTGATCTGCGAAAACACGGCCTTTACGGAACTCCCCACCGCCCCGGAGGCAGCCCCCACCACTCCGCGGGGGGCGTCCCATTTCCAACGTACCGTTTGTCAAGCACCAAATGGGACATTCGCAGAGAGGCTGTGGATAGCCCCGACCGCTGTGGACAGCGGTTTGACTTTCCAAGCCGCCTGCGAAGGACGGTGCCCGACAGGGCCGAACACCGTCCCACCAGGGGAAAACGGCCAGGCTCAGCCGAAGAAGACTTCGGCTTCCTCGTAGCGCGCCGCCGGCACCGTCTTCAGTTCGGCGGTCGCTTCGGACAGCTTCACTCGGACGATGTCGGTGCCGCGCAGGGCGACCATCACGCCGAAGTCGCTGTCCGCCACCGCGTCCACCGCGTGCAGGCCGAACCGCGTGGCCAGCACCCGGTCGTAGGCGGTCGGGGTGCCGCCGCGCTGCACATGGCCGAGGACCACGGCCCGGGACTCCTTGCCGGTGGCGGTGGCGATCTCGCGGGCCAGCCAGTCGCCGATGCCGCCGAACTGGACGTGGCCGAACGCGTCCTTCTCGCCGCTGAGCAGGACCTCGTTGCCGCCCTCGGGGATCGCTCCCTCGGCGACCACGATGATCGGTGCGAACTGCCGCTCGAACCGGCTCTGTACCCAGTCGATCACCTTGTTGAGCGCGAAGGGCCGCTCCGGTACCAGGATCACGTTCGCGCCGCCGGCAAGGCCCGAGTGCAGCGCGATCCAGCCCGCGTGCCGGCCCATCACCTCGACCACCAGTGCCCTGTGGTGCGACTCGGCCGTGGTGCGCAGTCGGTCGATCGCCTCGGTGGCGATCATGACCGCGGTGTCGAAGCCGAACGTGTAGTCGGTGGCGTTCAGGTCGTTGTCGATGGTCTTGGGCACGCCGACGACGCCGATGCCCTCGTCGGTCAGGCGCTTCGCGACGCCGAGGGTGTCCTCGCCGCCGATGGCGACAAGGGCGTCCACGCCGTTGTCCGCGAGCACCTTGCGGATGCGGTCCACGCCGCCGTCCACCTTGAACGGGTTGGTCCGCGACGAGCCGAGAATCGTCCCGCCGCGCGCCAGGATGTCCTCTACGTCGTCCAGTCCGATCGGGCGGGTCAGTCCTTCCAGCGGGCCCTGCCATCCGTTGCGGAAGCCGAGCACCTCCCAGCCGTGTGCCTCGATCCCCTTGCGGGTGACCGCGCGGATCACCGCGTTCAGGCCTGGGCAGTCACCACCGCCGGTGAGCACACCGATACGCATGTCATTCGCTCCTCATTCGGCCGGCACGGCGCCGGCATCCTGTCGGCACCGCAGAGGGTGTCATGAACTGGATCGGTGCAGCAACCCTCGCCGCTGCCTGATTCCGCGCTCATGTTCTTGACCGTTCTGCCTGGTCCCGGTCACGTGGCCGGGAAGCCGAGTCTGCGGCGCTCCGCCTCGATCACCTGCCACCGGACGAGGTTGTGCCGCGCGTCGGCGAGCGCGTCGTGCGCGTCCGACGGAGCCTGCGGCAACCTCGGCCGTCCCACGTCCTCCCAGCGCTGCCGCAGGTCCCTGGTGAAGCGGGGCAGCGCCCTTGGCAACGCCGGCATCGCGCCCCACAACTGGGCCAGCGCGACATGGTCGTACGCGGCGATCCACGCCCACAGCTCCAACTCACACCGGTCGGATTCGTGCACCCCGAGAAAGGCCATCAGGTCCTCCCTGATCCTGGCCCTCGACCGCCATGCCGTGTCACCCGGGGGTGGCAGTTTGGGCAACACGTGCTGCCGCACCCACGTGCCGGCCCGGCCGGGGTCGAACTCGGTGGACACGGCGTAGAACTCGCGACCCTCCTCGTCGACGACCCCGATCGACACGAGATCGATCGTCACGCCGTCCTCGATGAACTCGCAGTCGTAGAAGTACCGCACTACCGGACAGTATCGGTCGCCGCTGATCAGCCCGCTCTGGTCTCCGGCACGCGGCCGGTCTCCACGTCGGCGGCCTGGCGCGGCATCACCTTGTCCACCGCGTCCGGCGGCAGGTTCGCCTTGTCGAGGTCCTCCTTGACCTTCGCGGCGTACACGTCCACGTACTCCTGGCCGGAGAGTTCCATCAGGGCGTACATGATCTCGTCGGTGATCGACCGTTCCACGAACCGGTCGCCGGCCAGCCCGTCGTAGCGGGAGAAGTCCAGCGGCTCGCCGATCTTGATCCGGATCGGGCGCAGCCGCCACATCTTGGAACCGATCGGGTTGACCTTGTCGGTGCCCACCATCGCGACCGGCACCACCGGCACCCTGGACTGCAACACCATCCTGGCCAGGCCGGTCTTGCCCTTGTAGAGGCGGCCGTCGGGCGAGCGGGTGCCCTCGGGGTAGATGCCCAGCATCGAGCCCTCGGTCAGCAGCCGGACCCCGGTGTCCAGGGCCGCCTGCGCGGCGGCGCCGCTGGACCGGTCGATCGGCACCTGGCCGACGCCGGAGAAGAACCATCTCTTCAGTCGGCCCTTGAGCCCCGTTCCGGTGAAGTACTCGCGCTTGGCGAGGAACGTCACCCGGCGGGCCACCACCAGTGGCAGGAAGAACGAGTCGGCGACCGCGAGGTGGTTGCTGGCCAGCACGACACCGCCGGTGGGCGGGATGTTGTCGGCTCCCTCGGCCTTGGGCCGGAACAGCGTCCGGAGCAGCGGACCTAGCAGCACGTGTTTCATCAGCCAGTACATCACCGGGTGGCCGCCTCCTACCGTCCGCTGACCATCGTGCACGCCTCGTCAACCGTGCGCCGGGTCACTGATCAGCCTACGAAGCACGTCTACCTGGCACAACGACGGAAGGTGAATCGAGGCAGCGGTGACACCGGCCACGCCGCCAACCGGACCGCCCACTGCGCCTGCGTCCGTGCGACGATTGGCTGGCCCCAACCGATCGGACCCCGGGAGGGTCACGGTGGCCATCCTGCCTGGCGCCGAGCCGTTCACCCAAGACGGCTCAGCTGAGATCGGCGTGCTGCTGTGCCACGGTTTCACCGGCTCGCCGCAGAGCATGGCGCCGTGGGGCGCGGCGCTGGCCGAGGCCGGTTTCACCGTGACGTGTCCGTTGCTGCCCGGCCACGGCCGCACGTGGCAGGAGATGAACCGCACCACGTGGCCGGACTGGTACCGCGAGGTCGACCAGGCGTTCGGTTCGCTGGCCGAGCGGTGCCGGACGGTGTTCGTGTTCGGCCTGTCGATGGGCGGCACCCTCGCGTTGCGATTGGCGCAACGGCACGGCTCGGCAGTGGCCGGCCTTGTGCTGGTGAACCCGTCGGTGACCACGGAGCGGAAGGACGCGGTGTTCCTGCCGCTGCTGGCGAAGCTCGTGCCGTCGATGCCCGGGATCTCCAACGACATCAAGAAACCCGGCTCGACGGAGCTGGCGTACCGCCGGCTGCCGTTGCGCGCGGCGGCGAGCCTGAGCAAGCTGTGGCAGGTGGTGCGGGGCGACCTCGATCGAGTCGACCAACCGTTGCTGTTGTTGCGTTCTGCCGAGGACCACGTGGTCGAGCCGGTGAACGCGAAGATCATCATGGCCGGCGTGCGCGGCACGGATGTCCGCGAGATCGTGCTGCCCGACAGCTACCACGTGGCAACCCTGGACAACGACGCGCCGGCGATCTTCGCGGCGAGCGTCGAGTTCGCGCAGCGGGTGCACCGGGAACGAACCGGACAACCGGTGTAGCCGTGGCCGAGGGAGGGGATGTGACCAGGCGGTCCGACGGCCCGGATGACGTGGACGCGGCCTTCGCGGAGATCGTGGCCGACCTGGAACGCGAGGGCATCGGGTCGTCGGTGGTCGAGGAAGAGTCGCCGGTGGCGCCGTCGCGTGACGAGCCGACCGGCTGGCGTGTCCCGGACGTCACGTGGGTCGATGCGGTCGAGGCTGAGGAGGATGGCCACTTCGTGCCGCCGGAGCCGCCGCCGTTGCCTCGGCTTCGGGCCGGCACGTTGTTCGGCATCCTGTTGTTGGCCATCGGGGTTCTGTTGCTGGCCGGGCCGCAGTTGATCGGGCTGTCGCCCCGGGTGGCCACACCGTTGTCGTTGGTGTCGTTGGCTGCCGGGATCGGGTGGCTGGTGTTGCGGACACGGCGCGGGCCGCCGGACTCCGACCGTGACGACGGTGCGCAGGTCTGATCCGGAACGAAGCCCTGCCGGGCCGCCATCGTGGTCTGGCACTCCGCCACTCAGCGGCGGCGAGTTGAGTGGCTGATCAGGCCGATTCGGGCCATCGGGCCTACTGACTCGGCGGCCAGGGTTGCCGCGCCGACGATGGCCGAATCGTCGCCAAGTTGGGCCGGGCGGATTCGGGCCAGGGGCCGGTGGCCCGCTCCGGTGACCATGCTCGCGTAGTGTTCGCGGGCCTCGTCCAGGAACAGCGGGGACGATTCCGATACGCCGCCGCCGATTACCACCACTTCCGGGTCGTACAGGTCCGCTATCAACGCCAATCCTTGACCCAGCCACCTGGCCAGATCCGCCATCGCGCGTTCCGCCAACGGGTCGCCGTCCCGTGCGGCGGCGGCCACGCGGCGGCCGGTCACCTTGCGGGAGTCGGCGGCCGATTCCCTTGCCAGCAGGGTGGACGCGCCGGGGTAGCGGGCCAGCAGCTCGATCGCCGTGGTGGCCAGTGCTGTTCCGCTGCAGTAGCGCTCCCAGCAACCCTTCTTGCCACACGGGCAAGGGCGGCCGTCGGGGACCAGGGTCAGGTGGCCCAGTTCCGGGGCCACGCCGTACGCGCCGCGGAACAGCTTTCCCTCCACCAGCAGCGCACCCCCGATGCCGGTGCCAAGGGCCACCAGCACCGCGACGCCGTTGCCGCGCGCGGCGCCATAGCGGTGTTCGGCCAGCGCTGCCGCGTTGGCGTCGTGTTCCAGGACGACCGGCAGGCCGATTCGGGTGGAGATTCGGTCGGCTACCGGGGTTTGGCGCCAGGCCAGGTGCGGGGCGAAGCGGACCGTGCGTCGGTCTTCCGCGACGAAGCCGGCCACCGCGAGGCCGATGGCGCTCACGCGGTGCCGGCCGGTGAGTTCGCGGATCACCTCGGTGATCACGTCCTCCAACGCCGTCTGGCCGGTGGGGGTGCCGGCCCGCGTCAGGTCAAGGACGTCGCCGTGTGAGTCGACCACGCCTGCTCGGACGCTGGTTCCGCCGACGTCGACGCCAATGGTCAGCACTCGCCGTCCTTGCTGTCACGCCTGCGGACAGTGATGTGTTCCACTCGGTCGTCGCCTGAGCCGGACGGCTGCGCTGTCTCGGGGTGAGCAAGGGCACTGCGCAGCACGGCTACCAGGCCGGCCGCGTGTTCCGCGGCGCGGACCGCCAACTCGGGGCGTTCGCCGCGCAGCACCGCCACGCCGGCGCACACGGGGCACCAGCCGCAGGTCGCGGGTGTGTGCTCGGCGTCCGGCTCGGTCGCCAGGCGGTTCAGCCATGGCTGGGCTCGGTCGGCCAGTGCGTCGAGCAGCAGCCGTAGCTCCTCGGCCAGCCTCGCACCGGGCAGCGGCGGATCCTCTGTGCCGTTCGACGGGGTGGTCATCCCCTGATTATCGCTGGTGCCCTGGCGGGGCTACTCGGGCCGGGGCCACAGCGCCGGATCGGGGCGGAAGTGCACCAGCACTCCCCCGTCGTCGACGTCCGCGCCGGTCACCCGGCAGCGACGCAACACCGGCGGCAGCGCGATCAGGCGACGCCTGCCGTCCACGGTCAGCGCCAGCTCATCCGCGACCCTGGCCAGGTCGACGTCGGCGTCGGGCGCCAGCGGCACGGCGATGCGCAGCTCGTAGTGGGCGTCCTGGCCGCGGCCGCGACCGGACACGGTCAGCAGCGGAGCCGGGACAGGACTGTCACCCAAAGGGTCCGACGTGGCGTACAGCTCGCGTGCCAGGTCCTGCAACGCCGGCACGCCGATCGGCTCGGCCGCCAGGTGCGGCACGGTGCGCAGCGGCACGTCGGTGGACGCGACCAGGTCGGCCAGGACGGCCTGCTGCTCGTCGCGCCTGGTGTGCAGCCACGTCGCGGCGGCGCCGCGTCGGGGGCCGAAGACCGGGACCAGCCGGTTCGCGACAAGGCCGTCGACCCGGATGCCCTGGACGGCCAGTGCGGTGAGGGTGCGGCGGGTCTCGGCGGTCACCACCCTTTCGGGTGTGGTGACCAACCGGACGGTGGTGCGGGACCGGTCCGCGAGCGCCGCGCGCAGCGCCGTCAGCCGCTCGGCAAGGCGACCGAGCGCGTCGGCCGCGGCGTCCCACCGGTCCACCTGACGGACACCGGCCAGGCCGGCGAGCATCCCGCGCACGACGCGCCGATGCGTCGGGAACAGGCGTTCCAGGTACCCCGACAGCGCCTCGGGCAACGCGAGCAGCCGCAGGGTTTCCGCGGTGGGACCGCAGTCAACGACCACCACCTCCCACGGCCCGACGGCGGCCAGCCGGTACACCTCGGACAGCGCCAGCAGCTCCTCGACGCCGGGCACCACCGTCAGCTCCTCGGCGGCCAGGTCGTCGACGCCCGCCCCGCCCAGCAGGGTGCGCAGGTGGTCCCGCAGTTGCTGCCAGTTGCCGTCGACGAGGCGGCGGATGTCGAGCTGGCTGGCGAACAGGCCGTCGTCGAGCTCGGCCGGGTCGCCGTCCAGCGGCACGCCGAGCGCGTCGCCAAGGGAGTGGGCCGGGTCGGTGGACACCACGAGGGTCTTGCGGCCGGTCGCGGCGAGATGGGCGGCGGTCGCGGCGGCCAGGGTGGTCTTGCCGACGCCACCCTTTCCGGTGAACAGCAGGACGCGCATGTCAGGACCCGCCGGTTTCCACCCGCCGCTTCAGCTCCTTCAGGGCGGTGTCCATGATCACCTTCTCCGCCTTGCGGCGGAGCAGGCCGAGCAGTGGAATCGCCAGCTGCACGGCGAGGGTGTAAGTCACCTCGGTGCGGTCCCCGGCGGGCACCAGGTCGTAGCTGCCCTTCTGGGCGCGCTGCATCTGGCCCTTGACCAGCTTCCAGCTCACGCCGCGGTGGTCGGGGTACCAGTCGTAGGCCAGCGTGTAGATGTCCTTGATCGGGCCGGCGTCCAGGGTGAACTGGACCTGCTCGGCCCGGCCGTCCGCGCCCGACGTGAGCACCTCGGTCTGCTTCACCGCGTTGGTCCACTCCGGATAGGCGGCGAAATCCGCGATGACCGCCATGATCCGCTCCGGTGGGGCGTCGATGACGATGGACTGGGTGGACTCGTCGGCCATGCCGGGAGGCTACCGGCTGCGCGGCTCACCATGGCAACAGCACTCACCAGCGCAGCACGTAGGGCGCGCCGGTGCGCTTGAAGTGCCCGACGTTGACACACTCGGTCCGGCCGATCCGCATCCGCGTCACCAACGGCTGGTGCACGTGGCCGAACAGCGACCAGCGCGGCCGGTCCCGGTGGATCGCGGCGAGCAGCGCCGTCGACGACTGCTCGGCGCGCCGCGCCACGACGTCGTAGCTCAGCTCAGGCACCGACGGCGGGATGTGGCTGCACAGCACGTCAACCGGGCCGAGCGCGGCCACGGAGCCGTCGAAGTCCGCCCGGGTGCGCAGGTAGGGCACCCACACCCCGGTGCGCCGCAGGGTGGCGCCGGGCGCGAGCAGGGCACCGCCGACGAAGCCGAAGACCAGGTCGCCGACCTGGGCCGTCTGGCCGTCCAGCACGTGGATGCCGTTGCCGGCGAACTCCGGCCACAGCGCCGGCACGTCCACGTTGCCCGGTGTGGCGTAGGTCGGTGCGGTCATGGCGCCGAACAGCTTGGCGTACTGGTCCCGGATGGCCTCCTCGACGACGTCGGCCGCGTTGTCCAGGTCGGTCCACAGCGAGCGGGCGTACGCGGCCAGCGGCGCGGACCGCTGGCCACGGCGCAGCTCGGCGAACACGGCGACCTTCTCGGCGCCGAACACCTGGCCGAGGATGCCCTTGGAGTGGTCGTGGTAGTCGACGAAGTCCAGCAGGTCGCCGAGCACGACGAGCGCGTCCGCACCCTCCCCGGCCCTGGCCAGTGCGTCGACATTGCCGTGAACGTCCGACACCACGTGCACCCGCATACCAGCGACACTGTCACATTGGCTCGCTCCGCTGGCGGGCCAGCCGCCTTTTACGCGGTGTCTGGCCTCCGATAGGACTCGCTTCGCTCGCGTCTCCTGGTCAGGGCGCGCAGCCGGGGGCGCGGCCGTTCTCAAGGACGCTCTTGAGTTCCAACGCGATCCGCTTCGCGGCCAGCTGGCGGCGGCGGCGCTCCCGGTCCGCCGCGCGCGTCGGCATGGCGGTGGCCGTCCTGGCCCGCAGGAAGTAGTGCAGGAGGGTGCCGTCCAGCATCGGTTCCAGCCACACCTCCATCGTGCCGACGAGCGCGCCGCGCACGGTCCAGCGCAGCCCCTCGTCGCCCCGGTCGGCGTAGACCGAGAGGGTGAGGTCCGGCCAGTACCGCCGCCAGGTCATCGGGTCGGCGAACGCCGATGCCACGATCTTGGGTGGCACGACGAGGAACGTCTCGTCCACGACGTCGACGGCTTGCGTGTCCCCCGCCCCTACGTCCCCCGCTGGTATGTCTCCTGCTGGCACGCGGTGCAGAATGCCACGAGCGCGGGTGATGCCACCGGTCTGGTGCCGACCGAGGTACACACGATAAGTTTCCCACCGGTAACATTCCATGGCACGGAGGTTGACGTGCGCGAATACACCGTCCCGGCGACCAGCTCCATCTCCGATGAGGAAAACCTCACGGACATGGTGTGGGCCAACGCAGAACGCTTCGGCGACGCGGTGAGCTTCCAGCGCCGGGTGGACGGCACCTGGGTGGACCTGACCGCCCGGGACTTCGCCGCCCAGGTGCTCGCCGTGGCGAAAGGCCTGATCGCGGTCGGTCTGCTGGCCGGCGAGCGGGTGTGCCTGATGTCCAAGACCCGCTACGAGTGGACGCTGCTGGACTTCGCCATCTGGGCGGCGGGCGGGGTCACCGTGCCGGTCTACGAGACGTCGTCGGCCGAACAGGTCGAGTGGATCGTGTCCGACTCGGGCGCCCGTGCGGTGATCGTGGAGACCTCGGCGCACCGCGGCCTGGTGGACGCCGTGGTCGACCGGATGGGTGAGGTTCGCCACGTCTGGCAGATCGACGGTCCGGCGGGCGGCGACAAGCCGGGTGTGGTGGACGAGCTGACCGCGCTGGGCGCCGACGTCACCGACCAGCAGGTGCACGACCGCCGGCATTCGGTCCGTGCCGGCGAGACCGCCACGATCGTGTACACGTCGGGCACGACCGGGCGACCCAAGGGCTGCGTGCTGACCCACCGCAACCTCATCGCCGAGGTGCAGGCGGGTGTGCACGCCTTCCCGGAGATCCTGCGGCCGGGCAACTCGCTGCTGCTGTTCCTGCCGCTGGCCCACGTGCTGGCCAGGGCACTGGCGTTGACCTGCGTGTACGCCAGGTTGGCGATCGGGCACACCGCGGACGTCAAGAACCTGGTCGGCGACCTCGGCACGTTCCGGCCGACGTTCGTGGTCGCGGTGCCCAGGGTGTTCGAGAAGGTCTACAACGGCGCGAAGCAGAAGGCGCACAGCGAGGGCAAGGGCAAGATCTTCGACACGGCCGAGGCCACCGCGGTCGCCTACAGCCGGTCGCTTGACCACGGCGGCCCTGGGCTTGGCCTGCGACTGCGGCACGCGCTGTTCGACCGGCTGGTGTTCGTGAAGCTGCGGGCCGCGCTCGGCGGCCGCTGCATCGCGGCGGTGTCCGGCGGCGCACCGCTCGGCGAGCGGATGGCGCACTTCTTCCGTGGCGTCGGCATCCCGGTGCTCGAGGGCTACGGCCTGACCGAGACCAGCGCGGCGGCCTGCGTGAACACCCAGGCGGCGCTGCGCGTCGGCACGGTCGGCAGGCCGGTGGCCGGCACGTCGATCCGGATCGCGGAGGACGGCGAGATCCTGATCTCCGGCGACGTGGTGTTCGGCGCGTACTGGAACAACGCGCAGGCCACCGCGGACTCGTTGGCGGCGGGCTGGTTCCACAGTGGCGACATCGGCGAGTTGGACGGCGACGGTTTCCTGCGGATCACCGGCCGGAAAAAGGAGATCATCGTCACGGCGGCCGGCAAGAACGTCTCCCCCGCCGTGCTGGAGGACCGGCTGCGGATCAACCCGTTGATCAGCCAGTGCATGGTGGTCGGCGACCAGAAGCCGTTCATCGGCGTGCTGGTCACGATCGACGAGGAGTTCTTCCCGGCATGGAAGTCCCAGCACGGCAAGCCGGCAGCGGCGACGGTGGCCGACCTGACGAGTGACCCGGACCTGGTCGCGGAGATCCAGTCCGCGGTCGACGAGGCCAACGGCGCGGTGTCCAGGGCCGAGTCGATCCGGAAGTTCCGGGTGCTACCGGTGGACTTCACCGAGGAGGGCGGCGAGATGACGCCCAGCCTGAAACTGCGCAGGTCGGTGATTGCCAAGACCTTCGCCGACGACATCGCCGCGATCTACGGCTGAGTGCGCCGCATGAACGCCGTGGACCTGGCCGGCAAGGTCAGCCTGGTCACCGGCGCCACCGGCGGCATGGGCCAGGTGATCGTCGCCGAACTCGCACGCATGGGCTCGACCGTCGTGATCGTCGCCCGCGATCCGGCCCGCGGTGACCACGTCCGCAGGCAGGCCGGTGCGGACCGGGTCGAGGTGCTGACCGGCGACCTGGCCGCACCCACCGACCTGCGCCGCATCGCGGACGGCTTCGCCGCACGGCACGACAGGCTGCGCATCCTGGTCAACAATGCCGGCGCGCACTACCGGGAGCGGTTGTCGACCGCCGACGGCATCGAGATGCACCTGGCCGTCGATCACCTGGCCGGGTTCGGGCTGACCACGCTCCTGCTCGACCGGCTCCGCGCCGGCGCACCGGCCCGGGTGGTCAACGTCGTGTCGGTGTCCATGTCCGACACGGCGGATCAAGATCCTGCCCAGGGCACGGCCGGTAACACTCACGTCCGATGATCTGCTCGACCTACATCGAATCAAACGCCCCTGCTCGGCTTGGCCCGCCGGGCCCTGCTCACCCCGGCGGAGGGAGCGCAGGCCACGCTCCGTCTGGCCACCGCGACGGAACTCGACGGGGTCACCGGCCAGTACTTCGTCCGCGACACCCCGTCCCGGTCCCCCGCCGTGTCCTACGACCGAGGACTCCGCGAACTGGCATGGACCGTCAGTTCGAGCTATCTCGGCACGGGCTAGCGGAACCGGCGACGGCCGCCCCGTGCCACCAGGAACGGCACGAAGAAGAGCATCAGGAAGAACGGGAAGTGGAACGCCGTGCCCACGACCACGGCAATGATCCACATGGTGATCAGCACGGTCGCCGCGATCCGGACCGGATGCACCCCACGCCGGAACGGCGGACCGCCGTAGCCGCGGTTGGGCGGATACGTCCGCTGCGCCCACGGCGCGACCGCCGGCAGCGGGTAGGGCTGCTGCCAGGACGCCAGCGGCGGCTTGGGCGGCGCGAGCGGATCGACGGGCAGGTCCTTGGTGAGGGCACGCAGGTCGGCAACGGTCTTGCAGGTCGAGTACGCGTCGGTGCTGCGCTGCTCGAACTCCTCGAGCGTCAGCCGGCCCTCGCCGACCTGCTCCTGCAGTGCCTGTACGACCCGCTCCCGGTCATTGTCCGAGGCACGCATCGCATCCGCACTCGTCATGGCGTACCCCTCCGCGTTCGGCGACATACACCATGGTGCTCTCTAACACCCGCTGCCCGCATCAGTCTGACGGGCTCTGTTGTGCGTACCACGGTGGATGTAGTTACCCGGGCCAACGTACGGCCCGGACCCGGTGTTCCCCGATCACGCGTCGAGCAACCGCAGCAGCCTGTCGGCCAGCGCGGGCCAACCCCACGTGTCCACGGCCCACTCCCGGCCGGCCCTGCCCAGTTTGGTGGCCCGTTCCGGGTCGGCCAGCAGGCCAGTGAGCACGTCTGCCAGCTCGTTGACCTGGCGGCCGTCGACCACCTGCCCGGTCACGCCGTCCCGGACGGTCTCCGGCGCGCCGCCCGACCGGCCCGCCACGACCGGCAGGCCCGTCGCCGACGCCTCCAGGTAGACGAGCCCGAACGCCTCCACGTCGAGGCCGCCGCCCCTGGTCCGGCTCGGCATGGCGAACACGTCACCGGCCGCGTAGTGGCCGGGCAGTTCCGCCCACGGCACCGAACCGGTGAACACGACGTGCTCGGCGACCCCGGTCGCGGTGGCCAGCCTGCCCAGCCGGTCGCGGTCCGGGCCGCCGCCCGCCAGCAGCAGCACCGCGTCCGGCAGGTGGCGACGCACCGCCGGCAACGCGCGGATCAGCATGTCCTGGCCCTTGCGCGGCACCAGCCGGGACACGCACACCACCGTCGGCCGGTCGCCGAGGCCGTAGCGGGCACGCAGCATCGCCCTGGCCGCCGGGTCCGGCCGGAAGAGCTCCGTGTCCACCCCGGGCGGCAGGTACTCGAGTGCCGCGAGGGGGCCGAACGCGGCGGCGAAGCGGGACCGGGTGTAGCGGCTGACGAACGTCAGCACGTCGACCGTCGACCCGATCCGGCGTAGGGCCTGGCGGGCGGCGGGCAGCATGGACCAGCCGACCTCGTGGCCGTGCGTGCTGGCCAGCACCCTGGTCGCGCCGGCCCGCCGCAGGTGCGGGGCGAGCAGCGCCAGCGGCGCGGACGCGCCGAACCAGACGGCCGCGCAGCGCTCCCTGCGCAGGATCTCGGTGGCTCGGCGTGCCACGTCCCGCGTTGGCAGCATCAGCGAGGTGGGGTGCCGGTAGACGGTGAACGGCTGCCGCGCGTCGAACTCCGGGTGCGGCTCGGCGCCCCTGCGCCATGCCGGCGCGTAAACGACCAGGTCGTCGGCTGGCAGGTGGCCGGCCAGGGTGTGCAGGTAGTTCTGGATGCCACCGGCCCGTGGCGGGAAGTCATTGGTCACCAGCAGGGTCCGACGCACCCGGTCACGGTAGCCCCGACGCATCAGGCCGGCCCCGAGGGACCGGCCTGATGAACCGAGCTGTTTCGATCGCCGTCAGGGACCGAGGCGGCGGGCACCGCTGTAGTCGCTGAACAGCGGTTCGACCCGGACGACCGTGCCGAAGGTGGCCGCGTCCACCATCAGGCCGTTGCCGACGTAGATGCCGACGTGGTGCGCCGGGACACCGAAGAACACCAGGTCACCGGGTTGTTCCTGGCCCCTCGGTACCGCGACGCCCAAGGTCTGCTGGGTTCCGGTGTAGTGCGGCAGACCCGGCATGCCGGCCTGCGCGTATGCGTAGACGACCAGGCCCGAACAGTCGAACGAGCCCGGCCCCGCGGCCGCCCACACGTACGGCTTGCCGCGCTGTGCCAGTGCGATGTTCATCGCGGCACCCCGAATGCCGGGCGGCGCGATGAAGACGCCCTGCACGCCGGTGGACGCCAGCGTGGCCTGCTGCTGCGCGGACAGGTTGTTCCTGGCCTTGATCAGCGGGGCCAACTGGGCCTGGAGTGCCTGGCCCTGCTGGACGAGCTGCGCCTTGAGCGCCACCGCCGCGGCGGTGGCGTTCTGCGCGGTCTGCAGGTCGTTCCGTGCCCGGGTTTCCGCCTGGTGGGCCGAGGTGACCGCGGCGGCGAACTTGCTGAGCACGTCGGAGTTGTCCGTGGCCAGGGCCTGCAGGTCGGTCGCCCGGTTCAGGTAGTCCCTGGCCGATGTGCCGGTGAGCAGGGCGGAAAGTTGGTTGAAGCGGGCGCCCGCGTAGGAGGCGCCGGTGAGTTGGTCGACCTGCACCATGTACTGGTCCTCGACCGCCTGTGCCGCCTTCTCGGCTTGCTGGGCGGCGGCCACGTCGTTGCTGGCCTTCTGCGCGAGTGCCTGCTTGTTGGTGAGGTCCACGTTGGCCGCGTTGATCTGCTCGTTCAACGTGTTGGCCTGCTCGGACAGTTGGTTGAACTGGGTGACGGGATCGGGTGGGGGCGGGGTCGGAGCCGCTGTCGCCGAGGTCGGGGTCAAGCTCGCCGCGGCGACCACTGCGGCTACCGCGAACGTTCCGCGTGTGATGCGCTTGATTCGGTGCGACGCCACGTCGCGCGTGTCTCCTTCGTCCAGCACCGCTGAGCCGATCAGACCATGGCCGATGCGTGTCACTCGGAAGAGTGACACCGCACCGCTCGTGGTCGCCGACCTACGCCCGGTCCCCCGACAGGCCGTTTCAGCGGGGATCTCGCGTCGCCGCCCTCCGTGGACGACAGGCCGCCGCGAGATCTCGGACAGGTTACGGAATGCATGCCATTGCGTCTACCGTGCCGCCGGTGATCCGGTCGGCACCAAGCCTGTTCCCCGAATGGACTAGCGCCCGCTTCACATGGTGATCGTGGCGCTACCCATCAGCTGACCTGCCGACGATGCCGTCCGACGTACTCGCTCGACCGTTCGGCGCTTAGTTCCACCGCCGTTCGCGTGTTGACCGTTTCGTCCCGCGTGTCCCCCGGTCGGTCGAGCGGCACCAGCTTCAGGTGCGGCACGAGACCCGCGTCGGCGAGGGCGCCCAGCGCGGTCAGTTCGGGGTCGGTCAGCTCGATGGTGGCCGGCGCGTCCAGCAACACGCTGATCACGCAGTCCGGGCAGCCGACACCGCGAATCGCACACCTGTCGCAGTCGATGATCACGAGCTCTCCTCGTCCGGTTCGAATCCGGTGGACCCGATCACCACGCACGATAGATGGCCGCACCGACATATTCGAATGTTTGTTCGAACCGCCACCTGATCGGCTGGTCAGACGCGGCTGATCCGGGCCAGCAGGACGGCGGAGGGCACCGGGTGGGCGCCACGGCGGCGGACCGAGTCGGCCACCGCGCGGTCGGACGTGACCACGACCACCGGCCGGCCCTCGGGTTCGGCCGTCACCAGTGCCCGGATCACGTCGTCGGCCAGCACGCCGGGGTCGGAGAACAGGACCCGCACGCCGCGCGGTGCCGCGGAGGGCACAGAGACCACACCAGCGCCGTCGAACACCAGCGTCACCTCGGCGCCGGTCCGGGCGGCCAGCGCGGCCAACTGGTAGACCAGTCGCTCGCGTTGGTCCACCAGCGGCAGGTCGGGATAGCCGGTCTTGGTCACGTTGTAGCCGTCGACCACGAGGTGGACCGTTGGGAGCGCCAACAAGCGGTCCAGTGCCACGGGATCGGCCACCCGGCCCACGGCGCTCTGCGCGGCGCTGGCACCCCGCACCAGGTCGGCGGGGCGCGGACCGGACCCGCCGCCCAGCGCCAGTTCCCGGCGCAGGCCCGTGACGGCGCCGTCGAGCGTGTCCACCAGCAGCGCGAGCCGGACCTCGTCGGCCTGGCGGGCCTCCCTGGCGGCCTGGCGCGCGGCCTGCGCGTCGGCCTCGGCGCGTCGGGCCTTGGTGCGTTCGGCGTCGGCGCGTTCGCGTTCCCGGTCGCGGTCCGCGGTCAGTGACTTGCGTTCCAGCTCGGTCCGTATGCGCATCTGTTCGGCGTCGGCGCGGGCCGACGTGGCCTCGTCGCGGGCCTCGCGCAGTCGGACGCCTTGTTCCCGCAACCGTTTGAGGAGTTTCTCCAGTTCGGCCTCGCGCTCGCCGACGACCTGGCCCGCGTTGCCCTCCGCGCGGCTGAGTTCGTCGCGCAGCCGGGTCAGTTCGGCCTCGAGACGGCCGGCCCGCTGCACGGCGGTGTCCCGCTCGGCGCGGAGCGCGGCGTCCATTTCCCTGCGGCGCACCAGTTCCACGTAGTGCACCGCGGCGCCGTCGGCCAGCAGCAGCGCCGCCGTCGCGGCGGACGCCGGGTCGGGCGCCGTGAGATCGAGCACAGCGGGGCGGTGTTCCCTGGCCCATTCGGTCACGGCGGCACGAAACGGCGGACAGGTGCGCAGACCCGTCAGCAACGGGCCTGCCCCCAGCCGGGCCCGCTTGGTCGGCGCGAACCTGGCGACCGGGCGGACCGGCGGCGGGATGTCGACGGGCGTGATCTCGCCGACCGCGTCCGCGGCGATCTCGGCCAGCCGGACCCGCACCGCGGCGGGCAGATCGGTCCAGTCGACACCGGACTCGGCCGCGGCATCGGCCGTGTCGGTCGCGGGCGCCGTGACGTTCGCCTCGTCGGGCGTGGACACGTCGAGCGGGCCGGACGACTCCGGACCCGGTTCGCGGCGGTGCGCCGACGACGTCATCTCTACAGGTTAGTGTGCCCGGCCCGCGATCACCGCCACGGATTGGTCCAGGCACGTCGCGAACCGGCCGAATCCACACTGTCGGTGGTCCTCTCTACCGTCGCCACCGATGAACGCGTCCAGTGATAGGGCTGACACGCAGCTCACCTTCGACGAGCTCGGCACGCCGTTGCGCGAGGTCACCTTCGTCGTGTTCGACCTGGAGACCACCGGCGGCAGCGCGAGCGAGGACGAGGTGACCGAGATCGGCGCGGTCAAGGTGCGCGGCGGCGAGCTGCTCGGCGAGTTCGCGACCCTCGTCGACCCGGGGCGCGGCATCCCGCCGCAGGTCGTCGCGCTGACCGGGATCACGCAGTTCATGGTCACCGGCGCGCCGACCATGGCCA
Source organism: Candidatus Melainabacteria bacterium (assembly GCA_963702275.1). Taxonomy (GTDB): domain Bacteria; phylum Actinomycetota; class Actinomycetes; order Mycobacteriales; family Pseudonocardiaceae; genus DATEPR01. The sequence goes on from CAVPCF010000133.1 coordinate 61,807, forward strand.
GGGTGCTGCCGGCGTTCCTGGAGTTCGCGGCGGGCGCGGTGCTCGTCGCGCACAACTCCGGGTTCGACATCGGCTTCATCAGGACGGCCTGTCAGAGACTCGGCTATCCGTGGCGCAGGCCGCCGGTGGTGTGCACGGTGAAGCTGGCCCGGCGGATCCTGACCAGGGACGAGGCGCCGAGCTGTCGGCTGTCCGCGCTGTCGGCGTTGTTCCGCACCGAGACGCGGCCCAACCACCGGGCGCTCGCGGACGCCAAGGCCACCGTGGAGGTCCTGCACAGCCTGCTGGAACGGGTCGGCTCGGTCGGCGTGCAGTCGCTCGAGGAGCTGCTGGACTACCTGCCGGAGGTCACGCCGGCCCAGCGGAACAAGCGGGACCTTGCCGCGCACCTGCCGCCCGAGCCCGGCGTGTACCTGTTCCGCGGCCCGTCCGACGAGGTGCTCTACGTGGGCACCGCGACCGACCTGCGCCGCCGGGTCCGGCAGTACTTCACGTCAAGCGAGACCCGACCGCGGTTGCGCGAGATGGTCGCGCTGGCCACCCGGGTGGACCACGTCGTGTGCGCGCACCCGCTGGAGGCGCAGGTACGGGAGCTGCGCCTGCTGGCCGCGTACAAGCCGCCCTACAACCGGCGGTCCCGCAACCGGCACAACTACGCGTGGGCGGTGCTCACCGACGAGGCGTTCCCCCGGCTGTCCGTGGTCCGCACGCCCCGGGCCGGCGCGATGGGCCCGTTCCGCTCGCAGGCCGCGGCCCAGGCGGCGGTGGCGGCCGTGCAGGACGCGGCGCCGATCCGGCCGTGCACGATGCGCATCCCGGCACGCGGGGCACACTGCACGCCGTGCGCGCTGGCCGAGCTGGGTCGGTGCGCCGCGCCGTGCGCCGGCCGGCAGACCGTGGCCGACTACGCGGTGGCCGTGCACGCGGTGCGGGACCTGGTGGCCGGGCGGGACAGCCAACTGCTGGCCACGGCCACGTCAGCGTTGGCGCACCTGGCCGCGCAGCAGCGTTTCGAGGTGGCGGGCGCGCGGCGGGACCGGCTGGTCACCCTGGTCCGCGGCCTTGACCGGGGACAGCGGCTGGCGGCGCTCGCGGCCATTCCGGAGCTGGTCGCGGCCCGGCCGCGACCGGCGGGCGGGTGGGAGCTGGCGGTCATCCGCCACGGCAGGCTCGCGTCGGCCGGTGTCGCGGCGCGTGGCGTGCCGGCGAACCCGGTGGTGGACGCGCTGATCGCGGGCGCGGAAACGGTGTTACCTGGCGATGGCCCGTTGTTCGGCGCGGCACCGGAGGAGACGTCGCTGTTGTCGCGGTGGCTGTCGGGGCCGGGCATCCGGCTGGGCCGCGCATCGGTGCCGTGGGCCGAACCGGCCGCATCGGCGGGTGCCTGGCGGGCGTGGGCGGAACGGGCCGCGGCGGCCACCACGGACGCGCTCTAGGATCGGGCGATCATTCACCGAGGCTGAGGAGTCCGCTGTGATCACCGCCATCGTGTTGATCCAGGCTGAGGCGGACATGATCCCGGAGACGGCGCAGACCATCGCCGACATCGACGGCGTGACGGAGGTCTACTCCTGCGCCGGGGACGTGGACCTGATCGCCATGCTGCGGGTGGATCGGCACGAGGACCTGGCCGAGCTGGTGCCGGGGCGGATCGGCAAGGTCGTCGGCGTGCTCAACACGGACACGCACATCGCGTTCCGCTCCTACTCCCGGTCGGACACCGAGGCCTCGTTCGGCATCGGCATGGACGGCTGACGCCGCCGCGACCCCGGGAGAGGCGGCGAACACCCCGTCGCCGCCTCTCGTGGGTGTCTCGTGTCAGGCGCCCAGCGTGCCGCGTTTGACGGCGGCCAGAAACGCCCGGTAGCAGTCGCCCGCGAACGCCAGTTGGCCCGCGGCGCGGTTCTTGCTGTCGCGGATGCCGGCCGCCACGCTGCCGACGACGAGTTCGACGCACGCGTTCTGCGCCTCGCTCCTGCTGCTCTTGCGCCAGGTGTCGGTGTTCATCGCTCCCTGACCGAATCCAGTGTGGCGCCGATGAGCCGCGCCGACTCCTCCGGCGTGGGAGCGGCGGCGCAGATCTCCTGCCACACGGCAGCCAGCCCCGACACGTCTGCCTCGTCCTCCAGCGTCTCGCCCCCGGTCACGTACTCCAGGTAGGCGGACTCCGGCTCGCCGTCCTCGGGGAAGGTGAAGATCGTGATCGGGCCGGACATCGCGCCGTAGGCGCCGAACGTGAACGGGACGACCTGAATGGTGATGTTGGGTTCCTCGCCCATCGCCAGCAGGTGCTCCAGTTGCGCCGCCATCAGGCCAGGGCCGCCGATCACGCGCCGCAGCACGCCCTCGTCGATCAGCGAGTGCAGTACCAGCGGACGGTTCGCACGGAACAGCAGTGACTGCCGGTCCCGCCGTTCCGCGGCCGCCAGCGCGTCGCTGGCCGGCCGGTTGATCCTGGTGCGGGCGGCTCGGTTGATCTCGGCGGCGTAGTCGGCCGTCTGGAGCATGCCGGCCACGATCACCGTGTCGAGCGTGCGTTCCCGGATCGCCTCGCACTCGTCCATCCGGAACCTGCGATAACGCACCGGCAGATCGCCCGCGTGCGCGATGATCGCCGGATCGGAGTCGGCGATCTCCCAGAGCTGGAGCGCGCGCCGCCGCTCGTCCTCCGTCGCGCCGATGACCTCGAGGACCGTCGTGAACCGATGCAGGCTCGGCAGGGCGTCGCCGGACTCCAGCCGGTACACGGTCTGCTTCGAGCACACGGCCAGCGCGGCGATCTCGTCGGGCTTGCGGCCCGAGCGCACCCGGATCGGCTTGACGAACCTGCCGAGCCGGCGCTTGCCACGAGTCGTTCCTACCACCATGTGGCCACCTCCCCTTTCACGCCATCATATGAGACTCTCAAATGTGTGTAGCGGATCGTTGTAACGATGCGTTTCACACTGGAGCTACGACGCCGCGTGCGGTCGGGATTTCCCAGCGCGCCAGGCCAACACCGAATAGATCATCCGTGGGCGGGCGCGAGCTGGTGGTTGAACGTCACAGGGCGGGGTGCGGCGGTCAGCCGAACGGGCCGGACCACACCCCGCTGCCGGTCCGGGTCGACATGCCTGAGCTGGCCTGCCACCGCCGGCGCGCGAGGAAATACCGGACGCGGGCACACCGACGACGCCAGAATCGAAACGTGGTCGGCGCCACATCGCACTGCGCGCCTCGTCAAGTGTCACGGCAGGCCGAACGACCCGCCGACGACCGACCCGATACCGGCACTGACCGGATGTCGACGCCGTGACGTCGACGCTGTGATGTCGAAGGGGTGGATTCAGTTGGCCTGGTGATAAGCCTCCAGGACTTCCGCCGAGATACGGCCGCGCTCCGATACCTTCAGACCCCGCTTGCGGGCCCACTCGCGGATCGCCTGATTCTGTTCCCGATCCACCGCGGCCGAGCGACCCTTCGGGGCAGTGGCCGCGGCACGCTTGCGCAGTCCGGATCGGCGGGCGTTCGCCACAAAGTCCGAGAGCATGCCGCGAATTTTCTCCGCGTTGACCGACGAGAGGTCGATCTGGTACGAGACGCCGTCGAGCCCGAATTCGACCGTCTCCTGCGCGACCGAGCCGTCGAGGTCGTCAACGAGCTGGACGGTGACCTTCTGCACCACGCACGTGTCCTTTCTCTGCCGAGAGATACCCTGGTTTTCGCGAGAGAATACACGGATACCCAGTATCACACCAAGACGACGCGCATTTCATCTCACCGGTTTGCACTAACACTACCAACAGTGATCACTCCAGGCCAAAACGGCGGATTGACATCCCCTTGTCGGGTGAGCACCAAAGGGGACAGCGGCGTTGTCCGCACTGCACCATCGCGCAACCCGCCGACCAGCGCATCCATCCGCACACACCGCTACGCCGTAAAGGTGAAGCGATCGGTCGGGCCGAGGGACGGTCAGATAGCTAACCTATCGAAATCCAAGAAATCCCCAGGTGGCGCAGGTTGTCGCAGTTCAGTTGATAGGGACCGCGTGACCGGTAACCCGAACGCGCGGATCAACCGGGTCGACATCGATGCGCAGTTCACTTGGTCGGCCCATGTCGACACCCTGATGAACGGTCAGCCGAGTAGGCCGGTCAATTCGACCCAGGTCTCGCAGGTACCCGCCGAAAGCGGCGGCGGCCGCCCCGGTGGCCGGATCCGCCACACACCGCCAACCGGAAACGAGTCACGCGCATGGAACCGATCGGTGTTCTCTGGCCAGAAGGTGCACAGTGGTCCACTCGGCCGCGTTCATCACGTCGGCCAACTCGGTGAACCCCGTAGTCGAGTTCGGCGAGCCGTTGCCGGGAGACAGCCGGCACTATCAGGTGTTCGACGCCGCCAAATGCGACCCGCGGCGGGAAATCCGGATGCAGATCCGCGGGCGACCAGCGCAGCGCGGCCAACGCGGCGGCCAATTCGGTTGGCCACACCTGGCGGCTGCGGGTGGCCACGCTGGTCAGCGTCGCGGTTCCGTCGATTCGCGTGTCCACCGCGATGTCACCGGCCCTGGTGTCGAACACGGGCGGCCCCGGCCCGATCCGGCCGGCGATGGCGACCGCGGTGGCGTGCCCGCAGAACGGCACCTCGGCCAGCGGGCTGAAGTAGCGAACCCGGTAACGACGCGTGGTGTCGTCACTGTTGGTCACGAACGCGGTCTCCGAGTAACCGAAGTCGGCCGGGTCGGTGGTGAAGGCGGCGTACCGGGCGATCCCGATGCCGGGCGCGATGCCCGTCACGCCGCCACGCTCGCACGTCCGAGTCCGGCGGTGCCGCTGCCGCTGCTGGCAGCCGCGTCAGCGCCAGGGACGGCGTACGGCGCGCTCCGAGGCTCAGCCACGGTTGTCGGGCGAAGCCGCGACACGCACTGCTCCAGGGGGGCGGGACAGCGCCACCCGGCACAGGCTTGGCAATCACTCGCCGGAGCGCAGGCAAGGCCGCCCAGCACAGCCGCACCCAAGACCAGCGCCCAAGGATGGCGAGTTGGCGTCTGTCACATGAAATTGGATGCAAAGCCACTTCGTTGTGCACCAACGGTTTCGGTGGCCAGTGACACGACCCGCACTCGACAAATTGAAGACAAAAGCGCCGCCGAACTCCGAGAAATCGACTTCGCCGCCCTGAAGACCAGGGTTCCGGCAAAGTCGATCACCGGAATGAGAACGGGCACGACTCTGTTGATCATGTGAAGCATCACCATCGCATGATCACGAAAGAGAGCCGTGCCCGCACCTCTATCCTGCCTGACCCCGACCACCCTGCACCACCTGACCGACCCGAGCACCCTCACCGACCTGCGCGTCTACCTGGCCGACGTGGTCGACCCCCGCAAACCCCGCGGCATCCGCCACTCCCTGCTCACCATCCTGACCCTCGCCGCAGCCGCGGTCACCGCCGGCGCCCGCTCGTTCACCGCGATCGGGGAATGGGCCGCCGACGCCCCACAACACGTCCTGGCCGCGCTGGGCGCCCGCCACGACCCCCACTCCGACCGCTACCACGCACCCGAGGAAGCCACCCTGCGACGGGTCCTGCAACGACTGGACCCCGACCACCTCGACGCCGCCCTGCACGCCTGGATCATCCAGCACACCCCCATTGACGACCACCCCGAGCCCACTGCACCCGTCTCGGTCGCGCCGGCCGCGATCGCGGTGGACGGCAAGTCCCTGGCCGGGACCTATCCCCGCACCGGCGGTGCCGGAGTGCACCTGCTGGCCGCGTTCAGCCACGACAGCGCCACCGTCATCGCGCAGCACCCCGTCCCCGCGGGCACCAGTGAGATCACCGCGCTGGCACCGCTGCTCGACCAGATCGACCTGACCGGACGCGTGGTGACCGCGGACGCCCTGCACACCCTGGCCCAGCACGCCCAGTACCTGCACGCGCGAGGCGCGGACTACGTGTTCACCGTCAAACGCAACCACCAGGTCCTCTACCACCACCTCGACACGCTGCCCTGGGACGCCGCACCCCGCTGGAGTGTCCGTGAACGCGGACACGGTCGCAGCGAGACCCGCACCGTCCAGGTCCTGCCCCTGCTGCAGTGTCCGGACTGGCCTCCCGTGACCTTCCCCTATGCCACGCATGCGTTCCTGATCGAACGTTCGGCCCTCGACCACACCAGTGGCCGACTGCGGGGTCGCGTCGCGCTGGGGGTCACCAGCCTGCCCGATTCACTCGCGCATCCCACCCAGATTGCGGCGTATGTGCGGGGCCAGTGGCGGATTGAGAATCAGCTGCACTGGGTGCGGGATGTCACCTTCGGGGAAGATGCCTCCCGGGTGCGTACCGGTGCCGGTCCACGGGTGATGGCCAGCCTGCGTAACCTCGCGATCAGCGCGTTCCGCCTGGCTGGACGTCGGAACATTGCCCAAGCACTGCGGTATATGGGTCGTGATCCGGTGCGGCCGTTGACGTTGTTGGGAATCCAGGCTTGACCACATCACGAATGACTTTGCCG
>CAVPCF010000134.1:0-40953 GCA_963702275.1 Candidatus Melainabacteria bacterium
CCATTTCTTCCTGCTTTTCCCCCAATCCCAAGCCGCACTTCGGTTTTTGGGGTTTTGTCAAGGTACTCTTTCCCGCCTTGACAAAACCCCGAAAACCGAAACTCACAATCGGGGATCGGGGAAAAGCAGGCATGCCAAACACCGAACAAGCCAAGGAACCCGACCTGCGCGACCCCCACCACCGCGAGGGCCGCGCAGGACGAAGTTCAGGCGCCTTCAGCGATGTCATCGGCAAGGTCAAGTTCCTTGCCGTTCGCCTTCCCGGACTGCTTCGGTCGACTCGCCCGACGCTGCTGCCGGGGCAGTGCGGTGGGCGGTGGGGGGGACGTCGGCCCACCGCCGCCCAGGATCAGTTCGGCGAAGGTAGCCATCGCCTCATCCAGCTGGCCGGCGTTGCGGCGCTCGGATTCCTCGTTCGCGTCGCGTACCAGGGAGACCAAAGAATCGGTGTCCGGCCGTGCGGAAACGGTGCCGCTTACCTGCTGGAGACCCTGCTCCACACTGGTGGACAGCTCGCCCAGCCGGCCGCCGATGCCGCTCTCCACCGCGTCCAGTCGCGCTGCCATCGCGTCAAGGCGGCTGGTGACCTGTTCCAGGCGTTCGGTCAGGCCGAGCAGCCTGTCGGTCGGGTCCAGTGCGGCGCGGGACTCTTCGACCCGGTTGACCACCTGGTCGCGTGCTGCCTCGATGCCGGCTCGCACGGTTGCCTTGGTGTCGTCGATGTTGTCGCGCAGGGTGATACCGGTTTCGGCGAGCTTGCCGGCCAGTGCGTCATGTGCCTGGGTGAACCTGCCGTGCAGCGTCTCGGATGCCTTGTCCACCGATGCGCCGACGGCGGCCGTGGACTCGGTGACTGAGCGGTAGAGCGCCTCGCGGGTGCCGTCGAGGTGCTCGTGCACACCCTCGCCGACCTCGTCGACGCGGCCGCGCAACGCGGTCTCCAGTACGTCCAGCCGCTCGCGCAGCGGTACGTGCACCTCGCGCGGCAGTGCGTCCAGCTTGCCGTCCTGCTTGTCCAGGTGGCCGTGGACCTCGTCGATGCGCTTGTGGATGCCGGACAACTTGTCCTCAAGGCCGTCCATCCGGCCCGCGACGCCCTCGAACCGGCCGGACACGCCGTCGAGACGGCCGTCCAGCTGGGCGAACGGCTTGGCCAGCTTGTCGACCATCGAGTCGACGGAGCGGCCGAGTGCGGCGATGGCGGTGTCCTGGGCCTCCAGCTTGGCCAGGGCCTCGTCGACACGTTCGGCCAGCACGCTGACCTCGGTCCGGTCCGGCAGCTCGGACAGGCGCTTGCGCACCGCGCCGAGGGACTCCACCGGTTGCAGACGCGCGTGGATTTCGTCCAGCGCGTCGAATATCTGTTGCTGTTCGCTCTCGCGTACCTCGGCCGCACGGTTGAGCATGTTGCGCATGCGGTCGAAAGACATCGTGTTGTTCTCGTTCACGGCAACAAGCCTTCGTCCGTGGGGAGGGGAGACCCGAGCCTAGCCACTGTCGGGTTGTGCCCAGCAAACACCCCCGGTCGTTGGTCATGTTTGGGCACCCCCAATTGGCCCAACTGGGGGGAACGACCGGCGCAAATGGCCTAGTTGATCTCTACTGGGCTGCACGCTGGCAACCCGATCACTGGTCGAGTGAGCTCCGTACGATCAGTCGATCGCTCCCTGCCGCTGAATTGGCCACCTGTCGCTGCCCCGACTCGCCCAATCGGGTGGTCTTTCAGGCGCGTACGTAACGCGCCACGGGGAGCGTACCGGCTCATGATCTTCCGTCCCGGGATTTCCGACGCGCGAGGTACCGTGTCGCCATGTCGAATTCGGTTGCCGTGCCACTGACGCCGGCTGCCCTGCGTGCCGCCCCGAAAGTGCTGCTGCACGACCATCTGGACGGCGGGCTGCGGCCTGCGACGGTGATCGAACTGGCGGACGCCACCGGCTACCGCGGGCTGCCGGCCACCGAGCCGGACGAGCTCGGCCGGTGGTTCGCGGCCGCGGCGGACTCCGGTTCGCTCGTCCGCTACCTGGAGACGTTCGCGCACACCTGCGCCGTGCTCCAGGACGAGGCCGCCCTGGTTCGCGTGGCCAGCGAGTGCGCGCAGGACCTGGCCGAGGACGGCGTCGTCTACGCCGAGGTGCGCTACGCGCCGGAACTGCACGTGGAGCGGGGCCTCACCCTGGACGAGGTGGTCCAGGCCGTGCAGGAGGGGTTCCGCACCGGCGAACGGCTGGCCGCCGCGGCCGGCCGCCGGATCCGGATCGGCACGCTGCTGTGCGCGATGCGGCAGAACGCCCGCTCGATGGAGATCGCCGAGCTCGCGGTGCGCTACCGGGACGTCGGCGTGGTCGGGTTCGACATCGCGGGCCCGGAGGCCGGCTACCCGCCCACCAGGAACCTGGACGCGTTCGAGTACCTGCGGCAGCAGAACGCACACTTCACCATCCATGCCGGTGAGGCGTTCGGGCTGCCGTCCATCTGGGAGGCGATCCAGCACTGCGGCGCGGAGCGGCTCGGCCACGGGGTGCGGATCGTGGACGACATCAAGGTGGGCGCCGACGGTTCTGTGCAGTTGGGCCGGCTGGCCGGCTACGTGCGGGACCGGCGCATTCCGCTGGAGATGTGCCCGTCGTCGAATCTGCAGACCGGTGCCGCCGCGTCCATCGCCGAGCATCCGATCGGCCTGCTCACCAGGCTGCGGTTCCGGGTCACCGTGAACACCGACAACCGGTTGATGAGCCATTGTTCGATGACCAGCGAGTTCGCCGCGCTCGTCGACGTCTTCGGTTACGGCTGGGCCGATCTGCGCTGGTTCACGGTCAACGCGATGAAGTCCGCGTTCGTGGGCTTCGACGAGCGGCTGGACATCATCAACAAGGTCATCAAGCCCGCCTATGCCGAACTGATCGGCGACTGACCGGCGCCCACGATGTGAAAGACCCGTTGCAGGCCAGCACCTTGGCCGCCTACTGTCCATTATACAGGACAACAGTCCCAGATAATGGGAGGCGATGGTGGCGGGTCGGCGTCGGTGGGTGATCCTCGCCGTCGGTCTGGCCGCCCAGTCGGCCACCTTCTCCTTTGTCTATGGCGTCGCGTTCCTGGTGCCCGCCATGCGGTCGGCCCAACACCTGTCGCTCGCGCAGGCCGGCCTCGTGGTGTCCGCGCCGACCGTCGGCCTGCTGCTCACGCTGATCGCCTGGGGTGCGGCCGCCGACCGGTACGGCGAGCGCGGCGTGATCCTGCTCGGTCTTGTCGGCTGCGCGGTGCTGGTCGTCATCGCGGCGACGGCGACCCACACCATGACCGGGTTCGTGCTGCTACTGGGCCTGGCCGGTGCGTTCGGCGCCTCGGTGAACGCGGCCAGCGGCCGGGTGGTGATGGGCTGGTTCGCGGCTGGCGAACGCGGCGTCGCCATGAGCGTCCGGCAGACGGCGCAGCCGCTCGGCGTCGCGGTCGCCGCGATCTCCCTGCCCGGCCTGGCCCATGGCGCCGACTTCCGTACCGCGCTCCTGCTGCCGACCGCGTTGTGCCTGGCCTGCGCGGTTCTGGTGCTGCTGTTCGTGGTCGACCCGCCGCGTCCGACTTCGTCGACGGGGGTTCGGGTCGCGTCGCCGTACCGGTCGCCGACGCTGTGGCGGGTGCACGGCGCCAGCGCGATGCTGGTCGTCCCGCAGTTCGCGATCTCGGCGTTCGGCCTGGAATACCTGGTCGGCGCACAGCACTGGGCGGCCATGACGGCCGGCGCGTTCCTGGCCGCGATCCAGGTCGCCGGGGCCGTCGGCCGGCTCGGCTCCGGCTACTGGTCCGACCGGGTGGGCAGCCGGCTGCGGCCGATGCGCCAACTGGCCATGGCCAGTGCCGGTGTGATGCTGCTGGCCGCGATAGGGGACCGCACTTCGGTGTGGCTGGTGGTCGCGGCCATCGCGGTCGGCGCGGTGATCACGGTCGCCGACAACGGCCTCGGCTACACCGCGACGGCGGAGATCGCCGGGCCTGCCTGGGCTGGTCGCGCCCTTGGCGCGCAGAACACCGGGCAGAACGTGGTCGCCGCGCTGACCCCGCCGGTCCTTGGCCTGCTGATCTGTTGGGGTGGCTACGCGACGGCGTTCGCCTGCGCGGCGGTCTGCCCGCTGCTGGCCATCGCGCTGACGCCGGTCCGGGCGGAAACCGTGACACGTCAATGGGGCTGAGGCCCGCGCAACCGATCCTCGTCGGTTGGGGTTCATACGGGCATGGAAGACACGCCACCCCGCACGCAACCATCCCGCTTCTGCTGGGGTTCTTACAGGCACGGACGCCCAACCAACAACCAGTCCCAGGAGGAAGTCATGAGCTTCAACCAGCCCGCGGTCTTCGGCCGCCGTTCTCGTAGCCCAGCGTTCGGTGGCGAGCGCCATCGGCCGGCGCTGTCACCGTGGGCCGGCTCGTACCTGCCGTTAGTGCGTTGTGTCCGGAGAGGAGGGCGGAGCTGTGGCTGATCGGTCAGCGGTCTGAGCGGAGGCTGGAGAAGTCGAAGGTCAGGGCGTAGTCGTCATCGTCCGGAGTGGTGGCTGCCGGTGTGTCGATGACCTGCCAGTTGCCTGCGTTCGGGTCGGTGCCGGGCGTGTAGGGCAGGATCGGGGCGTCCGGGTCGATCATCGCGTCGAGGCCGATCGATCTGGCCAGGTCGACCGTGCCGGCGTCGCCCAGTACCGGGGGACAGGGCGGCCAGTCCTTCGGCGAGGGCGGCTTGGTTTGCCTCGGCGGCGAGGCGGACTATCTCGGCACCCAGCCGTTCCGGGCCCAGCGCCAGTGCTTCGTCGGCGATTTCCAGGTCGGTGAGGGCGCCGTGGATGGTGGCTGTGACCCGGATGGTGTTGGCGTCGTCGTGCGCCGTTCCTCGGACCGCTTCTATTCGGGCCGGTAGGTTTTCGGTGCGGCGTAGGCGTTCTTCGGTGTCGGCGACCAGTTGTTCCGTGGTCCGCCGTGGTTCGGGTTCGGTCCTCGCGCTGGGATCGGTCATCTGCGCATCACGCCATGGTCGCCGGGTTCCTCGGTTTCGGCTACCAGTTGGGCGGGGTACGACAGGCCCAGGCTGGCCAGCAGGTCTTCTGTTGGGCGGCCGAGGGTTCGCTGGTAGGTCAGGGTGGCTCGTTGGTTGGCCAATGCCGTTGCCCTGGCCGCGACGGCCAGCACCGTCCTGGCCAACTGGCCGGCGTCCTGTTTCAGGGCCGTCCTGGTCAGGTGGACCGCGCGCAGGCTGCCGCCGATGTTGGCCTCGACACTGACCGAACCGTCTACTGAGGACGCGGCTCCGGTGATGGTGGCCTGCGGGCGGCTTTCTGGCACCGTCATGACGCGTCAGCCTACGCGGAGGGGCGGTAGAAACCGAGGAACGCGTCGCCCGCGTTCGAGGTGCGTAGCGGCACGATGTGGCACACGTCGCCGGTGTGTGGCTCCTCGATCATCTTGCCGTCGCCTACGTACATCGCCACGTGGCCGCTCCACACGACCAGGTCGCCCGGCTGGAGGTCGGACTCGGCGATCTTCTGGCCCATGGTCTGCTGGTCGGCCAGCCGTGGGATGCCGATGCCGGCCTGGCCGTACGCCCAGTGGGTGAGACCGCTGCAGTCCAGGCCCTGACCGGGGGTGTTGCCACCCCACTGGTAGGGCACGCCCAACTGGGTGAGGGCGGCACGGACGGCGATGGCGGCGCGCTCGTTGGGTGCGTTCACCGTGCCGAGGCCGCTCGGCAGGTTGATCGTGGTGCCGCTGCCGAACTGGCTGGACGGCGGCGTGATGATCGGCTTGCCGCCGGTCGGGCCGCCGCCACCACTGAAGCCGCCGCCGCTGCCGGAGCCGGTGCCGCTGCCGGAGTTGCCCGAGCCGCCGCTGCTGCTGTCTCGGCTGCCCAGGCTGCTGCCGGCCGACGACGGTGTCGTGCCGGTGTTCAACCCGGCGATGACCTGGGTGAGCTGCTGCTTGGCGCCGTTGACCAGTTGCGCCGCCTTTGCCGCGTACTGTGCGGCGAGCCGTTGCAACTGGGCTTGCGCGGCTAGGGCGGCGCCGTTGTTGCCGTTGGCGCTGACGGCGTTCGCGGTGGCCAGCAACGGTTGTGCGGTCGCGGTGAACTCGTCGATCAGGGACTGGACCTGGTTGTGTGCGCTGGTCACGACGCCAGTGCCGAACCGACCGTGGTGGCGGCGGTGCCGGCTGCGGTGGCGGCGGTGTCCAGGTTGCCGGTGACAGTCGGGGACTGTGCGGCGAAGGTGTCGGCGCGGTCGCCGGTCCACGAAGCGGTCAGGGTGCTGCCGGCCTGTTGGTGCTGGGCCTGGTAGTCGTCCAGGGTCTGCGCTGCCTGGTTCAGGTCGGTCTGCAACTGGCCTGCCGAGCCGGACCGCACCGCCAGCTTGTCGCGGGCCTCGACCATCGGCTGTTCCAGTGCCGCGATGCTGATTCCTGCCACAGCGTGTCCCCCGTCGAGATGTCAGGTCAGCTGGCCACGGAACCGGTCGGCCTTGTCCTGCTCGTTGAATGCGTAGTCGTTGTGTGCCACGGAAACCCGGCCGCCCAGGTCGGACACTGTGGTCGCGGTCGCTCGGACGTGGTCGTGCAACTGGCTGATGTGCGCGGACAGCGCCGTGTGCACACCGGCTTCCCGGCCGACGTCGCCGAACGCGTCTGCCGGGACCGAGCAGTTGGCGGCCAGGTGGTTCGCCGCGACCTGGTGCACGTCCTGCGCCAGCGTCGCCATCCGGGACGAGTAGCCGGCCAGCGCCGCCTGGTCGACCTGGAACCGCTGCTTGCCGGCCATGCCCACCCTTTCCGTTGGCATACGTTCAGAGGGATTGTGCCGGCGATCGGTTCCCGATGCGATCAGATGTCCGGAAAAAGCTGATCGCCCGGGTTTCCGGGCGATCAGCGTCGGGTCTCGGTTCGGGCGGGTCAGTGCTTGCGCAGGCGCTCCTCGAACTTCTCGACGAGGGCCTTCCACGCGGTCTCCTCCTTGTCGAACGGCGCGCTGGGCGCCAGCCGACTCGGGTCGGGCCGCAGCACGAACGACACCAGCCAGCCCAGGCTCTCCGACTGCGCGAGCGCCGCGTTCACGCTGTCATCGCCTGCCCAGTCGGCCGCGTCGGTCAGCAGTTCCACAGCCAGTTCCAGCTGGGTCGGGTCGACCGTGTCAGGACCGTCGGAGATGTCGTCCGCGATGCCGGGCAGGACGTAGGTGTTGCCGGGGTCGACCTCGACGCTCAGCGTGCCGTCGATCGCCGCGTTGAGGACCTCCTGCCAGGTGACCACCTGGGCCAGGTCGTTGCCCTCCTCGTCCGCGCCCGCGTCGGCGATGTAGCGGGCCAGCGCCTTGGGCGAGCGGAACACGTCGATCCGGCCGTCCGAGCCGAGGAACAGCGGCTCGTCGTCCAGGTAGCAGCGCATCGTGTAGACCTCGGCGTCAGCCGTGATGATCTTGATCGGGTCGATGCCGACCTCGGCCCAGAAGCCGACCGGCTCGTCCTCGATCTCCTCGACATCGTCGGTCTCGTCAAGGGCCGCCGATTCGGCCGCCTCGTCGTCTTCTTCGGCCGCCGGCTCGGTGTCCGCTTCGGTCTCGTCCGAATCGGACTCGTCGATCTCGTCGGACTCGTCGGCGTCAACGGACTCGTCGGCGAGTTGGGCCTCCAGCTCGGCCAGTTCGGTCTGCGCGGTGACCAGCGCGGCCGGGTCGACGGCCGGCTCGGTCACCACCGCGTCGATGGCGTCGAGCACCGTGTCCCACTTCTCCGCGACCACCTCAGCCAGCTCGGTCCACACGGTCGCGCCGTCGCGACCGGAGAACGGCAGCGTCCCCTGGCTCAGCAGGCCGAAACCCGTTGCCGAGTCGAGAATCTCGAGCACCTGCTCCAGTTCGCACACGTCGGCCAGCGACCGCACCATCGCCACGATGTCGGCCAACTCCGACAGCACCCAGGTGTCCGGGTCCTCCGCGACCAGCTCCGGCACGCCCACCAGGTCGTACTGGTGGTCCTCGTCGGGGGTCAGCTCGGCGACCGACAGCGCGGGCACCACGTGCCAGGCCGGATGGTCGGCCAGGTCGTGCTCGATGTCGGTCCGCACGAACGCGGCCAGCCGTGCGGTGTCCGCGAAGGCGTAGAGGTCCTCCTCATGGCCGAGGAATGCCTCCCACTCCTCGCCGTCCTCCCGCCAGCGGGGCGCCCACAACGTGACCACGTCACCCTGCGGCAGCCCGAGCTCGATCGGGACGATGTCCTGAGCCATGCGACCTCCCCGGCCACAGATACAAATGGAGCCCGGCACAGAGAGGATTCTTCAGCCGGGGACCACGGCAGCCTACGGGGTCACGGTCACGACACGATTCCGGGTCGTACCGGAAAACCGATCTACTCCGCCCGCCGCAGGGACCACGAACGCAGGTGGTGATAGCCGCGGACCGCGACGGGTCGGCGGGGCCGCAGCTGATAGTTCTCAGCGGACCGCAGCGCCTCGCCGAGTTCCTTGTCCACCAGCACCGTGCCGGGCCGGGCCAACGCGGTCAGCCGGGCGGCCAGGTTCACCACCGAGCCGTAGACGTCGCCGAACCGGCTGAGCACCGGCCCCATCGCCATGCCCACCCGCAACATCGGCAGCCCCTGGTCGATCCGCGCCGGATCGGCCAGCCGCAACGCGATCTCGGCCGCGTCGGTCGCCGCGTCCGTGACGAACAGCACTTCGTCGCCGACGGTCTTGACCACCCGGCCCCGATACGTGGCGATGGTCTCGGTCGCGTCCTTCTCGAACGCCTCCAGCAGCGCGGACAGCTCGTCGATGCCGGCGTGCCGGGTGGTCGCGGTGTAGCCGACGATGTCCGCGAACCCGACGACGCACGTCCGGCTGGACAGTTCGTCGTCGTTGGCCGATGCCAGCGCCCGGCCGGTGGCGGCGGCGAGATGCCGGCGCCACACGTAGGACTGGAGTCCCTCGATCACCGGCAGCAGGCCCCCGGCCAGGTCCGCCAGTTGGTCCGGGCCGGCGTCCAGGTCACGGCTGCGCGCCAGCACCTGCTGCGCCTGCCAGTCGGCGAGCCGGGACAGCGGCTGGCTCAGGGCCCTTGCCACGGATGCCTCGTCGTCCTGCTCGACGAGGCCGGTGCCGACCAACGCGTCCCAGATCCGCAGCGCTTCCACGTCGCCGTCGGTGAACACGTACTCCTCGTCGCCGACCTCGGCGAAGCCCATCGCCATCCAGAGTCGCCGTGCCCGGTCCAGGCTGACACCCGCTGCCTCGGTGACCTCGATCCGGTTGTACTTCCGGTCCCCGCCAAGCAGCGTCCGTTCGATCTGCCGCTGGACCGGCTCCGGCGGCCCCGGTTCGGCCACGTCCTACCGGACCGTGTGCACGATCAGCACGTCGCAGCGCGCGTGCCGCGACACGTCGGACGGCACCGAACCCAGCAACCGGCCTGCCAGCGTGTTCAAGCCTCGGTTGCCGACGACCAGCAGGTCCGCGTGGTACTCGTCGATCGCGGCGATCAGCGATTTCACCGGGTCGCCGCTGACGGCGCTCGTCACCACGTCCTCGGCGCCCACGGCGGTGGCCCGGTCGGCCGCGGTCAGCAGCGAGTCCTCGGCAGGCGACGAGCCGACCACCTGGTAGGCCTCATCACCGAGCGCGTCGTTCGCGGCGGCCACCTCGCGCTCGCTCGCCGGGTGGTACGCGCACACGATCACCAGCTTCGCGGCGGCGTCCCTGGCGAGTGCCGCGGCCCGGTCCACCGCGCGGTACGAGGAGTCCGAGCCGTCCGTTCCGACCAGCACGGTCTGGTATGTGCCCACTGGAACACCTCCGGATGCCACGTGTCCGATGCGGCCAGACCCTACCGGACAGTAGCCAACCGCGCCCGCCCGCATAAACATGTCGTCCGCCGGCACCCGGGATCAGTAGCTTCTCCCACGTGATGGACAAATACCCGGTAGTTGAGCCTTACGACAGTGGCCTGCTCGACGTCGGTGACGGACACCAGGTCTACTGGGAGGCCTGCGGCAATCCGGCCGGCACACCCGCCGTCTACCTGCACGGCGGCCCAGGGACCGGCGCGTCCGTCGGGTCGCGCGGATTCTTCGACCCGGACGCCTATCGATTGATCATCTTCGACCAGCGCGGCAGTGGGCGCAGCCGACCGTTGGCGCACGAGCCCGACACGGACCTGAGCACGAACACCACCGCCCACCTGATCTCGGACATCGAGGCGCTGCGCGAACTGCACGGGATCGATCGTTGGGTGGTGCTGGGCCTTTCGTGGGGGACGACTCTCGGTCTTGCCTACGCCGAGGCGCATCCGGAGCGGGTCAGCGCACTCGTGCTGGGGCTGATCACCAAGACGAACCGACGCGAGGTCCAGTGGATGACCAGTGACCTGCGGCGCGTCTTCCCCGAGGCGTGGGAACGGTTCATCTCGGTTGTGCCGGAGTCGATGCGGGACCAGCCACTGGCCGATGTCTACGCGACGCTGGTGTTCGACCCCGACCCCGAAGTGCGGGACCGGGCGGCGTTGGAGTGGTGCCGGTGGGACAACGCCCAGATGGGTCGACCGAAGATGCCGGCACGCTTCGACGATCCCGGCTACCGGCTGCGGTACGCCCGGCTCGTCACGCACTACTGGCGCAACGGCGCGTTCCTCGAAGAGGACCAACTGCTGCGCGACGCCCCGAAACTCAACGGCATTCCCGGCGTACTGATCCACGGCAGCAACGACCTGAGCTGTCCGCTGGACACCGGATGGCACCTGTCCAAGGCCTGGACCACCAGCGAACTGGTCGTGGTCGACTCCGGGCACGGCAGCGGGACCGAGTTCTCGCCCGCCGTCGTCGCCGCGCTCAACCGATTCCGCTAGACACCGACCGGGTGCCAGACGGTCTTGGACTCGACGAACGCCCGTAGCCGGGTGATGTCCGGCGTCGCCGTCCAGTCCGGTTCGGTTGCCGGGACGCGCAGCACGCGTTTCACCGTGCCGGCGGCGGCGCGTTCCAGGTCGGCCCGTTGGCCCGCGGCGGCGCCGGTCAGGTCCAGCGCGTTGACGTCGCCGTGCGCGGCCAGCCACGGCGCCAGTTCGGCGGTGCGGCCGGTGAGCGCGTTCACCACGCCGCCAGGCACGTCCGACGTGGCCAGCACCTCGGACAACGTGATCGCCGGCAGCGGCCGGTTCTGGCTGGCCACGACCACGCACGTGTTGCCAGACGCCAGCACCGGCGCGACCACACTGACCAGCCCGAGCAACGAGGACGCCTGCGGCGCGAGCACCGCGACGACGCCGGTCGGTTCCGGCACGGTGAACGAGAAGTACGGCCCGGCAACGGGATTCGACGCGCCGAGCACACTGGCGATCTTGTCCGTCCACCCGGCGTACCAGACCCACCTGTCGATCGAAGCGTCCACAAGGGACTGTACCCGGCGCGCCGGCACACCTTCGGACGCGGTGACCTCGGCGACGAACTGATCCCGCCTGCCCTCCAGCAACTCCGCGACCCGGTACAGCACCTGGCCACGGTTGTACGCGGTCGCGCCGGACCAGCCGCCGAACGCCTTGCGCGCGGCCACCACCGCGTCCCGCGCGTCCTTGCGGGACGCCTGCGCCGCGTTGGCCAGGAACGCGCCCTTCGCGTCGGTGACCGGGTAGGACCTGCCCGACTCGGAACGCGGGAACGCGCCACCGACATAGAGCTTGTACGTCTTCGCGACGGTCACCCGGTCAGACATCGAGGTACGCCTCCAACCCGGCCCGGCCGCCCTCGCGGCCGAATCCGGACTCCTGGTAGCCGCCGAACGGCGCCGTCGGGTCGAACCGGTTGAACGTGTTGGCCCACACCACGCCGGCCCGGAGCGCCTGCGTGATGGCCAGGATGCGGGAGCCCTTCTCGGTCCACACCCCGGCGGACAGGCCGTATGGCGTGTTGTTGGCCTTCGCGACCGCTTCGTCCGGGGTGCGGAACGTGAGCACCGACAGGACAGGGCCGAAGATCTCCTCGCGCGCGATCCGCATCGCCTGGCTGACGTTCGAGAACACCGTCGGCGCGAAGAAGAAACCCTTGTCCGGCAACGGGCACGGGCTCGTCCAGCGTTCCGCGCCCTCCTCGTCGCCCGCCGCCACCAGCGCGGTGATCCTGGCCAGCTGTTCTGCCGAGTTGATCGCGCCGACGTCGGTGTTCTTGTCCAGCGGGTCGCCGACCCGCAGCGTCGCGATGCGGCTGTGCAGCTTCGCCAACAGCTCGTCCACAATGGACTCGCTGGCCAGCAGCCGGGAGCCCGCGCAGCAGACGTGGCCCTGGTTGAAGAAGATCCCGTTGACGATGCCCTCGACCGCTTGGTCCAGGGCTGCGTCCTCGAACACGATGTTCGCGGCCTTGCCGCCCAGTTCCAGGGTCAGCTTCTTGCCACTGCCGGCCAGCGACGCCTGGATCTGCTTGCCCACCGACGTCGAGCCCGTGAACGCGACCTTGTTCACATCCGGATGGCCGACCACCGCGGCGCCGATGTCCCCGGCACCGGGCAGGATGTTGACCACGCCGGGCGGCAGGTCGGCCTGCTGGCAGATCTCGGCCAGCACCAGCGCTGTCAACGGGGTGGTCTCCGCCGGCTTCAGCACCACGGTGTTGCCGCAGGCCAGCGCGGGCGCGATCTTCCACGCCGCCATCAGCAGCGGGAAGTTCCACGGGATCACCTGGCCTGCCACGCCAAGCGGCTTCGGGTCAGGGCCGTAGCCCGCGTAGCCGAGCTTGTCGGCCCAGCCCGCGTGGTAGAAGAAGTGCGCGGACGCCGTCGGCACGTCCACGTCACGCGACTCGCGGATCGGCTTGCCGTTGTCCAGGCTCTCCAGCACCGCGAGCTCACGCGCCCGCTCCGCGATCTGCCGCGCGATCCGGAACAGGTACTTGGCCCGCTCGGTGCCGGGCATCCGGCCCCACACCTTGTCGTAGGCGCGCCGGGCCGCCTTGACCGCCCGGTCCACGTCGGCCGTGCTGGCCGTGCTCACTTCGGCCAGCACTTCGCCGGTCGCTGGGTTGATCGTCTTGAGCGGTTCGCCGGTCCCATCGGTGAACTGGCCGTCCACGAACATCCGGTAGCTGGGCTTGAGGTTCGCGATGTCCCTTGACTCCGGGGCGGGCGCGTACTCCCACATGGTCATCAGTCCACCGTCACGTAGTCGGGGCCGCTGTAGTGGCCGTCGAGTTGGGTTCTTCGCTGCATCACCAGGTCGTTCAGCAGGCTCGACGCGCCGAACCGGAACAGCTTCGGCGTCAGCCAGGCAGGCCCGGCCACCTCGTGCACCGCGACCAGGTACCGGATCGCGTCCTTGGTGGTGCGGATGCCGCCCGCCGGTTTCACGCCCCGGTATTGCTCGGTGCGGTCGTGCCAGTCACGCACGGCCTGGAGCATCACGTGGGTCACCGGCAGGGTGGCGGCCGGCGCGACCTTGCCGGTCGACGTCTTGATGAAGTCGCCGCCTGCCAACAGGGCCAGCCACGACGCCCGGCGCACGTTGTCGTACGTGACGAGTTCGCCGGTCTCCAGGATCACCTTGAGGTGCGCTCGCCGCAGGCGGCCTTGACCTCGACGATCTCGTCGTACACCTGGCCGTAGCGGCCGGACAGGAACGCGCCCCGGTCGATCACCATGTCGACCTCGGTGGCACCGGCGGCGACCGCGTCGGCCACATCGGCCAGCTTCACCGACCGCGCCGACCGACCGGACGGGAACGCGGTCGCCACGCTGGCCACCCCGATCGACGAGCCGGCCAGCGCCGCCACCGCGATCTCGGCCAGGTCCGGGTACACGCACACGGCCGCGACCTGCGGGGTGTCCGGTCGATCCGGATCGGGCCTGCGGGCCTTGGCGGCCAGCGTGCGGACCTTGCCGTGGCGTGTCGGCGCCTTCCAGGGTGGTCAGGTCGACCATGCTGATGGCGGTGTCGATGGCCCAGAGCTTGCTGGCCTTCTTGATGCTGCGGGTGGCCAGTACCGCCGCGCGCTGCTCGGCACCGACCTGGTCCACGCCCGGCAGGCCGTGCAGGAAACGCCGCAAGGTCGATTCGTCCCGCGTCGCCTCGGCGAGCTCAGGCGGTAGGGCGTGGTCGGTCGACGTTGACGGAGCAGCCATGCGTGCCAGTCTAGAGCCAACCGGGGTGGCCGGACCGTCCACGTAGGACGGATCAGGCGTCCAACTGCTGTTGCTTCTTCTTCTTGCGCTTGGGTGGGCGCACGTCGACGCCGCCCATCATGGCGAAGCCGGTCACGGTGAGCACCGGGCTGCCCGGTGGGCCCTCGTGGCCGCCGCGGTGGTCGAAGCCGCCCATGAAGCCGAAACCGGTGCACCCGGACGGTGATGTCGTCCGGCACGATGACCTCGACGCCGCCCATGAACGCGATCACCTGGATGGTGCACTCGCTGTCGGTGAAGCGGGCCTGCGTGAGGTCGATCTCGCCGCCGCCCATGAACACGAACACGCTGTAGAAACGGGGCACGGTCCACACGCCGGTTCGTTGGAAACCGGACATCATCGCGAACGCGTTCTGGCCGCTGGGCGTGCCGCCGATCCGGTTGGTCGGCACCGCGCGGGGCACCGGCGTCGGGAGCGCGGACGCGGCGTTGATCGGCAGGTCGGCGGTCATCGGGACCAGGTCACCGAGGGTCTTGGCGGCGTACACCTGCTGGAGCCGCTCGTCGAGTTCGGCGATCGTCAGCCTGCCCTCGCCCATCGCGTTGTGCAGTATCTGGGCCACCCGTTCCCGGTCGGCATCCGACGCCCGCAGTTCCAGATGCGCTGGTCGGTCCGGCTGCTCGGTCACCCCACGAAGTGTAGTCACACGGTGCACAACTGCTCGGCCCACGTGGTGCCGGTCGGCAGGCCCGGCGGACACAGGAACAGGGCGCTGCCGATGTGCTGGATGTACTCGTTGAGCGCGTCCTGGGTGCCCAGTCTGGTCTGGAGCGTGACGAACTGCCGGGGATCGCGCATGAACGCGATGAAGAACAGGCCGCCGAGCAGGTTGCCGGTGGTGTCGATGCCGTCGGTGAACGAGTAGCCGCGGCGCAGGATGCGCAGGCCACCGTTGTTCTCGTGCGCGGCAAGGCGAATGTGCGCGTCGGCCGGGATCACCGGGGTGCCGTCGCCGTTGCGGGCGGCGAAGTTCGGCGTGTCGAACTCGGTCGTGCCGGTCAGCGGCGCGCCGGTGGACTTGACGCGGCCGAACACGTTCTCCTGGTCGGCCTGGAAGTCCCGGTCCCACTGGTTGACGTACATCCGGATCCGCCGCGCCACCAGGTAGCTGCCGCCCCGCGCCCACGGCTGGTCGGCACCGTCGATCCAGACGTGGTCGCGCAGCAGGTCCGCCTGGTCGGCGGTGATGTTGCGGGTGCCGTCCTTGAACCCCATGAGGTTGCGCGGCGTTGCCTGGCCGGCGCTGGTGGACGCGGTGCGGCCGAACCCGGTCTCCAGCCAGCGCGGCACGACCGTACCGGTGCCGATCCGGGCCAGGTTGCGGATCGCGTGGTAGGCCACCTGCGGGTCGTCCGCGCAGGCCTGGATCGCGATGTCGCCGCCGGTGTAGGCGGGGTCGAGGTCGTCCAGTGGCAGCGGCGGCAGGGTGGCCAGCGCGGCGGGACGTCGCCCGGCCAGGCCGAACCGGTGGTCGAACAGGGTGGGGCCGTAGCCGATGGTGATCGTGAGGTGGCCGGGCAGCAGGCCGTCCGCTTCGCCGGTGTCCGGCGGCGGTGCCTGCGGGGCGAACCGGCCGGGCACGGGTTGGCCCTTCGTCATCGCCTCGGCCGCGGCCGTCCAGTCGCGCAGCAGGTCACGCAGGTCGGCCTGCTCGGTCGCGGTCACGTCGAACGTGGCGAACAGCAGGCGGTCCTGTTGTGTCGTCGTGATGCCACCCTGGTGGTCGGCGCGAAACGGCACGATCTGGCCGGCCGACTCGTTCTGGGCCGAGTCGGCGACGGCGAACCCGCCTGCCGCCAGCCCGGCCGCGCCGAGTGCGCCGAGGCCCAGCATCCGGCGTCGGGACACGCCCATCAGGCGACCTTGCCGGCGACCTTGGACATCTCCTCGGCGAAGGCGTTGACCAGTTGGGACAGCATCTTGCGTTCGGTGTCGCCGACCGTGGCGTAGCTCACGAAGCCGGTGTTCAGGTAGCCGGGGTTCTGCTTGTAGGGCGCCAGCGCCGTCACGACCGCGTCGTACCGGTTCTGCACCGCGGTGGCCAGGTCCGGGTCGGTCTTGCGCAATGCCGGCGCCAGCACGGTGAACGCCCGCATCGAGCCGTCCATGTTGGACTGGAAGTCGACGAGGTCGATGTGCGAGTAGCGCTCCTCCTCGCCGGTGACCTTCGTCTTCTGGATCTCGTCGATCAGCGAGGTCGCCCCGTCGGCGATCTCGGCAGGCTGGTAGGTGGCCTGGCCGACCAGGGTCCGGAGCTTCATTACGTTGGCCAGCAACGCGTTCGCGTACGTCGCCGCGCCGGCCAGCGTGTGCTGCGCGAACATGAGCTGCTCGATCCGGTGGAAGCCCTGGAAGTCGGCGGGCTTGTCGAAGTCGTCGACGCGGCCGTCGATGTCCAGGTCCAGGCTGCCCCAGATCTCCGCGACCGGCTCGACCCGCTCGTAGAACACCCTCGCCGCGCCGTACCGGACTTCGGCCTGCTGGAGGTTGCCGGCGTTCACAGCGTCTACAAAGGATTGTGTGCTGGTCGTGAGCTGGTTGACCTGGCCGGTGATCCAGGTGGCGTACTGCTGGGTCGCGGTGACCAGCGCCGGGTTGGTCCGCCACGACGCGGTCGACCGGCCGGTCACCGTGAAGTCCCACTTCTCTTTGGCGGCACCGGGGCAGTAGAGCTGGTAGCTGCCGTTGTCCAGCCGTAGCGAGAAACCGCCGGACAGGCCGGGCGACAGGTTCTCCTGCTCGCCCAGCATCTTGCCACCGGACAGCAGTTCCGCCTCGGACACACCGTTGGCGTTGCTGTTGGTCACCTTGAAATTCACCACGCCGGCCGGCGCCGATGTCGGGCTGGGCTGGCAGCCGGCATCGGTCAGTGTGACGCTCACCGCACCGTTGCCGCCGTTGCCGGCGGCCGTCGGCTGGCTGACGCACGCGGCCGTCAACAGGCCGAGCACCAACGGAACCAGCCGCCGCGCTCGCGGCCACAGGACGACACCGAGCATCGGCACCAGGTAGACCAGCCAGCCGATCACTTCGAGCACGGTCGGCCGCGCCTGGATGCCGAGCACGCCGGTGAACAGCGACTCCAGCGGGGTGCCGGTCTTGACCAGCCACGTCAGGTTCAGCGCGGGTGCCTGGCCGAACGTGATCCAGCCGCCCTCCCACGCCGTGTGCAGGGTCGACATGACGAGGCCCGCGGCGACGACCACCAACACGGCACCGGTGACCTTGAAGAACCGGGCCAGGTTCAGCCGGACCCCGCCCCGGTAGACGCCGTACCCGATGCCGGCCGCGACCACGACACCCAGCAGCGCGCCGGTCAGCGCCAGCGCCGAATTCTGGCTGTGCTGCGCCACTGCCAGCAGGAAGACGACGGTCTCGAAGCCCTCCCGCAGCACGGCCAGGAACGCCATCGTGACCAGCGCCCGGGTCGAACCCTTGGCCAGCGCCGCGGTCGCCGCGCCAACGAGCTCGCCCGTCATGTCCTTGGCGTGCCGCCGCATCCAGAACACCATGTAGGTGACCATCACCACGGCGAAGGCCCCGATCACCGTCTCGAGCCGCTCCTGTTGCGTGAAGTCCAGCGAGTCGGACAGCAGGTGCAGCCCGATGCCGAAGGCGACGCAGATCACCGTGGCGAGGCCGACACCGAGCCAGACCTTGGGCAGCGCGTCCCGACGGCCGTGCCGGCCGAGAAACGCCGCGATGATGCCCACGATGAGCGCGGCTTCCAGGCCTTCCCGCAGTCCGATCACGAACGTCGGCAACATCAGCCACTCCGTTAGGTTTGCCTCAGCTAATTTAGGTAAGCCTATCTATAGAGACACGGAGTGCCCGCTGTCAACCGTCTGGACTACGGTCTTGGTCCATGGATGTGCTGGTCATCGACCACCCGTTGGCCAAGGCGCGGCTGACTACGCTGCGTGACGCCCGCACCGACAGTGCCGAGTTCCGGGCCGCGTTGCAGGAACTGACCGTGATGCTGGTCTACGAGGCCACGCGGGGGGTGGCGGTGCGTGAGGAGCGCATCCACACGCCGGTCGCGCAGACCGTCGGCCACTACCTGGCCAATCCGCCGCTGCTGGTGCCGGTGCTGCGGGCCGGGCTGGGCATGGCCGACCAGGCGCACAAGCTCATCCCGGACGCCCAGATGGGCTTTGTCGGCGTGGCGCGGGACGAGGACACGCTCACGCCGACGCCCTACATGGAGTCGCTGCCCGACGACCTGGCCGACCGGCCGGTCATGGTGCTGGACCCGATGCTGGCCACCGGCGGCTCGATGGAGTACACGATCCGGCTGCTCACCGCGCGGGGTGCGACCGCCGTCATCGCGGTGTGCGTGCTCGCGGCACCGGAGGGGATCGAGCGCCTTGGGAACTCGGGGCTGCCGGTCCGGCTGGTCACGGCCGCCGTTGACCAGCGACTCAACGACTCCGGCTACATCGTGCCCGGCCTCGGTGACGCGGGCGACCGGCAGTACGGCGCGGTCTAGCCAGGTACCAGACTGGTATCTTGGGCGCCATGGCGATGACTCTGCGGCTCACCGACGAGGAGAACCGGCAACTCACCGAGTTGGCCACCGCCGAGGGCCGATCCAAGCAGGAGATCGTGCGGCTGGCGCTGGCCGAACGGTGGGCGCGGCTGCGCAAGGAGGAACAGCTCGGCGAGGTGCTGACCCGCGTGCTGCCGCGCTACCGCGGGCTCCTGGACCGGCTCGGCTCGGCCTGACAGCTCTATGACGGACTACCTGGACGCCAGCGACCTGCTGGTGCTGGCCACGGCCGTGATCGGCGGCGACCTCGTGGTCCGCGACCTTGGTCTGCTGGACGCGGCGGCGCACCGGCCGAGGGCGACCGTGCTCGGTGTCGAGGCCTACGACACGCTGTGGGCCAAGGCGGCATCGCTGATGGACTCGATCGTGCGCAGCCGCCCGCTGGCCCAGGGCAACTGGCGGCTGGGCTGGGTGGCCGCCGTGACCCTGTGTGACATCAACGGCTGGTGGATCGACGCACCGCAGGACGAGGCACTCGACCTGGTCCGCCAGATCGGCAGGGGCCAGCTCGACATCAAGGCCGCCGCCGACTGTCTCGCCGAGTGGGCCAGCCCGAAGACTTGACCTGGAGCGCACTCCAGGTCTTACGGTCATACTCGTGACATATTCGATCGCCAAAGCGGCGGCGGAGACCGGGCTGTCGATCGACACGCTGCGGTACTACGAACGCATCGGCCTCGTCGAACCGCCCGCCCGCGATTCCGGCGGCAGGCGCACGTACTCCGACGAGGACCTGTCCTGGCTGCACTTCCTCACCCGGCTGCGCACCACCGGCATGCCGATCCGGATGATGCGCGAGTACGCGCAACTGCGCCACCGCGGCGACGGCACCTCGGCCCTGCGCCGGCAGATCCTGGTCGAGCACCGCGCCGAGGTACGGGAGCGCATCAACGAACTCCAGTCCTGTCTCGGCATGCTCGACTACAAGATCACCAACTACGAACACGTCGAACGCAAGTGGCGCGGCGAGGACCTCTCGCCGGCCATCGGCGAAGCCTCCTGAGGCCGCAGGGCGCCTGCGGGAACATGTGCACCGCTAGAGCGTGTGGGCCACCGCAACATCTGCGCAGCTGAAATATTTGCATTGCTGAAACATTTGCACCCCTCCACAGGGGCGCCCCCCAGTTCGAGTCTAGTCTGTTTTGGACTGTCGTGGGGGCCGGTGGGCGGCTGTTGTGGATAACTGGCGGGCTGTGGACAGGTGAGTTGACAGCTCGCGTTTCGATAGAAAGCCTCTTTCTTTCTGGCACGATGGAGTATGTCAGGCATCGGTGCCGCCGACGGAGCCCGCCGGCAAGGAGGCATGACATGGCCAGGATCAGCTATGACGAGCGGACCGCCGCGGCGTTCAAGGCGGTCCGCGAGGTGCCGCGCGACGGGCTCGCGGAGTGGCGCGAGGCGGTACGACGTCACCTGCGCCCGTCCCGGGGAATGACCCTGGTGGACATCGGCGCGGGGACCGGTGCGTTCGCCGCTGCCTTCGGCGACTGGTTCGACCTCAGCGTCCTGGCGGTCGAGCCGTCGGCCGCGATGCGGGACCAGATCCCGCGGACGCCGGCCATCGAAGTGCTCGAGGGAAATGCGAGCGCACTTCCGCTGCCGGATGAATCGGCAGACGCCGCGTGGCTCTCCCTTGTCATTCATCACATCCCGGACCTGGAAGTCGCCGCACACGAGATCCGCCGTGTGCTCCGCCCGGGTGCTCCCGTCCTCATACGGCAGGGCTTCCCGGACAGATACGAGCCCGCCGGGAACCTGAAGATCGACAGCATCGAACTCGTCCGATGGTTCCCGGAGACCGCTCGGGCGATCGATACCTTCCCGTCCGTCAGGGATACGTGCCAGGCGTTCGCGGCCGCCGGATTCCACCAGGACGGTCTTGAACAGGTTCGCGAGACGTACGCGGCCAGTCTCGCGGACTTCCTCGGCCAGGTCGACACCTTCCGCCACGCCGACACCACGATGCGCGATCTCACCGAGGACGAGTTCCGCCGCGGCAAAGAACGTCTCCGCCGTGCCGTACGAAATGCCGAGAGCCCGGAAACCAGAAGCAACTGGCTCGACCTCTTGGTTCTGCGCTGACTAGGTCGTGAGCAACGCGGTCACCTCGGTGCGCAACTCGGTCAGGCGCTCGTTGGCGCGGGCGGTGGCGTCGGCGAGTTGGCCGGGCTCCGGAACTCCGACCACGATCTCCAGGTACGCCTTGAGTTTCGGCTCGGTGCCCGACGGTCGGACCACCACCCGCAGGCCGTCGCCGCGCAACCGGAAGACGTCCGCGGCCGGCAGCAGGTCCTCCGATGTGACCGGCGCGCCTGCCAGTTCGGTCGGCGGGGACCGGCGCAGCCGGGCCATCAGCGCGCCGATCTCGCGCAGGTCGTCGAACCGGGGCGCGAGCTGCTCGGTCAGGTACACGCCGTGCGCCGCGGCCATCGCGTCCAGCAGGTCCGGCACGGTCCGGCCCGCCGCCTTGGCGGTGGCCACCAGGTCGGCCGCGGCGATCGCGGCCGAGATGCCGTCCTTGTCCCGCACGGCGACCGGGTCGACGCTCAGGCCCAGCGCCTCCTCGTAGGCGAACACCAGCCCGTCGCCCGCGCGGACCAGCCATTTGAAGCCGGTCAGCGTCTCGGCGTAGCGGGCGCCGTGTTCGTGCGCGATCGAGCGCAGCAGTTCCGATGACACGATCGTTGTGGCCACCAACGGATCCGGGGTCACCGTACGGTCCAGTGTGGACAATACGTAGGCGCCGAGCAGGGCGCCGGTCTGGTCGCCGCGCAGCATGCGCCAGCCGTCGCGGTCCGGGATGCCGATCGCGCAGCGGTCCGCGTCCGGGTCAAGCGCGATCGCCAGGTCGGCGTCGGTCTCCCTGGCCAGGGCCAGGAGTTCGTCCGTGGCGCCGGGCTCCTCCGGGTTCGGGAACGCGACCGTCGGGAAGTCGGCATCCGGCACGGCCTGCGACCTGACCACCCGGACCTCCGTGAAACCGGCCCGCCGCAACGCTTCCACCGCCGTGGCGCCGCCGACGCCGTGCATCGGCGTGAGGGCGATCCGCAGGTCTCGAACGGTGCCGCGCGGGAGCGCCGCCATCCGGTCCAGGTAGGCCTCGACCAGGTCCGGGCCGATCGTGGTCCACGTGCGGCTCCTGGCCACCGACACGGCCGGGGGCGCGCCCGCGATGGACGCCTCGACCTCCTGGTCGGTGGGTGGCACGATCTGGCCGCCGGTGCCGTCGTAGAGCTTGTAACCGTTGTCCGCGGGCGGATTGTGCGACGCCGTGATCTGGATGCCGGCCACCGCGCGCAGGTGCCCGACGGCGAACGCCAGAATCGGCGTCGGCAGCGGTTCTGGCAGCACCCGCACGTCGAAACCGGCCGCCACCAACACATCCGCGGCGTCCGCGTAGAACTCCTCCGACCCGTGCCGGCCGTCCCGGCCGATCACCACCGTCCCGCCGTCGTGCCCGTGCGCCGACAGCCACGCCGCGACACCCGCCGTGGTCCTGGTGACCACGGCGCGGTTCATGCCGTTGCGGCCGGCCCGTACCGGGCCGCGCAGCCCGGCCGTGCCGAACGTCAGCGAGCCCGACATCCGGTCGGCCAGGTCCGCGCTCGCGGCCTGGTCGCCGGTCATCGCCCTGGCCAGCACGCCCTGCAGTTCGGCCTGGGCGGTCGGGTCGATGTCGTCGGCCAGCCAGCGGAACGTGTCGTCCCGCAGGTGCGTTGGCAGCGCGGTCATGCCCTGGCCACCAGTTCGCCCAGCAGGCCGCCCATCCGCTGCGCCGCCGCGTTGCCGGCCTCGATGACCTCGATGTGGTTCAACGGTTCTCCCGTCATTCCGGCCGCCAGGTTGGTGACCAGCGACAGCCCGAAAACCTCGACCCCGGCCGCCCGGATCGCGATCGCCTCCAGCACGGTGGACATGCCGACCAGATCCGCGCCCATGGCGCGCAGCATCCGGATCTCGGCCGGTGTCTCGAAGTGCGGGCCGGGCAGGCCTGCGTAGACGCCTTCCGCGAGCGACGGATCGACCTCCCGCGCGATGCCGCGCAGCCGGGGCGAGTACAGGTCCGTCAGGTCCACGAAGTTGGCGCCGACCAGCGGTGATGTCGCCGTCAGGTTCAGGTGGTCGCTGATCAGCACCGGCTGGCCCACCGACATCCCGTCGCGCAGGCCGCCGGCCGCGTTGGTCAGCAGGATGGCCCGGCAGCCCGCCGCGACCGCGGTGCGCACGCCGTGCACCACCTGCGTGACGCCGTGGCCCTCGTAGCCGTGGGTGCGGCCGAGCAGGACCAGCGCGTGCCGGTCGCCGACCTGGACCGACCGCACGGTGCCGCCGTGCCCGGCCGCGGCGGGCGCCAGGAAGCCGGGCAGTTCGCGCATCGGGATCTCGTGCGTCGCTGCGCCGATCACGTCGGCCGCGGGCCGCCAGCCGGAACCGAGCACGACGGCCACGTCATGGCTGGTCAAGCCGGTGCGCTTGGCGATCGCTGCGGCCGCTTCGGCCGCGATGGGGCTCGTCACGGGGAGAGCCTACGTACTTCAGCTGGTCACCGTGAACGTCGTCCTGATCTTGTCGAACAACTGGGTCTGACCGCTGCCTTCCTGGACCGTCGGCACCGTGACGGACAGCACCCACAGGTCGGCGCCGACCTGCTTGAGGTCGAAGTACATGGTGCGGGCGGTGTCGCCGGTGCGGAACTGGTACTCGTCCGTCACGGTGTTCGAGATCTGCAGGTTCCCGGCCGGGTCCGCCTTCGTCAGCGCGGTGAGGTAGCTCTCCTTGGCACCCGGCGAGTCGTCCTCGGGAAACCGTTCCACGGTCAGTTCGGCCATGCCGTCGCTCTTCACCCAGCGGACCACCGTGCTGTCCGGCAGCAGCGTCTGCTTGCCGCGCTGCTCGACGAACTTGGTCCAGCCCACCGGCACCGACACGCTGAAGTTGCCGCCCGGCGTGCCCGGCGTGACCGCGGCCTGCGTGGCCACCGTGGTGAAGGACTTCACCGGCGGCGCCTGCGGCAGGCTGGCCGGCGGCGCCGAACTGGCGTGTGTCGGTGGCAGCAGCGGCCGGCCGGCCAGCACCCGCGCGGCCACGAACCCACCGCCCGCCGCGGCCGCGAACAGCACGACAGCGAGCACCACCAGCAGGCTGCCGGCCACTCGGCCGCGACGACGCCGCACCGGCCGCCGGGCGAACGGCAGCGGACCCGGTGCCGGCGCGAGCGGCGCGGACACTGCGGCGGGGAGGGCGAACGGCAACGGCCCGGGAGCGGGTGCGAGCTGCCCGGGAGGTGCGGTTTCCTGGGGCGTCGGTTTCTGAGGTGGCGGCTCGGCGCTCAGGTTGGTGGTCGGCTTGTTGTCCGCCGGACCGGCGTCCGGTTCGGCCTCGTCCGGCGGGAACACCGGGCTGCCCGGCTCCGCCAGCAGCGGCCGGATGCGCCTGCGCACCTCGACCAGGCTGATCCGGGCCGCCGGGTCCTTGACCATCAGGCCGCTGATCACGCTCGACATGGGCGAATCAGCGGGCGGCTCCGGTATCTCGCCCTGCACCACCTCGTTGACCGTCTCCAGCACGTCGCCCGCGTCGTAGGGCGGGCGGCCGGTGACGGCGGCGAACAGCGTCGCGCCAAGGCTCCACAGGTCGGCCGCGTTGGTCACCGGCTCGCCCGCGGCGACCTCGGGCGCGATGTAGGCGGGGGTGCCCAGCACCAGGCCGCTGCTGGTCATGGTGCGTGCGCACAACAACGCCCCGCAGGCGCTGCCCTCGCCGTCGCACTCCCCTTCGCCCTCGCCGAGGGCGGCGACGCCGACCAACACCCCGCAGGACGTCTCCTCGTCCTCCGCCGCGGCCTCCCCGCCGCCGCCGGATGTGAACAACCCGGGCAGCGGGATAGACCCGAGCAAGGTGCAGACGCAGCCGGAGTACTACGTGCACGCCGGCCCGAAGGTGATCGCGCTGACGCTGGACGACGGCCCGAGCCAGTACACCCCGCAGGTGCTCGAGCTGCTGGACCAGTACCGGATCAAGGCCACGTTCTGCATGGTCGGCAGCCGGATCGCGGCGAACCGTTCGCTGGTCAGCGAGGTCGCGGCGGCCGGGCACATGATCGTGAACCACACCTGGGACCATGCGGACCAGTCGAAGCTGTCGCTGTCCTCGGTCAAGTCGGAGATCGCGCGCGCCAGCGACGCGCTGAACATGGTCGGCATCCGGCCCTCGATCTTCCGGGCGCCCTACGGGGCGTGGTCGCACGCGGTGTACGAGGCCTGCGCCCTGGCGAATTTGCGGCCCCTGGACTGGTCGGTGGACCCCCGCGACTGGTCGCGTCCGGGCACCGCGACGATCGTCGAGCGGATCATGCGCAACACGCGCACCGGTTCGATCATCCTGGAGCACGACGGCGGCGGCGACCGCTCGCAGACCGTGGCGGCGCTGAAGATAGTGCTGCCCAAGCTGCTGGAGCAGGGCTACCGGTTCACGATGGTGTGATCCGGCGCGGTCTGATTCATCACGGTCTGACGTGACGTGTTCGATGCGGCGCGGCTCGACAATGTCGTCCAGCTGACGCCGCGTCAGCCGCGCAGCGCCTCCGCCTTGGCGGCACGACGCGCGAAGACCTCCTCGCGCTTCTCCGCCATCTGCCGCAGCGCGTCCTTGCGATCCCGCTTGGACAGCCGGTCGATGTACAGGTAACCGTTGAGGTGGTCGATCTCGTGCTGCAGGCAGCGCGCGAAGTATCCGGTGCCCTCGATGACGAGGGGGTTGCCGTGCATGTCGGTGCCGCGCGCGACGACGTGGTGCAGCCGGGCGACCTTCTTGTACGGTCCGGGCACCGACAGGCAGCCCTCGTCCTCCTCGTCGAGCACGCGCTGGTCGGCGCTCTGCTCGTCGAGCACCGGGTTGCACAGGTGGCCCACGTGCCGCTCGCCGTCGTCGTCGGGGCAGTCGTAGATGAACAGCCGCAGGTCCACATCGACCTGATTCGCGGCCAGCCCGACGCCCTCGGCCACGTAGAGGGTCGCGAACATGTCGTCGATCAGCGTGGACAGCCGCTCGCTGCCGAAGTCTTCCCCGGTCACCGGCTTGAGGGGACGGTGCAGGATGGGCTCGCCGGCGACGGTGACGGGCAGCAGCTTGCCGCGCTCGGCCTCGGGCGCGTGGCGCGGATAGCTCTCGACGAGTTCGCCCTGCACGTACACGGGCTTGGGCTGCTCGGTCGGGGTGGTCATGCTGGTGCTGCCTTCCTGCGCTCGGCCGGGTCCGTCTTCGCCCGCGGGTGGTGACCAGTATCGTCGAGCCGTACGCCCTGCGGCGAACCGCAGGTACGGAAGGACGCGATGGTGGAGCCGAACGGCGCGCTGGACGCGGGCGGCGGGGGCATCGAGGCGCGGCTGCGCCGCCAGCCGCGCCAGCAGCGTTCCCGCGCCCGGGTACGCCACATCCTGGAAGCCGCCGACTCGATCCTGTCCGCGGAGGGCTTCGAGGCCCTGGCCGTGCGGCGCATCGCGCAGGTCGCCGGAGTGCCGGTCGGGTCGATCTACCAGTTCTTCCCCGACAAGGCCGCCGTGGTCGACGCCCTGGCCGGGATGTACATCGAGCAGTTCGACGCCGCGATCGAGCACTGGTCGCGCGCTCGGCGGCGGAGGCGTGGCAGGACCCTGTCGGCACGCTCGTCGACGCGTTCGCCGACGCTGTACCGCGCGAATCCCGGGTACGTGGCGCTGTGGTCGGGCCGGCACCTGTCGCCGGAACTGGCGCGCGCGGACGAGGCGAACAACGCGGCGATCGCGGACGGCGTGCGCCGGATCCTGATGCGGCAGGTGCCCCTGCACGACGGCGCCGACCTCAAACGCCAAGCCCGCATCGCCGTGGTGGTCGCGGACTCGCTGCTGCAGTTCGCGTTCCGTGAAGGCGCCAGCGGCGACGAAGAAGTGCTCGACGAGCTCAAGACACTGCTGCGCCTATACCTGGCACGCATCGCCGGACGCACCGCCGACGCGTGACGTCCTGATTCGCCGTCAGCTCTTCGGCGGGTTCAGCCGCGCGTACAGGCTCCGGTTACGCCGGTACAGCTCGCGAAACGCGTCGTAGGAGCGGTCGTACACGGCGCGGTTAGCCGGATCGGGCCGGTAGACGCGTTCGACCGGCGCCAGGTCCGGGATCTGATCCCACGTCAGCTCGCCGAGCGCCAGCAACGCAAGCAATGCCGCGCCGCGCACGTTGGCCAGCACCGGATCGGCGACCTGCCGGATTTCCCGGTCCAGGATGTCGGCCATCGCCTGGCACCACAGCGGCGAGGACGCCCCACCGCCGATGAACCGCAGCGCCCCGATCCCCCCAGACTCGGTGCGGCCGGTGAACCGCTCGACCGCTTCGAGCATCCAGCGCGCGTTATACGCGATGCCCTCGAACACCGAGCGCGCCAGGTCCGTGCGGTCGGTGGCCAGGCCCGCGTTGAACCAGCCACCGCGCAGCGAGGAGTCGTCGACCGGGGTGCGTTCGCCGTTGAGCCACGGGGTGAAGATCACACCGCGCGCTCCCGGCGGCGATTCGGCGGCCAGGGCGTTGAGCTTGTCCAGGGCCGCCTCGGGGCGTTCGTCGTGCAGGACGTTGTCGATCAGCCAGTCGATCGCCTTGCCCGCCACGTCCTGCACGGTCGCGATCCAGTACCGGCCGGGTACGGCGGCGGGCAGTGAGGCGATCGAGGTGCGCAGGTCGGTCTTCTTGTACGGCACGTGGCAGCTGATCCACGCCGACGTGCCCACGTACATGTGCGCCTCGAAGTCGCGCACCGCCCCCGCACCGATCGCCGCCGCCGTTGTGTCTCCGGTACCGGTCGCCACCACCGCGCGCGTCGTGACGCCCAAGTCCTCGGCGGCCTCGCGCGTGAGCGGCCCGACGACGCTGACGGGAGGGATCAGCGCCGGCAGCTTCTCGGCATCCAGACCGCACGCGGCGATCAGGGCCGGATCCCAGCTGACGATGCCCTCATCCGCGTTTCGATTGTCGGTACACCAGCGCAGCACCGCCGTGTCATACGCGGCCACGGCGCGCCCTGTCGCGCGGAAGGTGAGGTATTCCGGCACGTCCAGCAGGTAAGCGGCCGCGTCGTACGCCTCGGGCCGCTCGTGCTTGAGGAACAGCGCCTGCCCGACCGGGTCCTTACCGGTCAACGTCGGGGCGCCGCCGGTCTTCGCGAGCCAGCCGCGTAGCCTTCGCGCGTTGTACCCGGTGCCCGGCACGCGCGGCGCGGCCCCGGCGACCGCACGCGTGTAGGGGCCGCCACGCGCGTCCATCCAGATCACCGCCGGATGCGTAGGCGTGCCGTCCGCCGCGACGGGGACGGTGCCGCCCCATTGTGAGGAGAAGCAGACCGCCGCGACGTCTGGAGCGGGGTCGTGCCCCAGGCGCGCGGCGGCGTCGGTGAGTGCCTGCTTCGCGGCGGCCCGGATCGCGGACCACCACTCGTGCGGATCCTGCTCCGCGCCGCCGTCGGGCAGCAGCCGCAGCGCGGTGGGGGCGCAGCCGTGCCCGAGCAGCCGGCCGCGCGTGTCGGCGACGGCGACTTTCGGGCCGGAAGTGCCCAGATCCACGCCCAGCACGTACCGCGCGGACATACCCGTGGCCCTAGGCCTGGACCTGCGCGAAGACGCGGTCGAACGCGGCCAGAGCCTGATCGACGACCTCGTCGGTGTCAGCCATGGAGGTGTAGATGCGCGACCCGGCGAGGGTGATCACACCCTCGGCGGCGAACGCCATCGACATCTGCCCGAGCGCGTCCAGGCGCGGGGTCAACTCGGTGAAGAAGTCCGGATCGTTCAGGTTCAGGTGCAGCACCCCGGAGGTGTGCAGGTGCACGATCGACCCGAAGTTGTACGTCACATACGGCAGCCCGCGCGCCGCGATCAGCGCGTCCAAGCCCGCGCGCAGCCGGTCCCCGGCGGCCCCGGCCTTCGCGGGTGCGCCGGTTCGGTCCATCTCGGAGAGGGCGTGATACCCGGCCGCGCAGGAGAGCGGGTTCGCGGACAGGGTGCCGCCGATGAACGCGCGCTGCCCGGCCGCCGTCAACCCGCCGGCGAAGACGTTCATCACGTCCTGCCGTCCCCCCACGCCGCCCGCCGCCGGGTAGCCCCCCGCCACGCACTTGCCGAAGACGGTCAGGTCGGGGGCGAGGCCGTAGTAGCCCTGCGCGCCGCCCATCCCGAGCCGGAACCCGGTGACCACCTCATCGAACACCAGCAGCGCACCGTGCCGGTCGCACAGCTCGCGCACCGCTGCGTTATAGCCGTGCGGCGCCGGATACGTACCCGACTCCGGCCCCACCGGCTCGACGATCACCGCCGCGGTGCCGCCGTCCTGCTCCAGCTTCGCCAGCAGCGCTGTGAGAGCGTCCAGGTCGCCGGGGGCCAGTTCGTGGGTGCGCTCGAGCGCACCGGCCGGGATGCCGGTGGCTTCCAGCGCACCGGTGCCGGGGATACGCAGTCCGTAGACGACCTGGTCGCTCCAGCCGTGATACGCGCCGCCGATCTTGATGATGTGCGCCTTGCCGGTGAACGCGCGCGCCGCGCGCACGGCGGCCATCACGCCTTCGGTGCCGGAGCCGAGCATGCGGAAGCGCTGCACGGCGGGCATGAAGTCGTGGATGAGCTTGGCGAGCTTGATCTCGTACTCGTGCAGCAGCCCGGTGACCGGGCCGCAGTGCGTCAGCAGCTCGAAGAGCTTCTCGCGCACCGGGCCGTAGTTCGAGCCGAGGACGGTGGGGCCGCCGGCTTGCAGGAAGTCGATGTACCGGTTGCCGTCGACGTCGGTCAGGTACGCGCCCTCGGCCTGCGAGACGGCCAGGGGCCAGGGCTCGTTGAGCGCGAGGTTGTGCTGCACGCCGCCGGGGATGTACTGCTCGGCCTCGGCGGAGAGCGCCTTGGAGGTGGCGGTGTGCTGCTCGTACCAGGCCTCGTAGCGTTCCAGGGATTCCTTCGGCAGGGCGCGCAGCGGGCTGTGCACCAGGCGCGCCAGCCGCTGCTCGATCGCCGGCACGTCGGGGTAGCGGGAGATCGCGTACCCGCCGCCGCCGCCGACCTCGGTATCAGTGTCGGTCTCGCTGCCCATGCCGCTGCCCTCCGTTACCGTCGCTGCGCCTGTCACTTGCTGATCTTCTTCGTGCCGCCGTATCCCCCGGAGAGGGCCGCGGTGATCACGTCGACCTGCTCCTGCTCGGTCAGCTCGCGCGGCGCCCGACCCTGCGGACCGGACAGGGGGCCGTGTAGCGCGGTGCTGAGCGTCACGGCGCGCACGTAGGTCTCGGCGCACCACTCGGCCAGCTCCAGGTTGTCCACCGACTTCGCGACGCTCGAACCGAGCGCGATCGACCCGTGGTTGCGCATCAGCGCGGCCTGACGGCTGTTCAGCGCCGCGACCACGAGGTCGGCGAGCTCCTGCGTGCCGTAGGTCGCGTAGGGCGCGACGCGTACCGGGCCGCCGAGGTTGAGCATCGTGTAGTGGATCAGCGGGATCTGCTCGCACACCAGGCCGACCGCGGTGGTGGTCGTGGCGTGGGTGTGCGCGATCGCGGCCGTGCCGGTGGCGGCGTAGATGGCCAGGTGCATCGGCACCTCGCTGGTCGGCGCCAGGTCGCCGTCGACGACCGCGCCGTCGGCCAGGCTGATCACGGTCAGCTGCTCGGCGGTCAGCTCGGAGATCACCGCGCCGGTCGGGGTGACCGCGACCAGGTCGTCGCGGCGCGCGGAGAGGTTGCCGCTGGTGCCGATGACCAGGCCGCGCGCGGCCAGGCGGCGGCCCGCCGCGGCGAGGGCTTCGCGTTCTTCGGCAAGCAGCATCGGGCACCTCGGTTCGCCGGTCGGGGTTCGGTTCCACCATAAAACATGAACGCGCGCTCATGTTTTGCGGTCGGCTTCATGCTGCGCTGACCGCGCCGCCCTGTCAAGCCCACCCTCCCAAGCCCGCCGCGTCATACGCACAGCGCCGCCGGCAGCCGGTTATCCGCTGGCCCGGGGCGCGCGCGGCCGGTAGCGTCCCGGGCATGTCAGAGACAGCCGCGCCGCACCAGAGCAGCGCCCCACCGGACGCGCCGGCGCAGCGCGACCTGACCGGCACGATGCTGAACACCGGGCGGCTGTTCCTGACCGCGCCGACGGCAGCCGACACCGCCACGGTCTACAACATCTGCCAGGACCCCGACATCCAAGCTTGGACGATGGTCCCGTCCCCCTACGAATACGAGCATGCCCGCCACTTCGTCGAACAGGCCGTGCCCGCAGGGCTGGCCGCCGGCACCGACGCGGTCTTCGGGGTCTACCACAACGTCGAGGGCCGGCTGCTGGGGATGGTCGGGCTGCACGGCATCACCGGACCCGGCGCCAAACACGGTGCGCGCGCCGAGATCGGCTACTGGACCGCGCCCTACGCTCGCCGCCAGGGCTACACGGCCGAGGCCGTGCGGGCCGTATGCCGCTGGGGCCTGTCCGAACTCGAACTGCAACGTGTCGAGTGGATCGCCTTCGCCGGCAACGAAGGTTCCCGGCGCCTGGCGATGAAGGCCGGGTTCACGATCGAGGGCGTGCTGCGCAACCGCATGGTGCACCGCGGCCGGCGCACCGACATCTGGATCGGGTCGCTGATCCCCGGCGACCCGATCTGACCCGTCGTCGTCTCACCTGCGGCCGTCTACCGTCTGACGCCGCCTCGATTCCCTACAGCTTGACGAGCATCTTGCCGGTGTTCGCGCCCTGGAACAGGCTCAGGAACGCGTCCGGGGTCCGCTCGAGCCCTTCGACGACCGTCTCGGCCGCCACGATCTTGCCCTGCGCGAGCCACGGCGCCATCTCGGCGATGAACGCCGGGAACCGGTCCATGTGGTCGAAGACGATGAACCCGCGCAGCGTCAGCCGCTTGCCGACCGCCTGGCCCAGGTTGCGCGGGCCGGGCTGCGGCTCGGCGGCGTTGTACCCGGAGATCGACCCGCACAGCGCGACGCGGCCGTTCCTGCGCAGCCCGGTCAGCGCCGCCTCCAGGTGGTCGCCGCCGACGTTGTCGAAGTACACGTCGATACCCTTCGGCGCCGCGGCGGTCAGCTGCCCGGTCAGGTCCCCGGCGCGGTAGTCGATCGCCGCGTCGAACCCGAACCGCTCCACCAGCGCCTTCGCCTTCTGCGGGCCGCCCGCCGAGCCGATCACCAGCTGCGCGCCCTTGAGCTTCGCGATCTGCCCCGCGATCGACCCGACCGCGCCCGCCGCCCCGGAGACGAACACCTTGTCGCCCTCCTTGAACGAGGCCACATCCAGCAGCCCGACCCAGGCGGTCAGCCCGGTGGTGCCCAACACGCCGAGGTACGCGCTCGCCGGCGCGAGGCTCGTGTCCACGACGGTGGCCGCCGCGGCCGGTATGACGGCGTAGTCGCGCCAGCCCTCCATGTGCAGCACACTGGCGCCTTCGGGTACGTTTTCGTCGCCGGAGGCCACCACGGTGCCGACCGCGCCGCCCTGCAGCGCCTCGCCGACCTGGAACGGCGGCACGTAGGACTTCACGTCGTTCATCCGCCCGCGCATGTACGGGTCCACCGAGAGCACCTCGTTGCGCACCAGCACCTGCCCGGGGCCGGGATCCGGCAGCTCCCGCTCGACCAGGCGGAAGTGCTCGGCGCTCGGCGTGCCCTTCGGGCGCGCGGCCAGGTGGAACTCGCGGGCGGTGGTCGTCATCTCGCAGGACCCTTCATCGGCGGCCTAATACTTCAGATCATGGACAATCTTACGCGCTGACGGAATGTGGGGCGGCGGGTGCCCGCCAACCGCCATAGGCTCGCATCGGACGCACCCGACGCCCCGCTGCTCCAACATCCCACCGTTTCGCTGTTCCGCCGCTGTACCGCTCGAATTCGAGGAGATCATGCGCGCCACCCTCCTGCACGCCGCCGGCGACGTACGCGTCGAGACCGTGCCCGACCCGGTCCTGCACCTGCCCACCGACGCCCTGGTCAAGGTCACCCACAGCTGCGTGTGCGGCTCGGACCTGTGGCCGTACCGGTCCTACGCCCGCGACGAACCGATGCGCATGGGCCACGAGTTCATCGGCGTCGTCCTGGAAACCGGCACGCAGGTCACCACCCTGGAGCCCGGCGACCGGGTGATCGCGCCGTTCATGTACAGCGACAACACCTGCCCCAACTGCGAGCGCGGCATCCACACCTCCTGCCTGCACGGCGGTAACTGGGGCAGCACCCAGCGGGGCGGCGCCGTGGTCGACGGCGGGCAGGGCGAGTACGTGCGCGTCCCGCAGGCCGACGGCACGTTGGTGCCGGTCCCCGCGGACGCCGACTTCGACGCCCTCGCCCCGGCGCTGCTGAGCCTGAGCGACGTGATGGGCACCGGCCACCACGCCGCCCGCGCCGCCGCAGTCTCCCCCGGCGCCACCGTCGCGGTCGTCGGCGACGGCGCCGTCGGCCTGTGCGCCGTCCTCGCCGCCCGCCGCCTCGGTGCCAAGCGGATCATCCTGCTCGGCCGCAGCGACGAACGCTGGCAGGTCGCCCAAACCTTCGGCGCCGACGAGCGCGTCACCGTGCGCGGCGACGCCGCCGCAGAGGCCGTACGCGAACTGACCGGCGGGCTGGGCGCGGACGCGGTGCTCGAATGCGTCGGCACCCGCGACGCCATGGACACCGCGCTGGCCGCCGCGCGGCCCGGGTCCGGCGTCGGGTACGTCGGCGTGCCGCAGGGACTGACCGACGGCCGCTACGCGCCGGTGCCGCTGCGCCCGATGTTCAACCGCAACGTCTCGCTCGGCGGCGGCATGGCCCCCGTGCGCGCCTACCTGCCCGAACTGCTCGACGAAGTCCTCACCGGACGCCTCAACCCCGCGCCCGTCTTCGACCTGCACCTGCCGCTCGAACAGGCCGCCGACGCCTACCGCGCGATGAACGACCGCACCGCCATCAAAGTCCTGCTACAACCCTGACGCGCCGTCACCTCACGGACAGCCGCCGCGCCGTGAGAATTCACTCGCGTCACTTGCGCCGTGTCTCTCCACACGGCGAACGGCACCGTGCATGATGTGCGCCATGCCAGCACCCATCACGCTGACCGGCCGCCTCGTGCGGCTGGAACCGATGCGCGAGGACCACCTCGAGCCGCTGCTCGCGGCCGCCACCGAGGATCGCGCATCGTTCGGGTACACCTACGTACCCAAGGACCGGGCGGCCGTGCGCCGCTACCTCGACGTAGCCGCAGACGACCTGCGCGCCCACGTCGCGGTCCCGTTCGCCACCGTCGAACTGCGCACCGGCCGCGTCGTCGGCGCCACCCGGTTCCGCGAGCTCGAGTACTGGAACGCCGGGGTCTGGCCGCCCCGGCACGGGCACCTGAACCCCTCCGGGGTGCCGGACGCGGCCGAGATCGGCTCGACCTGGCTGGCGCCGTCCGCGCACCGCACCGGCATCAACGTCGAAGCCAAGCTGCTGATGCTCACGCACGCCTTCGAGACCTGGCGGGTGCACAGGGTCTCCTTCAAGGCGGACACCCGAAACGAACGCTCCCGCACCGCGATCCTGGCCCTGGGCGCAGCGTTCGAGGGCATCCGCCGCGCGCACTTCCCGGCGGCCGAGGGCGGCGTGCGCGACTCCGCACTGTTCTCGATCCTGTCGCACCGAATGGCAAGCCGCCAAGGACCGCCTGATCGCGCGCATGGCCCGCCACGGCGTGCTGCCCCTCGCCGTGCACGAGGACCTGCGACCCGCGCCCCTGAACCTGCTCGAGCCAGCGGCTCAACAGGCCACACCGATCGCCGCCTAGCTGACTGCCCATCCGGTCGAACGTGTGGCGCGCACGGGAGCGCGCCACACCCCGGCGCCGCACGTAACGCACGGTGTCAATTCAATACGGTGTCAATTCAATACAGGGTTAGTGCGGCAGCCAGCTGACGTGTCCAACGAGCAGCACGTATCCGACGAACGCGACCGTGTCGATCAGCGCGTGCGCCAGCAGCAGCGGCGCGACCC
This sequence comes from Candidatus Melainabacteria bacterium, assembly GCA_963702275.1. Lineage (GTDB taxonomy): Bacteria > Actinomycetota > Actinomycetes > Mycobacteriales > Pseudonocardiaceae > DATEPR01. The sequence continues at coordinate 34,735 of CAVPCF010000134.1, forward strand.
GCCCCCACCGCCGGTAGAGCTTCGCGAAGATGAGCCCCATCACCAGGTTCCCGACGAACCCGCCAAAGCCCTGATACAGGTGGTACGAGCCGCGGATCACCGCGCTGGCCACATCCGAGCGGTTCTCGGACCACCCCAACTGCCCGAAGCGGCGCAGCAGGTACCCGAGCACCACCACCTCTTCGAGCGCCGCGTTCTGAAACGCGGAGGCCACCAGCACCGGGATGCGCCACCACACCGGCGGCAACGTCGTCGGCACCACGGTGAGCGCAGCGCCCGCCGCGTGCGCCGCGAGATACAGGCCGAGGCCGCTGCCGCCGATCACCGCCGCCACCAGCGCCCCGCGCCCCAGATCCCGCCACAGCCGCGACCGATCCGCACCCAGCGTGCGCAGGGACGCGCCCTCGCGCGTGAGCAGATAGGCGACCAGCAGCACCGGAGCGAGCCCGAACGCGATGCCGTACACCTGATACGACAAATCCAGCCACGGACGGCCCGGCGCGGCCGACGCGTTGAGCGTCGCGTGCTGCGCGCTGAGCGACTTTTGGGCCGTCAGCGACCCGATCAGGTCGATCAGTGAGCCGACCGCCGAGCGCCCGAGGCTGAGTGCGAGCACCGCGGCCACCTCGAACGCGATCAGCCTGCGGGTATACGCCACCGGCCACGGCCGCTCACCGGTCTCGGCGCGCGGCGCAGCGTTATCCAGCGCTGCCATCGGTACGTGCCTCCTGCCGCGGGGGACTATCCCGCGCAGTCTGCCACCCCAGCCTGATGACCGGGCTCATGACAGCGGCTCAGCCCACCGGCCAGGTGTGCACCGGATCCCCGTCGCGCGCCAGCTCCGCGTAACGCGGCACCATCGCGGCCAGGGCAGCCGGACGGTCCAGTCCCCGGTTCTCCTCCAGATGGCGCACCTGCTCCAGCTGCCAGACCGCGCCGGTACGCCGCGTACGCGCCCGCGCCTCGATGATCCCCAGATACAGGTCCCGCTCGTTCGGGTCGATACGCCACTTGTCCAGGCCCGAGGCGGCCAGCGGCAGCAGCTCGCCGAGCACCAGCTCCGAGGCCGCCACCTGCCCGCGACCCGGCCACAGCAGCCGCGAGGCGATCCCGTCGCGCGCGGCAGCGTGCAGGTTGTTGCGCGCCGCCGCGAACGACAACCGCCGCCACACCGGCTGCTCCGACTCCACCAGCGCCCGCACCAGCCCGTAGTAGAACGCGGCATTCGCCAGGACGTCGAGCACCGTCGGCCCGGCGGGCAGCACCCGGTTCTCCACCCGCAGGTGCGGTTTGCCACGCGCCACGTCGTACACCGGACGGTTCCACCGGTACACGGTGCCGTTGTGCAGCCGCAGCTCCCGCAGGTGCGGCACGCGGCCCTCCGTCAAAGCCGCCTCCGGGTCCTCCGGGTCCACGCGCGGCAGCAGCGCGGTGAAGAACGTCAGATTCTCCCGGAACAGCTGCGCCGGGCCCTGGATCCACCGCTCGCCGAACCACACCCGCGGCCGCACCCCCTGCGCCGCCAGCTCAGCCGGGCGCGAGTCGATGGCCTGCTCGAACAGCGCAATACGCGTCTCGTGCCACAACCTGCGCCCGAACAGGAACGGCGAATTCGCCGCGAGGGCGACCTGCGGGCCGGCGATCGCCTGCGCCGCGTTCCATGCCGGGGCGAAACCCTCCGGGGTGACCTGAAGGTGCAGCTGAACCGAGGTGCAGCAGGCCTCCGGCAGGATCGTCTCGAACGTGGCGTCCAAAGGTTCCGGGCCGTCGATGCTCAGGTGGAAGTGCTCCCCGCGCACCGAGGCGAGCTGATCGTTCAAGAGCACGAACCGGTCGTCGGCGGAGAAGTGCTCGCGCACCATGTGCGCGGCGTCCAACGTGGGCAGGATCCCGATCATCGCGGTGCGCGCCCCGCGGGTGGAGGCGACCCGGTCGGCGTACAGCAGCGCGGTGCGCAGCTCCTCGGCCATCTCGGAGAACACGGTGCCCACCATCTTGTGCGGCGCCATGTTCACTTCCAGGTTGAACAGTCCCAGCTCGGTCTGGAAGTCCCGGGAGGCGATCTGGTCGAGCACCTCGGCGTTGACCATCGCCGGCTGGCCGTGCGCGTCGATCAGCACCAGCTCGAGCTCGACCCCGCACAGCTTGCGGCCCCTCTCGAACCGGTCCTCCGCCAGCATCCGCTCGAGCACCTGCTGGCACGCGCCCAGCCGGCTGCGGAACCTGGAGCGGTCCAGCCCGTCGAAGACCAGATCCGTGACCGTGACGCGCTCGCCCACCGGTTAACCCTCCCGCCCTGCGCGGCCGAGCCGCGCCCGACCTGTGTACACAGGTACCCGCCGCGCGGCTGCTCCATACGGCAGCGCCCGGCAGGCTGCGTACACGGCGACCGTGTACGAACCGAAAGGGGGCGCCGCGCAGCGCCGGGGCGCGCGGGCGCGGCAGCGGTGGCGGGAGTAATCTGGCAGCGCCAGGGGCGATCCGGGCACGGACGAGGGGGCGCGAAGACGTTGCGCGACGAGTCGGCGATCGGCTGCGTGGGCGTGATCGTGATCGCCACCCGCGGACCGGCCGGCCCCGGGGAGGTGCTGGTGAAGATCCGCGGCGGCTCGGAGACCTATCTGGCGTGGTCCGAGACGCCGCTGCCGCGCGGCGCGACGGTGCTGGTGGTGGAATCGCGCGGGTCGCGGACAGTGGACGTGGCCGAGTGGGAGGACCCCCTCGGCGGCGAGCCGGGCGCGCCGGCGCGCCGGGCTGATCGCGGAGCAGGCGGAACGAAGAGAAAAAGAGCATAAAGACTTAAACGGCTTAAGGAGTCGTGAGCGATGTTCGGGTACAAGGTGCCCGCCCCCGACCAGGCGATGCTGATCTCCGGGGGACAACGGGGGCAAGGTGGCGCGCCGTTCCGCGTCGTCACCGGACACGGGGCGTACGTGCTGCCGGTCTTCCGCAAGGTCCGCTTCCTGACCCTCGCGATGTGCGAGGCCGAAGTCGCCGAGACCTGCGTGACGCGCCAGGGCATCTCGCTGACCGTGCGCGCGGTCATCGCGTTCAAGGTCGGCAACGACACCGAGAGCGTCGTCAACGCGGGCCAGCGCTTCCTGTCCGACCAGAACCAGATGTCGATCCTCACCGGCCGCATCTTCGCCGGGCACCTGCGCTCGATCATCGGGTCGATGACGGTCGAGGAGATCGTCACCGAACGCCAGAAGCTGGCCACCGAGGTGCTGGACACCTCGAAGCCGGAGATGGCGCGCATCGGATTGATCGTGGACTCGCTGCAGATCCAGTCGATCGACGACATGGGCAGCGGGTACATCGAGGCGATGAGCGCGCCGCACAAGGCCGCCATCCAGCGCCAGGCTCAGATCGCGCAGGCCCAGGCGACCCAGGCCTCCACCCAGGCCCAGCAGGAAGCTCAGCGCAATCAGGCCGAATACGCGCGCCAGACCGCCGTCGTGCAGGCGGAGTACAAGGCGCAGATCGACCGCGCACAGGCCGAGGCCGCGCAGGCTGGCCCCCTCGCGCAGGCCAACGCACAGCGCGAGGTGCTGCTGGCGCAGACCGAGCTGGCCCAGCGCGCGGCCGAACTGCGCCAGCAGCAACTGGTCGCAGAGGTGGTCAAACCCGCCGAGGCAGACGCCGAACGCATCAGGCTGCTGGCCATCGCCGAAGCCGAACGCACCCGCATCCTGGCCGAAGCCGCCGCGTCGCACGACCGCGTCGCCCTGGACCGGATGCTGATCGACCAGCTTCCGCAGATCGTCAAGGAAGCCGCCCGCGGCCTGGCCGGCGCGAACGTCAACGTCCTCAACGGCGCCGACGGCCTGGGCGAGCTCGCGGCGGGTCTGGTCAGCCAGGGCATCACGATCCTGGACTCGGTCAAGCGCGACATCCGCTCCAACGCCGACCGCAACGAGCCGATCGCGATCGAAGCCTACGAGCCCGAGACCGCCGACAGCCCCGACACCAAAGACGGCTCGACCCGCTAGCCCATAGCGCCATCCCGGCGGCCTGATCCCCCACTCCCTGGACTGCACGCGCGACCCCCACGGCCGCGCGTGCACCCCACGCTTCTCCCACCGCCGAGGCCCCTCGCGCACCCCTCATCTCCCCACTACCCGCCACAGATGAGAACCCTGTGACGCGTGATACTGCCGCGAAACCGCGCCCCCGCCGCGCCGGTCATGCCCCGTGAAGCGGTCACCTGATCGTCCTGACAAGGTCACCCGACCGCATAGTCCGATTGGGCTATACCAATCCCGCCTGATCGGGTAGTTCGGGCGCGCGAAGGGGCTCACTGCGCGTCGAACCTGGCCACCGGGCCTGTCGGAGGCGGACACTAGGGTAGAGGCGAACAACACGTCCCGAAGGAGGGACAAAATGCCTGCCACTACATCCGGCGCGGCACCATCCGGGCCTGCGGCCCTGCGCGCCGACCGGGGGAGCACTACCGACACGGGGACCACGACCGCACGCGCTACGCACTGCACGCACCAGCCCGCCTGCCCACTGCCCGACGCCGCGGATCGCTACCGCGCGCACGTCGCGGCGGCGCACCCGGAGCAAGGCTGGTCACTGCTGTGCAACGGGGTGATCGTGTTCGACGATCTCGGAGCTCTGCTTCCCGGCCGACAGCTGATCCCAGCCCAGCGCCGCTAACACCGCGCCAGCCGAAACTGCCGCGCGAGACGGGACGGGACCGCCTCGCGCGGCAGCGGCGTGCTACGAGGCCGTCAGTTGCGAGACCAGCCGGTTGCCCGCGAGCCGGTACTCGCCGTCGACGAGTTCGTACATGGTGACGAACCCGTCGATTCCCTCCGCCTGGGTGTCGCCGCGAATGATCCAGTAGTGCGCGATGCCGAGCGATGCGTACACACGCAGCTTCTCGATTGCGTCGTGCTCTTCGCTGTCTTCCGAGACTGCTTCGATCACCGCGTGAATGTCGGCCGCGTCGTGCGTCGACTGATCCTTCGCGGGTTGGTGCCCGCGCGCGAACACGACGCCGTCCGCGACGAGGTTGTTCTTGCCGGTCCCGCCGCGCGCGAAGCCGCTGTCGGCTACGTACTGCTCGCCCGCGATGACGTGCCCGAATCGACGCCAGTACTCAAGCACCGCCAAGACGATCTGCCAGTGCCAGATCGTGACGGGCATGTGCGTCAGCTCCAAATGGCCGGACCGCAGCTCCCAGGCCCATCCCCGGGGTACGCGCGGCAGTGCGTCGAAATCAGCACGCGATTTTACCGCGTTGTTCGGCAGCTCGATCTGCGCGGTCACGGCCACCTCCGTCCCGATTGAGTTTACGGATGCCTCTCTAGCGTATCGGGCGTCGTGCGCGTCAGCCCTCGGCGAGGTCGGCGACCGGGGGGCAGGAGCAGACCAGGTTGCGGTCGCCGTAGGCGCCGTCGATGCGGCGCACCGGGGGCCAGTACTTGTCGGCGGCCTGCGCCATGCCGGCGGGGAAGACGGCGGTGGCGCGCTCGTAGGGGTGCGTCCACTCGCCGACCAGGGTCGCGGCGGTGTGCGGGGCCTGGCGCAGCGGGTTGTCCTCGCGGTCGCCACGTTCCGCTGGCGACCTGCTCGATCTCGGCGCGGATCGCGATCATCGCGTCGCAGAACCGGTCGAGTTCGGCGCGGTCCTCAGACTCGGTCGGCTCGACCATCAGCGTGCCGGCGACCGGGAAGGACATCGTCGGGGCGTGCAGCCCGTAGTCGATCAGCCGCTTGGCCACGTCCTCGACCGTCACGCCGGTCTGCTTGGTGATCTCCCGCAGGTCCAGGATGCACTCGTGCGCCACCAGCCCCGTCGGGCCGGTGTAGAGCACCGGGTAGTGCGGGGCCAGGCGCGCCGCGACGTAGTTCGCCGCGAGCACCGCGACCTGCGTGGCGCGCTTGAGGCCGTCGGCGCCCAGCAGCCTGATATACGCCCACGGGATCGGCAGGATCCCCGCCGAGCCCCATGGCGCGGCGGCGACCGGGCCGACCGCGGGGGCGCCGCTGTGTGCTCCGCGCTGGGGGCCGGCGACCGGGTGCAGCGGGTGGCTGGGCAGGAACGGCGCCAGGTGCGAGCGCACCGCGACCGGGCCGACGCCGGGGCCGCCGCCGCCGTGCGGGATGCAGAAGGTCTTGTGCAGGTTCAGGTGCGAGACGTCCGCGCCGAACCGGCCCGGCAACGCATCCACCTCAGGGCTATCGCATCTAGATTTGTGAGGAATAGGA
>CAVPCF010000135.1:0-15510 GCA_963702275.1 Candidatus Melainabacteria bacterium
GAGGCGACCGTCCTGATCGACGACGACGTCGCGGTGCAGGACTCCACCTGGACCGCGGGACGCCGCGGAACCGGGGCCACGGTCTTCGTCGAGAAGATCGCCGGAGCGCTGGCCGAACAGGGCGCGGACCTGGCGTCGGTCGCTGAGATGGGACGGAAGGTCAACGCCGCCTCGCGCAGCTTCGCCGTGGCGCTCACCGCCTGCACCACCCCGGCCGCCGGCAAGCCCGGCTTCGAGCTGGCCAAGGACAGATGGAGGTCGGCGTCGGCATCCACGGCGAGCCCGGCCGCAGCCGCGAGAAGCTCACGCCGGCCGCCGAGATCGTGGCCTTCGCGCTGGAGGCGATCTTCGCCGACCACCCGCTGTCGGCCGGTGAGGAGACCATCGTCATGGTCAACGGGCTCGGCGGCACGCCGCTCATCGAGCTCTACATCGCCTACGCCGAAGTCGCGAAGTTCTTCGGGTCCAGGGGAGTGCGCATCGCCCGCAATCTGGTCGGGAACTACATCACCAGCCTGGAGATGGCGGGCGTGTCGCTGACCGTCTGCAAGGCCGACGAGCAGATGCTCTCCTTGTGGGACGCGCCCGTCGACACCCCGGCCCTGCGCTGGGCGGGCAAGCGGATCATCGAGCACTGAAGCGGGCAACGCCAGCAGTGGGTCCGGGAGACCACCCGGGACCCACCCGGAACAGCAAGGAGTCGACCGGTGGACATCCACCTGACACGCATCTGGGTGCAGACCATCGCCGCGGCGATGGACCGGCACAAAGACCACCTGACGCAGCTGGACTCGGCCATCGGGGACGCCGACCACGGCGTGAACATGCAGCGCGGCTTCACCGCGGTCCTGACCGCCCTCGACGGATACGAGGCCGCCAGCGTCGGAGACGTCCTGGTCAAGACCGGCAGCACACTGATCTCCAGCGTCGGCGGCGCCGCGGGACCGCTGTACGGCACGTTCTTCCGGGTCGCCGGCAACAGCTGACCGGGCCGAGCGCGGACGCCGAGCAGCTGTCCGCGGCGCTCAATGCCGGGTTGCAAGGTGTGCAGAAGCTCGGTGCCGCCGCACCCGGCGACAAGACGATGGTCGACGCCATCATCCCCGCGCTGTCCGCCTTCGACGATCAACTGCGCGCCGGAGCGGACATCGCCGCAGCAGCCGAGAAGGCCGCCGAAGCGGCCGAAGCCGGCATGCGCGACACCATCCCGCTGCAGGCCCACAAGGGGCGTGCCTCCATCTGGGGCCGCGCAGCGTCGGGCACCAAGACCCCGGCGCGACGTCATCAGCGCTGATCTTCCGCGCCCTGGCGGAGGTGCTCCAGCCGTGAACCGCCAGATCTTCGCCGGACAGCTCGCCTCCCCCGGCACCGCCCTGGGCCTGCTGCATCACATAGACCTGCCGCCCGCCGCCCTCCGGCTCCGCCGGCCGTCCGGCGACCCGGTCAAGGACGTCACCGACGCGTTCGACGCCGTGGCCGACCAACTGCGGGAACTGTCACAGACGCTGCGCGCGTCGGGGCAGACCGACCTCGCCGACATCGTCGAGGTCAACGGCTACATCGCGCTCGACCATGAACTGCGTGCCGCAGCGATCCGTCGGGTGCGAGACGACCGCCCACCGGCGCACTCGGTCGTCCAAGCCGTTCATGAATACGCTGACATGCTCGCCGCCCTCGACGACCCGACCCTGGCCGAACGCGCCGCGGACGTACGCCAGATCGGACGACGAGTGCTGGCCTACCTGTCCGGCTCCACATCCGCCACACCCGACGGGCCGCTGGTCTTGGTGGGGCACGAGATCGGCGCAGCCGACCTGCTCGAGCACGGCGACATGGTGGTCGCGGCGGCATCGGTGATCGGCGGGCCGAATTCGCACGCCTCGATCATCGCCCGCTCGCTGGGCATCCCACTGATCCTGGGCATCGACGCGGCCGTGCTCGCCTGCCAGGACGGAACCGAAGTGCTCATCGATGCCGAGTACTCCAGCATCACCTTGTATCCGGACAGCACCGAACGCGACGTCGCCATCGCGGCGATGGACAACGCCCGGCACCGCCGCGAAGTGCTGGCAGCGGAGCGGAACCTGCCGTGTCAGACCACGGATGGCCACCAGGTCGGGCTGCGCGCCGAATGTGGCCACCCCGATCGAGGCCAAGGCCGCGAACACCGCGAACGCCGACGGCGTCGGCCTGCTGCGCACCGAACTGCCGTTCCTGGACGCGCGTGCCTGGCCCACCGAAGACCAGCACGCCGCCGTGTTGAGACCCATCCTCGGCAAGCTGGCCGGGCAGCCGGTGACCGTGCGCACGCTGGATTTCGCCGACGACAAGTTCCCGCCGTTCCTGGCCGGCCAAGCCAGGCACGGGCACCTCGGCCGGGGCCTTCCGCACATGCTCGCCGACCCGCACGCCTTGACACACCAGTTCCGCGCCATCCTGACAGCGGGAGCGGCCTGCGATCTGCGGATCATGATTCCCATGGTGGCCTCGGTGGCGGAACTGGCCGCCTGCGCCGAGATCCTCGACGGGGCGGCGGCAAGCCTGGGCACGGCGGCCCCACCCATCGGCGCCATGATCGAACTGGCCGAAGCCGTCGCAACAGCCGACGACCTGGCCCGCCATGCCGCGTTCTTCTCCATCGGCAGCAACGACCTCACCAGCCAGATCCTGAACCTCGACCGGCGCGACCCGGCCGTGACCCCCGCGCTGGCCGCGCACCCCGACGTCCTGCGTGCCATCGCGCGGACGGTGGATCGCGGCGCACAGGCACGGGCGTCAAGTGTCAGTGTGCGGCGATGCCGCCGCTCACCCGCAGGTCATTCCCCTGCTGATCGGCCTCGGCTGCGACGTGCTGTCAGTGGCCCCGGCCGCGTTGGACGAAGTCCGCGTCCGCGTCCGCCGCCTGGATTCGCAGGTCTGCGTCAACGCCGCCAGGCAGGCGCTGCGCTGCGACAGCCTTGACGACGTGCAGCGCATCGTGCGCCAGCATTGCTGGCCGCCGATGCCCTGACAAGGCCCGACCTCCCCTGCCTTTTTCCGCTCCCCGCGTCGGCGCCCGACGCGGGGAGGCGATCCCGCATGCCCGTGAAACCATTCCAAGGACCGCGATGAGCACCTACATATACGACTTCACTGAAGGCCATATGGGCCTCAAGGCCCTGCTCGGGGGAAAGGGGGCGAACCTCGCCGAGATGACCCGTCTCGGTCTGCCCGTCCCGCCCGGATTCACCATCACCACCGAGGCCTGCCGCGCCTACCTTGACGCCGACAGCGAACCATTACGAGGCGGCGGCCGCGATCCTGTTGGCACCGCTGTGCGTGGCGGCCGGCGTGTGGACGCCGCGGCCGGCGGCGGTGGCGCAGCCGATCCCGCTGCGGCGGCCGTTGCCCGCGGTGGGCCGGACCAGCCTGGCCGCGGGCTGACCTACGTCACAGTGCTGCTGCGGCGCAGCAGCACTAGTGTCGGTGTAGGCCAATCCGACACAAAGGAGTGCCGTTATGCCCGAGGCTGTGATCGTGTCCGCCGCGAGGTCCCCGATCGGCCGGGCCGGCAAGGGTTCCATGGTCAGCATCCGCCCGGACGACCTTGCGGTGCAGCTGGTGCGGGCGGCGCTGGCCAAGGTGCCGTCGCTCGACCCGGCGGACATCGAGGACCTGATCCTGGGCTGCGGCCTGCCCGGCGGCGAACAGGGCTTCAACCTTGGCCGAATCGTGGCCGTGCTGTTGGGTCACGACAACATCCCCGGCTGCACCGTGACCCGGTACTGCGCGTCCAGCCTGCAGACCACCCGGATGGCGATGCACGCGATCCGGGCCGGTGAGGGCGACGTGTTCATCAGCGCGGGCGTCGAGACGGTGTCCCGGTTCGTCAACGGCAGCTCGGACTCCTGGCCGGACACGCACAACCCGCTGTTCGCCGACGCGGAAGCCCGCACCCGGAGCACCGCGGAACAGGGCGCCGACGAGTGGCACGACCCACGCGCCGACGACCGGATCCCGGACGCCTACATCGCGATGGGCCAGACCGCGGAGAACCTGGCCAGGGCGAAGAACATCTCCCGCGAGGAGATGGACGAGTTCGGCGTCCGATCGCAGAACCTGGCCGAGAAGGCCATCGCCGCCGGCTTCTGGGCAAGGGAGATCACCCCGATCACGCTCCCCGACGGCACCGTCGTCGACACCGACGACGGCCCGCGCCCCGGCGTGACCCTGGAGAAGACCGCAACGCTCAAGCCGGTCTTCCGCCCGGACGGCCGGGTCACGGCCGGCAACTGCTGCCCGCTGAACGACGGCGCCGCCGCCCTGATCGTGATGTCCGACACGAAGGCGGCCGAGCTGGGCATCACGCCGCTGGCCCGGATCGTGGCCACCGGCGTGTCCGGCCTGTCCCCCGAGATCATGGGGCTCGGGCCGGTCGAGGCGTCGCGCAAGGCCCTGGCGCATGCCGGGATGAGCATCGGGGACATGGACCTGGTGGAGATCAACGAGGCCTTCGCGGCCCAGGTGATTCCGTCCTATCAGGACCTCGGGATCGACATCGACCGGCTGAACGTCAACGGCGGGGCGATCGCGGTCGGCCATCCGTTCGGCATGACCGGGGCGCGGATCGCCACGACGTTGATCAACTCGTTGCAGTTCCACGACAAGCAGTTCGGCCTGGAAACCATGTGTGTCGGTGGCGGCCAGGGCATGGCGATGGTGCTGGAGCGGCTCTCCTAGACCTGGCCGAGGTAGAACGGCATGCCCTGGTCGTCCACGCAGTCCGAGGTGGTGCCGTAGGGCATCTCGGTGGGATCGGTCGCGGTGCCGCCGGATGCCCGTACGGTCGCGACCGCTGCCGTGATGTCCGCCACGCCGTACATCGGCACGATCTCCGGGCGAGCCGCGCCGCCACGCATGCCGGTCATCGGCCGGAGACCTTCAACGCCCCAGCCGTCATCGACCCGGCCGGGCGTGAAGGTCCAGCCGAACACCGTGCCGTAGAAATCACGGTACAGAGCCGAATCCGGCACGCCGACGGTCAGGTACAGCAACTCACCTGCTCCCGCCTGGGGCAGCGGGCGACGCGCCCACGGCGGTGCGTCCAGCAGCGCGAAACGCATGCCCTGGTTGTCGACGCAGTCGGCGAGCTCGCCGAAGGGCTGCTGCGTCGGCTCGTCCGCGACACCCCCGGCCGCCCGGACCCGGGCGATCGCGGCGTGCAGGTCATCAACCGCGTGGCACAGGAACAGCGTGCCGTCGGCGACCTCGCCCCGCATACCCATCGGCGGAGTCACGCCGGCGATCTGGTAACCGGTTTCGACGCGCCAGCCGAGTACCGCGGCATAGAACGCCGATGCCCGATCGACGTCGGGCAGCCACAGCGACGAGTAGGCGACGTCGCCGTTACTGGGTCGGGTCTCTTCGATGGTCACGGGTTTGGTCATGGTCGTACCTTTCGGATTGAGCACGGCGAGCTCAAGCCGGGCCCGCAGGCGTGCGGCGAAGGCCGCGTCCGGGGCGGCCGGTTCGTAGCCGGCGCGGAGGGCGTCCAGCGGGTCACTCATCGCCGGCCTCCGTTCCCAGCTCGCCGTGCTGCTCCACATAGGACTTTCGGAATGCTGATTTCGCCCTGGTCAGCAGGGCTTCCGTGGCGTGAACCGTGCGGTCGAGGCATTCAGCCACGTCGGCGACCGGCAGGCCGTCGAGATACCGCAGGGTCAGCGCGGCCCGATGGTGTGGGCCAAGGGCCGCCAGTACGCCCCTGGCCGCGAGCACGTCCAGCCGCTCGTCCCAGGGATCGGTCAGCTCGACCAGGTCGCCGGCCACCACGCGCAGGCCGCGCTCCTCGCGCGCGGAACGGCGCCAGTGGTCGGCCAGCTTGTGCCGGGCCACGCCGATCAGCCAGGCGACCGACAGTTCGGCGGGCGCCGTGGACCGCTGGCAGGTGTCGACCGCGGCCAGGAAGGTCTCCGCGGTCAGGTCCTCGGCGAGTGCCCGCTGTCCGCACCGGGACAGCAGGTAGCCGTAGACCTCGGGCAGCGCGGTGTCGTACAGCTCCAACAGCGCGAAACCCGGGTCAGGGCGCACACCCGGCCGGTTGTTCACGTCCCACCATCGTCCGGGAGGAGCGGTTTCCGTCGGGTCAGTTTCGCTGCAGGTAGGACAGCAGGCGCAGGATCTCCAGGTACAGCCAGACGAGGGTGACCATCAGGCCGAACGCGGCGAACCACGCCCACCTGGCCGGCAGGCCGTTGCGGATCATCTGGTCGGCCTGCTCGAAGTCCAGCAGCAGGTTGAACGCGGCGATGCCGATCACCAGCAGGCTGAACACGATCGAGAGCGGGCTGCCGGTGCGGATGCCCAGGTTGGCGCCGAACAGGTGGAGGATCAGGTCGGCGAACATGACCACGACCGCGCCCACCGTGGCGCCGATGACCCACCTGGTGAATCGGGGTGTGACGCGGACCACGCCGGTCTTGTAGACGATCAGCATGGCGATGAACACGCCGAACGTGCCGAGGATCGCCTGGAACCCGACGCCGGGATAGATCCGGTCGAACAGCCCGGTGATCGCCCCGAGCACGACGCCTTCCGCGCCCGCGTACGTGAGCACGAGGGCCGGGTTGGGCGTGCGGCGGAAGATGATGACCAGCGACAGCACCAGGCCGACGATGAACGCCGGCAACGCCAGCACCCACGCCTGGAACAGGATGGTGAGCGCGCCGGTCACGATGGCGAGCCCGAGCGTGACTGCGGTCCGGATGACGACGTCGTCGATCGTCATCGGCCGCCCGCCCGCGCCGGCCTGCTGGTACGGGGCCGCGCCGTACGGCGCGGGGCCGCCGCCCTGCGGGAAGCCCGCGTAGTTGCCGTAGCCGCTACGCGGCAGGTTGCGGAACGCTGGGTTGCTGGTCGTGCGCACCTGATCCTCCTGGAGGTGTACCCGTCACCCATGAGAACGCGTCGCGGCACCGAAGGGTTCCACGGCGGCCGGCGTGTGACGGGCGCCGCAAGCCTAGCTCGCCGGGCCGGTGGACCGCTCCGACCACTCGGACCCGACCGGGTCGACCGACCATGACCGACGGTAATGAGGGCGCCGCCGTTCGGGGTCCGGTCGCGCACCGATGGTCCAGCGGCGCTACCCGGGGCGACCAAACCGGGTGATCACGGTCCGTCATAGGTCCACCACACGGCGGCTTGTCAGGCCCGTCCGACAAAAGAAGGCTGGCGGCACACAGTGATCGGCCCGCATCCGGCACTCGGCACAGCGAATCGGCAGCGAGGAGCGCCCCCTGATGGCCTTGCGGAAAGTGATCGCCGGTGTGAGCGGCACGCTGCTGCTCGCCGGTCTGCTCGGCCTCGCCAGCCCCGGCACGGCGGCCGCCGCGAGCCAGCACGACTTCGGCTTGAGCGTGCCCGCGCAGCCCTACCTGCACAATCCGGACTCGCTGGACTGGCTCGGCTCCTACGTCGTCAACGGCCAGCAGTCCTGGTGCATCGACTTCGCGTTCAAGGCGCCGGACGCCAACGAGACGTTCACCACGAGCCAGAACCTGATGACCAAGTTCGGCGCGCCTGTCGATGCGACGACCGCGGCGGAGATCTCGTTCCTGTTGCTGCGCAACGGAAACACGCAGTCGAACGATGTCGCGGCGGCAATGTCGTTCCTGCTGCACTCGTGGACGGCGGCACCGGACGCGACCCACACGACCGCGCCGAGCAACGACTTCCACACCATCGCGTTCGACGCGCCTACCCACCTGGCGGAGCTGCCGGCCAGCGCACAGGCCGCGGTGACCGCGATGAAGGCCGACGCCATCGCCAACCACGGGCCGTGGACCACGGCGATGTCCGCGCCGTCGCCGCTGCTGATCGGCACCGCGACCAACTGGACCATCACCGTGCTGAACCCCGCCGGCAAGGGCGTGCCCGGCATCCCGGTGACCATCACCGCGACCGGCGCGACACTGCCCAACGGCACTGCGACCCAGGTGGTCAACACGCCTGCCGACGGCAGCGCGCTCACCGTCGCGGTGACACCGACCGGAGCGAACCCGAAGCTCGTGGCCACTCTGGACAGTCCGGCCGCGACCCCGGTGGTGCATGTCCCGACAGATCCGGACACCCAGAAGGTGGTCACCACCGGCGGTGTCACGCCGATCACGTCGACGGCCACCTCACCCGCGCAGACCCCGCCGGGCAACGTGACCATCACCAAGACCGACTCGAAGAACAACACGCCACTGGCCGGCGCGTCGATCGAGCTGACCGGCGCCGACCGGACCAGTGCCGCGCTCCAGCAGGACGGCAGCCCGCTGAACGGGACCGACGGCAAGCCGCTCGTGGTGACCACCGGGCCGGGCGGCACCGCGACCGTGACCGGACTGAAGACGCCCCAGACGGTCTGCATGATCGAGGTCACCCCACCGCCCGGCTTCGACCAGTCGTTCAACGCGAACGCGCCGCCGACCACCTGCGGCACGGTGAATCCCGGCGCGACACTGCAACTGTCGCTGACCGACGTGGCGAACAAGATCCCGATCCACGTCAACGCGGGCGGTCCACCGCCGACGATCACGACCGCGGCTCTGGTGACCAGCAGGCCCGCGCCGGGCGCGCTGGTCGGCTTCGGCGGCCTGCTGGTGATCGGCGCCGCCGCGGGCACGCTGGTCGCGCGCCGGGCACGTCGTCGGCGGGGGTGACCTCGTGCGGCACCGGGCGTCCGACGCCAATCCCGCGTTCGACACCGCGGGCTACGGCCAGCTCTTCGACGCGGCCGGCTACGGCGGCGCCTTCGACCTGACGTCGGATTCGGCTTTCCCCGGCGGTTTCGAGCCCTACGCGACACCCGCCCCGCCGCGTGCGCCTTCGCGTGGCCGGCCGTTGGCGGCCGCCGGCACGGCCGCGGTGGCACTGGTCGGCGTTGCCCTGTTGATCACCGGCGCGACCCAGGCGGTGCAGGCCGACGAGATCACCGGCCTGCCGCTGCCGCAGTCCGGCCCGAACTCGATCGCGGCACACCAAGCGGCCGCGCCCGCGCTGCGCCATCCCCAGGTCACCACCACGTCGCCGACGCCCGGCCCGACGACGACTCCTGCTCCGCCTGCGCAGAACGCGGTGCGGCCGGCGCAGGGCGCTCAGCTGCCCAACACGATCCGGTTGCCGCGCGGTGGCACGGCGTATCTGGTGCACGGGCAGGTGGGTGCGGATGGGTCGCTGCCGATTCCGTCCGGCGTGAATCAGGCGGCCTGGTGGGGCACTGGGTTGTCGGCGGCCACCGGGGCGACGGTGTTCGCCGGGCACGTGAACTGGGCAGGCGTGACCGGGCCGTTCGCCGAGCTGTGGCAGGACAAGCCCGGCGACATCGTCACCCTGCGCGACAACTCCGGTGTCGAATGGCGCTATCAGGTGACACAGGTGATGACGCTGAACAAGGACCAGTTGCCGCAGCAGGCCCCGACGCTGTTCGCGTCAACGGGCCCGGCGCGGATCGTCCTGGCCACGTGCGGCGGCGAGTGGCTCAGCGGCACCCAGACCTACGCCGACAACCGCGTCATGGTCGCGACCCCGATCGGCCACTGACCGCCGCAACGCCAGCGGCCCAAGCAATCCGGCGGCGGCCAAGGCCGGCAGATGTCCGAACGCGACCAGAGCGATGACCACGATCACGGTGGCACACAACGGATACAGCAACGATCGAGCTCGCCTGGTCCGCGCGTCGTCCGCCAGCACCCAGGTCACCAGACGGACCGCACTCATCACGACTCCACCCGCTCAGCCGCCACACCACGAAGCGCCCAGCGCAGGGACAACCCGCGAACCAGAACCCGGGATGCATAGCCCAGCTGTGCCCAGCGGCCCCGGTGCCTGGCCACTTCGGTCAGGTCGGCGAGGAATTCCTCGTCGTAGCGACATCGATGACCAATGGGCACCACCCGCGCCGCATGTCGAACGAGACTCAGCGCCATTTGGTCTGGCTGAATCCCATGCCGGTCCGCCTCATAGTCCTCCAGCGCACGCATATGTACGCGGAAGATGTCGCGGGCAACGCAATAGGCAGCCTCGATGTCGGCGCGAACGACGGTCAGGCGGGGGTTGCGATCGCGCGGTACATCACTGATCTCGAGCAATGCCGTGCCGAGAACATTCGAGAGGGCCGCAGCGCGGTCAAGACCGAAGTAATAGCGGCCGGCATCGAGATCGCGTGACAGCGCGGCAACGTCCCCGCAAG
Source organism: Candidatus Melainabacteria bacterium (assembly GCA_963702275.1). Lineage (GTDB taxonomy): Bacteria > Actinomycetota > Actinomycetes > Mycobacteriales > Pseudonocardiaceae > DATEPR01. The sequence goes on from CAVPCF010000135.1 coordinate 10,214, forward strand.
CGCGGCAGATGGCCGCCGAACCAGCAAGACCGTGCGAATAGTCGCGGCAATTATCGAGGTACCTGGCGAGCTCGCGAGCCATGTCGCGAACAGCGGCGAAGTTGGCGTTCATCCCATGCCTCCTGCGACATCGGGGCGAAGGCGCTTGAGACCAGGGGTGGATGCGTTGGCGCGGTTTAGTGCTGCTTTCACGGTGGCGAGGCTGTTGGGGTCCAGGCGGTAGTAGCGGCGCCGGGGACGGCCCTGTTCCTTCGGGTCGACCTGTTCCCAGCGGCTGCGGAGCCAGCCGACCTGTTCCAGTCTTGCCAGGATCGGGTGGATGGTGCCGGTTGCCAGGCCGGCCAGTTCGCTCAACTCCAAGCCGTAGCGTTCGCGGTCCGGCTCGTCCAGCAACACCAGCAGCACGAGCTGCGTTGGCAACGTCATCTTCGGTCCTGCCATGCTCCAACTCTAGCTAGGCCCTAACTAGAGTTCAAGTCTCCTGTTCAGGTGAACCAGTTGCGTGTGAAAATGAAAACCGATATCACTAGTCCCGTACGGATCATCGAGACAACGGAGTTCGGAGTGAAGATCGCGTTCGTCGGCAAGGGCGGGAGCGGCAAGACCACGCTCGCGTCCCTGTTCGCCAGTCACCTCGCGTCCGCAGGCCGGCCGGTGCTGGCCCTGGACGCCGACATCAACCAGCACCTCGCCGCCGCCCTCGGCGCGGACGACACCATCGCGGACAGCCTGCCCACCCTGGGCGATCACCTGCCGCTGATCAAGGACTACCTGCGCGGCGACAACCCGCGCATCCCGAGCGCCGACGCGATGATCAAGACCACCCCACCGGGCGCCGGTTCCCGGCTGCTGCGGGTGGTCGAGCGGAACCCGGTCTACGACGCGTGCGTGCGGACCGTCGGCGGGGTTCGGCTCGCGGTGACCGGGCGGTTCGCCGAGCGGGAACTGGGCGTCGCCTGCTATCACGGCAAGGTCGGGGCGGTGGAACTGCTGCTCAACCACCTTGTCGACGGGCCGGACGAGTACGTCGTCGTCGACATGACGGCCGGTGCGGACGCGTTCGCCTCGGGGCTCTTCACCCGGTTCGACCTGACGTTCCTGGTGTGCGAACCGACCATGCGGGCCGTTGGCGTGTACCGGCAGTACACCGGCTACGCCAGGGACTTCGGCGTCCGGCTGGCGGTCGTCGGCAACAAGGTCGCGGACGCCGACGACCTGGACTTCCTGCGCGCGCAGGTGGGGGACGATCTGCTGACCTGCCTGGACAGGTCAACACACGTGCGGGCCGCGGAACGTGGCGCGCACCGGCCGATCGAGGCGCTGGAACCGGCCAACCGGGCCGCGCTGGAGACCATGCGGTCCGCTGTGGACGGTGTGGTCCGCGATCCGGCCCGCTACCGGCGCCAGGGCATCGAGTTCCACCTGCGCAACGCGGCGGCCTGGGCCAACGAGCGCACCGGCCAGGACCTCGCCGCGCAGGTCGACCCGGATTTCGTGCACTGACAAACCGAAAGAGGAGAACAGTCATGTCGCTTGACGTGCCGACCGCACTGTTGGAACGGGCCGAACGCGGCGAGGTCGACGACGCCGCCTTCGTCGATGTCGTCCGCACCTCGCTGCCCTACGCGTGGCAGGTGATCAGCTCGGTCGCCGACGACCTGCGTGGCTCGAGCGCCGAGTTCGCCGACCACGCGGTGCCGCCGCCGAGCGAGGCCGAGCGCGGGCAGTTGCTGCGCGCCCTGGCGTCGGACGCGATTCGCGGTGGCCTTGAACGGCATTTCGGGGTTCGGCTCGCCTTCCAGAACTGCCACCGGGTCGGCGCCTTCCGACCGTCCGCTGTGGACGGTATGGCGTACCTGGAGTTCGTGTCGCCGTGCGGGCAACTGCTCAACCAGAGCCCCGCGCTGCGGGACTGTTAGGGACTCAACACGAGATCGTATGCGGCCAGCACCGGCGGCAGCGGCTGGAAGTAGTCGGTGGTGCCGTCGCCGCCGGACACCATGCCCAGCCCGATGGCACCGTCGAACAGCGAACCGCCGCTGTCGCCGTGGTCGGTGTGCACGTCGGTCTCGATCAGTCCGCGCACCACGTTGCCGTCGCCGTAGTCCACGGTCAGGCCGACGGCGGTGACGTGGCCGCACGTGACGTGGGTGGTCTGGCCGCTGGCGCAGACCGCCTCGCCGACCGTTGCCGCGGCGGCCCCGGTGATCGGCTGCGTCGTGCCGTCCCAGCGGTCCACGGCGCCGGGCGCGGTCGCCTGGTCGTCCCGTATCACGCCGTAGTCGGTGCCGGGGAACGCCGAGACGACCGCCGGGCCGACACCGGTCCAGTTGGGCAGGCCCTGGGTGCAGTGGCCCGCGGTGAGCAGGTAGCGCACGCCGCCCTGCAGCACGTTGAAGCCGGCGGAGCAGATGATCTTGGCGTCGTTGATCGAGTCGCCGCCCAGCAGCACGCCGTCGGCCGGTGCCAGTGGGTCGGTCAGGTCCTGCTCGGTCAACGGCAGCCGGGTGCGCACGACGTTCGCACCGAACCGGCTGGCCACCGCGAGCAGCCGGGCCGCGCCCGCGGTGGGCGCCGCGTCGGACACGGTCACCAGGAGTCGGCCGGTCGCCGGGTCGAGACCCCATGCGGTATTCGGGGTCGGCGGCAGGGCGTTGACGGCGGCCAATGCCGCACGGCCGTAGGCAGGGTCGGGCCCGCGGTCGCCATTCCGGGCAGTATCGCCGCGGCCACCAGCGCGGACGCCAGGGCCACGGCCGCGATGACGGGCTGACGAATCGGTGTCGCTCTCACGGTTGCGTGACGCTACGCGATCGATCGGGTACCCCGCGACACTCTGGGTGGCGGGGTACCCGATCGAGTTACCTAGTCGATCACGGACCGAAATCGAACCAGTGCAGTGACACGTACGGTGACGGCTGACCGCTGTCGAAGGTCAGGAACACCGTGTGGGTGCCGGTCACCCGGGAGATGTCGGCCGGAATGGTTCGCCAGCTCTGCCAGCCGCCGGTGTTGCCGACGGCGAAACTGCCGATCGACGGACTGGTCAGGCTGTCAAGGTGCACGTTGACCAGCCCGCTCACCCCGCCCGCTGCTCCGGACGCGACCCTGGCCATGAACTGCGTCGCACCGCTCGTCCCGAAGTTGATGTTCGGATACTGGGCCCACGCGCCGTTGGCCAGCTGGCCGTAGTCCTGGCCGCCGCCGGTGTCCTGGGTGGCCTCGGCCGTCGCGCTGTGCGATGCCGACGCGCTGGTCGCCGCGATCTGCGAGAACGCGGAACCACCACCTCCGGTGCCGCCACCGCCGGTGGTCGTGGTCGGGGGGCCGTGGTGGTCGTCGGCGGCGGGTTGGTGGTCGTCGTGCCGCCACCGCCGCCGCCCGAGCTCTGGTAGACCGCGACGTAGTCCACGGTCATCGCGGCACCGGACGACGTCGCGGCGGATGGCGAGCCACAGCCGCAGATGGCGTTGGGGAACGCACCGCCGATGGCCAGGTCGAAGATCACGAAGAAGCCGTGATCCACCGCGGCCTGCCAGGTCGCGACCGGCACCTGGTTCTCGTTGACGGTGAACTGCACGTTGCCGTCGACGAGGAACCTCAGTTGCTCTGCCGAGGTGTTGCGGCGGTCGATGATCACCGCGTAGGTGTGGAAACCGGTCTGGCAGCCTGCGCAGGCGCGCAGCCCGCTGCCGATGCCGGTGGTCTCGTTGCACGGGCCGCCGGGGTCGACGCCGCAGTGGAAGGTCTCGGACTCCTGCGAGCTGCCGTTGACGTCCTCCATGATGTCCAGCTCGCCGATGCTGGGCCAGTTGGTGGCGCCGACGGGACGGGCCGCGGCGCCCATGGCCCAGAACGCGGGCCAGTAGCCGAGGCCGGTGGCCGGGTTGGGTTGTTCGAGGGACGCCTGGATCTCCAACTGGCCGCCCGCCGGGGCCGCGAAGCTGGTGTTCTGGGTCTCCACGCGGCCGGAGGTCCATGCGCCGGACGCGTCGCGGATCGGTAGGATCACCAGGTGGCCGTTGCCGTCCTGGAAGACGTTGGCGGTGCTGTTGGTCTCCGACTCGACCTCGCCGGTGCCCCAGTTCCCCGCGCCGCCGGGGTAGCTGGTGCCCAGGTCGTAGAGCCAGTTCGAGGTGTTGAGCCCGGTGTTGGCGGCACCGCTGAAGTCGTCGGAGAAGACGGTGTTGAAGCCGGCGGGCGGGGCCGGCACGGCGGACGGCACGACCGCCTTGGGGGTGGTGGCCGCGTTGGCGTGCGCGACGGCGAACAGTGCGGGAACGAGCATCAGCGCGGACAGGCCGACCAGAGGGGTGCGCAGCCTGCGCAGGCGTTGTCTGCGCGTCGGTGGCGCGCCGGAGTGTGAGGCGGTCATGGGCGGGGTTCCTCCTCGACGGTGGGGAGAGGGGCCGGCCAGCCGTGCCGCGGACACGTTGAGTAACCGACACGAAGGCCGTTGATCAGCCCCGTGGCGGTGATTACATGGTGCGGCGACCAAATGAAAGCGCTTACCGCTACGTCCCGTCAATGCCCGTTCACTAGTGAATCGATTCAGTTCACTAGTCCACTACGCCAATCGCGACATTTGCGATTTGGCGTCGTGGTTGAACGTCGGACCGGGCCGTCACGCCAGGGGCAGCGTGATCGCGGTGAGGACCAGGCCGTCGCGGGCCAGCCACCGGCCGGACATCGTGGTCAGCGGTGGGCCTGCCATGGCCGTGCCGTCGATCAGGATCTTGGCCTCGAACGTGCCGTCGACCGGGTCGATCGTGATCTCCGCGTCCTCGAAGCCGAGCCACCGGCCGGTCAGCGGGAACCACGCCTTGTAGACGCTCTCCTTGGCGCTGAACAACAACCGGTCCCACCAGACCTCGCTGTGGTCCCGGCCGGCCAGCCACGCCAGCTCCGGCCCGAACGCGATGTGGCCCAGCACGCCGTCGGGCAGTTCGCCGTGCACCTCGGCGTCCACGCCGACCGAGCGCACCTTCGCGGCGTGCGCGACGGCGGCGGCGACGTAGCCCGCGGTGTGCGTGATGCTGCCGACGACGCCGGCAGGCCAGATCGGTTGGCCCTTGGAGCCACGCTGGATCGCCGTCTCGGCGATGCCGAGACGGGCCAGGGCGCGGCGCGCGCAGGTCCTGGCGTTGGTCACCTCGCGGCGGCGCTTGGCCACCGCCTTGGCCACCAGGTGTTCCTCCGCCGGCAGCAGGTAGGCGTCCGGGTCGTCGCCGCGCAGGTCGACCGCGATCACCTCGGGGGCAGCAGTTCGGCCAGCATCAGCCCGCCTGCCTTCGGTT
>CAVPCF010000136.1:0-9942 GCA_963702275.1 Candidatus Melainabacteria bacterium
AGTCCACGTTCGTGACGGCGTTTCCCGACGGTTCCCCTCGGCCGACGGCGTCGAACCTGAATCTGTTGCCGCATCAGGTCGTGCCGAATCTGGCGACGGTCGCGCTCGGTCCGGGCAGCAAGGTCGATCTGTACAACCACACCGGTACCGTTGATCTTGTCGCGGATCTCGCCGGTTACTACTCGCCCGACTCGGCGGCGACGTTCACCGCGTTGAGTCCGACCAGGGTGCTGGACACTCGCACCGACAACAGCGCGTTGGGTCCCAATGCGACCAGGGTCGTTGACCTGTCGGCGAGTGTGCCGCCGTCGGCGACGGCGGTGGTGTTCAATCTGACGGGTATTGTCGGGTCGGGTATGACGTTTGTGACGGCGTTTCCGGATGGTTCTGCTCGGCCGACGGCGTCGAATTTGAATCTGTTGGCGAATGAGGTTACGCCGAATTTGGTGACGGTCGCGTTGGGTCCAGGTGGCAAGGTTGATCTGTACAATCAGGCCGGTACCGTTGATCTTGTCGCGGATCTCGCCGGTTACTACGCGCCGAACTCGGCGGCGACGTTCACCGCACTGAGCCCGGCCAGGGTGTTGGACACCCGGTCCGGTGTCGGTGTCTTCACCGGAACCACGCCGGTCGGGCCCAACAGCGCTATCGTGCTCGACCTGTCCACCCGGGTGCCGGCCAACGCGACGGCGGTGGTGCTGAACCTGACGGGTATTGTCGGGTTGGCCACGACGTTTGTGACGGCGTTTCCGGATGGTTCTGCTCGGCCGACGGCGTCGAATTTGAATTTGGTGCCGGACGAGGTCGCGCCGAATCTGGTGACGGTCGCGTTGGGGCCGGGTGGCAAGGTTGATCTGTACAATCAGTCCGGCAACGTCGACCTCGTCGCGGATCTCGCCGGATACTTCGCGCCGGCCGGCCCCGCCTGTACGTCCGGCTGCGTTTACGCCTGGGGCAACAACCTGCAGGGCGAGACGGGCAACCGGACCAAGGGCGGCGAGGCCGACACGCCAGTGCCGGTGTTCGGCCTGAGTGGTGTGACGGCCATCGCCGGCACCATCTTCAACGGCTACGCGTTGCGCTCCGACGGCACGGTGTGGGGCTGGGGCGACAACTGGGGTGACCAGACCCAGGGTGTGGCGACCTGCCTGACCAACGCCGACGACTCGACCAGCGTGTGCGGCACGGACGTCCCGGTACGGGTGCCGGGACTGAGCGACGTCACCGCGATCGCGGGCGGCGGCGTCGATGCCAACACCGGGTTCGCGCTGCGCTCGGACGGCACCGTGTGGGTGTTCTTCGCGGTGAGCAACGCATCCAACGGACAGACCAGGACAGTCCAACAACTGCCGAATCTGCAGAACATCACCAAGATCGTCGCCGGCAACGGCAACGGTTACGCGTTGCGGTCCGACGGCACGGTCTGGGCATGGGGCGCGGACGGCAACGGCGAGTTCGGCAACGGCCAGATCTGTTCGAGTGCGTGCGGCTCCTTGACGCCGGTGCAGGTCTCCGGGCTGACCGGGGTCACCGCGATCGGTGGCGGCAGTGGCCAGGGGTACGCGGTGAAGTCGGACGGCACCCTGTGGGTGTGGGGCAGCGGAGCCGACGACTTTCACACCGGCACCAACAGCGGCTCGACGAGCCTGCCGGTTCAGGTGGCCGGGTTGTCCGGCGTCACCGCGGTCGCGGCCAGCGGCGGCACTGGTGGGGTTGGCACCGGCTATGCACTGAAGGCCGATGGCACGGTGTGGTCGTGGGGTTCGAACAGCCACGGCGAACTCGGCAACGGCACGTCCGGCGCCACGCCGACGTTCGTGCCGGCACAGGTGCCCGGACCGACCGGTGTCGCGACCGTTGGTACCGGCGGGATCGACGGGTACGCGGTGCAGTCGGACGGCACCGTGTGGGCCTGGGGTTCAGACCAGTTCGGTGCACTCGGCGACGGCACCAGCTCCGGAGCGTCGGTCGGACCGGTACAGGTGTCCGGTCTGACCGGTGCCACGGCGGTGACCGGCGGCGAGGAGTTCGCCTTCGCCCTGGTACCGACACCGGCCGCATAGTTCAGCACTGAGCAAGGAAAAGCCGGTCCCGGAGCGTGCTCCGGGACCGGCTTTCCCTGCTCCTTATGGGTTATGAGTGCACGGCGGCCGCGAAGAAGATCAGTCGGCTGTCGTTGGGCAGGGTGATCGAGACGATCGGTTTGGCCGATCCGGTGTCCACCGTCAGCCCGTAGAGGCTCACGTCGTGCGGGGTCGGGTTGCTGGGTAGCTGGTTCCACGTTGTCGTGGCCAGGATGCTGCCACCGGGGCCCGGTGTGTTGTTGAACCAGTCGGTCACGTCGATCGGGACCAGCGAGTTCGTGCCGTCGCTGTAGTTGATCTGGAGGAAGCCCAGGATCTCGCCGTTGTGGGCCGCGGTGATCATGCTGATCTTGCTGCCGGTGCCGGTCACCGTCAGGGTCTGGCCGGTCGCCGCCACCGCGTCCGGGGTGCCCGGCGCCTGTGCCGGGAACGTGACCGGAGCGCCGTCGACGTTGACCGGGTTGCCCGGCGTGATGCCGAAACCGGCCAGTGCCTGCGCCGAGTAGCTGTTGCCGACGCCGTCGAAGTTGCCGACGGCCGGGTTGCTGTTGTCGGACAGGGCGATGGTGTTGGCCGCCGACGCGAACGAGACGCCGGGCGGGGCCGTCGGGTTCGGCGGCGGGTTGGCGGTGCTGATCGAGAAGATGTTCATGTTCCCGACGTTGGGCAGCGTCACGTCCGCGATGGTCTTGCCGGCCGGGATGGGGTAGACCTCGCCGTAGATGCCCACGACGTGGTTGCCGATGCCGCCGACTGGTGGCTGGTTCCAGTTGCTGGACGCGACGACCGAGCTCAGCCCGGTCGGTGCGTCCGCGAACCAGTCGTTGAACGAGACCGGCACGGCCGTTGTCGTGCCGTCGGTGAACGTCACCGTCATCGTGCCCTGGCCGGAACCGTTGTGTGCCGAGCCGACGATCACGATGGCCGAGCCGCTGCCGGACATCCGGATCACCTGGCCCGCCGCGGTGACGGCGTCGGGCGTACCCGGTGCCTGCGACGGGAACGTGGCGGTGGTGGTGCCGACCGGGAACGTGCCGCCCGGCGTGATGCCGACCGCGGCGAGGTTCTCCGCGGAGTAGCTGTAGCCGGAGCCGTCGAAGTTACCGGCGGCCACGTTGGCGTTGTTGCTCAGGCCGACCACGTTGGTCGCGGCCGACAGCGAGGCGAACGGGATGGTGGCGTTCCGCGTCTGCACCACGGACCGCGCCTGGCCGTTCACCTTGCCGGTCAGCGCGAAGCTCAGGCTCGTCGGGCCTGCCTTGGCGTCCACCGGCACTGTCACGTTGAACGTGGCCGTGACCGTGCCGCCGGTCTGCGGCACGCTGCCGAACGACGTCGGCCCAACCGGCGTCGCCGTCCAGCCTGCCGGCACGGTCGCGGCGAGCTTCGTGGACGTGATCGGGAAGTCCGACTGGTTGTCCACCGTCGCGGTCACCGGGTAGGTCGAGCCGGGGGTGAGGATGGCGGGCAGGCTGCTCACGTTCTCCTGCACCGGGTTGTCGGTCCTGCGCACCACGTAGTTGGCGAACAGCGGCAGGTCCGAGGACGAGCCGCCGACCGCGATGCCGTAGGTGCCGTCCTGCACGGAGAACGCCTGGGCGCCGGTGTCCCAGTAGGACAGTTCACTCGGCTTGACGGTCAGCGTCACGGTCTTCGTCTGGCCTGGCGCCAGGCTGACCTTGGTGAACGCGCCGAGTTCCTTCTGCGGCGTGTCCACGATGCGGTCCGGCTTGAAGACGTAGGCCTGCGGCGCCTCGGCGCCGGCCACCGTGCCGGTGTTGGTCACGTTGAACGACAGGGTGACCGGGGCGGACGAATCGCCCGACCTGGTGGCCAGCTTCAGGCCGCTGTAGTCGAAACTGGTGTACGAGAGGCCGTAGCCGAACGGGAACAGCGGCGTCTGGTTGTGCTCGTTGTACCAGCGGTAGCCGACGTAGATGCCCTCCGAGTAGGACTCCTCGTTGTTGATGCCGGGGAACTGCGCCGGGGTGCTGGCCGGGACCTGGCCGTTGCTGGCCGGCCACGTCTGCGGCAGCTTGCCGGACGGGTTGACGTCGCCGAACAGCAGCTGCGCGGTGGCCGCGCCACCCCGCACGCCCGGGTACCAGGTCTGCAGCACGCCGCTGACCTGCGACAGCCACGGCATCAGCACGGCAGCACCGGTCTGCAGCACGACGACCGTGTGCGGGTTCGCCGCGGCGACGGCCGAGACCAGCGCGTCCTGCGTGCCGGGCAGGCTCAGGTTGGGCCGGTCGCTGCCCTCGCTCTCGCTGTCCTTGACGAACACCAGCGCGATCGAGGCGGCCTTGGCGGCCGCGGCGGCCGCGGTGAGGTTCGAGCCGTCCGCGTAGGACACGGTGGCCGAGGTGCCGGCCCGCGCGACGATGGCGTCGAAGGAGTTGTCCACCGACAGCGGGTTGACCTGGCTGCTGCCGCCGCCCTGCGCGCTGGTCTTGGCGGGCGCGCCGATGATCGCGATGCTGCTGGTGCCGCTGGTGATCGGCAGCACCGAATTCTGGTTCTTGAGCAGGACCGCGCTCTGCGCCTCGATCTGCTGCGCGGCGGCGTTGTCGGCGGTCTGGTCGATCGGGGTGCGGGTGATCGGGCCGCGGTCGAACAGGCCGAACTTGAACATCACGGTCAGCGTCTCGGTGACGCGCGCGTCGATGTCGGACATGCTGATCGACCCGTTGGCCAGCGCGGCCTGCACGTTGGTCAGCGTGTTGAACACGCCGGTCGGCAGTTCGACGTTCAGGCCTTCCTTGATCGACGTGGTGGCGTGCGTCGCCGGGTAGTCGGACACGACGAAGCCGTCGAAGCCGAACTGGGAGCGCAGCGAGCCGAGGGTCTCGCTGTTGTCGCACGAGTAGACGTCGTTGATCTTGTTGTACGAGCACATCACCGAGCCGGGGTCACCGGTGGCCACCGCGATGCCGAAGTTCTTCTGGTAGATCTCGTGCAGCGTCCGGTCGTCCATGTTGGCCGACACGGTCATCCGGTTGGTCTCGGAGTTGTTCCCCACGTAGTGCTTGACCGTGGCGATCACGCCCTGGCCCTGGATGCCCCGGACGTTCGCGCCGCCCATCATCCCGGACAGGTACGGGTCCTCGCTGTAGTACTCGAAGTTGCGGCCGTTGACCGGCACCCGCTGGATGTTCATGCCTGGCCCGAAGACCTGGTCCTGGCCAAGGGCCTTGGCGTCACCGCCGAGCACGGTGCCGTACATCTGGGCCACGTTGGTGTCGAAGCTGGCCGCCTCGGCGGAGGGCGACGGCAGTTCGGTGCTCTTGTCCGAGCCGTCCCGCACGCCGGCCGGGCCGTCGGTCATGGTCACGGCGGGCACGTTCAGCCGGGGGATCGCGGGTAGGTAGCCCACGGTGGAGAACGAGTTCGCGGACGTGTTGATGCCGTGCAGCATGCTGACCTTCTCGGCCAGCGTCATCGCGGCGACCAGTTCGCCCGCACGGGCCTGCGGGGTCTGCGCCGCGTTCATCCACGGTAAGCCCGTGTCCGCGGCCGCCATGGTGGACGGCACGATCGCGGTGGCGGTCAAAGTGGCCAAAGTCGTGAGAAGCAAGACAATTCGCCGGCGAGGCGGAAGTCGCAACATGGGTGAAACGTAGAGCTGCTCTTCTCCGCAGGTCAAGGAGCCGTTCGAACTTAATTTAAGCCATCAAGCCGAGTCACCGTCGGTGGGTCGCCGGTCGCCGCCCGTTGGTGCCCGACCGGCACAGTGACACGATCGGGTCGTCGCACCTCATGTAACGTGACGCCAGGAGGTGGACGTGCGCCAGGACGCCCAGGACAGCGCGGCCCCGCTGGTGCTCGCCGGTTACACCAGTTACCTCTTGCGGCGGGCCTTCACCCAGTTGAGTCGCGCCAACTCGTCCGGTGCCCAGCCACGGGACTACGTGGTGCTCGGCGTGCTCGCCGAGGACAACGCGTGTTCCCAGCAGGATCTGGCCGAGCGTCTCGGTATCAACCGGACGATCATGGTCAAGCTGATCGACCGCCTCGAGGCCGCCGACTACGTCACCCGCAAGCGCAACCCGGAGGATCGCCGTTCGTACGGGCTGTCGGTAACGGAAGCCGGCCGCAAGGCGATGCAGGACATGGCACCCGCGCTCGCACAGCACGAGCAGCGGTTCACATCGGCACTGCGCGCCGGCGAGCAGCAGCGCCTGAACTCGTTGCTGCGCAAGCTCGTGCCGCATCTGTCCGACGCGCCGAGCCACCGCACCGGCTACCTCGTCGGCCAGGCCCACCACGCCCTGCGCCGCCGCCAGGACGAGGCGATGGCGGCCGTCGGCGTGCGGCCGTGGCACTTCTGCGCGTTGTGTGTGCTGACCGAGGTCGGCCCGTGCCCGCAACAGCAGTTGGCCTACCAACTCGGCATCACCGAGCCCGCCGTGGTGCTGATCGTCAACGAACTGGTGATGGCCGACCTGGTCACCAGGGGCCGCGACCAGCACGACCGCCGCCGCTACTCCCTCTGCCTGACCGCGACCGGCAGCGACCGCTACGCCGCCGCCCGCCCGGCCTACCAGGCGGTGCAGGCCGAGGTCGACGCCACCCTCGGCGCGGCCGGCGACGCGGAACTGCGCCGCCTGCTGACGAAACTGCTCAACGAATAGGGAAGCCGTAATTCGCGCCGCCGTTCGTGTCCCACGTGCCGCCCTGATTGACGACGTCGAAGTTCAGCACGCTGCCGGCCGGCACCGTGATGCCCGCCGTCCACGAGCCGTCGGCCTGCTTGGCCATCGGCGTGTCGGTCACGCCCTGCCAGCCGTCGTGGCCCCAGTGCAGGGTGATGGACGTGGCAGAGCCGGCAAGGGAGCCCGCGTAGCGGATGGTCGCGCCGCCCGTCGTCAGTGGCGCCGTCGACGCGGACACGGGGGAGTTCACCGCGGCCAGGTTGTAGTCGGCGCCGCCGTTGTTGTCCCATGTGCCGGCCTGGTTCATGAACGCGGTGTCCAGTCCGGTGCCGGCCGGGACGGTGACCGTCGTCGTCCATGACCCGTCGGCCTGCTTGGTCATCGGCGTGTCGGTGACGTTCTGCCAGCCGTCGTGGCCCCAGTGCAGCGTGATCCCGGTGGCCGACGCGGCAAGCGAACCCGCGTACCGCACGGTCACCGGCTGGCCGGCCACCGGGGGGCTGACCGATGTCGTCACGGCAGGTTTCGCTGCGCCCGCGTAGTGGTTGAAGACCGCCGTGGCCATTCCGGGCAGCCCGGTGATGCCGTGCTGCTGGTTGGACGACGCGGCGATCAGCTGGATGTACATGCTCAGCGACCAGTTCAGCGCGTCCATGGACAGCGTCGCCGTGCCCGGCGTGTTGCCGGCGGGCGGCGCGTTGTCCCAGACCTGCTCGGACAGCAGCCCCGTCGAGGCGGCGTAGTGCTGGAGGTCCGTCGCGTAGGGCGCGACCTTGCGGCCCAACAGGTCCTGGTACTGGCCGTACTCGCCGTCCAGGATCGGCCACAGCCTGCCGACACCTGCCCCGGTCCAGTTGCCGCCCGCGGCGGGTTCGCCGTAGCCGTCGTGGTTGTAGCGGAAGAAGTCCAGTCCGTCGGGCAGCAGTTCGGCCAGCGAGCCGGCGTTCGCGTTCGTGTTCGGGTTGGCCGTGACGGCGATCGTGTTGGCCACCCTCGGGTCGTTGGCCGGCAGGATGCCCAGGTCGACCAGTTGCAGGAAACCGTTGTCCACCACGGCGTTCTCGTTGAACGTGCCGCCACTGTTGGCCAGCGTCACGGTGGCGCCGCTGTTCGGCGCGCCGCCGGGTGTGATCCGCACGAAGTACTGGCCGTCACCGAACGGGCCGTTGGTGGTGTACGTCCAGTTGGCCACGTTCGCGGCCCAACCGTCCGCAGTGGACTGGAATGAGCTCGCGTGCGCGGAGTCGCCGTTCTGGCTCGCGATCTGCGAGGCCAGGTACAGCCCGGCGATCTCGGCGGCGATCGTGGAGGGCGAGTAGCCGCCGTTCTCCTCCCAGCGTTCCTGGCTGCTCGCCGGGCCGTGCGCGACGAGGTAGTTGGCGGCCGGCAGGATGTGGTTGGTGTAGTAGGACGAGCCGACCAGCGCCGGGTCGGCCGTGCGCAACTGCCAGGCCAGCACGATCGGATAGGCCGTCTCGTCCAGCTGGATGCCGGTCCAGCTCGGCGCGCCGCTGGTGAACGAGTTCTGCGGGAAGTGCCCGTCGGACTGCTGCTGGTGGTCGAACAGGAAGTGCACCGCCGAGTCCGCGTCGGTGTTGTCCCCGGCCAGCAGCAGGCCGGTCACGATGTTGTACATGTCCCGCGCCCACGTTCGGCTGTAACTGGGATCGGACGTGCTGAACGAGTCGCCCCACGGGTGCCCGATGCCGGCCACGATCGCGCCGCTGACCGGATCCTGCGACGCCTTCAACCCCATGGCGGACACCAGGAACTGCTCGCCGCCCAGCCCGCCGTAGGTGTTCAGCCCGCCGACCCAGGACGACCACTGGTTGACGTAGCTGGTCAGCACGCCGCTCTCGTTGCCGGCCAGCGTGGTCAGCTCGCCGTCCGCGCTCGATTCGGCGGCACTCGCGGTGGCGCCCATGCCGATGGCCAGGTCGAACGACACGCTGGTCTGGCTCGCGACCGGACCGAGGTCGAACTGGCCCAGCTGCGCGATGTTGCCGTTCGTGGCGGACGAGTACGCGTTGCTCATCGTGTGGTCGGGGCTGCTGCCGCCGAGCAGGTCCTGCCAACCGTCGTTGGTGCCGACGAACCCGCTGGACAGCATCGTCGTGCCGCCCTGTGTCAGCCAGCCGAGACCGTTGCCGACGGCGAGCGCGGATGCGTTGCTCGCGGCGCCGTTGGCGCCCGTGTCGACCAGCATCTGCCGGCCGTTGACCGTGACGGTCTGGCCGGTGTCGTTGTTGCCGTTGTTCTCCTGCGACGGGTTGGACAGCTCGTAGAGCGTGTAGTCGCCGAGCGTGCCGGACAGCGCGGTGAACGTGACCTTCTCGTCGACGACGGGCCGGTTCGGGTCGGTGTAGATGGTCTTCGTGATGCGCCAACGGCCGTTGCTGCCGGTGTTGGTCACGGTCCAGGCGAGCGCGTTGCCGTTGAAGAGCGCGACCGAGTGGGTGGCGTCGGTCTTCTCGGTCTGGTCCCAGGTGTGGCCAGCGTCGCCGACGATGAACTGCTGGTCGGTGAAGTCGGACGTGTCCAGGGTGGGGTAGAAGACGTTGGTCAGGATGCCGTTGGCACCGGTGAACCAGGTGTCGTCGGCCGTGGCGGCCGGGCTCGCGGCGCGGCCGAGGAACGAGTTGTCACCGGGCGCCCAGTCCGAGCCGGAGCCGCAGCAGCCCGGCGCGCCGCCCGTGTTGAGCAGCGGCGCGGCCTGCGCGGGCACGCCCAGCGCGACCACCGTCACGGCCGCTGCCAGCACGATTGTCCGTCGACCGACCATGGTGACCCCCTTGTCTCCCGGCCTGCGCACCACAATATGTTGCGACTAACAACATATTTCGGCCGCCTGATCGCCGCAAGTAACGATACCGATTCGAGCCGTATTCGCCGGGAGGGCTCCTGCGCGCTGTCCGTATCGTCCCGGCCAGTCGATGAGGAGGGTCGCCGTGCGCTTGATGGTCCCGGCGCTTGCCGTTGTGCTGCTCGTGTCGTGCTCAACCCAGCCGCCCCGATCCGCGGCCGACATCATGAACGGCGTCTGCGCGGACCTACACGCCAAGGTCGACGCGATTCCGCCGGTCAAGGACTCCGACACGAACTACGACGAAATGCCCAAGCTCGCCACCGAATACTTGCTCGCCAACACCGCGGAAACGACGTTCCGGGCGAACACCAGCAATACGCGACCAGTACAGGACATA
>CAVPCF010000137.1:0-5416 GCA_963702275.1 Candidatus Melainabacteria bacterium
GACGCCGCCACCCAGAGCGCCGCGCCCGGTCCGGTGGTCGCGGCACCGACCCGGACCCGCTTGCTGCCCCGGACCACCGCTACCGCGCGGCCCTTGGGCATCCGGCCGACCTGTTCGATCACGCCGACCGTGCCGATCGAGCCGTAACGTCCGTCCTGCCGTGGCACCAGCAACACGGCCGCCTTGGCCGCCTCCGGCGTCGTCGACCGGATACCGGACCCCGGCACGCGGTCGTCCGCCGCGGCCCGAGCGGCGTCCACCGCGGTGCGCACGTCGGTGTCCGCCAGGTCCAGCGGCACCACCATGCCGGGCAGCACCACGTCGTCGTCCAACGCCAGTATCGGCAGCACCAGGTTCTGGTCCATGCCCGCATCCCTCCACCAGGAAAGTTGAGTCTGACCTACTCAACCCACGGCGGGAGGTGATTGTTCCGGCGGTTTGTTCACTCTGAGCGATATCGGCGGCGGCCAGGTCGACCTCACACTTTCGTAAGGGTTGTTGACCACCATCGCCGAATGCACCCCGATACCGTCGGGCCCTCCAGCGGATGGACAGGACGGAGTTCGGTGTGGTCGTCGTGCTGGTGCTGCTGTCCGCCGCCGTCGGCGCGCTGGCCCTGGTGCTGCTGCGCAAGGCCCAGGAACAGGAGGAGCCGGCGTTCTCGTTGGCGGCGGTGTGGTTGCTGATTCGCCACCGGCCGGTGTGGGCGGCCGGCATCGCCGCCATGGTCGTCGAGTTCGGGTTGCAGTTGCTGGCCCTGGCCGGTGGGCCGATCTCGTTGGTGCAGTTGCTGGTGGTGATGGAACTGCCGTTCTGCCTGATGCTGTCGCGGCTGGTGCTGGGTGGCCGGCTGGCCGCTCGGGAGTGGTCGGCGGTCGCCGCGATGACGGTCGGGGTCGTCGTCCTGCTCGTGACCCTGTCACCGCACGGCGGCAACCCGGCCACGCTGGACCTGATCACCTGGCTACGCGGGCTCGCCGTGACGATCGCGGTGATCGTCACGGTCCTCGTGGCGGCCCGCCGCGGCGGCCAGGTGGCCGGGACGGCACTGGCCGGGATCGCCGCCGGCACCACAGCCGGCCTGGTCGCCGTACTTGCCAAGCCGGTCACGGCGACCATCGGTCGGGGATTGGGCGCGGTGCTCGCCACCTGGCAGGCATGGGCGGCCGTCGTCGTCGCCGCGGCGGCGTTCCTGCTGCTGCAGCACGCGCTGCGGGCCGGGCGGCTGGTGGCCTCCCAGCCGGGCATCACGCTGGCGAACCCGCTGGTCGCCGCCGCCTGGGGTGTCCTCGTCTTCCACGAGCAGGTGCGGACCGGGTGGTGGCTGCTCGGCGCGGCGTCGGGGGCGGCGCTGCTGGTCGGCGGCGCGGTGCTGCTGTCCGGCTCCCCGCTGTTGGCGGGCCGCCGGGAAGCCCCGCTAGAAACTACTTATGGAACAGGTAGCGGTTTGGCGAGGTCGACACGGTGATCCGGTGCCGCTGTTCGGGCCACTGCCCGGCGTGCGCACCGGCGACACGCTCGCCTACGAGTTCAGGCTGCCCGACCGGTTCGTGCCGTGGCCCGGCCGCACGCTGCTGGAGCGGGTGTTCGTGCTGCTCGACCTCGGCGTGAGCATGTCGGTGCCGTGCTGGCAGCACATGGTGCCGGCGTCCGGCGGGCCTGTCGCGCCGGGTCACAACTTGCCGAACACCTGGTACGTCGACCTCGTCCATGTCACGACGGAGCGGAACTCGACGGTCCTCAGGGACCTGTACATCGACGTCATGGTCCCGATGGACGGCCGCCACCAACGGCTGCTCGACCTCGACGAGTTCGCCGACGCGATCGACGACGGCCAACTCGACATGCCGACCGCCATCGACGGACTGCGCCGCTGGCAGCACTTCCTGGACCGCCACCTGCACGCCGACCGCGATCCCAGCGACCGCTGGACCGACTTCCCGCCTGCGCGGCTGCGCGAACTCGCGGCCCTCCCCACGCCACTGGGACCGGTCGTCACGGCACCGTAGGCGGTCGCCGTCAGTCGAGCACGGCGAGGTCCTCCGGCCGGAGCGTCGTCGAGAGCAGCAGTTCCTTGAGCAGGTTGTCGTTGAGTGCGTTGCCGATCGGTTCCTCGAGCTCCTCGCGGACGATCTTGCCGACACCGGCCTTGGACAACCGTTCGCGGACCGCGGCGACCCGGTGCGCGACCTTGCTCTCGGTCCACCGCGCAGCCGGTTGCAGTTCGCCGAGCTGAGTCGCGGCCTGGAGCCAGGTGAGCGGCTGCGGGGACGGCTCGTGCAGGAGGTACCGCTGGCCGAGCACCACCAGGATCAGCCGCTCGTCGCCGCTGAGCTGGTGGGGCTGCGGCGGTTCGGTGTCGTCGGCGTGGCGGGGCACCGGCCGGTTTCCGCTGACCCCGGTCACGTACACCTCGAGCAGATGCTCACGCTCGTGCGAACCGGGGATGACCAGCGGCGTGTAGCCCTCGGCGAGCGGCACCGCCGCCTCGTTCACGAACAGCCACTGGGACCTCGGCAGCCGGATCGGCCGCAGTCCGATGTTGCGCAGCCACCAGCGGCCCTGGCTGTGGGTCAGTTCGCCCTGCCTGCGGCTGATCTGCCGGTCGTCCTCGCCGATGCAGACGTGCACGTCCGGCCGGTTGCGGCCGAAGTAGATGACGCGGCTCTCCCGAGGTCCGACCGAGTAGCCGCCGGACAGCGCGAGGGCGTGCACCGCGCCCGGCACCGCCTGCGGCACGCCGAGGGCCAAGCTGTCGTGGCCGCGCGGAAGTGGGCGTCCGTCCGGATACCGCAGTCGGGGTTCCACTGGTGACACCTCGTTCATCCGTGGCAGGTCGCGCCGCGGATGGGCGCTGGCCTGCTGTCGTAGATCTGGTTTCCGTCCGTGCCCCGGACCAGGAAGCAGTACTTGCGTGCCGGATCGACCGGCACCGTGATCGTGTGGTTCCGCTTGGCCGACGGGTAGCTGTTCGGCCCGCCGTCCTCCTCGACGACCACCGTGAAGTCGAGCGTTCGCTCGCTGGTCCAGTCCAGGACCACGTGATCGGTGCGGTCCTGGGGAGTGGCCAGGTCGATCCCGGCCGTGACCACTGCCGCCGGCCGCGCGTCCGCCTGCTGGCCGGAGTTGTTGTGCCGCAACAGAAACAGCACGACGGCCAGCAGGGCCAGCAACCCGATGCCGGCGGTCAGGAGCCTGCGGTTCCTCGGTGGCACGACCGGAACCGGCGGGGACACCTGGTCGGGTTCGTCGGCCGGGCGCTGCGGCAGCAGGTCGGCCAGGCGGGTCACCACCCACGCGGCGTCGGGTGGCCGGTTGCGGGTCTCGGCCGCCAGCAGCCGGGCGACCACCGTGGCCAGGCCGACCGGAATGTCGGGTCGGCTGATCGCCGGGACCGGGCTGCGGAGCACGCGCAGCACGCGCTCGCCCTGCGCTTCGCCCAGCCGGCCGGGGTGCGGCGACCGGCCGGTCAGGCAGACGTGCAGCACCGCGCCGAGGCCGTACAGGTCCGCGTGCGCGCTCACCGTGCTGGTACGTATGGTCTCCGGCGCCACGTACTCGATGCCGTGCGACGGATCGCGCGCGAACGCCTCGCGCAGCGCGACGCCGAAGTCCGCGAGCACCGGCGAACCCGACGCGCGGAACAGCACGTTGTCCGGGTTCACCGCACCGTGCAGCACGCCGACCCGGTGCGCCGCGGCGAGCGCCAGCGCCATGGAGTGCCCCAGTACCAACGTTTCCGCCACCGGCAGCGGGCCGGCGCGGTCGATCCGGGCGGCCAGCGACTCGGCGCACAACGCCATGCGCAGCGCGTGCCGTCCGTCCCAACGCTCGACGGCGTCGACAGGGAGGATCGGCGCCGACAGCACGCGGAGCCTGGCCCGGTCACGCTCCACCGTCCGAAGTGTCCTGCGGTCGAACCTGGCCGGGAACACCTTCCACGCCACGGGTTCGCCCTCGACGAGTGCGGCGTGGACGGTCGCCACCGGGCCACTGCGCAGTGGGGTGGGTTGGTTCATCGGGTCAGCAGGCTTCTCGGGTCGAACAGCGCGCGGACCCGCGCGGCGAACGGGCGGTCGGCCAGGTTGCGACGGATGTACCGGACCGCCGCCCATGCCGCCGCGACGGTGCCGTCGTCCGCGCCCGCGCCCGACCACAGCGCGGTGTCCACCTGCCCCGCCAGCGACAGCAGACCCTCGACGACCGCGGTGTGGGTCACGGCGCCTGCCAGGTCCCGCACTGTCATGCCCGGCGTGACCAGGGTGCCGTGCGCGCGCAGCAGGTCTCTTGCCTCCCACCAGGCCGCCACGACGGCCTGGGTGCCCTTCCGCTGTCGACGCCGTGCCGTGCGGATCGTCTTCGCCAGCGGGATTCCCGCGCCGGCCAGCACGAGCAGCGCCAGCAGGCCGAACGCGGCAGGCCACACCGGGAACGGGATCCGAGGGCCGAAGTCGGCGGTGCGGCCCTGGCCGGCCGGGGGCAGCGGCGGGTCGCGCAGTTCCCTCGGTGGCGGCAGTTCGGCTCGTGCCCGCGCGGTGGCCTGAGACAGTCCCGTCGGTGCGGAGTCGGCGCTCGTCGCGCCGGTCGGGTCCAGCGCCAGCCAGCCGACGCCGGCCACCGCGACCTCCGGCCATGCGAAGACATCCCCGTTGTGCACGACGTGGGTGCTGCCCGGTGTCCGTGGCGCGCTGAAGCCCACCGCCAGCCGGGCCGGGATGCCGACGATCCGCGCCAGCGCCACGTAGGCCGCGGCGAACTGTTCGCTCGTACCTCGCTTGGTGTTCAACAGGAACTCGCGCAGTTGCGGCCAGCCGCTGCCGGTGGGCAGGTCGGCGCCGGTCGCGGTCCGGTAGTTCTCGCGCAGGTACCGTTCCAGCGCGAGCGCGGTCTGGAATGACGGGCGCATGCCGGCGGTGGCGGTCCGCGCCAGTTCGGCGATGCCTGATGATGCTGCAGAAGGCGCTGCCCGGCCAGGAAGGACAGGCTTCGGCGTCACTGAACCTGGCCGACGTGCTTGGCACCGCGATCGGCATCCAAGTCAAGACCAACCGTAAACCTACATCGTTTCTGGTGGCTGCTGCTGTTGTTTTGTAAGGAAACCGAATTATCTTCCTCTCTGCTGCCTGCTGGTCGGTGACCGCCGCAGGCCAAATCCTCCATGTCTATGTTTTCGTGAACCTGCGTGGCGTGGATGAGCGGCCCGAATACATCGTGGCTCCTAGCGCGCACGTCGCCGACAAAGTTAAGACATCCATCACCGCGGCGGCGGCATTGTCTTTTATGAATTCCACAGGAAGGCACGCCCAGCCTGTGTCTGGCGAAGGGGCGAAGGGCGAAGGTTCGTCCACCTGCGGGTCCAGAACGACAGCCGTTTCGAACGCCTGGGCGACGACCTGCACCACGAAGCGCACATCGC